>JAEUVB010000009.1 GCA_016786845.1 Chitinophagaceae bacterium | reverse complement strand
TGGTGTTATACAACAAAGTGAAGCCGAAATTGCTGTCAAAATTCCAAGCCCTGCAAGTCTATTTTCTGATTTCATTTTATCGTCTGTTTATGTTTGGTACGTTGTCTCTTTGGGTTGCACATAACGTTCCGACGGCTTCTGTAGTAGCTGACTTAAGAACCGTAAAACATCAGGCTATAACAAATCTAATTAATAATTCTGGTTTCGCGGCGACCAAGTGCCAGCTATTGCAGTAAGCCGTATGTTATCGGTAGCCCACATCATCAATTTACGCAGCGCAACACCTCGCACGCATAGTTGCAGCCCCTGTGCTGACAGCAAAATCTTCAATCATAAACGAAATGTCCGGTTGATCTGTGAGCCCTACGCCATGCAACACCTCGCACACATAGTTGCAGCCCCTGTGCTGACAGCAAAAAACACTTAGCTTGCGTCATACTACACCAAAAAGAGAAAGCTAATTAAAGAGTGTACACTCCAAGTGGGTTACCGCTAACGGTTTGCCGCTTGCCGCAGTGGGGGATTTCGGAGCACTTCACTGTCAACCAAGCACAAATGTTGATAGATGCACTGCACTTGATTTAACCACGTCAGCCCCCATTGCGGCAAACGGCTGTTGGCTGCTGGGCTTTTTCGCTGCCCTAATTGTCGCTTTCTAAATCTAATTCCATAAACAATAAATAGTCTTTAAACTCTGCTGGAATTTCCATTTCTGGATATGCGTCAATGTCACGGAAACCAAAACTTCTGTAAAGTGAATGAGCAGCTTCCATAAACTTTGGACTGTCAAGCCTAACTTTTTTGTAACCCACTTTTTTGGCTTCGGCTAATAGTCCTTCAAGTATAGCTCGTCCTGCTCCAACTCGTCTAACAGTTGGGTCAACAAACATTCGTTTTATTTCTCCAATTTCAGGGTTGATACGTTTTAGGCTTCCAAGTCCACATACTTTATTTTCATAGACTGCAAGGATTAATTGTCCATAAGGTGGTTGAAACTTGCTTATTTGTTCAATGTCTTGTTCAACTGCTTCTTTGGGATTATGTGGATGTACACCATATAATTCTTGCATTTTGTCATTTCCCCAAGTTAAATAGTCAAACCATAGTTTTCTAACTGCTTCGGTATCGTCAGGAATGATAACTGCTCTTGTTGTTACTTTTTCTTTATTGTCCATTTTATTGAATTTACTATTGTTATTTGGGTCTGTCGTAGCCTTGCAGCCAACGTTCCGACGGCTTCCGCAGTAGCTGACTTAAGAACCGTAAAACATCAGGCTACAACAAATCTAATTAATAATTCTGATTTCGCGGCGACCAAGTGCCAGCTATTGCAGTAAGCCGTATGTTAGGGGCAGGCAATTTCCCATTCTACCTGCTTAAATTCACAAATATGAAAAGTTGCATATAAGAATTTATTGATTGTCCAGTCGATACGTTTGCAGGAATCCATTCTGCCGGCTTACCATAAAAATACTGTTTTGCGTATTCATCAATTTCAGGCGAAAAAGAATGAGCGACATTAATGTTCTGAATTCTACCACTAATACCAATTTCTAATTCTAAAACCAATAAGCCTTTTTCATTTTTAATCTTCTCGCAAATTTTTGAAGTCAAATCATCAATTTCTTGCAAAAAGTAAGTTTCACCTTTAATATGCATGGCGGACTTCTGAATGTTGCTCTCAGAGTAATTAATTAATTTAGAATTTAATTTAAATGTATCAATGCCTGTTAAATAATAATCTTGAGAATATTCAAATCTGACATTGCAACCATATTTTTCTATTGAACTTTGTCCAAAGCAATTTAACGCTATAAATTCTAGCAAAATAGATATCGTTGTTATTAATTTTATTTTGGTCATGTAGAGTACGTGGAGAGCTTGCCCCTAACGTTCCCACAGTTGGCGTCAGGTGCGGGATTCAAAGGTAGAATGTTTAGATTAAGAACCAAAAGAAGATTAAAGATAAAAAGATTGAAAAGCTATATAGCCGCACTTGCGCCAAACTGTGTGTTACAGGAATACTCCCAAAACGATACTTGAATTTAGTGTATTTTATTTACAGCCTACGGTAAACTATTGCTTTAATCTTCAATATCTTCTTCATTAATTTCATTTCCTTTTTCCAAATAATATTTTTCAGTTATTTTTAAGGAGTCATTCATTTTATATCGTTCTCTAAACTCTAAATAGAAATATGTTGAATCGGGATGGATATATTTTTTTATAGAATATACATCAAATGTATTGTGATTTATTGTTTCAATTTTCAATTTAATGTTATCTATTGCAATATAGTAGTTCCAGTCACGTTGATAATCTTCAGTAATTTCTTTCGTTGATCTATTTATCTTATTAAGATACATAACTACGGTATCTGTATAAAAAGACAAAACCAAATTAATATTCCTTCGTGACTCCGCATCAATTAAATTATTTATTATTAGTTCTCCATTTATTTGTTCCTTACTCGTTTTAATATTACTTACATTATTAGTTCTTTTAAAATATTTGGCCGTCTCTATTACAATAAATGCTGTTATAAATAGCATAACTAATATTCCAATTGTCTGAAAAATTATTCTCCTATATTTTAGCAAAAAATATTTAATTTTATTGATAGGTTTTTTATTTATTACAATAATTTCAAACAACCGATTCTTATAAGAATAATTAATAGTAGTGATAGGAACAAAATTAATTTTGTATTTAATATGCGTTAGTTTTTCATTTTCAATTAATTTTGAATTTTCGTTATCTATTTCATTTGAATAACAATATTCTGGTTTTGTATATTCTATGAAGTGATTATATTTTCGGGGTAATTGTGAAAAATATAATTTACTTTTTTTTGCATTAATATTTGACACAATGTAATCGAGGTATTGTAGAGTCCCAGTTCCTGAGCATTTTGGGCAAGTATCGATTACCTGCCCCTTTGCTTGACATGAAATGCATTGTTCCTTTCTGACAACTGCGCCGTAACCACTACTATTATTAGTACTACCTACAATAATATCTGTTCGTTCAATGTAACCTAATCCTTTACAAGCGGAACAAGAAACTAAAGCTCGACCTCCTCCGCCACACCTATTACAATCACTAGTTTCAAAACTCCCTGCTCGAATCCATTTTTTTGTCGTCCGTTTATATATCGGTAGTTTTTTATTCCATAATACTTCTAATTCGCCAAATGATTGTGAATATTTTGGATTATTTGTTGCTTCTTTTCTTATGATTTTTCTTTTTTCCTTTTGGTAGATTATTTCTACAAAAATGGAAATGAAATTTTCTATTTTATAGTTCTGTGGGAATGAACTGCTGTCCTTTAATATTTTATTGTTAATATTTAATTCGATAATTCGCTTTGCTTCATTTTCATCTATGTATACGTCTTTATTAATGACTCTATAATTCTCATTTAATGAACTTATTAACTCTTCAGCTATAGCTTCATATACATTTTCTTCTAAACTGTTCAGTAATGCAGAGGTATGTAATTCTTGAAAGGGAGTGTCAATTTGAATGTAATTCATAACAATTTATTAAATCAATTAAAATTCGGATTAATTTCATAGGAGATTAAATTGTTCACTATTAAATAGTTTAAATCTTTGAAGTTTCAATACATGCCTATCTGGAAATGGTGTTTGATCTGTTACTCGTTCCATCTTTGGGCAAAAGGGAGTTTTTAATATTTGAATATTAAATAGCCTGTGAGAATTAGAATTTAAACCGTTCCAGTCTTGGCAATTCACTTGTTGGTCAAACCTTGATGAAATAATTCGCGACCTAAGCATTGGCATAGTCGCTATTAATTCTCTTTTCATTTCAGCAATTAGTGGTTCGTTTGCACCCGCAATATTCAAATAATCTTGCTTATTAATATAATCCCACTCCTCTTTTTTTAATCTTGCTACAATAAATCGTTCAGTGCCTTTTTTAACGTGCCGAATTGTATAGAGAACTAAATCTTTTTTAATATTAGTATTTTCATTATAATCTTTTAATGAATCTATATATCCAAAATGACATTTTTCACTTTTTGTATCAATGAATTTTCGGCTATTAAATAACCATTCCTCAAATCCAAATCCAAATTCACATTCGTGATTATCCCTATTCGTACTTTTTCCTTGAAACCCTGAAGGTGTAAACCAACCATTGCTATTAAACGAAAGTCTACAATAATATGCCATGATATATTTTTAGCACAAAGTAAGAATCCTAAATGATAATTTATAATATAGCAAATTACATGAGTGCATTTTTGATGCTGTTAGGTTGACGATGGTCGTGGGAGTTTCCTGTAACGGTTTGCGGCTTTGCGAAGGTGGCGATTTTCACCACTAAACTTCAATCGAAGCACTAAACTTTGATTAACCACTTCACTGTCATACGAAGCACTGAAACGCCACTTTTGCAAAACCGCTGTTGGGTGCTGGTCTTCTGTTTTTTCGTTATCAATTTATTTGCTAATCAAAGTCTTAAAGTTTGAAAATTATAAGTTTTGCGTCAATTAAATTCGCTGGATTATTTGGGTCTTTTACTTGAACATTTGAAATACTTAAATTCGGATTACCCAAGTTTTCAAGTCTGTTTTTACTGTCAGTCGGAAATGAATTGTATTTGATGGTTGGAATAACCGCAACAAGCTCAAAAGTCTCTCCAGTGGTATGTAAATAATTAAAAACTCTTCTTGGATTTTGAATTTGCCACATTCCACGGATTCTCAAATTTGTTATTCCAAGTGGGTCAACTCTGTTTACTCTGCCTAATTCGTTTGTTTCAGCCAATTCAACATTTGGAATTTCGTTTATTCCGTCTGTGATTTTTTGTTTAATTATTTGATATGTTTCGTGTTTGGCCGCGTAAATGTTACCATATACCATCCAAAGAGATTTTATAGAATCATCAGTTGTATGACCAACACAATAAATCAAGTCTTTCTCAGTCCAATTTTCACAAGTTCTGCATTCTTGTGTAATCATATTGCTGTTCGACTGAATATTTGATTTTGGATATGAACTGTTTAAAGCCAAGTCGCTATTTGGGCTTTGGGTTTTCTTTACTTCAATTGCATCGCCTTGACGAATCATAATATCAGGTGGATGATTTTGATTGCCAAGCCAAGAAAATACTTGATTGAATCGAGTGTTTTTTACTTGAATATCTTGTTCTTGAATAGTGTTTGCAAAAGCGTCTTTTACAAACATTTCTAATGCTTCTCCAACATTGTTAGCTCTGTTCCTTCCTGTATAATGATTTCTAATTGCAACAACTGGGTTATTCGCAATATTTACAATTGCTTCTAAAATATTTGTCATACTGCTACGGCTTCTCTTTTTTCAATTTTTAATTCTTTTGTCAATGCGTTTTCTTTTAATTGTTGCTGGATTGTCTCGGCAAGGAATTTTGCAAGATTTACAGGAACAGCATTTCCAATCATTTTGTAACCTGCTGGAACACTCGTGTAATGGAAAATAAAATCATCTGGAAATGTTTGAATTCTTGCACACTCTCTTACACTCAATCGTCTGTATAAATGTTCTTTTCCGGGAACAAAAATTCTTACATTTTGCTCTATGAATTTCATTTTGGGTGCTTGTGGGTGAATAGGAGCGTGTCTGCCACCTGCTTGAATTGTAAATGATTGTTCGTCCCAACTTCTAACTCTGTTTCTTGACATAAAAATCGTAGAAAAATCACCTATCATATATTCGTGATTTGGCAATGCACATTTGTTACCATTGGTTTTGTTGTAAGACAATGCAGGTAAAACATTATCTTTTAAATCAAAAATGGTTTCTTGAAGCGTTAATTTTGGAAAGTTGGGTTTTTGAAATTGATACTTAAACCCTAAGTCTTTTCGAATGCCTACAAAAATTACTCGTTTTCTGTCTTGTGGAACATTATAGTCGCAAGCATTTACCATTTCAAATGAAAGTTCATAACCTACACCTGCATTTCTGAACATTTCTTTAATGTTTTGTAATGCTTCTGAATGTCTGCCTAAAAGCATTCCACTTACATTTTCAGCAAGGAAAAATTTTGGTTGTTTGGCTTCCAAGATTCTAATAAAATCAAAAAATAACTGTCCCCTTTTATCTTCTATCCCTTTCATTGCTCCAGCTTCGCTCCAACTTTGACAAGGTGGACCACCAATAATTCCATCACATTCAGGAACTTCATCTGCTGGGATATCAACAATACTTCTTCTGTCAAGAATTGTGTGAGGGTGATTTTTCTCGTGTGTTTCCCAAATTTCCTTATCGTATTCGTTTGCCCAAATTACATTAAATCCTGCTTTTTGGAAACCAAGGTCAAGTCCACCTGCTCCTGCAAAAAAAGATACTATATTCATATTGTTGTAAGATTTTTAGATTTTAAATATTCAACTTTTTGCTCTGCTAAAATCAGCGTTTTGCTGTCACAATTGTTTTCGTAAATTTTCTTTGCGATTATGTCACTGAAAAATTCTGTCCGAAGTTGTGCCAAGTCAAGACTGAAAACATTAGCTAAAAGTTCAAGTCGTTTTTCGTCAAACTCTCTTTTATTGTTCTCAATTTTACTAAGGTTTGCAGAGTCCAATTCAAGTTTGGCAGCGAGTTGAGTTAGTGTTAATTCGTTTTCTGTCCGAAGTCGTTTTATATACTCTCCAAATGTTTCTTTCATTTGACTTGTCAATTTTTGACAAATTTAAAACAATTATCTTTTCATACAAGTATTTTATTTAAAATTTTTCTGTCTTTGGTTGGTTTTTTCTTTTGCGGTCGGTCTGTTAGGCTTGCACCCAACTTGTATATACCCGATATAAACCTAGTGTAATCTACCCCATTGGGGAGCGCTCACCGATATAAAGCCGAGAATTACAAGTGTTATACAAATCTACCCAATTTCAACAGTAAATCAAATGGTGAAATGATATTTCAGATACTCTTGGTACTGACATGGGTATATATCTCTTTGGTTTTACTACGCTTATGCCCTGAAATTTCTTGAATATACTTCAGGTCAGTTCCGTTTTCCGATAAATGGGTGGCGATGCTATGACGTAGTAAGGCAATGAATCAAATCATCGTGACAATGTATTCAAACATCGTGGCAATGTATTGAATCATCGTGGCAATGATTTAAATCAATGGTCTTATGTTTTAAATCATCGGCCCGATGTACTCAATCACTGGGCCAATGTATTATATCAATGGCCCGATGTATTATATCAATGGCCCAATGTATTATATCAATGGCCCGATGTATTATATCATAGGCCCGATGTATTATATCATTGGGCCAATGTATTGTATCAACAGCCCAATGTATTATATCAACAGCCCAATGTATTATATCAATGCCCCGATGTATTTGAACAAAAGGCTTTTGTATTTGAACATTGGGCAATGTTCAAATACAAAGGCCTATGCACAAATTGAAAAACGGTATGGCATTTTACGCCTAAACCCTTTATTTATGCATGTTTTCCGGAATAGCATGGAAATGAACATGACAAAATCGGGATTTGGCCTGATTTAATTCATTAACATTTCATTTAAACGAAAAACTCAATATCTTAACATCGGTCAAGACTTAGGGATTTTTGGCAGGATAGGTTTGCATCGTGATTCAAATCATTATAAACATCTAAAAGAAATAACATGACATAGCAACAAACAAATAAGGATTTAATCAGCACCTAAGATTAGGGTTTAATTATGTAAATGGTAGGAGGCGATCCCGCACGTGCGGGAAAATCTCATGGGGTATTTATTGCTCCGTAGCATAGGATTGCTTCGTGCCTCGCAATGACGTTTAACAATGGCTCCGTAGCATGGGATTGCTTCGTGCCTCGCAATGACGTTCAACAATGGCTCCGTAGCAAGGGATTGCTTCGTCGTGCCTCCTTGCAATGACGTGCACTAACGTGACTACTCGCAATGACGAATAGCTTTGTCGCTCTCACACTCCGCTCTCACGCTGCCCGCGCAGGTCGAGGCTCGCTCGCCCCGCGCAGCGGGATTCAGGGCCCCCGAAACGACCGATGAATTGAACGAATGTTTACTCGGGGGCAAAATCATGATCATCTTCGTTACCGTAATCATCTATATGAACGCCCCATTAAGCATTAAACATTCACCATTCATCATTGACGAAGTCTAGTGTATTCGGTCGCCGCGAACTTTCATGTCTTTCAGAATCTCCTTCTCAATCTGCAACCATTCGCGCCAGCGCTTCATGACTTTCTTTTCGTCGAAATAGCGTTTGCTCAAATCAATAAACAAGCGATAATGTCCGGCTTCGGAAATCATGAACTTGCGATAGAAGGCCCGCAGCGACTCATCGGCCAAACCTTCGCTCAATAATCGAAACCGTTCGCAACTCCGCGCCTCGATCAGGGCCATGATGAGGAGTTTATCCAGAAAACGATCTTCCGGCGATCCGCCTTTTTTCTCATGAAGAAACAAGGCATTCACATAATCGTCTTTACGCTGCTTGCCCAAACTCAGCTTACGCTTTTTCAACTCGCTCAGCACCATCCGAAAATGTCCCCATTCTTCCGTCACGATGGGGGAGAGGGCCTCCACCAATTCCTCATACTCGGCATACTTCTGTATCAGACTGATGCAGGTGCTCGCCGCCTTTTGTTCGCAATAGGCATGATCGGTTAAAATGGCCTCCAAGGAGATGGCGGTTAAGTCGACCCAACGCGGGTCGGTGGGTAGTTTTAGTCCCAATATGGTGTTTTCGGTACTGCTCATAGATTTTACAACATTACCATTTTTCATTTAAAACTGACCAAATACAAGCCGATATCCGCCAATTTCTCAATCTCATCACAGATTTAAGTTTTTCTAAATATATTAGCCTCATCTGAAACCTCGTTTCTACATAATATTCATTTTCACAGGCCTGTGCCTGATGGCGCAACAGCTGTATGCCGGGTTTGTACCGGAGCGGATTTTTATTAAAAATATCAATCTCAAGGATGGGCTTTCTCAGTGTGTGGTGACCGATATCGTACAGGATAAACGCGGATTTCTCTGGATGGGCACCTTCGACGGACTCAATCGCTTCGACGGTCATCAAATCAAAGTCTTCCGCCATAAGCCCAGCGACAAAAACTCATTGCCGGCCTCTAAAATACAAAGACTCTATACCGACCGCGACAATCACATCTACCTCCTCACCAACGACGGGTTTTGCATTTTTGACGGGTCCACGGGCTCAGTGGTGACACCTGATGTGGTTAAATTGCACCAGGCGATTTGGGTGTGCCAGGAAGATGAACACCATATTTGGATGTATACCCGCAAGGATAAATTGCTCCTGGTAGACACCCGCGATTTTTCTTATGTGATCAAAAAAGAAATGCCGGAATTTCAGCAATCCAGGCATTTTGTTTTTGATATCCTGAAGTCGGGCGGTAAACTATTTATTGTTGCCGGCAATGGCGACATCATCGCATATGATCCTGCTACGAATCGGGAACAGTTGCATATCAATGATTTGAAAAACCCCGGATTATTTAATAACGCCGGTAAGGATAAAAACGGCGATATACTCCTGGGCTCCTTGCAGGCCGACCTCATACGATTTGATGTATCGGAATCTAAATACTACCGGTCTGAATTTTATAAACTCAATGAAAAGTTGATCGGCGTCAATCGTATCGTGTACGACAGTATCCACGATATTCTTTTTCTAACCTGCTACGGACAAGGTATTTTCTCCTACGATTATCAAACCAAGACTTTACAACAATACAAGAAAAAAGAAGGTATACTGGATATTTCGGCCAATTATCCCATTAGCTTTTTGGTCAATCAGTATGGCCTGATCTATGTGGGTTATGATGGCATGGGCATGGACATTTTGGATCCCTTTCTGAAAAAGTTCATACCCATACGTAAACTGGAAGACGATGATCTGCAGAGTTTAAGATTTGTACGGAAAATAGTGGAAGATGATGAGGGTAACCTGCTCATAGGCACCTCCGGCAGCGGCTTGGTGAAGTATAACCGATTGAGCAAGTTGTTCACTTTTCTGACCGTAAGAAACAAATTAAGCACCACCGATAATTTCATCATTGAAATGATCCGGGTAGGAGATGAACTGTGGCTGGGCTTTAATGGCAGCGGCATCGGGGTAGTGGATATTCATACCTTGAAAATGCGACGCAGCATATTGCCCGGACCGGGAATGAATGATATTTCGGACGGATCAATCTGGTCCTTTCTGAACGACAGCATGGGATCGGTATGGGTGGGTACCCGGGAAAACGGTCTCAATAAAATTTCGCTGAAAGACGGCAGCGTCAAACAGTTTACGGTGCAGGATTATCCGGATTTCAGAAATAATGGTTTACGCTGTTTGTTTATGCGGAGAAATAAACAGATGCTGCTGGGTACGGAAAATGGATTGTTTACCATAGATCCCAAACAAAATTTTATACAATCCGTTTTTCCGCGTAAAGAGGATCCTTCAGGGAAATCCTTTAAATCGGTGAAGTGTATGTATGAAGACCGGAAAGGTCGTATATGGCTGGGGACAGATGGGGCCGGCATCGTGGTGCTGGATGCACAGTATCGCATGCTGACCAATTTTTCGAGCAATGATTTCCTCAACAGCAATGTCATTTATGCGCTTCTGCCACAGAATGATTCGGTGTTTTGGATGAGCAGCAATTCCGGTATATCCAAATTAATCTGGAATGAATCGTCGCTGGGTCAAAACGGAAAGGTGATGGTGTTTAATTATGATGAAAGCAATGGCTTGCAATCGAATGAATTCAATACGGGTGCGTATGCAGTATTGAAAGACGGCAGCATGGCCTTTGGGGGCGTAAGTGGTTTAAATGTGTTTAAACCGGAAGAGATACTGAATTACCCTGTATCACCTGAAGTGTATATCAGCGAGTTTAAGGTGTTCGAAAACAATCTCAAATCGGCAACCAATATTGCTTATCTGTCTGAAGTGAATCTGAAGCACTACGAGAATTCGATCTCCTTGAGTTTCGGTGTGCTGGGATTTTCATTGCCGTCGCGCACACGATATATGTATCGCTTGTTGGGTTACGACAAGGAATGGATCATGGCCGATACCCGGAATTATGTATCGTATACCAACTTATCGTCGGGCCATTATGAATTTCAGGTGAAAGCCTCCAACAGTGATGGTGTGTGGAATGATCAATTTACGTCGCTGAAAATTAATATTCCAACGCCATATTATTTAACGTGGTGGTTCCTCTCTTTAATTGGTCTGATTGTTGCTACAATCGTGTATTCTTTTTATAAATACAGGGTGAGTCAAATTGCAGAGAAAGAGGAAATGAAGATACGCTACACCAAAGAATTGGCGGAGGTGGAAATGAAAGCCCTGCGCGCGCAAATCAATCCACACTTTTTGTTTAATTCACTCAATTCCATCAATAATTTTATTCTGCGAAACGATACCCGTCAGGCTTCACGATATTTGGTGAAATTTTCTCAGCTGGTTCGGAATATTCTCAACCATTCATCGAGTGCCTATATCACCCTCGAAGAGGAGTTGAATACCATTGAGTTGTATATGCTGATAGAAGGCATGCGCTTCAATAACCAGTTCAGCTATACCATTACCGTAGATCCCAATTTGAATCCCGGGAATGTGATGATTCCTTCACTCCTGCTGCAGCCATATGTTGAAAATGCGATATGGCACGGACTACTTCATAAAGACGGCGAAAAGAGTATCCATATCCGTATTTCAAAAATATCGGAACATCAGGCAACGATTTCTATTGATGATAATGGGGTAGGTCGACTGGCAGCTCAACAGCTGGAGCGTAAAACGGATAGTCATAAGTCTTTTGGCATGGAGCTGGGCGAAAATCGTCTGCGCCTCATGGGCAGCAGCAATGGACAGACGGCGAAAGTGGAGGTCAAAGATCTTTATGATGAAGCCCTGTACCCCGCGGGCACCCAAATCTTAATTACCATACCTATCAAACAATATTCACTTCAAGCAGAGGTGCTCACCCAATTAAATTAAACGATCATGTTCAAAACAGTGATTATCGATGATGAAACCAATTGCGTAGAAGTGATGGAAATTCTGATTCGGCAGAATTTCACCGATCTCGATATCGTGGCCACCTTCACTTCATCTAAGAAAGCATTGGAATATCTGCAGCAGAATAATGTTGATCTGGTCTTCCTGGATATTCAAATGCCATTTATGACCGGCATCGATCTGCTCCATAAGTTGGATAAATACAATTTTAATGTGGTCTTTACCACAGCCTTCGACCAATATGCCATTAATGCCATCAAGCTCTCGGCGCTGGATTATTTACTGAAACCCATCGATGAGGAATTATTGAGGAAGGCAATAGAGAAATTTCGTAAGATTAAAGGTGATGCCAACATCCAAAACCAACTGACTGCACTATTACAGCAATACAATCTGCCGGTGAATACACCGCAGACCAATACCATCACGAACAACAAGATCGCCGTTGGGTTTCAGGACAAGATCCTCTTTTACGATCCGCAAGAAATCATCTATTGTCATAGCAACGATAATTATACCACGCTCACCATGCTGAATGGCGAAAAGGTGATTGCCTCTAAAACCATCAAGTATTATGAAGATATCCTAACGCCCATGGGATTTATTCGTCCGCATCAGTCCTATGTGATCAATGCCAAATACATACAGCAGTATAGTAAAAAGGACGGTGGCTTTCTCGTTATGTCCGACGGCACATCCATACCGGTGAGCCGTCAACGTAAAGAAGAGATCTTGCAGATGTTTAAGGGGGATATGTAGGGCTATCCATTTGTCTGAATCAGAATTTTCAGAATTTTAGAATTTACAGAATTTAGGGTCATCCGTGAAATCACTTAATCTGTGATCTGATTTAATTGTCTGAATCCCCGAATGAGTCGGGACAAGCGTCATTTACAGAATTTTAGAATTTTCAGAATTTAGGGTCATCCGTGAAATCACTTAATCTGTGATCTTATTTAATTGTCTGAATCAGAATTTACAGAATTTAGGGTCATCAGTGAAATCACCTAATCTGTGATCTTATTTAATTGACTGAATCTCCGAATGAGTCGGGACAAGCGTCATTTACAGAATTTTAGAATTTATAGAATTAGCCTTGGTCAAGAATCAACCGTGAAATCACCTAATCTGTGATCTGATTCCTTTGATTCCAGTGATCAATGCGCTTCCTCATCATGAACATCAATACCCCACTGAGCATAATCAAAACCGCGATAATCTCAGCTTGAGTAGGATGTATAAATCCCCAGTTGTATTTAAAATTAACCCGAAACTGCTCAATAAAAAATCTTTCTATACCATTGAAAATGAGGTATATAGAAAACATACTTAAAGGAACTGTGAATCGCTTTCGTATCCCCCAGAGTATTCCGAAGATAATGAGGCCCATTAAAAATTCGTAGATGGGTGTGGGGAAAACGGGCATGGGCAACACGGTACAATATTCTCCTTCGCAGCCTTGCAGGGGGACTCCGACCTTGTTGACATTGCCCGGATAATTATAGGCAACCATCCAAGTCGGTAAGAATCCGGGAGCCTTCAATGGTTTATAAGGAATCTTTTCTCCGGGTTCGTGGTGACGGCTGAGGTGGTCCTGAAATTGGATAATGGTCTTAGAAAAATCTTGAGTTGCCGGAACCACTTTGCCCTGGGCATTGGTCGCATAAGCAGAATTGTAAATCCCCCAATCGCCGTCGCCGCTCACCTGACATCCAAGACGGCCTATTCCGTAGGCCAGTATGAGCGCCGGGGCAGCTGCATCGCAGAGGTGACGAAAATCGAGATTGATTTTACGGGCAAAATACCAAAGGGCAAGGGTAGCCACAATGAGCCCGCCATAAAAGGTGAGTCCGCTGCTGGAAAACAAATTCCCGATAGGGTCGCGCAGGAAGTCTTCCCAGGTTTCGAAGGCATTGAAGATTTTAGCCCCGGCAAAGCCACCTAAAGCGGAAATGACAGCGATATCGCCTACGCGCATATGGGGCCAGGTCTTCACTTTCTTGGTGATGATGCCCGCATCTCTTTCTTTTTTAGTGCCAAAATATCGTATGCCCAATGCTCCAAGGGCCATCACAATCCCGAAGACCAGATTTCCTTTGGAGGAGAATAAATAGCTCATTGGATCGGGAGAGGACAGCTTCCAGTCGGCAAACATGCCAATGACCTTATAGCCCACCACAAATCCGATCAGGGCCGACATCAGGTAGTCCGTCCATCCCAGCGGCTTGCCCAAAGTAACTTCATCGATGGTAAAACCGACGATGCCTTCCTGTTCTTTACGTTTGAGTTCCCGATAAAGCACATTGCCTCCGGCTAAAAAAGCCATGGCCACGAGAAAACCAAACATCTTGAGCAGACTAAGAACGGGGATATCTATCCCAAACAGTGATTTGAGTAATTCGTGGAAATCAGGATACATGCCTTGGGAGCCGGGGTAAGAAAGTTAGCAATGTTGATTGAAAGCCTCCATGAGATTGGCGGCGATCATCTGTGCCGGACGCCCTTCAATCATGTGACGCTCAATCATATGCACCAGTTGACCGTCTTTCAACAGCGCAATACAAGGTGAAGAGGGCGGATAAGGCAATAGGTATTCACGGGCTTGTTTAACCGCTTCGGTATCAAAACCGGCAAAAGAAGTCACCAAATGAGCCGGTTTCTTCTCCGCGTTTTGTACCGCCATGATCACACCCGGACGGGCTGTGCCGGCGCTACATCCACAAACGGAATTCAGCACCAATAAGGTGGTACCGGATTGGGTAAGGGCCGCATCAACGGCTTCAGGGGTAGTAAGGTCTTCAAATCCGTGGTTGACCAATTCGCCTTTCATCGGCATGACTATTTCTGCAGGATACATAGAGTAAGAATTTGTGCAAATGTAACGGAAAGCCGGAAAATTGGACAGGATTAGTTTTAGTTATGAATAGATAAAGTCAATAAAGCATACTATTCATTTAATCCCCGATAATCCGGAAACTCATGCATCCAATGGCCGCGGGCAATATCATAACAACGGACAGTTTCTCCGTTGGTGACCACGATATAACTTAATTGCAGTACGCTGGTATAGGAGAGTACTTGTTGCAGAACAGCATCCGAGAGCTTTTCCCGCTCTTCTTTACACTCTACGATCATCCAGGGTTTGTCGTTTTTGTAGACCAGCACATCATAACGGCGCAGGAGTTGCCCGACCTGTATTTTTTTTTCAACCGACATGAGTCCGAAGGGAATTTCTTTTACCTGGTGAAGGTAAGCGATGACATATTGCCTCACCCATTCTTCCGGCGTAAGCACGATTTCCTTGCGCCGCACCGGATCGTACACATAGTTTTTACCTTCACGAATGCGAATATCAGGTACCTTCATATCGGCGTAAAGATAGCCGCTCAAATGTTAGAATCAAGCTATACCACTAGAGTTTCGAAAAGACCTCAGAGATGGTTTTTCCTTTCTGATCAATCGATAATACGTATAGTCCCGGTGTTAAATGCTGTACGTCAATTTGTTGTTGTGCATTGACTTGCCCCTGCGAGATCAATCGGCCTTCCGGTGTGAGTATGCGGTAAGGACTGAAGGCTTTCACTTGCTTACATTGTAACCAATGGGCGGCAGGGTTTGGATAGATCATCAGTTTTTCTTCTGCTGCAAGTGTTTCGGACGCTCCGGTGGGTATCGGACTATAGTAATATCTTACGTATCCGTTATACGTTTGGGGCTCCCAGGACTGAGTGGTGGTATTGCGCTGATATCCGTAGCGATGGGTCAGATAATCGCCGGTATAGATGAATCCGCCTTTAACCGTCGTATCATAGACCAAGTTTCCACTATTCCAAAGTTGACTGTAGTTTGAATCGATATGGATGCCATCGGTGCGAAGATATTCATCACGGGTTGAAGGAATATAGGCCTGGGTTCCGGCATTGAAATAAAACATCTCATCCTTGATCTTCATCTGATTGGTATTGTAGGTATAAACTTTCTTGGTGAGTTTATTCCAAATTCCGGCCGACCAAACGTAACCAATGATACTGTCAGCAAGTCCGTTGGTATTATAATAGTATTTCTGTTTGGTTTTCAAAGTATAGGTCAATGAATCCGTGCTTTCCCATACCGTAATTTCATCGGTTAAATTATTAGGGTAGTAGCTAGTGGATGTTTTATTCATTTGATAAAAAGCACCGGAAGCATTGAAATAAACACTCCAGGCAGTATCCAAGAGATTGTTCGTATTGTAATGATAGAAATATTTCCCATAATCGATGGTGATCGAGGTGGTATTGGATGTTTGATAACTAAATTGTGAATCCAGTAAGGCCCCGGTCCAATAATTGGTCATTTCCACATAAAAGTCGGGAAGGTTATTCGTAAAATAATAGTATTGCGAAGTCGTATTCTGAGTATAGGCTCCATTGTATTGCAATTTTGAAATATTATAGAGGTCCATCGCGAGGGTGGTGGAGTTTCTAAAATAATAATAGCTGGAATCGCAGATTTCTTTTACCCAAGCGTCCATCAAATTTTGTCCGCAATTGGTCGCATTCGCCGGTGCATAATAAAACTTGGTGGTATCCTGAAGATAAAAGGATGTTCCGTCGTGATTATAGGTACTGCGGGCCAGCAGTTTGACTTGAGCAGAAGCCGTGAAGCTGTAAAGACTTACAAAAAGTGCGAGTAAAATATGTTTCATAGAAAATTATTTATCGGTACAAAAATAATCAGGTCTCCGGTTTATGTAAATACCCTCAGGAGGGTATATTTTTTATAGGATTTGAAACGCGTGAATGTTCCCGGCTTCCCATACGATTTGACCGCTGTGTACCGTTGTATATTTAAATCAATTCCCATGGCAGACATACAAATAAATCCTCAATCACACGGACGAAAAAAATTGTCCACCCGTATCGATTTGACCCCCATGGTCGATCTGGGATTTCTGCTGATCACTTTCTTCATCTTTACGACGACTCTTACGCAAACAAGAACATTGGATATTGTTATGCCCGTCGAAGGCCCGCCCATTGAAGTAGCCGACCACACCGCGATGACGGTCTACCTCGGTAGCGATCATAAAATATACTATCTCTGTGGTAAGGAGGCCATGGAAGGCAATCTCGACAAATTACAGGTAGCCGAATTTGGATGGACTCATGGGATACGTGAAGTCCTCATGAAACATAAAGTTTCAGTACGAATGGCGTTTCAAAACGGATATCCGGGCAGCCATGCCGATGATGAAGCATTTGTGTTGATCAAGGCATCATCTTCTTGTAGTTACAGTGATGTGGTGAATATGCTCGATGAGCTGGAAATTACCCAAATGCGTAATTATGCCTTATTGGATCTGGATGACAAGGAAGAGCAAATCATAGCTTCCAAAAAAGGATAGGGTAATATTATCCGCTCACGTTAAAATCACGTAAAGCATCATTCAAGCTGGTCTTCAAATCAGTACTCGCTTTACGTTGACCGATAATGAGGGCGCATCCGACTTGATAATCACCGGCAGGAAAAGACTTGGTATAACTTCCGGGGATGACCACACTTCGGGCTGGTACTCGTCCGCGATATTCAATCGGTTCAGAACCGCTTACATCGATGATTTTTGTACTTTGGGTCAATACCACATTGGCGCCCAATACGGCTTCCTTTTCAACATGCACCCCTTCAACAACAATACAACGTGATCCGATAAAACAACCATCTTCTATAATCACCGGGCTTGCCTGCAAAGGTTCCAATACGCCGCCAATTCCAACGCCGCCACTCAGGTGTACATTTTTCCCGATCTGTGCGCAAGATCCTACGGTGGCCCAGGTATCGACCATGGTACCTTCATCTACGTAAGCACCGATATTCACGTAACTTGGCATCAATACCACATTCCTGGCCAGAAAAGCACCGTATCTTGCTACAGCATGCGGCACGGCTCTCACACCTTGGGAGGCATAGTCGGATTTCAATTTCATTTTATCATAAAATTCAAATGGTGGCAGGGTATAGGTCTGCATTTGTTGTATACCGAAATACATCAAGATCGCCTGTTTCACCCATTCATTCACCACCCAGGTATCGTCAACCGGACCGGCCACACGCAGTCGACCCTTATCCACTTCTTCTATAACGTCTCTCACCGCCAGTGAATATTGGTCTTGTTTGAGCAGCTCCCGGTCTTGCCATGCTGCAGATATCAGTTGTTGTAATTCCATGATCAATTGAATTTATTGCAAACATAATCTATTTGCTATTTTTTTATTTGCTTCGCTGTACTTTGCACATCAGTTTTTAATCATGCGTATCGGATTTGACGCCAAGAGGGCTTATCACAACAATACCGGACTCGGCAATTATAGTCGCAGTCTCATCATGGCATTGTCGGCCCATTATCCCAATCATGAATATCATTTGTTCAATCCCAAAAAGAATGTTCGCGACGACCTTCAGGCCCCCAATATTTACCAGGTGAATCCGGAGAGCTTTAGTTCCCGATTACTGCCTTCTATCTGGCGCAGCAAATGGATGATACAGGATATTGAGCAACGCACCGATTTGTATCATGGATTAAGTCATGAACTGCCTTATGGCATTCATCTATCCAACATAAAAACCTTGGTGACCATGCATGATCTCATCTTTGAACATTATCCCGACCACTATAACTTGAGTGACCGTATGGTATATCGAAACAAATTTCGATATGCGGCCCGAACAGCTCATCGGGTGATTGCGATCAGCGAAGCCACACGCAAAGATCTGATTAAATATTATGATATCCCGTCCGATAAAATTCATATCGTTCCACCTTCCATCGATGATCGTTTTTATCAGGAACAAGGTTTGGCCCCGGCAATTTTGCAAAAACGCTATGGCATTACAAAACCGTATTTTATTTCTGTCGGCAGTATCATCGAACGAAAGAACCTGCTTCGTGTAGTAGAGGCCTTTCATTCTTTGCTTCAGCAATTTGAATGTCAGTTGGTCATTATTGGAAAAGGGGGGAATGCCTATGCCGATCAGGTGAATGCTTACATCAAATCCAATCATCTTGAGCCTTTCATCATTTTCCCCGAACAACAACAAAACCGGGAAGAAGTCAGTCGCGATTTACCGGCATTATATCAGTCCTCCCTGGCCTTGGTTTATCCATCGGTGATGGAAGGTTTTGGCTTGCCCGTTGTCGAAGCCATGGCCTCGGGAACTGTCGCGATTACGTCCAATGGGTCTAGTCTCTTGGAAGCCGGTGGCGAGGCCGCATTATTGGTTGATCCGCTTCAAACAGCCTCTATCTATTCCGCCATGGAATCTCTGGTGGACAACCCTTTCTTGAGAGAACAACGAATTTTACTCGGACATCAGCAAGCCTCAAAATTTACCCAAATAAAAATGGCTGATGCCATGATGAAACATTATCAAGACCTTTACCCATGACGCATCCTTTTGAAGCCGATCTCGATGCATCCTTAAGCATCCTTAAGCAGAACGGAACCCTATTGTACCCGACGGATACCATATGGGGTGTAGGCTGCGATGCATTGTCTGATATCGCCATTCAAAAAGTCTTCGCGATCAAGAAGAGAGATCAGCAAAAGACCTTTGTCTTACTCATGTCTGATGTGAGACAATTGTCGCAGTATATTGCCGCCCCCATACCTGATTTGGAAGGATGGCTTGAACAATTTGAGGGACCTACAACCATCATTTATCCCCATGCCATCAACTTGCCCGACCGCTTAATCGCTGCAGATGGAAGCATTGCCGTCAGAATCACCAAGGATCCATTTTGCCGGACCCTGATTCGGAGATTAAAGCACCCTTTGGTCTCCACTTCGGCCAATATCAGCGGTGAGAAGCCGGCGGCGGTATTTGCAGATATCCATTCGGAGGTATTGAATGCAGTCGATTATGTAGTGCATTGGCGGCGCGACGAGGTGGTTCCGGCTTCGCCTTCTGCCATCCTGAAACTGCATTCCGATGGCAGCTATACAAAAATCAGATAGGACTTTTTATTTCTTTATATTTTAGGTAGGTTTGCACCTCATTCGAAATTTATGGCCTCATTCAGAAGAATTTTAGTCCTTTACCGTATTCCGATCGCTGTCATACTCATTGCATTGGGTATACTTATCACCTGGCAAATGAAACATGGGATATGGGTCAGCTGGGTCTTTTTTCTGATTGCCATTCTGATGGTAGTCGCCCATTTCATGATAGGGCCCATCACTTTGATTCAACGCCATATCGAAGATGGAGATTTTGAAGGTGCTCAGGCATTGTTGGCACGGGTTAAATATCCTAATTTGCTATACAAACCGGTTCGCTCTGCCTATTTTATGTTGAAATCGAATTTTTCAACCATGAGCGAAAACTTCGAAGATGCAGAAGCAGATATCCGTAAAAGCTTGGCGGCCGGCATCAGCGATAAAGGGGTAGAGGGCGGTGCCTATCTTCAACTAGGAATGATCGCCTATAAAAAAGGAAACAAGAAAGAAGCCTACGAACATTTGCGTAAAGCTGTTCAAATCGGATTGCCCGACAAGGATTCCGAAGCCTCAGCCTATCTTCAGTTGTCCAGCATTTGTGGCGAACGCCGCGATTTTAAGGGCATGAAACATTACTATACACGCGCAAAAGCCTGTAAGAGTAAAAACGAAATGATCGTCAATCAGATCAAAGAAATGGATAAGTATATATCCAGAATCCCGGGGTAAAACCTCAAGTTAATAAAAGATTTTCCTTATCGAGCATTAAAGATTACTTGCCCGATTCAGGTTTTGGCTTGTCTTGCTGACCCTGATTCGGGTTGGGTTTACGATTGTCCGGACGTTTAGGTCGATTCTGTTGACGATTGTCTGGTTTCGTTTGATCTCCTTGCACTTGAGGTTTCTGACCTTGCTGTGCTTGAGGTTTCTGACCTTGCTGTGCTTGAGGCTTTTGGCCTTGTTGCTGCTGTGGCTTTTGTCCCTGTTGAGATTGAGGACGAGGCGATTGTGGTTTGGCCCCCTGAGGTTTCTGACCATGGGTTTGAGGTTTTTGTCCACCTTCAGTTCTGGTACCTGATGGACGATTCGTCTTTTGACCGGGTTTTGCCTGTTGTCCGCCCTGATTAGCAGGTCGGGGAGTACCTGGTGCATTGGCCGGACGATCGCCCTGAGCTTTTTTCTTTTTCTTTTTGCTCGCGCGTTCAAGTGATTTCAAACTGAATTGACCGACCACATCAACGAAATCTGTTTTCTCGGCAACCGTTGCTTTTTTAACCACTTCAACAGCTTGCAGCTCATCCGGGAAGATTCCCTTTTTATTCAATTCGATGATTTCTTTAACCCTTTCAATGGTCATAGGGTAGAGGGTATTGCTTTTTTCATAGCTATACCACATGAGGTTTTTAAAGATATCTTTCTTTTGCAAACTCGCAGTACCCGCAGCTGTTTTGATCCTTTCGGCATGGTCGGGGAAAACACGAAGGGCATCCATATAACTATCGAGTTCATAATTGAGACAGCATTTGAGTCGCCCGCACTGACCGGAAAGTTTGGTTTGATTGATGGACAAATTTTGATAACGAGCCGCAGTGGTACTGACGGATTTAAAATCATTGAGCCAGGTACTGCAACAAAGTTCTCGTCCACAACTTCCTATTCCACCCACTTTGGCCGCTTCTTGGCGAATTCCGATTTGCTTCATTTCAATTTTGACTTTGAATTCACCGGCAAAACGTTTGATCAGCTCGCGGAAGTCGACGCGATCATCTGCGGTATAGAAGAATGTTGCCTTTTTACCATCTGCCTGAATTTCCACTTCAGCAATTTTCATATCCAATTTCAAATCGCGGGAGATGACCCTGGCTGAGATCATGGCTTGTTTTTCACCCTTCTTATGTTCGTGCATACGCTCGATTTCCTGAGCGGTACTTTTGTGCAAAATCTTACGAATTTCATCACTGTTCTCCTTAACACCTTTCTTCTTCATCTGCAATTTCACCAGTTCGCCGGTCACACTGACCACGCCGACATCATAACCTGCAGAACTTTCTACGGTTACGAAATCGCCTTTTTCATATTGCAAGGGATTGGAAGATTTGAAAAATTCCTTCCGACTACCATGATTAAAACTGACTTCAATAAATGGAAAAGGCCGCGCAAAATCGGCTACAGGGATCAGATTCAGCCAATCATGAACATTTAGTCGATTACATCCTCCGCTTCTGCAGGAACCGTGATCTTTACAGCCTTTTGGCAGTGTTCCGTTCTTACTTGTTCCGCAATGTCCACATCCCATATCTAAAAAAAGTTGTAAAAGTTAATGATTAAGCTCAGCTCATCTGAGCATGAGCAGCTTGTTTTTTCTGCAGTAAAATCTGCTGAATGCGTAAAGATAAGGAATGAAACAGAATTTTTGAATTTGCATTTCGATTTATCTGATGGATAGATTCATTTAATAATTGGGTAATTTCATGGATTCTGAAATCACTTAAATTCCTTAGTTTGAGGTTTTCAATAATACGGACTTCACTATCCAATAAATTGAGCTTGTCCGGGCCAATCTGCCGGCTACGGAGCAAATGTTCGAGCAGGTTGATTACATATTCGATGAAATTCTTTTGGATGTTCTTGGTTTTATCCGCGATCTCCAAACTCCAGTCGTTCAATTCCACTCCCTTATTACTATACATAAAATTGAGCCAATCCCGCAGAGTATCGATCAAGTTATGGTCTTCTTCTTCAAGTAAAGCGTATGCATAATGCATATTGCCTTCGGCCAATCGGGATACCTGTGTGGCCTGAGTTTCACCGATGCCTTTTTGTAATAAGGTATCAAGAATCTCCTTATCTTCAATGGACCTTAAGGGATATAGTTGGGTTCTGGATTGAATGGTCTGCAGTACATGATCCAGGTTTTCAGCTACCATGATCAGGATGGTTTTATCCGTAGGCTCTTCAATTAATTTAAGCAGAATATTGCCTTCCTCTCCCAAATATTCCGGATACCAGAGTATCAGTATTTTATATTCACTTTCGAAAGTACGTAATTGAAGTTTGCGTATGATTTGCCGGCATTCTGCGGCAGTAATATTTCCCTTTTTTTCACTTCCGACCGATTCGAGCCATTCCTGGTCATTGCCATAAGGGTGAGCCAGTACATATTCTTTAAACAGCCGAAAAAAATCATCACTGATGGGCGGAGCCGTACTGTTTGGATCGGTTTTGTAAACAGGAAAAGAAAAATGGAGATCCGGATGTTGCAGATTGCTTACCTTTAAGCAAGCACTGCATTGCCCGCAAGAATCATGTCCCTGTTTATTTTCACAAAAAATAAATTGAGCCGTTGCGAGGGCCATGGGCAGAGCGCCACCACCAGGTTTGCCCAATAACATAATGGCATGGGGCAGATGATGGTTGAGCGCCTGATTTACAATTTGTTTTTTAAGTTCCGGATTTCCGGTGATATCACTAAAGCGCATGAAGGAGGGGAGTCATTATTTATTGTTCGACATGGTCACGCTCATCAATTCCTCCATACTGCGATGCATTTTATCGATGGAGCCATCTAAAAATATCGTGTTCCCTTTACCATTTTCGGCAAAATGCTTAATGGACTCCGTCCACATAGAAAACAGAATGAAAGAGGCATCCAGTTTAGCATCTTCCATTTCTTTGGCTGCAGAAGCCATACCACGCGCAACTTCTTCGCGGAAAAGAGCCACACCCTGACCTCGCAATTGCGCAGCTTGTTTTTCTGCCTCTGCAGAAATTTTAATGGCATTACCTTCTGCCTCTGCGGCTTTGGTTTTCGTAATTAATAAAGCTTGTCCTTCATTTTCAGCAGCGGCCTTGAGATTGTTGCTACTTACCACTTTGGCCATAGATTTCATGATCTCTTCATCGAAGGATATATCGTTGATCTGAAGGTCGAGCAAATGATAACCCCAGGTTTCAAGTTGGGTATCAATTTGATCTTTTACATGGGCTATGATTTCACCGCGCAATGCCAGAATTTCTGATTGATTTTTAGTGGCCACAAAAGCACGAATCGATCCTTCAATAGTGCGTATCAGGGCCTGCATCAAACTGCGGTCATCAATAAACTTAAATGCCACATTTTTAATCGCATCTTCACCCTGATTAAAAACTGCATAGAGTAACATCGCTTTAAAATTCACATTGGCCTGATCTTTTGTAATGGCTTGAAACTGCAATTCCACCGAGCGATTCTGAATGGAAATCCGGCGGAATATTTTTTCCAAAAAAGGGATTTTAATATTCAAACCCGGTGAGGCCACACGACGATATTTTCCGAACATGGTAATGACGACGATGGTTCCTTGTTGTACAGTATAAATTCCGGAGAAAATAAATGCGACAACAATGATTAATAAAATGACGGGAAGTGTTAAGTATTCCATACGTGTTGAGTTTAGATTGTAAATGTAGAATATTTTATAGGAATCGGGCAAAACATTCAGCATTATCCCTTTGAACGGATAGCCAACTCGTGAAATGTGATCAATTCAGTCTTTATGCAGTCCGGAGTTTGACCACTTTGGAATCAAGCGTTCCTTTGATCGATGAGTCTTTTCAGGTTTTCCAATTTCTTGGGCAGCCTGTTCTGTATACAATAAGTCGTATGATAACGGTGTTGTTTCATAAAAGATATTTGGAGTTCATTCCAGGTATTACGGCTCATATCAGGATAAAAATGTTGCATCTCATGATACAAACTTTCTCCAATGGTCGTAAAATCATCAGTACCTAAATACTCCAAATCCGCATCAGCCAAAATTTCTTCCAAAGGAGTTTTGGGTTGTTGAGGAATTTTGGTGGCTTGGATTAATCCTTCTATGATCATTAATTCTGATGGCAAGTAATGATGCCCGGGTAATTCTATTTCCGCGATTTTAAAACTGTTTTCTTCATGCTGCTGGGGGCCATGAATAAACCCGGTATCATGATACAGTGCCGCTGTTTTTAATAGCAATATATCCTCCTCTGAAAGGGCCTGCTGTTCTGCTATAAATTCAGAAAAATAGAGGACACGCAAGGTGTGTTGCCAATTGTGATAGGTTAAAAAGCCGGGCATTTGTGCTTTAAAAAATCCCTCCACGGCAGAATAGAGTCGATTCCAGTCTTTCATGGTTTAATGTTTTTTCTTTAGGGATAATATTCCACCGCTGGCTTCCTTTATATATTGAATATACATAAATGCATGAGGGTCTAATGAACTGATACTTTCCTTGATACGAAGTAATTCTAAACGTGTAACAATCGTAACAATGATGTCACAATCGGATTTGATGTGGAAACTATTGGGAAGATATCCACGTTCGCCTTTTATCACGGTAATTCCTTTACCAAATTTCTGAACAATCAATGCTTTAATTTCTTCACTCCTGGCGGAAATAATGTGCAAGGAGGTATATTGTTCAATACCGTCGGCAATGTAATCCAGGGACTTCACCGCGGCAAAATAAGTAACGATGGAATACAATGCCGTAGAAATGCCAAATGAATAGATTGCGGCGAGAAAGAGCAAAGTGTTCATCGCAAAAATGACTTCGGAGATATTCAAACCAATTTTTCGGGTGGTCAGTACCGCTAAGATTTCTGCACCATCTGCCGCCGAACCCCCTCGGATGCAAAGCCCCATGCCCACACCAATGAGACAACCTCCAAAAAGTGCTGTAAGCAATGGGTCGCTGGTAACCGCATCGACGTGGATAAATGTCATGGTGATAGCCAAAAGTATAAGGGTTATACTACTTTGAATAGCAAAGGTCTTGCCAAGAATTCGTCTTCCCAATATCACAAAAGGAATATTTAGAAGCAGAATCAAAACGCCAAACGGCCAATGGGTAATTTCATGGATCAAAATGGAAACACCCGTAATGCCACCGTCCAAAAACTTATTGGGGATCATAAATCCTTTCAGCGCAAAGGTAATTAGGGCCACACCGGAGATGTTAAGAAAGGCGTGTTTGATATTAAAAATGTCTTTCCAGTGAATATGGTCTGCATTTTGGGACATGATGAAGATGTTGTCTTTTGTTGATTTAAATCTTTAAAAACATCCAATATAGTCATTTTTTTCTGACTCAAATATTATTTTGGCCTAATTGAATGGCAGCATTTCTATACATCCCAAGGCCTAATGGCTTTAAAAAGTATAGAAATGACTTCATTAAAAACGACGGAATCATCCACAAAATCTCAATGCAAATCGTACTCTTTGTTTAAAATAGTTAAGCAGGCACTTCCACTGGTCAATAAGGTTTGATATTGCTCAGCAATGTGTAAATTTTGAGTTTTCATTTCATTCACATAATTATGATAAAGCCAACGGCTTTCATCATCCCATCGATGCATCACAGGACGAGATAAAAATTTGTTTTCATGGGTAATACTATGAAAATTTTCTATTTGAAAATGTTGTTGTTGGAAAGGAAATATTTTGGAATTGAGGATTCCTCTTTCCTGTTCCAATAAGGCAACTGTTTCTTGAATTTCTATGTAATATCGCGTTATAGCCGCAGATGCTTCTTGTGTAAAGTTGGACAAATTCCCGGTACTCATCATCAATACATAGGTGCTGCTATGACGTTCAAACCATGGTCGCAAATTTCCAAATGCAGAATAGTAATACAACTGGGTATCATTACGGGGAGACGAAGTTTGATGGATTAAGTTCATCAAGGTATCGAGTTTATTCATTTTTCTTCCGCATTGATGAAGCATGGTTTGAATCTCAATGGAATCAGCCACCAAGTCGGCTTTTAAGTCACCGGCAAGCACCAGTGCAGTCTGTTCGGATCGGAATTCATCCCGATAGTTGTCTACTACAAATCCCAAAGAAACGGCCAGGAATAGCATAAAGAAATCAAAAAGATGTTTCACTATGCCTTGTCGGATAAATGTAAGTTTCTGATTCATGAGGCTGGTAAATGGGTTTATATTCATTTGCAAAATCCACAATCACAAAATGCAGAATCTTGCTTATAAGGTTTTGTATTATAGCTTTTCAAAAGGCTCAATCAGATCCCAAAGGTTCCCATACAGATCTTCAAAAACAAGTACTTTACCCCAGACTTCCATTATAGGCTCCCGAACGATTTTGATGTTTTGGGTTAAAAGATTCTGATAATCTCTTTGCAAGTCATCAGTATGTAAAAAAAGAAATACTCTTCCTCCGGTTTGATTGCCAACCCTGGATTGTTGTACTTCATTCGCCGCTTTCGCTAATAATAGTCCACAGGAATCAGACCCTGGAGGTGCTATTCTTACCCATCTTTTGGTATCACTGATCACTGTATCTTCCAGCAACGTAAAATGTAGTTTTTGGGTATAAAATGCAATGGCTTCGTCATAATCATTCACCACCAGAGCCACTTGAGCAAGATTTTGTTTCATATTGGAACAATATAATCTGAATCATTGAAAAATCAAGGCATCTAAGGTAAATAGGGGCATACGGCTCGAAAAGCACATCCAAAAGTCCACACCTTAAACACGATTAAATTTCCAACATGATGAAATATCCTGAAATGAAGGCATTTGCGGTTAAAGACCAAATACCACTCCAATGGATAGCATATCCAAAGTAATCTATCGAAATTAACTCCCTGCCGGAGTAAACTTCACAACACTATTTCGAATCGGTTTTAGAGACTGTAAATATTCAAATATGGCACTCAGGTCTTCTTCGGTCATATTGGAATACATGGTCCAAGGCATTACTGTATTGAATGCGCCGGGAGTAACGGGTTGAGGAACATATCCGGCCGAATCAGAATAAGCTTTGAATCGGCTGACGAAATATTCACGGTTCCATTTTCCGATACCGGTTTCCATGTCCGGGGTGATATTGGCAGAGCGCACGATTTCACCTACACTTAAGCGGAACTCACGACCACCACTGAATTTGAATTCTTCAATAATTTGACCTTTATCGACGCGTGTGTGGCATTCTGCGCAACCGGAAGCATTCGTCATATATCGTCCGTATTCAATTTTATTATCCTTCGAAGGTATTTTTTCGGGGTTGGCTTTAGCCGGTATCGTATTGATAATGATATTCATGGGGAAATCAGATTTGGATGCCAGCACTGAATTTTCTATTGGCGTCAGCGTCCGGATATAAGCTATGATAGATTTAATGTCTTCCGGATCCATGCGGCCGTAATAATGATAGGGCATAACCGGGAAGAGCGCTTCGCCTTTACGATTGACACCTGTGGTGATGGCGCGGTAAAGTTCGCCGTCAGTATAATCTTTAATGCCCGCGGGGGTAATATTCTTAGAATAATAAACGCCGGGAAAGCCAAAAGTTTGATCAAATTTTTCTCCCCCTTTACCCAGTGTATTTGGGACTAATGGGCCGGAAAATTTGCTCCAATCACGAGTGGAGTGACAGTCCATACAAACAGTTACGGAATGAGCCAGATATTTTCCTCTGGCAATTCGTTCGGGAGTCAGTTCAACGGTAAGATTTTCTGCGGGGCCAACATTGGGAAGCGCCATCTTGACGTATGTGATTAATCCTGCTAATAAAACGACGATAATGAGCAGCAGATAGCCCAATACTTTTAAAACTTTTTTCATGGTCATTTGATTTGGTTGATCAAATATACAAAACGGATAAAAGTTTATAGAGGAATTTTGTTAATGGAGGAGTGGATATTATCCTACGATTTCGAGATGGAAATGCAGATGTTAAAACAATATATAATACCGGAATTAATAATTACCGGTTCTTTTTCTTACAAACCATTCGATGCTTAAAAGCATGATGAGAAAAGCAAAAATCCATTTTATATCGATCAGTGGTCGTGTGGTTTCGTCGGAACGAATAACTGATTTGACATTTGGATTGTTTTTAATTTTTTCCTTGAGTGTATTGATTTGATTGGCGAATACGAACTCTCCGCCATACATTTTAGCCAGCTGATTGAGCATACCAAAATCAGCTGTTGTATTCACTTCTTCGATATTCAGAGAAATAACTCTGAAGTTGCCTGAAGCACTATGAGAGCGCCCGTTGAAGACGGTTGACGCGGTATATGAATATTTGCCTTCAGATAAACTTCCTATGTTTAAAGAATAAGAATTATTGCTGCGGTTGAAGTTGTAATTGCTTTTACGTCCAGTAGAATCAGAAATATTTAAAGTGACATCCGGTGTATTAATTAATTCGTAATTTTCGTTATACAATTCCGCATCAAAATGAATGGGTTCACTGTCAGTAAAGACTGATTTCGGAAGACTGACCCTAAACTGTCGTTTATCATTTTTGACAGAAAGGTACTGGGCTGTTTTTAAAATATATTCATCGACCAGATTATAATTTTGGTGTTGGGTATAATCATACATGCGCCAACGCCAGATACCTTCGCCGGCAGTAACACCGGTTTTGCCCTGACTATTTTGTTGCATCATCCATAAGGGATAGGAGGTAGGCACACTGCCAACCTTTTGGGTCATCAATATTTGCGTGCCGGCCCCTGCAGTAAAATCTCCGAAGGGAACTGATAATGGCGGCAAGGAATTGAGTTGTGAAGCCGGATTGATCGTAAAATAAGAGAAGTCTTTATTCAAAATAGCCTGTGCATCTGTAGAACTCAAACCGCGGGGGCTGATTAGCAAACAGGTCTGTGATTTATTAAATAAAGGTATCGCGGTTTGACTTCCTGTGAAATACCAAATCGAAATTCCATTACGATGTGCCATTTCTATGATATTGCCGGCGTTGAAAGCTGCCGAAGGCAAATTGTGCAATACGATCAGATTATATTCCGACAAATTATTAGGTGCATTGAGGGCAGACTTGACATCAACTTTATAGTTTTTATTTTTACTTAAAGCTTCTTTTAATGCAAAAATATCCGGGTGAGGCGAGTTAGCTAATAATAGGACGTTTTCTTTACTATCCTGAACTTCTACATAAATATCCTGACTATTGTTGATGATATTTTGCTCACCGTCTGCCTTTGAAATAGAGATCGTGTAGTGTTGAATGCCGGCGATTTTGGCATCCACGATGGTTTCCATGGTCCGCGTCATCCGTTCTTCATTCACGGTCATGGTTTGAGAGGCAACCACACGATTGGAATTGTGATGAAATATACTCATGGTCAGTGTACTGCCCTTACAAGAATAGGCAGCCATATCGCTTCGGATCGCAAACTGATCTCCAAGATAGACGAGCTTATTGGAAAATACCCTTGTGATGAGCGCATCCTTTTGCAAAGTGGAATCGCCCAATCCAATTGTGTATATGGCTCCTTTAAATGGATATTGTAAAGAGAGTGGGGAATATCCTTTATTATAGATACCGTCACTACTTAAAATAATACTTCCGACATTTTCATTCTCTAATGTAGTCATCAGCATTTCCAAATTGGTGCTGAGGTCAGTCGATTTTTCGGTATAATTAAACCGAAGTGTATCATGTATATCTGAACCCAAACTATACGTTTTCACTTTATAGTCTTGTTCGAGGTCCTGAATGAATTCATTCACTTGATTTTTATAGGCTATACTATCCAACTTGCGAAATGCAAATTTCTGTGAGGCCGAATTGTCCTGTACGAAAACAATCAAAGGTTTTTCAGTCTTATTTTGAATATATCGGAATAGTGGGGATAGTAATAAAAAACATAAGATACTGACGATTAAGAATCGAATGGCAGCCAAGGCATAGTAAACCCGGATTGAAGGGAAAGCGGTCTGCTTTTTTCTGTAAAGTAAAAAAGTGTAGACTAGTCCCGCGAGCAGGCATAGCAAGATAAACCAAGGCGATGTAGAAAGTGAAAAATTCAAAATATCTAAAGTGTAAATATAGGATTCAATGAAAAATTATTGACCGGAAAGTTGAGTTTATTCCCATGGTCGTGTGAAATTTTTGTGAGTACAAATTGGACTTCGGTCATTTTTAGTCCAAAATATCCAAGATCGCGGGTACTCAAATTTCGGTGTTCAGCAATTTCCAAAGTTTATCTTTCAGGGTATCGATCCCTTGATAGGTCAATGAAGAAAAGAAATGTACAGGTATATTTTTAGGAAACTCTTTAACAATTTCAGCTTGCAATTCAGCATCCAGCATATCACTTTTACTGATAGCTACCAACATTTGTTTGTCGAGCAAATCAGGGTTATATTCTTCCAATTCATGCATCAGAATATCAAATTCCTTTTTATGGTCTTTGCTGTCTGCCGGAATCAACATCATGAGTACAGGATTCCTTTCAATATGCCGTAGAAACCGGTGCCCTAGTCCTTTACCCTCGGCAGCACCTTCAATGATCCCCGGCAAATCCGCCACACAAAACGATTTACCGCCTTTATATTCCACCATACCCAAATTCGGAGTGATGGTGGTAAAAGCGTAATCTGCAATTTTTGGTTTAGCGGCACTGATAACCGAAAGTAACGTGGATTTACCGGCATTGGGGAATCCCACCAGACCAACATCAGCCAGAATTTTTAGTTCTACAATTTTCCATCCTTCCTTGCCGTCTTCACCGGGTTGTGCATATTCCGGCGCTTGATTGGTGGGGGTTGCAAAATTACCATTGCCCAGTCCGCCTCGTCCTCCGGGAAGCCAGATGACTTCCTGCCCGTGTTCCAATATTTCTACTTCCACTTCACCGGTTTCTTCATTTTTGCCTACGGTACCCAAAGGAACTTCAATAATGATGTCTTTACCATTTTTGCCCGAGCTGTTATTTTTTCCACCCCGATCACCATCTTCTGCCAACAAATTTTTGTGGTATCTCAGGTGAAGCAATGTCCATAAATTTTTATTCCCTTTAAGGATCACATGACCGCCCCGGCCCCCATTTCCACCATCCGGCCCGCCATTGGGTCTGAACTTTTCTCTGAGAAAATGAACTACACCCGGCCCGCCATGGCCCGACTTGCAATACACACGGATATAATCTATAAAATTGTCGCTTTGCATAGGGGTAAAGATAACAGGATAAAAGGGGAATAAAAATTAATCGGGATGCTTTGCGAGTTGCATCAACGCATGATGAAGGTAAAGCATTCTGAATGAAGATCAAGTCCTCAGTAATCGGGAATGACTGAAAACTACATTCTGCTGGATATCTCTGCGGATAAAGAGGCAAAAATTTCATCCACAGTCCCTTCGCCTTTAATTTCCACAAGCTTTTCTTTTCCTTTATAATAATCGGCCACCGGAGAAGTTTTGGCGTGATATTCTTTAATTCGTTTGGTGATAACATCTTCATTGTCGTCACTGCGACCGGAGGAGGCACCACGAGAGATCAAACGAGATTTTAATTCTTCTTCTGTGACCAAAAGGCTTAATACGATATTAATTGGGTTGTTTTTAAAGTCCAATAAGTTATCTAAAGCTTCTGCCTGAGCAACGGTGCGTGGGAATCCATCGAATATGAATCCGTTAACCTCGGGGTTTTCATCCAGTTTACTGCTGATCATACCTATAACCACTTCATCAGGCACCAACATACCCTGATCCATATATTTTTTTGCTTCCAGTCCTAAAGGAGTTTCATGGCTTACCTCATTTCTGAGAATATCTCCCGTAGATACGTGAACTAACTTAAATTTATCGATGATGTTGGCAGATTGGGTTCCTTTACCACTACCGGGAGGACCAAAGAGTACAAGATTAAACATAGGTAACAAAAATTGGCTGCAAATATAGCAACTGAAATGTTTCTCTGCGATTATTTTTAGAAATTGTAGGGTATTTCAAATCGATACGGCTTGATTTTTATCATATTTTATGGGCGGCAGGATAACCTATTTTTGTATAAAATAATGAAGATGACATTAAGCATTCACGGAGACCAAACCATACATCAAGTACAGGAAAATTTCAGAACTTTTTTTAGTCACCTGAAACCTGAATTTTACCATAAACCTCATCCCATGGGGAAAGGAAACATGAAACAGGAACAATATTTACATAATGTTCCTATGAAAGAATTAATGAATGCTCCGTTTTTAGAAATTGAGTTTGACGGACATGAACCTACCGGCAGTTTCGAGGCGATGCTGGAAGCAGCATATGGCCTACATGTTCAGATTTTTCGCTTACAACATAACACCTGGTTACAAACTACACAGTCGGATGGATTGACCCTGATCGAACAGAATGAAAAAGGCAAGCTTGCCTCGGAAAAACCGGTTGCAGATTCACCGGAAGATGTGGATTACCAATAAACGGTAAAGATCAGTTAGAATAAGCATCCCAAACCGATTTCGGCATATTCTGCACTGGCATAGTGGGTCTTCAATTGTGTGAATAAAAACAGATCTTTTAGCACTTTATGTGAACGATGATAAAAATGATAGTTGAGCCCGAGCTTTTGATAAAGTTTATTACCTCCTATAGAGTGATTCAGGTAATAGCCTAATTGAAGGGGCAAACCAATTTTGCCGAAAACAAATTCATGACCGGCAAATACAGAGTATTGCCAAGCATATTTTCTTTCCTTACCGGGGTAGGTATATCCGTTTTTAAGAAAAGCATATACTTTACTGCTGTAGGTAGCATCTGCACCCAAAATGGCTCGGCTTTTGTTGCGATACATTTTGGCCCCGAAAAGTGTAAAATTATAATGAGGATAAATGGGTCCATCCACGGTCTTGGCTTCAGAAAATGAAATGGAAGTTCTGAAGCCTAAATTCAATGGGTTGGGATGGTGGGGTAATGATTTTTTTATGAATGTGTTTGAATAACCTGAGCGGTGATATGCGGCTCCCAGAAACACACCTAAAGTATTGATTCCATAATTGGGCTGCCGGGCCGCGGCATTGGAAACATGAAAAAAATGGATGCCTGCCTGTATCGTCCAATGTTTTTGAAAGCTGAACCGATAGGCTGTTTGAATCATGGTAAAATTATTGACTTTACTGCCAAGTATATTATTCATAGAATCAGAGGCAGGGGTTCGCTGCCAGGATTGAGTGGCCATGCCGATGCCTCCACCGAGTTTCCAATACCAATCTGCATGTTTAAATCGAAGTATTGGAAAAGCGATTGACGGGTAAAATCCGAATGCCATGCCCAATTCAGCAGATCCATACCGGGCTGCAGAAAGATTGAGTGCTATTTCAGGGAACCCAAATCGCTGGTGCCATTCTTTTTCCCCCGTAGTTTGTCGACTGTAGCTCAATTCGAATGCCTGAGAATAGCGAGGAGGCGTCAGATGAATTTTGGGGGTATGCACCAATATCTTTCCACCCAGATAATTAATTTGGCAGGAAATAGGATTCCTTTCAGATGTGGTTTGTGCATAGCCCGTTAGAGGCATCAGGAGCAAAAGGATATGAAGCAATCTTAGCACAAGGTAAAAATAAGTCAACAGGATTTATAATTCTCATTTCAGGGAATATCTTTACCGCTATGAGAACAGGGATTTTAATTTTACTATGTTTAGTGAATGGCATCGTGGTTTTGGCTCAATCGAGTGCACCCAAAAGAGAATTTCGTGCAGCATGGGTAGCTACAGTCGGAAATATCGATTGGCCCAGTAAAAAAGGATTGCCGTCTGATCTGCAAAAACAAGAATTTATTGACATTCTTGAACGGCTTAAAGCCAATCATTTGAATGCTGTCATCGTACAAATCCGACCTGCTGCCGATGCACTATATGATTCTCCCTATGAAAATTGGAGCCGGTATTTGAGTGGTGTGCAAGGCCAGCCTCCTTCTCCTTATTATGATCCGCTAAGCTTTATGATTGAAGAATCTCACAAAAGAAATATCGAATTTCATGCATGGTTCAATCCATTTCGTGCATTGGTGGAGGCAGGAAAAAATCCGAATACCAAGGATCATGTCACCTTTCAACATCCGGAGTGGTTTGTCAAATATGGTGATAAACTATATTTCGATCCGGGTATTCCTGAAGTGAGAGCGTATTTTATAAAAATTGTACTGGATGTTGTGAAACGCTATGATTTGGATGCAGTTCATTTTGACGATTATTTTTATCCGTATCGAATAGCGAAAGTAGAGTTTCCGGATGCAAAATCCTATACACGATATGGTCAACAATTTACGGTTAAGGATGATTGGCGAAGAGATAATGTCAACAAATTAATTGAGGCTTTAGGTAAAAAAATTAAGGAAGAAAAGTCATGGGTCAAATTCGGAATTAGTCCATTTGGCGTATGGCGAAATTCCGATAAGGATCCCGATGGGAGTGCTACCCGTGCAGGCCAAACAAATTATGACGATTTATTTGCCGATGTATTGCTTTGGCAACGCAAAGGTTGGATCGATTATTTATTGCCACAACTCTATTGGGAAAAAGGTCACAAAGCTGCCGACTATGATGAGTTGATACGGTGGTGGAGCCGACATGCATATGGAAGACATTTATATATTGGACATGGCATTTATCAGGTAGGAACTTCCAAAAAGGCTTGTTGGAACAGTATGACGGAAATTGAAAATCAGGTAAACAATACACGTACCGTAGGCCATATTCAAGGGAGTGCATTTTATAGTGCCGTAGCGTTTAAAAAAGATCTTTGTGGCCTCAATTATCATATGCGTTACAGTAATTATCCGACCCTGGCATTATTGCCTACCATGCCTTGGATCGATTCCATAGCACCATCTTCACCCAAAGTCAGTATAGACAAAGATCCGGGCGGATTTTCAAAAATTAAATGGACCGTAGATAACCCTTCCAAAGAAAAATTACGGTTTGCCGTTTATCGGATTCCAAAAGGCCAATCCAAATCAGATTTAAAGGCGTCCTTTTTATTGGCGATTACAGATGACTATTTTTATGTCGATCGTTCAGAAAGTAAGCAGGCATGCAGCTATGTCGTAACGGCATTAGACCGATTAAATAATGAGAGTTTAAGTAGCAATGTTATTGAGTAAATCATTAATCTATCTCAATGGTTTCTCCTAATCCGGCAAACAGATAATGTTCTCCAAATGTTTCTTGTAGTATTTTAAATGCCAGATGCCCGGTACAATGAGCAGGTGCAATATATCGAATATTCAATTCATGTTTTAGTAAGTACGCAATTCGAACAATTTCATTTCGACTAAATGGAATCATATGTAAGCCGCCATAAACTAATTTTATTGGCGTTTGTGTTTCTTTTTGAGTTTGACGAATAATATTTTCAACTCCGGTATGTGAACAGCCTACGATAAGCAACTGACCGTCGTCTGTCTGCATACTGAGAGACAGCTCCGGCAAATTGGTATTTTTACAATCATCATGAATTTCTTGAAACTGCCCGTCTACGAAACTCTTTCCCGGATAGCATGAAAAATATCCCATATAAGGAGAGTTACTGGCTATGATTTTTAATCCGGGTAAAATTTCAGTTGATGTTTTTACAAATTCGATGTTTGCGTTCCAGAATCTTCCACTTTGACGAATGGAAAATTTTGTTTCTCCTCCATCGAAATACTGCATATACTGAGGTAAAGAGTCCCTTATTCCGGGTTCTCGACCTGTTGCATCAAAGGGCACAGGGGCTCCCCAGAATATGTCGTATGGGAAAAATATTTTAACATTAGGATTAACTTCAAGCAAATAATCGATTCCATTCAAATGATCAAAGTGACCATGAGACACAATAACAATATCTATATCTCTGAGGTCAATGTTTAGATTTTGCGTGTTGGATTTAAAAATATCTGCATGACTTCCTGCATCAAATAATATTGTTTTGCCTTGATACTCTGTGATACAAGAAAATCCAAAATCTTTGATCAAATCGGCAGACTTTCCAAACGCATCATAAAGATTGGTGATTTGAATTTTGGTTTGACTGCTTTGAAGGGATTGATTAAATGCTGAAGGAGAGATAGACAATAGAAAAATGATCAGTAAGTATTTTTTCATAGCGTGATGTTTACTCAACAAAAGTATCTGCTATTTTTAAAATCCTTCAATAATATCGACTTTCCTATAACTTACTGTTGAAGTATGATTAAAACGGAGCGTCATCTATCGGGCCACCCGAGGCAGGTGATGGACCAAAATCATTATCATCCGTATTGAAGTCATTCGCTTTGGAAATACGGCGTAAATGTTTATCATCAATCAATAAATCCGGAGGGGTATGATATTGGCCTTTGATACCTGCAGAGGAGTCATAGGGTTGGGTTTGTAAAGAATAGTCGTTGCCGGCTTCAATTTTGTCAGAAAATTTCTGGAATTCCAAATTGGCAACGACCTTAACCACTCCTGTTGTACCATTCCTGTGCTTCGCAATATTGATCCATGTTTCGCCTGCAACCACATCACCTTGCGGATTTTGTTCCAATCCGTAATATTCCGGTCTGTACAAAAACATGACCATATCGGCATCCTGTTCAATGGCTCCCGATTCACGTAAATCACTCAACTGCGGCATTTTGGACTCCTTACGGGTCTCCACGGAACGATTCAATTGCGACAAGGCGATGATGGGTATTTCCAACTCTTTGGCCAACCCTTTTAAATCACGGGATATTTTGGATATTTCTTGTTCACGGTTACCACCTCGTTCAATGGAACCCTGCATCAATTGTAAATAATCGATAATGACCAATCCGATATTGTGTTTCTGTTTCAGTCGACGACATTTTGCCCTCAATTCAAAAATATTCAAGGCCGCCTGATCATCAATAAAAATAGATGCTGTAGCCAGTTTGGACATACGCTGATTGATCTGAACCATTTCGTATTCTTCCAAATTTCCTTTTGTGATTTTACCCAAAGGCACTTCCGTTACTGCGGAAAGCATCCTTTTCACCAATTGTCCGGCACTCATCTCCAATGAAAAGAAAGCCACGCCGGTTGGTTGATTTTTATTCAATGCAGCATTCATCACCAGGTTAAGGGCAAAGGCTGTTTTACCCACTGCAGGACGTGCAGCCAAAATAATCAGATCGGTACGTTGCCAGCCGGAAGTAATTTTGTCGAGCTCAGTAAAACTGGACGGAACACCGGTTAAGTCTTCTTTCTTTTGCATCTGTGCTTCGATCTCATGAATGGTCTTAGTGATGATGGAACTAATACCGGAGAAATTCTTACGAAGATGTTTATCTGTAATTTCATACAGGTTGGTTTCAGCTTTATCCAATAAATCAAACACATCCGTCGTATCTTCATAGGCATCGCTGATCACATCCCCGCTCATTCGAATGAGTTCCCGCATGATATATTTTTGCATCACGATCCTCGCATGTTCTTCGATATTGGCGCTGCTCACAATATCGCGGGTAAGACTGGTGACATAATAACTGCCACCCACCATTTCCAGTTCATTATTTTTGCGCAGATCTTCACAAACAGTCATGAAATCAATACGTGAACCTTTGTCAAATAATCGGCGAATAGAGGCGTAAATCCGTTGATTGGCATCGGCATAGAAACATTCCTCAGATTGGATGATTTCCAAAACTTCAGCCAATTTTTGAGGCTCCAGCATGATCGCACCTAATACGGCGCCCTCCAAATCGGGTGCTTGTGGTGGCATTTTGCCATAAAGCAGGGGAGATAAGTCAGGTTTTTTAGTACGTGATGAAATTTTATTAGAAACTGCCATGGGGATGCAAGTATGAATTTAGGGTAATGCAATATTGTAGCGACGAATGTAGATGCAAAAAAATTCTGATGATGGATTTCAAGGAATCATATTTTATGCATACTCATTCAGACTATTTCCACAAAGTTATTCACAAAAATATTGGCTAAAAAATTACCTTATACACAACTTCAAAAACTTATACCTCAGAATTTCAGTTTTTGCACAAGTTAGGTGCAAAACTATTTACACTCAAAAAATTGAAAATATGGTTGGTATGACAATTCCATTTTTAGATCATTACAACTTGAAAATGGCTTAAAAGAAGGGTAGGGAGGTACCCAACCACAGCTTTAAAATACTATATTTGCAGCCTAATTTTCAGGCATGACAATCTCTTATAATTGGCTTTGTGATTATTTACCCTTAAAACCTTCACCCGAGGAACTATCAGGAATCTTAACTTCTGTAGGTTTAGAGGTGGAAGAATTGGAAACCCGTGAATTTGTCAAAGGAGGTCTCAAGGGATTGGTGATTGGTAAGGTCATGGAATGTGTTCCTCATCCGAATGCAGATAAGCTCCGTTTGACGAAAGTGGATATCGGCACCGGTGAATTGCTCCAAATCGTTTGCGGGGCACCCAATGTGGCTGCCGGACAAACGGTGGTGGTCGCACCGGTAGGAGTCACTGTTCATCCATTAAAAGGTGAACCCTTTGAAATTAAAAAAGCTAAAATTCGCGGAGAAGAGAGTCAGGGAATGATCTGTGCAGAAGATGAAATTAGTTTAGGAGAAAGCCATGATGGCATCATGGTACTGGAAGACAGTATTCCCCTTGGCACACCGGCGAACACCTATTTTAACATTCCGGCCGCTGAAATGATCTATGAAATCGGACTAACGCCAAACCGTATGGATGCCATGAGTCATCTTGGGGTGGTGAAAGATGTTTGTGCCTACTTCAGTCATCATCAAGGTGAAACTTTTGTCAGTCGTGTCCCGTCAGTAACACTGCCTCAAGCTGTGGAGCAAACCAACATAAACATCAATATCGAAGATGCCGGGCGATGTGCACGGTATGCAGGTATTTGCATAAAAAATATTCAGGTTAAGGATTCTCCGGATTGGTTGCAACAAAAATTAATTTCTATTGGATTAAGACCAATTAACAATATCGTGGACATCACGAATTTCGTTTTGCATGAATGTGGGCAACCTTTACATGCTTTCGATTTGTTAAAGATCTCAGGACAAACCATCAACATCAAAACGGTTGAAGATCAAACATTATTCAAAGCGTTAGATGGAAGTGAAAAGAAATTGAGTCAAGAAGATCTGATGATCTGCAATGCGGAAGAACCGATGTGCATTGCGGGTGTTTATGGAGGCGCAGAATCTGGAGTCACCGGTGATACCACTTCTATCTTTTTGGAAAGTGCATGGTTTGCACCGGATAGTATCAGAAAAACATCGATGAGGCATCATCTGCGAACTGATGCGGCCATTCGATTTGAAAAAGGGACCGACATCAGTCAGGTGATCTATGGGCTGACCAGGGCTGCACAATTGATTTGTGATATTGCCGGCGGACAAGTGGCATCTCAAGTTTATGATGTTTATCCTGTACCCTTTGATGCTAAAATCATTCAAGTCAATTTTGATCGTGTTCGTCAATTGGCAGGGAAGCATTACTCGGCATCGCAAATCAAAGGTATTTTAACCAATCTGTGTTTTGCTATTGAAAAAGAAACGGAAACAGAAATATGGGTTAAAGTACCATTTGCGAAAACAGATATCAGCTATTTGGCGGATGTGGTCGAAGAAATTATGCGAATCGATGGATTGGATCAAATTCCTTTTACCGGAAAGATCTCTTATTCCATGCCGCAGCAAAGCGGCTATCAGCAAGATATAAAATCCATCATTGCCGATAAATTGACCGGTAAAGGTTGTTATGAAATATTTACGAATTCCATTACCAATTCATCTTATTATGAAGATCAGGATCGCCTGGTGAAAATGATGAACAGCTTGTCTGCCAATTTAGATACCATGCGTCCATCCATGCTTGAATCCGGATTGGAAACCATTGCTTATAACCTGAATCGTAAGAATCATCATCTTCAATATTTTGAATTTGGTAAGGTGTATGAAAAGAAAGCCGATGGATTTCTGGAAACTGAAATGCTATCAATGTATTTCACGGGTTCTTATCGTGCCGACCATTGGACCGAGAAATCACGAAATGTGGATGCCTACTTTGTTAAGGGAATTTTGGAAGGCTTGTTGTCTCGTATGAATATACAATTTCGTGATTCGGTAAGCGGCTTGGATATTTTGTTTCAGAATAAACCGATAGGCAGACTATTTAGTGTGGATGAATCAAAACGAAGAACTTTTGATATCAAACAAGAAGTTTGGTATGCCGAGCTCCAATGGAAAACAATAGAAAATTTCTACCGAAATACTCAGGCCAAATATAAACCGGTCGCTAAGTTTCAAATGGTCAATCGTGATCTCGCTCTGATTTTGGATCGCAAAACACAGTATGCGGATGTACAGGCTGCCGTAAAACAAACTAAAAGTAAACTCCTCCATTCGCTGGACCTGTTTGATGTGTTTGAAAGTGAAAAATTAGGAGTTGATAAAAAATCTTATGCCATTAATCTCAGTTTTTATAACGACGAGCACACCTTGACGGACGCGGAAGTAGAAGCAGAAATGAAAAACATCATTCACGGATTAGAACAAAAGCTAGGAGCAGTAATTCGGGGTAATTAGTAAAAAATCGACAAAAACATGACGCACTTATCTGAACAAGAAATTATACGCCGGGAAAAACTGGCTGAGTTAAATAAACTGGGGATTGATGCATATCCTGCAGCGCTTTACCCCATTAATACAGATGCTGAGAAAATTAGAGAAGGGTATCGCAGTGAAGATGACAAGCCCCAATTCGCTAATGTTTGCTTAGCCGGAAGAATCATGAGCATCAGGGATATGGGCAAGGCTAATTTTTGTGTCATACAAGATGCTACTGGTCGCATGCAACTGTATATTAAGCGAGATGACATATGCCCCGATGAAGACAAAACTTTATATGATGTCGTATGGAAGAAATTGATTGACATAGGGGATATCATCGGTGTCAAAGGGTATGTATTTACCACCAAGACAGGGGAGACCTCTGTGCATGTCAAGGAACTGACCTTACTCACCAAATCGCTGCGGCCTCTACCGATCGTGAAAGAAAAGGATGGTGAAGCCTTTGATGAAGTAACGGATCCAGAGTTTCGTTATCGCCAGCGCTATGCCGATCTGATCGTCAATCCCGGGGTTAAAGAAACGTTTATCAAGCGTACGAAGATGATGAATAGTATTCGGGAATACCTGAATTATCATGGGGCATTGGAAGTAGATACTCCGGTGCTTCAAAGTATTCCCGGCGGAGCTGCTGCCCGACCATTTATGACCCACCATAATGCCCTGGATATCCCCTTGTACCTGCGTATCGCGAATGAGTTATATCTCAAACGATTGATCGTAGGAGGTTTCGAATGGGTCTATGAGTTTAGTCGCAACTTTAGAAATGAGGGCATGGACCGAACCCACAATCCGGAATTTACCATACTCGAATTTTATGTGGCATACAAAGATTATTTGTGGATGATGGATACCACAGAACTTTTGTTAGAAAAAGTAGCTCTCGACAGCAACGGCAAATCGTTGTTAACAGTTGGAGATCAACAAATCGAATTTAAAGCGCCTTACAAACGCATTAGTATCTATGATGCCATACAGGAACATACCGGTATCGATATCAGTAATATGGATGAGACTGAATTACGTGCTACTTGCAAAAAGCTGAATGTTCATGTGGAAGACAGTATGGGACGTGGTAAATTGATCGATGAACTATTTGGTGAAAAATGTGAGGCTCATTATATCCAGCCAACTTTTATTACCGATTATCCGGTGGAGATGAGTCCTTTGACCAAAAAGCACCGCAGCAAACCCGGCCTGGTAGAACGATTTGAATTGATCATTAACGGCAAGGAAATTGCCAATGCCTATACGGAGTTGAACGACCCCATCGATCAGCGTGAAAGATTCGAAGATCAGGTCAAACTGATGGAACGTGGTGATGATGAAGCCATGTTTATCGATTATGATTTCTTACGGGCATTAGAATATGGTATGCCACCCACTTCAGGAATTGGTATAGGCATTGATCGACTGGCCATGTTAATGACCAATCATCTGAGTATTCAAGATGTATTGTTGTTCCCTCAAATGAGACCGGAAAAGGAAGATTAAGTAGGAACGCCATGTCCATTTTAAGATGTTACAAACGTCCAGCTTTCAATGATATTACATTACGATGTAAGTGGCCGTGAAGTTAAAATAGAGATTAGCTCTTTTGAAATTCGTTTTCAATAGCCTTCCTGTTATATCTTTACACCATGCGAATTGCACTATTTCCAGGAACTTTTGATCCCATGACCAAAGGGCATACAGATATTTTAAATCGAGCCTTGCCTTTGTTTGATAAAATTGTGGTGGGCATAGGAGTCAATTCAAATAAGCAACCTATGTTTTCATTGGATCAAAGAATGGCTTGGATACGTGAGATCTATCAAAAGGAATCCAAGGTGGAAGTATCCTCATATGAAGGTTTGACCATCCATTTTTGTGAAAAGATACAGGCGAGTTATATTCTTAGAGGCATCCGGAGTATAGGTGATTTTGAGTATGAAAAAGCAATTGCCGATATGAATCGAATTTTGAAACCTGATTTGGAAACTATTTTCATAGCATGCTCACCGGAATATTCTTTTTATAGCTCTACGATTGTTCGGGATGTGATTCGTAATGGAGGAGATTACCATTCCTTTTTGCCTTCAGAAGTAAAAATCTAAACGAACGGAGTCTTTTAGATTCCGGCCGATTCTACCTGAATGAGAACCTGTTGCATACAGTTCTTCTCTTCTCGCTTTATTTTCTTAGTTTTGCCGACTAATTATAGATTATGAAACGTGTTTTTAACAATATCGTCGAGGCCATTGGAAATACTCCGCTGATTCGATTGAATTCCATTACGAGAGATTTTCCATGCCCGGTATATGCCAAAGTAGAATATTTTAATCCCGGCAACAGTATCAAAGATCGAATTGCTTTGAAACTCATCGAGGATGCTGAAAAAAGCGGAAAACTTAAGCCCGGAGGCACTATTGTGGAATGTACCAGTGGAAATACCGGTATGGGATTGGCTTTAGTGGCTCTGACCCGCGGTTACAAATGTGTATTTACTTTAGCCGACAAAATGAGCCGGGAGAAAGTAGATATTCTGAGAGCCATGGGGGCTGAAGTGCATGTTTGCCCGACCAATGTGGAACCTGAAGACCCAAGATCATATTATTCCGTGGCGGCACGTATTGCCAAAGAAAGGGATGCCTGGAATCCGGATCAGTATAATAATTTATCCAACCGTGAAGCACATTATTTGTCAACGGGACCTGAAATTTGGGATCAAACCGATGGTAAAATAACACATTACATAGCTTCGACAGGTACCGGAGGCACTTTGGTGGGCACGGGTATGTATTTAAAAGAAAAGAATCCCAATATCCAGATTTGTGGAATTGATCCTGAAGGGTCTATTTTAAAGCACTGGTTTGACACCGGAGAAATAAAACCGGAATTGGCTCACGTTTATGCCGTAGAAGGTATGGGTGAAGACTTTATACCGGCAAATTATGACAGACGATTTATTGATCATATGGAAACCATACAAGATAAAGAGTCTTTCCTAATGTGCCGGCGCTTAGCTCGTGAAGAAGGATTGTTTTGTGGTTCTTCTGCGGGAGCTGCCGTTCAGGGAGTGGTACAAATGAAAGATCGTTTCAAATCGACGGATATGGTTGTTGTCATTCTACATGACCATGGTAGTCGTTATGTTGGAAAAATTTATAATGATGATTGGATGAAAGAGAAAGGGTTTTTATAAAAGGAATAAAACAGTAAAAAAATTAAAAAAAGCCCCGGAAATCCGGGGCCTTTTTTATGATTGATTTAAAGCTTACTACTCTTCCAATTGGAAAACAATCGGCAAACTGAAGGATACCTTTACGGCCTTACCATTTTGCTTACCTGCTCTCCAGTTTGGCATTCCTCGTACAACTCGCATGGCCTCTTCATCACAACCGTAACCAATGCCACGGGCAACTTTGATATCCGAGATGTCTCCATTTTCATTGACCACGAAGTTTAAAACGACACGACCTTGTATGCCTTGTTCATTCGCATTCTTAGGGTATTTAATATTCTTACTTAAATAAGCTGCCAATGCGTCTTCACCGCCCGGGAATTCCGGCATTTGCTCTACGAATTCGAAAATTTCAGGAGCAGCGGGTTTAGGTGGATCAACGACTGCCGGACCTTTATCCGGAACCACAGGAGCATCTAATTTAGCATTTTCGTCTCCTTGAACCGTAACCGTACTGGCAGTAGCTTTTTCCAATTCTTTTTTGGGTGGTGGTTTTTCTTCTTCACGCACTTCTTCTGCCTTTTTGATTACCGGAGGCGTGAATTTTACCTGCGGCTTCACCGGTGGTGGAGGTGGTGGGGGTGGTGGGGGTGGTGGCTTTTTCTTATCCACCGGTGGTGGAGTAATCAGTTCAGTCACTTTGGTCATCGGTTTAACCTTTTTCTTTGACTTACTCAGTAAACTGGCGATTACCGGCACCGAACCTAAAACCAAAGCAAATACCACACAAATAATGATGGCACTTTTGGTTCTTTTCTTGTAGTTCTTCCGTAACTCATAGGCACCATATTCTTTATTTCTACCTTCGAATATGATGTCGAGTACGTCCGCTTTGAGAATTTCTTTACTATCCATTTTAATGAATTTGTATTAATGATGATAAAATGGTACTTTTTCCATACAATTATTTTCCCGCATTAGCTTCTTCTGTCAATCTGATAAAGTCACGATCCACATCGGTAATATCAACCAGTGCATAAGTACTGATGGCATTGATTTGCATTTCATCCAGGATATTGACCATATCTTCATATTGACTGGTTGTATCCGGTTTGATCAGGATGACCGGTTCATCTTTCGGATTATGCCCGGGCATACCATTATTCCGTTGGGCATACACTTCCTTTTTCAAGTTGATAATCGCATCACGGATACCATTCTTATTTTGAAAATAGGTGACCTCTACCTTGGGTGGATTGAGCGGGTCATTGGCCATTCCGAAATAATAATATACTCGATGTTCCTTACTCAAGAGCACGGTCATTGCGGTATAATCTTTCACTTTATTTTTATCTTCTTCCTTGATCTCTTCTTTATCTACCGGCATATTAATTTCCATGGTTTTGGGTTTACTCATGGTAGTCGTGAATATAAAGAATGTAATCAGCAGGAAGCCCAGATCCACCATCGGTGTTAGATCGATCCGGGTGGATAGTTTTTTCCCTTTCTTGACGGAGCCCTTTTTATGGCCCCCGCCCGACGAGGTATCTATTTCTGCCATGTTATATGGTGTTTAGAGTGTGAGTTATTTAGGTTTTACTTCATTTCTTTCTGCATAGGCGTCAGTACCTGCCGGTATGGCTTCCAATGAGGTCAGCAAATTGAAACGATCAATATTGTTTTTCGTGAGTGTCTTAATCACATCTTTCACTTTCGGATATGCGGTAGAGGCATCACATTTAATACAGATTCTTGGTGGTGCACCTTCTTGCTGACCTGCAAATCGAGCTGCTTGTACCCAGTAGCCCAATTCATTCGTCTCGGCCACATAGGATGTGTCCACTGGGATACCTGTAAACGCATAATTCTTTTGATTAATTGGGTCCAGTGCCAGGAAACCTTTCATTTGATTAAAGGGAAGCCCAAAAGACGCACCTCTTACAAAATTTGACATTTCGGCATCCGACAATCCAAGACCTTTTTCCTGATTGACTGTTCTGATCAGGCTTTCTTTTGCTTTTTTATTGTCATAGTCGAAAAAGACTTTTCCGCTTGGATCCACAGTTAACAAAATCGAATTTTCCGGTTGAGGAATCTCTGAAATTGAGGATGGGGTTCTTACGACCACAGGCTCGTCAGGCTTGAATTTTGTGGCCAACATGAAGAAGGTCAGCAGCAGAAAGGCTACGTCACACATCGCAGTCATGTCGATATGCGTACTCTTTCTGGGTAATTTATGTTTTGACATGTGGTATAGTTTCGTTTAGTTAAATCATTCAGATAAAAGCAATCAGGCCTTATTTGTAATTGGCCATGAAGCTTTGTTCTAAAGTATAACCGCTTTCTTCAATACCAAAAGTAACATTGTCTATAATGGTGGTAAAGAAATTATAAGCCAACATCGCAAGGAATGAAGTACCAATACCCAGTGCAGTATTAACCAGGGCTTCAGAGATACCGGCAGCGAGGGCATTGGCATCCGGAGCACCTGCATTAGCCATCGCAGCGAATGCACGAATCATCCCCATTACCGTTCCAAAAAGACCCAAGAGGGTAGCAGCTGATGTAATGGTTGACAAGAAAATCAGATTCTTTTCCAACATAGGCAATTCCAATGTAGTGGTTTCCTCTAATTCTTTTTTGATATTCGCAATCTTTTGATCCGTATCCAAAGTGGTGTTACCAATCATTTCTTTGTATTTTTTCAAACCTGAACGCATCACATTTCCTACACTACCGGCTTGCTTATCGCACTCAGCAATTGCAGCATCAACATTCTTTTGAGAAAGATGATATTGTACTTTACGAATGAATTCTGAATTACCCATTTTTCCACGGGCTTTGAAAATGGTTAAAAAGCGTTCGATGACAAATGATAACATCACCAAAAATGTTGACATCAAAATAGGTACAACCCATCCACCAAGATACATGGTTCCCATCAAGTTTTTAGGTTGATGACGTGCTGCGCCGTCGTTAAAATTGCCTGTACTGGCAAAAACGGTGTAAAAAATAAGGTGAGCGACCGCGATGCAAATCAATACAATCACCAAATTGATGATCATTGAATTTCCACTGGATTTTGCCGGTTGTGCTGTGTTGGACACAGTTGCTTTTACGTCTGCCATAGATTCTGTTTTTTAAATTGTAGTTATGATTTTTTAAGATATATAAAGGAACAAAGATAAATTTATGGGCGAATAAAACAAGTTTTGAAAAAAAAAGTAATTAACAATTAATATGTAACGAAAAGAGACTAAAATTGTTGTGAATTAAAATCGACCATCATGACCATAACATCTATTGCCGGGATAATCGTAATTGGGATTGTAGCCGGTGTATTAAGCAGCATGGTAGGGATTGGCGGAGGCATTGTCATCGTTCCGGCCCTCGTACTTTTTTTTGGTTTGAGTCAACACACTGCCCAGGGAACTACATTGGCCATGTTATCCGTACCGGTCAGTCTGGTAGCCGCTTTGACCTACTATAAGAAAGGCATGGTAGATTGGCGAATCGCATTATTATTGTGTATAGGTTTCGTCGTCGGAGGTTACTTTGGCAGTAAAGTGGCAGTGAATATCGATGGGGGGATTATTAAAAAAGTGTTTGCCGTGGTACTGATTCTGATAGCCCTAAAATTCTTATTTATCGATAAACAGAAATGAGACCAACGTATCATTCCATCACACAAAAAATGGATGACGTAAGGATTTAACAAACTGAAAAGACAGAGATTTTTATGAAATCAAACTGATCATAACAGATATCCAGATTAGAACTTTGTAAAAATCAGGATGAATCTTGTAACAGAATTCTATTTGTAATTCTTGGTGTAAAAATTGAGATATCCTAAAATGTCTCTTGTCTTTAGTAATTCGCTAAAGTTGGCCGCCGAAATAATACAAACATTGTATTCATTTTGCTTGAGTTGAGAAAATAATAATTTCTCTTTCTCAAAACTACTGGCATATTTACGTGCAAAAATGTGGTTGGAAAATTTCAAAATGGTTATGACAGCCTGTTGTGTCGTGAGCATATTCAAATTCGTGGTATATTCCTCCACGTTGTATTTGAGCAAATTGTAATCGCTGATCGCTGATTTCATACCCATGGTTCGACCATCCACATTTTTCATAAACAACATCACAAAATGCTCGGAAGCGGGTTCGTAATGGTAAACACCTTTACCTTCCGCTTTTTGAAGTTCTTTAAAGGCCTCAGAGGCTTCCAGACTATCCTGTTCAGAATTTTGTCCCTTATTGACATTCACAAAATTCCCCAAAGAGTCTTTCGATTTTCCTTTAGGTGAATTGATATAATTCAGAATCTCCTGTGCTCTGGATTGTTCTTCCGTATTGGGATAAGATTGAATAACGGATTCCAATACTATTTTACAGGCATTGATATCATTCAGCCCTGCCTGAGAAACGGCTTCCACCAATGCATATTTGGCCTGAATCGGATTACCCTTATATTCTTTTCTGGCAAAATTGACCCTGTCTATGGCCTCTGTGTACTTACCTTCTTTATAGAGCAAATAAGTATTGTCATAATGTTCAGCAACGGATCTTTCTTTGATTTTGATTTCTTCACGATAAGCAACATTATTGGCCATTTTACTTAAATCAGACTCGCTGAATTCCTGATTCAAGAGTTTTTTATATTTTTCGGCCATGGCCATTTGTTCCAACTTCGTATAATCCAGATAAAGGCCATAATAACTTTGCTTTTTGTAATCTGTATTCGGAAAGCGTGTGACCAAAGTATCAAAAGCACCGATACTATGTTGGTAATCCTCTAATTGGGAATAATATTGTAATCCCAAATCATAATATGCATCCATGATTAATGCGTTCGCTTTATCTACTTGAGCCGGCGTCTTGGGTAATTTCGCAAGTAAACTTTGTATCGTTTCTCCACCTGCCTGTTCTTCTTCTTCCGGATTTTCTTCTTCCGCCACACTGCCGCCAACATTCATACTGGTGGCAGATTTACGACGCCAGTTATCTTCCAACTTTCGGTTACCCCATTTCTTTTTAAAGTCTGATGATCCCTTATCAATCAAATCTTTATTGTAAAAATACCAATTCGATTTAACAACATTGTTGGGCTTCAACTGGGTTACTTTCGTTTGGTTGTCCGGAGCAGATGCTTTTGCCTTTTTGAGTTTTTCCAACTCTTTTTTTGCCGCTGCTTTTTGGTCCTTTTCAGATTTTTTGGCCAAAGCAAGCATACTGTCCTGAGTCCGAATCGTTTTTAAATCTTTAACGATATCCGTCAATACATTTTTACGGGTGATAATTTGATTGATATTGTCCAGCGGGGGGGTATTTCCATAGAATGCGGCACTGTCATAGGCTGTTTTCGATTGTTCATAATCAGTCAGATTATAATAGATATCACCCAATGACGCATATGCTTTAGCTTTGGTCAGGTTGTCTTTGTTTTCCGGATGATTGATACTTTTTTTCAACAAATCGATAGCCGCCACTGGATTTTCTTCCGCCTCCAAAGCCGCTAAGGCATTAAGAGCCTGACTTTTATATTTAATATATTTTTGATCGCTGATGATTTTTTCCAGCTGACTTTTTGCATAGGCCTTATCTCCGCCACCTTTTGCAGCATTTAAAGCAATATTCAATTTGGTATAGAAATCCATATCCTGCGAAGTCTTGCCATTGATCGATTTTTTGAAATGCTCCGTGGATTTAGCATAATCCTTATTTTCAGCATACAATTGTCCAAGTATATACTCCAATCTGGATTTTTGCTTTTCAGGCATTTTTTGTTTCAAAGCCTGGGTGATGGACGCAATGGCATCTTCGGTATTGTGCTCCTGTATTTCCAATTCTGCTTTGGTTGTAAATAATTCCGCTTTGTTACGTTTCGGGAAATTCTTATCCTCGGCCAATAAATTCAAGAGCGACATGGCATCACCGTATTGTTCGGCTTTAATATAAGATTTAGCCAACCAAATCAGTGCTTCATTTCGGATAGGGTGGTGGCTTAGTTTTTTCAAACCCTTGCGATTATCCGGGGTAGCGATACTTAATGGTGCGTCAGTATCTGCTTTTGCTTTTTTCTTATCTGATTTTTTTCCCTGATCTTTATATTCATTCGCAATAAACTGAAAGGTGGAAATAGCGCCTTCAAAATCATTTTTTACAAAGGAGGCTTTTCCCATCAGGAAATATAGGTTATCAAACCATTTGGAACGCGGGTCATGAATCTGGGTACTGAAGGAACTTTTCTTAATCACAGAATCCATATCTCCGGCTACTGATGCGCCGCCTTTTTCTACATCAAATTCACGTATAGAGATCGTTTGGTTGAAGTCATCTTTATTGTTTTTAGACAACTTTTTGATAGCTTCATTATATTTTCTTCGGGCATTATAATAATAATTATATCTGGTCACGGTATTCTGATAGATACGTCGCGGAAGACTCCATTTTCTTTTTAATAATTTTTCGTTGGTCCACTCTTGTTTTTTCTTCTCATGAATTTTCAGAGAGAGTGCAATATCCTGTTTCTTCTTTTTTTCATCTGCTTCTTTGGCCGTCTCTGTTTTCTTCTTTCTGGCTGCATTCAGGCTATCCATACGATTTTGACGGGCAGTCATCATGCTGTCATTGATTTTTTGACGTTCTGCCTTGATTTTTTCGTTGAGGGTAGTTTGTGCCGTTTTTACACTATCATTATAATTTTGTCTCGCCACTTTAATACTATCGTTGTAGATCTGCCTGGCCAATTTAATGCTATCATTGACTTTAATCCGTTCATTTTTCAGGGAGTCATTTTTATTTTTTCGGGCCAGAGCAATAGACTCCTTCAAAGCATTCTTATAATTCTCCACACTGTCTTTATAGGCTTTGCTATTTTTATACTTCGCTAAAGCTTCCCTTGCCTTTTGTTGCTGTAATCGGGCTGCCTTCAAGTTTTCATTGGCTTCTTTTCGCGCTAAAGCCAAACTGTCCTGGGTCTGTTTTCGGGCCTGAGTCAGGCTATCCAAGGTCTTTTTTTGGCTTGCCCGTATACTGTCCGTTTGGGCTTTAACCATAGCCAAACTGTCTTGATTTTTCTGACGAAGGAAAAAGGTCAAACTATCTTTCGTCTTTTTTTCCTGCAGTAATTTAGCTTTCGCCTGAACTCTGGCAATACTGTCAGCTGTCCGTTTCGCATTTCTGGCAGCAATCATACTGTCACGAAATTGTTGCAATTTTATTTTTGCCATGACCCTGGCGATACTGTCATCAATTCTTTTTTGACGCATTGCAGCCAATATACTGTCTCGTTTAGCATATTCTTCTTGCAGCCGTTTGTTGATAGCGACAGTATCCACGCCGTTTTTTTTGCCGGCGGTCTGAGCTTGAGCATGAGGCGCAAAAGCCATACCCAACGAAAGCAATGTCAGCAGATATATAAATGAAAGGAACTTCACAGGGTTCTTAACTCGAAATTTCAGAAAAAATTATAAATTCAGTAAAGGGTTTAAAAATTTGAAGGGTAAATATAGTATTTTTATGCCGAAATGATCAAGATTTCCACCGGTAGCCTTAAAGCGGTCATAAAAAGCTTTTTTAGAAAAATCAATTCTCCCTATCGTCTTGTAGTTGTGAATGAGGAAACCTTGAATGAGGCTTTAACACTACATCTGACTAAAAAAAGCATCTATATATTATTTTCAGGTTTTCTGATATCCATTTTTTTACTTTTCTCAGCCCTGATATTGCTTACACCGGTAAAATATTACATACCCGGGTATCAGTCCGATATATCCCGTAAAAAGCTCATTGGTCTGCAAAAGCTGTCTGATTCCTTGATTCAAATCAACCAGGTCAGAGAACGATATTTGTTGAATTTGCTCACCATCGCAAATGGTCAAATGAACGCAACATTGGACACCAATGGTCTTTCTCCGGCTGAAATTCAGATGGCTTTGACCGACAACACCCGTCAGATCGATAAAGCCAGTAATTATGAATATCTTAAAAACGGAAAATCGGATTCTTTAATGGGGAAAACAAGTGTGAATAAAGATACTTTACATACTAACCAGCAATCAGGTAAATAATATACTTTTGTTGGCATACTAAATTAAATTAACGATTATGTCCATATTTTCAAGCAATAAAGACACACGTGACACGCCGGCAGCTCCGGCTTATGTTCCACCGGCACCTGCTCCGAACCCGGTAGCGAGCCATGCTACGCCTTCTTCATCAAATTATACCAATATTGCGGATGGCACAACCATTGACGGGCAAATAAAAATAGAAGGCGATGTGAAAATTGAAGGCATAGTAAAGGGGACTGTAACCTCTAAAGGCCGTGTCATCATTAGTACTTCCGGCAAAGTAGATGGCGATATCATCTGTCAAAATGCGGATATTTCAGGTCATGTTACCGGTAAGTTGAAAATAGCCGATATTCTTATCCTGAAAGGAAATGCTGTCGTTGACGGAGACATCAATACAGGGAAATTGATGATGGAAAATGGGGTTAAATTCAATGGAAATTGTTCCATGGGAGCACCGGTACCTCAACCTGCCGCTGCACCGCAACCTGCCCCGAAACCTGTTAATACCGTCCAGACGAGTGCTTAATAAAGATTTCATGAAATATGCCGGTATGGCAACTCAATTTATGGCAACACTCGGTGTTGCTTTTTTTATCGGATATCATGCCGATCGATATTTTCATTTACGCCTCCCCATCTTCACCATAACCCTTCCCTTGGCTGCCTTAATGTCGGTCTTGTGGAAAATATATCAAGATTCCAAACCATCCTGAATATGAAAAAATCATTCCTTTTACTGACGTTCATACTTACCCTTGTGCTATGTTTCGGAGCCTATCTGATCAGCGGGGAGCAAGGCTATTTAAGCCGCAATGTGATGATTCCGGGTATCATTATCCTGGCCATAATATCCATTTTATCATTTTTAGTTTCTGAAAGATCCCTCCTGCACGATAATCCGAATCGATTCGTAAGGGGAGTCATGGCATCAACTTTTTTGAAGTTTTTTTTATGTATACTTTCCGTCGGGATTTTATTATTTTCCCTCAAACAAAAATTACACAAGCCTGACCTTTTTGCGTTAATGGGGGTATATATGATATACTCTATCGTGGAAGCATGGATATTGTCGCAGGCTGCCCGCAAAAAAAATGCTTCAAAATCCTGATTCTTTAGCCTGGTTTAGAAAATCCCGGTGCAGTTTCAAAACCTGTGGAATGAGTAATGAATGTTCGTCATTTCGGATTTCATAACGGCAATATTTTATCTTTTCCGATTCGGACATTTGTTTAGACATCCGCATGCGTATGGTTGATTCATCACTCCCATCGCGTAACATGCTGCGCTTGATGCGAATTTCCTCTGGGCAAGAAACTAAAATCAGATCATCTACATCCCGATAAGCGCCACTCTCTATGAGTAAAGCGGCTTCCCGGATGCAATAGGGGCCTTTTTGTTTTTTTCGCCATTCCAACATATTTGCTCGGACTCGAGGATGAACCAAGCTATTTAACAAGGTTAATTTTTCGGGATTGGAAAAAACAAGTTCGGCCAATTTTTTAGGGTTGAATTTTTCGTCTATATAGATATCGGAACCGAACGCAGTTATTATTTCTGTTTTGAGAATCAAGTCGGTATCGTAAAGTTTTTTTGCTTGCAGATCAGCATTGTATACCGGAATGCCAAGGCATTCAAAAATTTTACAGACCGTCGTTTTCCCGCTTCCGATGCCTCCCGTAATACCAATCGTCAACATATCATACAATTATTTCGAAATTTCATTTCATGGTGAAAATACAAAACTGTATTAACTTGCGCTATGAATTTTTTACAAAATCTCTTTCCGCATTCAAACCTCTCAGATCGTTTTTTTATCATGGCAGGTCCTTGTGTGGTGGAAAGCCGGGAAATTGTCTTTGAAATCGCGCAATCTCTTTCCGACACCTGTACTGAACTTCAAATTCCCTGGATTTTAAAGGCCTCTTTTGAAAAAGCCAATCGCAGTAGTGTAGATTCCTTTACCGGTATTGGAAAAGAAAAAGCCCTTTCAATTTTAGCCGAGGCGGGACGCGCATTTAATGTTCCTGTGGTCACGGATATTCATACCGAAGCAGACGCGGCATTGGCAGCTCAATATGCCGATGTGTTGCAAATTCCGGCCTTTCTGTGTCGTCAAACTTCATTGTTGGTTGCGGCGGCTCAAACCGGTAAAATTGTTAATATCAAAAAGGGACAATTCCTTTCCCCGGAAGCGATGCAATTCGCCATGGGTAAGGTACAGCGATGCGGGAATGAAAGTATCATGCTGACCGAACGGGGGACCACATTTGGGTATCAGGATTTAATCGTGGATTTCAGAGGTATTCCTGTTATGAAACAGTTTGGCAAACCGGTTGTCATGGATTGTACGCATGCCCTGCAGCAACCCAATCAACCGGCAGGCGTTACCGGTGGGCGTCCCGAATTAATCGAAACGATTGCTAAATGCGCCATTGCAGCAGGGGCTGACGGTTTGTTTATTGAAACCCATCCACGTCCTTCAGAAGCGTTAAGTGATGGGGCGAATATGTTGCTTTTAAATGATCTGAAACCCTTATTAAAAAAGCTGCTGAAGCTGAGACAAGCATTAGATTAGCATATGGCCTTACGCAGACAAGAAATAAGGGTCATAGCCCACTATTTGCCGCCGGTTACCAGTGAGGATGTGATAGCCTATTTACATCAATATGGTATTCAATTATCACTCAAAAGGGAAAGAAAATCAGTTTTAGGCGATTACCGGCCGGCCCATCGGGGGCACCCACATCGCATCTCTGTGAATGGGAATCTAAATCCGTATCATTTATTGATCACCTTTTTGCATGAGTTGGCTCATTTGATCACCTTTATTCAATATCAGCAAAAAGTCTTGCCCCACGGTGCAGAATGGAAACAAGCATTTTCAAAATTAATCGATCATTTTATCCGGAAAAATACGTTTCCGGAAAATATTCGAATGGCTTTGCAAAAGACCTTATCCAATGCAGCCGCAACCACTTGCAGTGATCCGGTATTGTACCGCGTACTGCTGGAATATGACCAGGAGAATCATCAATGTTTGGTCGAACAACTAAAGCCCGGAGATTGTTTTAAAACAGAAAAAGAGCAGACTTTTCGGATGTTAGAAAAACGAAGGACAAGGTATACTTGTGTGGAAGTCAGCACAGGTAAGAAATTTTTGTTTCCGGGAATATATACAGTTCAAAAATTATGACTTGTATATCATGGGGCGATTTAATTCTTAAAAATACCGGAACCTTGTCCAAAAGACATTTGAATACAGGATAAAGAATTCTATATAATGTGATCATTTTTTATATATTTGTGACTAATAAACGCATAAGGCTCGACCTTCCAATTTGCAAAAATGGCGGTCGTTTACTTATTCACTTGATAATTAATATTGTATACATGAAAAAACAGGTACTCTCCATTCTTGCGTTACTCTTGTTTTATAGTGCTTCCGCTCAGTACGATTATACTCCCACCGGTCGTCGGGATGTTCCAGTTTTAGGAATGCAATGGGGGCTTACCGGTGGAGGATTTACATCGATGCTCAATAACAGAGATGATATTGAAGCCGATCAGCGGTTGGACCCTCAATTTATGAATTTTAAATATGCCGCAGGGGCAGAATTCATTTATTGGTTTCAAAATACCGTTGGATTTGGCGCTCAACTTTTGTATTGGAAGGGTGGGGCTTCCTATTTAGGAGAAGATACCATTTCGAAACTAAGCTTGAAGGCGACATCGGATTTGACCTATTTAAAGTTACCTTTCTTATTTCATTTTAAATCCTATAATCGTTATTATCCTGATCGCCGTACCCGGTTTTCAGCGTTTTTTGGCCCTTATGTGGCCGTGATGCAATCCTATAAGGACAAAGTCAGACGATATAATGATGAGTATAAAATTGACATTAACGATACCTATAGCGGTACGAAAGTCGATTACAACGGAACCGGTTCTGCCACTTTGAGTGCAGCGTTGTATAATCCCTTCGACCTCGGATTTGTAGTGGGTGCAGGTGCCGAAGTCAGACTGTGGCGCAGAACAACCATCGCGCTCAATTTAAGAGCGGATATAGGTATTTCCAACGTAGAAAATACCAGAGGAATGACCATTAAACTACCCGGCGTAGATACCGTTCAAAATTATAGTTTTTGGAATGAAAGTTATGCAAAGTATAATTCAGTAAATCCTTCAATTGATCAAAATTTTGAACCGAATCGTCCGGCTACCAAGAATTTCAGTATTGGTGCATTTCTCTCCATCAGAAAATATTTAGGTCAATAAATAACGAACGACGCAGCATGAAAAAGATAGTGATTACCTTGGCCAGTATGGCATTTTTTGGGCAACTTTCAGCACAGAACGAAGTTCGGTTAGGTTTTTTTACAGGCATCAATAAAACAAGTTTATACAATACGAAAGATGCTGCCTTTGGCGATTATGTACCCACCTTTAAACCTACAGTTGGGATCGAAGGCGGTTATCATTTTACTTTGTTTAAAGCTTTGCCCATGGGAATTTCCCTCCAGGCTTCACACAATCGATTGGGCCAGAATTATAGTGGCAACTATCAGGATAGCACCAGCTATTTTGCCTATAGTCGATTAAATTATTTCCGAATGGGGGCTGCATTGAATTTCAGCTCTAACCCACGTCGACAACTGGCACTAACCTTTAGTATGGGGGCCACAATGGGGATATTGACTTCCTATCAGGATCGTTATGAATTGGTTCGTTACAATAATGATCGCTATATCATGGATATTCGGAATAGTGAAGTGATTCTTTTTGATACAGCTGAAGTGAGAGGCAGTATTTCTGAACCATTGTACAACAAAACAGATATGACCGTATTTGGTACACTTGGTTTTGATATGTTGATTTCGAAATCTTTGGTCTTCGGTTGTTATGGCCGATTTGATTACGGAATGGGTTCGACTATTGAGAATAACAAAGCTAAATTAAATATCAATTACGAAACCAACCCTCCAACGACATACAGTTACAAACCATTCAATTTAGAAACAAAGTACCGTGGACCGGTAGATGATAATATCACCCGTAGCGCTACAACCAATCGCTTCTATGGAATTTATTTTTCGCTGAAATACAGATTATACAATCGTGAAAAAATCGAGTTCTATTACAAAGAAGCTGACAAGTATAAATAAAATTTGAAAAGACCGGAATTTATCCGGTCTTTTTCATGATGGATGATCTTACAAAATATTCTTTGTAAACTCAGCATTTAAGTATGATCCATTAAAGGATACTAATTGAATTGATTTATCGGATGGCCATATCCATCATCATGAAATGCATAGAATATTAAATACGCTGTCTTAACTTATAATTCTACCAGCCGCCACCGCCACCGCCGCCGCCACCGCCGCCGGAAAATCCTCCGCCACTGCTTCCGCCACTGCTGCTGCTTGGAGGAGTGGATGCAGAAGCTATAGTACTTGAGAACCCTGCTGCAAATCCCGAGCTCAATGAAGATGAAGAAAAATGTTGAGATGAACTTAAATTACGGTATGCCGGATTATAACCTTGCTGAATGGCTTCATCCAATATAGATTTGAACCTTTCTCCCCATCGATTTTCTACGCCTAAAGCAATGGCATAGGGCAAATATTTTTCAAATAGTTGCAAATTCTCTTCAGGAGGATTCATCTGATCGAAAATATGTTTTTCAGTCGTTTCCAGGTACATTTTAAAGCCTTGGATTTGATTTACAATTCGTCTTCCTTCCTGAGTATACGCGCTCATTATTTTTGAAAAAATAGTTTGAATAATCATTCCGGTTAAGACAATTCCCCCAAGGATAAGAATATATGTAAGCGGTGGTTTGTTGATCACGACATAGATGAAACTACTAATGACTAAAACAATCAGAATCAGCACACCCATGCCTTTAAAATGATCATTAGGGGAGAATATCGCTTTAAAAGTTGATTTTTCTTTTTTATCAGATAACAATCTGGTTTTCAATTGCCTTTCCAAATCGGTATTCATCGAAGCAACTTTGGTATTATACTTTCCCTTTGAAACTTTTTCTCCATCCAATCTGCCGGCATCAAATCCATACCATTGGTAACGTATTTCATCCCGCTCATCTTTACCGCCGGGTAAGGAGAATGTATATACCGGGGTTTTAAAAATGAGACCTTCTTTTTCAACGTCCACATTCAGTTGTTTTTGAACGATATAATCTACAATGGCGGCACTAAATAGTTGGGGAGAATATGTTTGATGAAGAGCATAACCCACATCCGCCGGTGACATACCTGCGGGAGGTGCAAATTCAGGTAAAACCACACCGGCATCCGGATCCCGGCCCACACGCCACCAACCGGCAAACAACCAAATGAATAGAATCAATACCACAACGGCGGCAATGGTCAACATCAAATTGTCTTTCAATAAATCCATGATTCTCTCTCCTTGCGGAATGGGGATCAGTATACCTTTCTTGATCGAAACGGCTAAGGTCAATCCTTCATATTCTTTCAATGGATGACTACTCCGAAACTCAATTTCCCGGGCCGATTGAACCATAGATCGACATGCTTGTTCCGTACTTCCTTGTACTCCCGTATAACATTGATGTTCGATGATTTGTGCCCCGGCAGGGAAAACTACTTTGCAGTTTACTTCATCTGCAGTAAAGTCCCAACCGGTACCATTGACGTTCCAATAAAATTCATCTTTATTGTTGTGAAAGATGATCTGCCTATCGGTTTCATATGTAATTTCATAGGTATATTTTCCCGGGGATAAAAAATAATCGGAACGGCCGATATACATTCTGTTACCGTTTGACAATCGCTCCAATTTGTAAAGCTCTTCTTTCTGATCTAGTTTGACACTGATGACCTTGAAATGGACTTTACTGATGAGACCCATCGTATTTCGATAGGTGGTTGGGAATTCTCTTACAATTCCACGTTTAATTGTGTTTTTAGAAGATTCATCGTCGCCATTGTATATTGTAATTTGTTCCTTTACTTGAATCAATCCATTTTGTTTAATCTGAATGTTCGAATTGAATTTTAATATTCTGTCATGCTCATTCTTTTCAAGCAGAGAACGGGTTAAATCGGCATTTGTATTTAAGATCAGTTGAATGCCATTTTGTATTTCCAGTTCATACGATTTATATTGGCGTTTGTATTCCGCACTTCCGGGATCCAAGATATTTTTTTTGTACTTTTTGTCGAGTTTCAAAAACCGTCCAGGCAAACTCGTCATAAGTTTAGACCGAATTTCGTTTTCGTGTTTAGCATAAGCACCGGCTATATGCCATTCTTTGCCACCTTTTTGTAATAATATTTTTAAAGTAGAAGATCGAATTATTTCTCCATACAGACTATCTGTAAATAATTGATCCGCAACAGGAGAAAATGTGTATTGGCGGGCTACAGCAGTGTTCAATAGACCAAGCCATAACAGCAAGAATATCAGGAGCGATCGCATGGCTTGTCAGAATTAAATACTAAAAAGAAATTTTCGGAGCCGTTGCTGCACCTGCATCTTCTTTAAAGAAGACTTCAGCTTTAAAACTAAACATATTCGCTACCAGGACCTTAGGGAATACCGCAATACTCTGATTGTATTCTCTCACCGTACCATTGTAATACCTTCTGCTTTGGTTGATTTTTTCTTCTAAATCGGCAAGATCTTGCTGCAGCTTAAGAAAATTTTCGTTAGCCTTCAGATCAGGATATTGTTCCGTGACCGTATAAAAATCAAGCATGGCTTTTCCGAGACCGGTATTGGCTTCGCTTTGCGCTTCGGGGGTTTGGGCCTGTGCGCTGCGGTTACGCCACATCGTTACCTCAACCAATGTTTTATTTTCATGACCTGCGTACCCTTTGACGATTTCAACCATATTCGGAATCACATCATTTCGTTGTTGGAGAAATGTGCCAACTCCGCTCCATCCTTCCTGTACCAGTATTCGTTCCTTGGTCAGTTCATTATAAATGGAGATAAAATAGAATACAAGTGCAGCTATAGCTACAGCTAAAATGATGAGCGTCATAGATTTGGTTTTGTTGTTACATCAAATTTATAGGAATATAATGGAAGTTACAAGTTGAAATAAATAATAGATAGGATAGATGTCTACTTGAAACAGTATGAATTTGTACCGACCATTAATTTGGAGAACCTGCCTCTTAACAATTAAACGATCTTATCATTCCTTCATTACCTCTATTACTTACAGATGAAAAGGGCAGAAATTGCAGAAGTTTCGGCTATTTTTTTCTGTATATCAAATAATAAAACAAGGCCACAAATCCACTTCCCCCAACCAGATTCCCTAGTATGACTGGGAAAAGATTCTTGATCATGCCTAAGGCGTTTATCCATTGTATTTGTTCCGGGGTAGCATATTCTGATTTTAATAAAATACCCATAGGAATGAAATACATATTGGCAATACTATGTTCAAACCCGGCAGCAACAAATGCCGCCACAGGAAATAGGATGACCACTACTTTGTCGATCACACTTCTGCCGGCCTGAGCCATCCATACAGCCAGACAGACAAAGATATTGCACAACATACCACTGAAAAAAGCTTGCAGAAAAGGCAACTGACATTTCATTGCGGCTACTTTAATATATCCTTTTGCAACTTCTCCATGGTTCATATGAGGATGCCCGGACAGATAAACAATTACGGCAAGCCCAACTGCGCCAATCAAATTACCTAAACATACAATACCCCAATTCCTAATAACTTCGTAGCCCTTAATCCGTCCATCGGCCCATGCCATGACAATCAAATTATTTCCTGTAAATAATTCTGCGCCTGCAACAACAACGAAAACTAATCCTAAAGAGAAAACCAATCCACCTAATAATCGGCTGATTCCAAAACTAATCGTCGGGTCGCTGCTTACCACCATAAAAAATAGAGATCCTAAACCGATAAAAACACCTGCCAAAATACCTAACATCAACATGGGGCCAAATGCAAGTTTGGCTTTGGTCACACCCACATTTTCTATTCTTTCCGCAATTTCTTTGGGCGAAAATGCATCAAATCCAAATAGTTGATGGCTAGGCTGGTCGGGTTCTAAAGGGTTCATCTGGAGGACAAATTACAAAAACCATTCCTGAATAACAAGGAAGGTATATCCTTTACTATTGAGGACTACCTACAGTATCTTCAGCTGGGACAGATGATGCAGGAAATAATGATATTTGATTGTCATTTAAATCCAGTTTCAGGGAAGAGATAGCCGGATAATCTGCATAACTCCATTTGCCCGTGACTGTTCCATTCTTTAACAGCATGAGCCCCGGGTTAGATCTCATAGCTGTTTTGCAAACTGTGGCATCGATGGTTGTAAACTCAATGTCGAGTTTATTTTCAGTTCTGAATTTATTGGTCTCGATATCATTTGAAGCACTGAGCCCAATGACCGGAATATTCGCTTTTTTGCATTCTGAAATTAACGACTGAAGCGCTTCGATATTATCCTTATGTGCTTCATTCACGTCTTTTACAAAGAGCAAAAAGAGATTTCCTTTATAGCTGAGTAAAGTTTGGGTGATATCCTGTCCGTCATAATTACTAATGGCAAAATCTTTAATCGGTGGTTCATTCTGTGCTTCTTTAACCACAGTACTTTTGCTATCCACAAACTTCCACGTGGTGTCTTGCCATGGGAAGTTTTTATCTGTAAACTCTTTTTTGACACCGTCTTTCTCATAGATCAAAATAGTTTTGTATTCTGCTTGTTTGTAGTCAGGTCCAGGTGTCATTTCTTTCAGCAGATTATTACCTACGCGATAGGCCAGACAATCTTTGTAAGGTAAATGTTTGAGCATATACCATTGCATCCAAACGGAAATTACAAAACTGAAAACAATTACCAGGGTTGCCGTCATGTTCGAAAAGGTCTGAGCGATGCGCTTTCTGAAGATCATTAGGATAAAGATGAGGACCAATAAAACCAGATCTTTCATGAAGGATTCGTTGGCTTGCAGTTTAATACAATCCCCAAAACATCCGCATTCTTTGATATTTCCGCTGAAGAGGGCATAGGCGGTCAGGAAAGTGAAAAAAACCGTTAATAAAAAAATGAGATAGGAAAACAGTTTAAATCGATAACCTATGATTAAAGCAACACCTGCAACAATTTCGAAGGTAATCATCAGGATTGAAAAAAGCATGGCATATTGATTCAGCCACAACATCAAAGAGGGCAAATAACCTTCACGAGCCCATACCTCAAAAAATTCACCCATTTTGTAGGCTAATCCAGAGGGGTCATTGGCTTTAATTAAACCCGAAAAGATAAAAAGGAGTCCTACAAAAACTCGAATGATAGTCAGGATAATATTCAGTGTTTTATTTTCTTTCATGGTCATAGAATTGTGAAACAAATATAATCGCTTCTTTGAGTTTTCCATGTTCAAGCATGTTTCTTTTGATTTCATTAAGAAGCTGTAATTTTTTGTTATCCGTAATAATTCCGTTCTTTGCCCCTCATGAAAAAGATCAATATTGCCATTGACGGATTTTCTTCTACCGGAAAAAGTACATTAGCTCGTCAATTGGCGGATAAGTTGGGTTATACTTACGTAGATAGCGGAGCTATGTATCGGGCCATCACTTTCTATTTCATACAACATCATATTGACCTCCATTCGAATAATGATGTAGCTGAAGCATTAAATCAAATCCATCTTACTTTTCAGGATAATATCATTTGTTTGAATGGAATGCCGATTGAATCGGAAATTCGAGGGATGGAAATTTCGTCAAAGGTGAGTGAGGTGGCAGCCCTTGAAGCCGTAAGAATATTTGCGGTCCGTCAGCAACAAATGATGGGGGCGCAAAAAGGCGTTGTGATGGATGGAAGGGATATTGGTACCACTGTTTTCCCCGATGCCGAACTTAAAATATTCCTCACCGCGAATGAATCCGTTCGCTCGCAAAGGCGTTATGATGAATTAAAAGACAAACAATCAGATATCAGTTTGGAAGATATTCAGTCTAATCTGAAGCATAGAGACCATATCGATTCTACGCGTGAGCACAGTCCGCTAAGAAAAGCCCATGACGCAGTTGAATTAGACAATACACATTATTCCATGTCTGAACAATTAGATATTGCCTATCAGTGGGCCATGGAATGCATCAATCGAACGAACTGATTTGTTGTATCATTTGATCCATATTCAGGCTACCCGGATAAAAACTTAAGACTCTGTTGATAACCTGCTCAACCATGGCATCCGGACATGAGGCACCGGAAGTCATCAGGATTTTAGGTTTGCTCACCTCAGGCAAATAATTCAATGTTTCAATTTCCTTATGCAGGTGAAGATCAAAATGTTTGATTTTTTGATCAGAAACTAAATGATGTGCATTTTCAATGTAATAAGTGGGTAATTTTTGTTCACAAAGTTCGACCAGATGGGAAGTATTCGAACTATTATAACCGCCGACCACCAAAGCGAGATGAGCCCGGGTCTCCAGCAATCCAACCACTGCACTTTGATTGTCATTGGTGGCATAGCACAATGTATCCCTGGTGTCGGCAAAATGTATTTGTGATTCATCGGAATGGTGCTGTGTGATCACTTGTTTCAAATAATCAGAAATTTGTTGGGTATCACTTGCCAGCATGGTGGTTTGGTTGACGACACCGATTCGCTGAAGATCGGTTAATGGATTGAAATCTTTAGAATACTGTCCACTAAAATCTGTAAAAAAATCATCCATCGGCTTTTCACCTGTAATATATTTAGCCAGCAATTGTGCTTCTGTAAAATCCTTGACCACGACTGAAGGTGCATGTTCACGACTATGGGAAAAAGTAGCGCGGGTCTCTTCATGCCCGGGTTTACCATGAATAATGATGGTATAACCTTTTTGACCGATTTGTTCCGACCGGTTCCAGACTTTTTCAACAAAGGGGCAGGTCGTATTGTAGCGCAAGGGATCTATACCGAGATCCGTTAATATTTTCTCGGTTTCGAGCGTGGTGCCAAATGCCGGTATAATCACAATGTCTTCCTGATTCAGTTCATCCCAGTCGATAAAATGTTTGCCATGGGTATCCATGATGAATGAAACACCATTTTTGATTAAATCCGCATTCACTTGTGGGTTATGTATCATTTCACTTAAAAGGAAAATGCGCTTCCCGGGATTCTCATTCACAGCCTTAAAGGCAATTTCAATGGCATTTTCCACCCCGTAACAAAATCCGAAATGTCTGGCCAAATAAATTTCCACCGTCCCGAAATCAAGTCGGGTAGGGCTGAAATCTTTTTTAAGTTTATCCTGCTTCCTCCGATATTGTTTGATACAGGTGATGAGTGGACTTCTATAAAAATCAGGAATTTCAAATGCCTTCATGAATGTGAATTTCACAGCAAATGTATATAAGTTATAACCTATAATCTTTAAAAATCCGTTCAATAAGGTATATCATCCGTATCTTTGTAGGATTAAAATTTTTAAAAAGATCACATGAAGAAACTCATTGCCCTACTTTTATTTTTATCTGCCGGTGGAAGTTTGTTTGCCCAAGAGGGTATTCAGGCCGGAAGTGCCAAAAGAGCTCCTATTGAAGGGAAATTTTTAGGATTTTTTAAACCCGAAACGCACGATGTGGATTTGCTTCCTCATTATTCTATCAAGGTTTCTAAGAACGAATCTGAGGATCAGGAAGCTTTAGAGGAAATCAAGAAGGAAAAAATGAAATTAAAGGAAGAGTATTTGAAAAATAATCCAATTCCGGAAAAGGTATTGGAAAAAACACGTGGAATCGATCCAACAGTGGTTATGGGTTTTAATGCGTTGAATAATCAGGGTACCCCTTCTGACAATTCTGTGGCTGTAAACAAAAATGGCCAAATTATAGCCATGGTCAATAGTAGCTTAAGAGTATACAGTACCTCCGGTGGCAATATTGGCGCAGTGAGTTATACCGATAATTTCTTTAATACTACATTTCAAAACGGAGGATCCTTACTTACTGCTAATACCTGTGATCCTAAAGTCATTTTCGACCCTCAATCTGAAAGATTTATAGTCTTCGCTCAAACTTGTGACGGATCGTCAACAACCTCTCAAATCCTGATCGCATTTTCAAAAACATCTGATGCAACCTCAGGTTGGTACTTCTATACCTTTACAGGAAATCCATCTTCGACAATAGGGCAGAGTGTTTGGTTCGATTATCCTAAAATTGGTGTATCCAATCATGATCTATTTGTAACAGGTAATCTTTTTAATAATAATTTTGATTATGTGACCTCTGTGGTTTACCAAATCGATAAAACGAAATGTTTTGCCGGTAATACTTTAAATACAGCTGACGCCGTTCTTTGGTATAATATCGCCAATACGCCTTTCACGATTGTCCCGATTACCAATGGCCATTCAGGCGGTTATGGCAACAATATGTACTTGGTTTCTGTTGATCAGGGCTGGTCAGGTACTAATCTTTCCGTTTATGAGATCACGAATGCGGTTCAGAGTAACCCTCAATTGAATGCTGAGTATGTCAGTATTGGTTCAACTTCACCACCCGCAAATGCTGTTCAGAAAGGCTCCACTGTTGATTTAAATACAGGTGACAGCCGAGGACAAGATGGTTTTTATTTAAATGGGACTATCCACTATGTATTTCATTGTGACGGAGGAAGTGGTTATACCGCGGTAAACTATTCCCGTCTGAAGAAAGTCAGTGGCAATTGGCAAGTTTCAAATAATCAGCTCATTAAAATTCCGGGGGTGGATTTAGCTTATCCTTCAATTGCCTCTATGGGCTGGAATAATAATGATCAATCAGCCATTATTGCTGTAGATTATGCATCTGCTAATGATTTTCCGGGTATAAAAGCATTTTTTGTCAATGAGAATTTCACTGTTTCCAATCCTATTGAAGTTAAAACCGGTACCGGATATGCCAGCGTATTTCCTCAAGGCGGTGAAACACGTTGGGGCGATTATACCGGAATGACTCGTGAACAAAATGCCACAATTCCTACGGCATGGTGTTTTGGTGCATTTGGAAATACCTCACATACCTGGACCAACTATATCGCAAAAATCACGACCAATGCATGGGCCACCGGAATGGATCAAACGGAACCGATTCAACAGGAAGTAACCATTTATCCTAATCCTGTTGAAGATTTTTACACAGTTGACCTCAATCTGAAAGCCTCCGGTCAATTGAAAATCAGCTTATTGGATGTTCAAGGTCGTTTGATTAAAGACATTTATAAAACCTATACCGAACAGGGTGAGCACCAGTTTTCCTTTAACAAAGGGGCATTAACGGCAGGAACCTATATCCTTTCCATTTTATTAGACGAACAATCGATCAAGAATGAAAAAATTATTATTAAGCCTTAGTGTCCTTTCAATTGCTGTAGTCATGATCTTTACAACAGATGAGGTGTCTGCATGTAAAAGAAAGAAAAAAAAGAAACAAGTGGCAGTTGCAGATTCTGTACATGTAGTGAGAGCACCCGGTGTCCAAAATCAACATGTATTAGATTCCATTAAAGCTGCCAAAATGAAAGAGAAGGAAAAGTCGCTCAAACAATCTAAATAATTCATTCATGGAAACAATCTTGCAACTACCTGTTACATTCACATCCGGTGCGATTATCGAACTGAAGAGATTATTTTCAGAAGGTGATCGTTCAAAACCGTTTTTGCGTGTAGGCGTTAAAGGCGGGGGATGCAGTGGTATGACTTATGTACTCGAGTATGATGATCAGCAAGAAGGCGATCAGATTTTTGAAGTAGAAGGAATTCCTGTGGTGATGAATAAAGCCCATGAAATGTATCTCTACGGTATGACTATAGCATTCGAAGGCGGACTCAATTCAAGAGGGTTCACTTTTGTCAATCCCAATGCCAGCAGTACTTGCGGATGCGGTACGAGCTTTGCGGTTTAAACCGTGTAGTGTTCAAGTACTTAGTGTAGGTTTAATTATTACTGAATTTATAAGCTAGCCCTATACAATAGGAGGATTAAATCCAAATGATGCATCACTGAATAATTCCGGGACTTTTCGCAACATAGTGCTAACTGAAAACGAAGTACTAAAAACTCAACATTATTCCGAAACGTTTTTCATAATCTCTTCTACCAATTCGGAACTCACACCTGTGAAGGAGAATCCACCATCGTGAAAGAGGTTTTGCATGGTCACCTTTCGGGTTAAATCACTAAAGAGCGTGATACAATAATTAGCACATTCTTCAGCCGTGGCATTTCCCAGAGGAGATAATTTTTCAGCATAATGAAAGAAGGAATTGAAGCCTTCTACACCGCTTCCGGCTGTGGTGATGGTCGGGGATTGGGAAATGGTATTGACCCTCACTTTTTTCTTGAAGCCGTATTGGAAACCAAAACTACGTGCAATACTTTCCAGCAAAGCTTTTGCGTCGGCCATGTCATTATATCCAGGGAATGTTCTTTGAGCCGCGATATAGGATAATCCTACCACAGAGGCCCATTCATTCAAGGCATCGGTCTTCATAGCCGTTTGCATGACTTTATGAAAAGACAAAGCGGAAATGTCTAAGGTCTTAGCAAAATTTTCATAACTCGTATCATAATAGGGTATTTTTTTACGAACATTAGGACTCATCCCTATGGAATGCAAAACAAAGTCAATCTTGCCTCCCAAAATTTCTATACTTTGGTTAAATACATTTTCAAGATCCTCCAAAGAGGTAGCGTCCGCTCCAATCACCACCGAATTGTTGCAAGCCGCTGCCAATTCGTTAATCTTGCCCATGCGCAACGCAATCGGAGCATTACTTAAGGTAAAAGTAGCGCCTTCTTCATGACATTTCAAGGCGATCTGCCAAGCCATGGATTTTTCATCCAATGCGCCAAAAATGATACCTCTTTTCCCTTTTAATAAGTTGTATGCCATACGATGTAATCTGTTTTTTGAAAGGTTAAAAGTATAAAGAAACTTTTGAAAATGCCTCAAAATTATAAATGAAATAATCCCTTCATCGAGCTTTCTATAAAGATTTTACAAAATCGATCAAGAGTTTTGCGACGTCTTCATAATGAGTTAATGGTAAAGTGTCCGCTTTGTCGTAAATATCGTGGTAGTTTCCCGGCCCACCCATCGAATAAATGAAAAACGCGGGAATTCCTTTTTCAGAAAAATGATAATGATCGCTATTACGGGCTTTGCCACGGATTTTTACCTCCGGAAGGTATTTATGCTGCTGATTGATTTGGGTCAACAAATCAAACTGCGGCTTAAAGGTCTCTCCATTTACGACTGTAATCCCATTTTCAGCACTACCCATAATATCTATATTCACCAACATTTTTATGCTCTGTATATTAAATGTGGGGTGGGTGGTGAAATAATCTGATCCAAGCAAGCCGGCTTCTTCTCCGCTGAAGAGTATAAATATCGTCGTATAATCCGGCTTGTGTTTTGAATAATAATCCGCCAGATAAAGCAGCATACTGCAACCCGATGCATTATCACTGGCACCGGGAAACATCGCATCCTGACCTTGTTTCCCTAAATGATCATAATGAGCCGAAAACACAATGAAACTATCTTTCTTTCTTCCCTTTATAGAACCGATAATATTTTTACAACTGAAAGATTCTATGAAATGATGGTTGGCATCAATCGTTAGTTTGTCCTTATTTTTGATGACACTATCCATAAAAATAAGAACCGGCCTTTCATCCGTGTCCGTACTGACCGAATGGGTCATCTTTTTTTCTTCTGAATAAATAATCAATGAAGGATAATGTTTATAATGGGCACAAGAATCTTCAATGAGCTTATCTCTTTCCGTACTCTTATGCAGGACCAATGCTTCATTGGCCTCAAATCCTTGTTGAATTTTTTTGAACAAGAGTACTTTTTCTAAGGAGTCTTTCGGGTAAAAATGCAATAAGTTAAATTGTCCGCTGATTCGCTGACAGCCGGGCGACAGCAGAAAATCAGCACCCGTCCTCATGACCTGAGCATCCAAAGTACAACGAATCGGAAAAGGGTGGGTATTGACCGGGAAAGCATAGGTTTGAAAAAATGATTTACCGACAGGTTTTAATTTCAATGCCCGAAATTGTTCTCCCAAATAATCAGCGGCCTTGTTTACGCCATCATCTACATAACCCCTTCCCGCATATTTTTCATTACAGAGTTCACGTATGATTTGTTTGCTGTATTCAATGTTCTGAGCTTCGACATTGTTCCACATGAGTCCGCAACATATTGTACCTATCCATGTAAATGCCAAAAGATATTTCCTCATCAAGAACGATTTACGAAGTCATTTCACGTTAATTATTCAAATCCTTCCATGCCTAAATGATACATGGTAAAACTGATCATATCAGCCCATTCATCAATTTGCTTGGACGTTGGTTTTCCGGCACCATGGCCTGCCTGAGTATCGATACGGATCAGCATCGGTTCGCTGCCTCCATCCGCTTCCTGTAAGGCCGCCGCAAATTTAAACGAATGGGCAGGCACCACACGATCATCGTGATCTGCAGTGGTAATCATAGTTGCCGGATATTTGGTTCCTTTTTTCAAATTATGCAACGGGGAATATTGAATCAGATAGTCGAATTCTTCTTTCTTATCACTGCTGCCATATTCTACAGCCCAACCCCAGCCGACGGTAAATTTATGATAGCGCAACATATCCAACACGCCCACTCCCGGCAAGGCTACTTTAAATAAATCAGGTCGTTGGGTCATACAAGCGCCAACGAGTAATCCTCCATTGCTTCGTCCGTGAATGGCCAATTTCGATTTGGATGTAATACCTTCTTTAATTAAAAATTCTGCTGCCCCTATAAAATCATCAAAGACTTGTTGTTTTTTATCCAACATTCCCTGTTGATGCCAGGTTTCTCCAAATTCACTTCCTCCACGCAGATTGACGACAACATATACGCCACCTTGCTGCACAAAATAACTGATCGGTACACTAAATGATGGTGTCAGTGCAATATTGAATCCGCCATAACCATATAAGAGGGTAGGGTGAGGTCCTGCAGTCAAATCGACATCAGCTCTATGATACACAAACATTGGAACTTCGGCTCCGTCTGAACTGGTAAACCATAATTGAGTCACGACAGTGTTACTGACGGAGGTTTTAAGTTCGGCCTTTTTAAATAACGTGCTGTTGCCGGTTTTCAGATCATAACGAAATATGGTGGGAGGGAAATTAAAGGAGGTATAGGTATAGAAAGTATGATCATCTTTATAACCTCCGCCAAATCCGCTGGCTGTTCCAAGGCCCGGAAGTTCAATGGTCCGAATGAATTTACCTTTAAGGTCATATACATCTACACGTGTACAGGCTTTGACCAAATAACTACAGAAAAACTGATTGCCGACGCGGCTTACATCATTAAGTTTGTCAGATTTTTCCGGCACTATCGTTGTCCAGTTTTTAGGATCCGGATTTTTAGGGTCTATGAGTACCAACTTGTAATTCGGTGCATTGAAATTGGTGTTGACGACAAATGCACCATCTATTACATCCACAAATTCTTGATTGGTGCTAAATCCCGGGCATAAAATATTGAACCCTGAATTTTTATCTTTTAAATCCTTATACATCAATTCACTGCCATCCGTTCCTTCCGAAATGCTGAGCATAAGCCATCTTTCATCATCACTCAGGAATGCGCCTTTATATCTCAAGGGATGGTCTTTGTCTTCATAAATCAAAATATCTGCACTTTGCGGAGTTCCCATTTTATGATAGAAAATTTTCTGGAATTCTGTTTTAGCCGAATATTTTTCTTCTTCTTTGGCGGGCTTGTCATAACCACTGTAATAAAAACCTTCATCTCCTTTCCAGGAAATGCCTGAGAATTTAGAATAGGAAATCATATCCGTTGTTTTCTTCTTACTAGACAATTCCATTACATGTATTTCTTGCCAATCGCTGCCGGCATTCGATACAGCATAACCTACATATTTCTGATTCTTAGATACGGATATACTTCCCAATGAAGAAGTACCCTCGGCATTGAGTTTATTCGGATCAATAAATACCTCAGGTGTGCCCTCCATGCCTTTTTGAATATAGAGAACACTTTGATTTTGAAGTCCGTCATTCTTGTAAAAAAAGTAATAATCACCTTCTTTAAAAGGGCTGCTGAACTTGGTATAATTCCACATTCGGGTCAATTCTTTATTGACTTTGTCGCGGAATGGAATTTGGCTGAGGTAGTCCATGGTCATCCCGTTTTGTTCTTTTACCCAATTGGCCGTTTCCGGTGAATGATCATCCTCCAACCATCGATAGGGGTCGGCTATGGATTGTCCAAAATATTGATCGATTACATCCGATTTATTGGAGACAGGATATTGATGCAATCGGATTGTGTTTTGAGCCATCAATTGAGTGGCCAACAGCATACTACTCATGAGCAGAATTCGTTTCATGTTTATAGGTTTATATTATTTATTTGAACCGCACAAGACCCGTCATTTCGACATTGGATCCGTACCATACCGGCATTTTTAGTGCCTAAAAATAAAGTCGTAAATATAATGGTTTGATGCGTGAAAATAGCCTATTGTAGTTCCTGATTATTATCTTATTTTCACAGCTTACTTTAAAAAGCACTATGAATAAACTGATCCGTAAACAAGATGCACTTGACTATCACTCCAAAGGCCGTCCGGGTAAAATAGAGATCGTTCCTACAAAAGATACGAAAACCCAACGTGACCTCGCCCTGGCTTATTCTCCGGGCGTAGCAGAACCCTGCAGAGAGATCGTCAAGAATCCTGATAATGTTTATAAATACACCACCAAAGGCAATTTGGTGGCTGTTATCACAGATGGGACTGCGGTTCTTGGCTTGGGCAATATTGGTCCTCTCGCATCCAAACCGGTGATGGAAGGTAAGGGCTTGTTGTTTAAAATTTACGCGGATATCGATGTATTTGATATTGAATTAAATACCAAGGATACAGAGGATTTTATTCGTACGGTAAAGGCACTTGAACCTACATTCGGCGGTATCAATTTGGAAGATATCAAGGCGCCGGAGTGTTTCATTATTGAAGAAAGACTCAAGAAAGAATTGAATATCCCGATCATGCATGATGATCAGCATGGGACGGCAATCATTTCTTCTGCCGCACTCCTAAACGCATTGGAAATTCAGGGTAAGGATATTAAAACGGCACGCTTTGTAGTTAGTGGAGCAGGAGCTTCGGCCATGGCGTGTTGTAAACTCTATCTGAAACTTGGAGCTAAAGCTGAAAATTTTGTGATGTTCGACAGTAAAGGTGCGATTACCAAAAAGCGCACAGATCTGGACGATATGAAAAAGAAATTCGCCACCGATCGAAAAATCAATTCATTGGAAGATGCCATGAAGGGTGCCGATGTATTTATCGGTTTATCAAAAGGCGGAATTGTGAATGCCAAGATGCTTAAAGGCATGGCAGCTAAACCAATTGTGTTTGCACTTGCCAATCCGGATCCGGAGGTGGATTACGAAACTGCGGTCAAAACCCGTCCTGATGTGATCATGGCCACAGGAAGGAGCGATTATCCAAATCAGGTCAATAATGTTTTAGGATTCCCGTATATCTTCCGGGGAGCCTTGGATGTACGCGCAAAGACCATCAATGAGGAAATGAAACTGGCTGCCGTAAAGGCGCTGGCATCATTGGCGAAGAAGCCTGTACCTGATTTGGTGAATATGGCCTATCAGGAAAAAAATCTCAGTTTCGGCCCAACCTATATTATTCCTAAACCCATGGATCCGCGCCTCCTGGCTGCGGTATCACTGGAAGTGGCTAAAGCTGCTGTTAAATCAAAAGTGGCTCAATTGACTATTACCGATTGGAAAGCTTATGAAGAGCAACTGAATACACGCTTAGGGAATGATGATAATATTTTGAAAGTCATCATTAATAAAGCCAAGCAATATCGCCAACGGGTGGTCTTCGCCGATGCTGAAAATTTCAAAACGCTTAAAGCGGCACAATTGGTTAGGGATGAAGGCATTGCAACACCCATATTGTTAGGCAATCTGAAAAAAATAAAAGCCCTGATCAAAGAGAACAATTTGGAATTGAATGATATCGAGATCATAGATCCTAAGTCTGAAGAAAATGAGATGAAACGGAATACTTATGGAGATATGCTGTTTGAAAGCCGCTGTCGTAAAGGATACAATTTGTACGAAGCGCGTAAGGTGATGCGGGAAAGAAACTACTTTGGTTGTATGATGGTGAAGAATGGTGAAGCTGATGCCCTTATTACCGGACTCACCCGTAAGTATCCGGATACCCTGAGACCCGTTCTTGAAATCATTGGGGTAGAAAAGAAAGTAAACAAACTCGCTGGCATGTATGTGATGCTGACCAAAAGAGGACCGATTTGTTTTGCCGATACCACCATCAATGAATTTCCAAATGCACAGGATTTGGTAGATATCACCATGCTTGCCGCCGAACATTTGCGCAATTTGAATATTACACCCAGAGTTGCCATGCTGTCTTATTCCAATTTCGGATCCAGTAATTTAAGCGAGGCAAAGAAAGTCAAAGAAGCGGTGGATTTGTTGCATACTCAGCAACCTAATTTGATAGTGGATGGTGAAGTGCAAGGAAGTATTGCGTTCAACAGTGAGTTGCTCAAAGAAAATTATCCCTTCAGCGGACTGATCAACAACAATCCGAATATTCTCATATTTCCTAATTTGTCTGCAGGTAATATTGCTTATCATTTAATGATGGAGTTAGGTCATACAGAAGCGGTAGGCCCTATATTACTCGGTCTCAATAAATCGGTGCATGTGCTTCAGTTGGGCAGTTCGGTACGTCAGATCGTGAATATGGTGGCGATTGCTTCGGTGGATGCTTATGTGAAGAGTAAGAAGAATAAATAGGGATTTGTATTAAGTCCCAGACCTCTTCAACTTCTGCGTAAGTTTTGAAGGATTGTCATAATAGTTACCGCAGTGTCTTCCAGAATTAAGACACTGCGGTTTTTATATTCAAATATGTTATGAATTCCTCGTGGCACAAGACGATCAAGAAACCGGAACAGATGAATCTTGTAGTTGCCAGCACCATACATTAAACCATGAAACCATTCACCTTAAAAATGATCGCAGACACTTCCAACACCGATCGCGGCAACGATTGTAGTGGAAAGCCTCCATAGTCGCGCTCCGGCGCTAGGGAGCTTGGAACGAAAAGCGTGTCTGCCGCCCAAATTATTTATAATGATTAGGTAGTGAACTGCAAATACAATAAGAGCACCGCAGCAAGCGTCATAATGATTAAGGCTGCAAATCCCAAAATATTCGTCAATCGGGTATTGACAAATTTGCCCATGATTTTAGAATTGTTGGATATATGCAGAATGATGGCGATGAGTACCGGAGCCGTAATACCATAGAGCACTGCCGTATAGATCAAGGCCTTGATGGGCGAAATACCGATATAGTTGATAGCAAGACCTAAGACCAATGATACCGCAATAATGCCGTAGAATCCTTTGGCTTCGTGAAACTTTTTGTCGAGGCCCTGTTCCCACCCAAAGGTTTCTGAAAATATATAGGATAGAGATCCGCTCAAGACAGGAATGGCAATGAGTCCCGTACCAATGACACCAATGGCAAAAAGCCAGTAAGCCATATCGCCGGCCAAGGGCTTGAGCGCCATGGCGGCTTGTTCCACTGTATCGATTTGATGAACCCCACCTTTAAACAAAACGGTTCCGGTTGTGAGAATAATAAAATACATCACCAATCCCGAGAAGCCCATTCCAAAATCTACATCCTGCTTCATTTCATGGATAATGCGTTTGTTGACCACAAGATGTTTTTTCTTATTTCTCATTTCCTCCACCTCCACAGAAGTTTGCCAAAAAAATAAATAGGGTGAAATGGTAGTCCCTAAAATGCCCACCAGAATGGCGATAAAATCTTTATCCAATTTAATTTCCGGAATAAAAGTTGAGCTAAGAATTTCTTGATAGTCCTGTTGATAAAGAAAGGGGACAATAAAATAGACCAGCATCACAATACAGAGATACTTGAGTACGGATGCAATTTTGGCATAGGGAAGGTAAATGATGAGCACCAATAAAAGTATGGTAAAAAAAATACTGAAGACTGATGCATCGACAGCCGGAAAGAGGAGGTTGCCCACGGCTCCCATGCCGGCGATATCTGCTCCAATATTCAGGACGATGGCCGGGAAACTGAAGATCAACATGAGATAGAGCATCGGTCTGGGATAATATTTTTTAAGCGTACCCGTTAGGCCTTGTTCGGTGACCAATCCGATTTTGGCGCACATCTGTTGTATCGCCGCCATCAATGGAAACGCGATGATGGAAGTCCATAAGGTCGACAAACCGTAAGCCGCACCGGCCTGTGAATAGGTAGCAATGCCGGATGGATCATCATCACTGGCGCCGGTGACCAATCCCGGTCCGATGATTTTCCAGAAGCGGGCGAGCTTATTCTTTTTCTTAGTTGGGTTGGTCATGTTTGAAAAGGATCTCTGCTTGAAGAAAGTTCATGTAAGATACGTTCATATAGGCGAGTAGGAAATCTTTTTATTTTGGTTTCGTGTAAAGGTAGGGATGGAATGAATTCGACGATTTAACGCTTCACGGATGTGTCATGGATATCAGGCCTAATCAGAAAAAGAGTACCACAGGGCAGCTCAATGAGTGCGAAATGATAGGATGGTATGGCAACATCCGTAATCCTGGTTTTTCAAATTTTCAAAATAAAACGCATTCATATATTTCATCACTTCTTTACCTGAATCAATTTTCCACCCAAATACGCCATCGGAATATAGGCCAGAATAAGATCAGTGCAGGTGAACCAAAGAGGGGATGGTAGTAAGAAAATATTCACGATTCCACCCAATAAAAACCAGCCACCAATGGCGATAGCATATGTCATTTTATTTTTAGCGGCTATCAGGGCTGTGATCAGCGCACCCACGAAAGTACCCAAAGCATGCGCTAAAAAAGGCATCAGAAAATGTTTCGGCTCCATCAAATGCATGGAAGCTTTTAATCCTTCCATGGTTTTCAAATCGGCACCTTCCGGAGGCGGAATGATGGAGCTGCTGATCATGATGATACCCATATTGACGGCACCACCGATCACAATGCCGGCTACTACGGCCAGAATGTTTTTAATGATTGGTTTCATAGAGATGTTGATTCTTGACAAGTCAATGATCGGGTCGTAAATATATTTTCATTTCGTTAAGCTGTATATTACATTTGCGCCCATATAAATATAATCAAATCATATTATGCTCGGACTTTTACTCATTTATTTTATCGGAAAATATTTTTACGATCTTGCCGGTCTTTATGACAAAAACAAATGGGGCTTTGCTATTTTAGGGGTGCTGATGTATTATGTAGGTACTTTTGTTACAGGAATATTTATCGGCATTTTCAATGCAGATATGATTGAAGAAGGGAATAATTTAGTACTGGGATTAATGGCACTGCCTTTTGGAATTCTCTCTTCTTATCTCACATATATTTTATTGAAGAAGAACTGGTCGAAAAATATTGTTTCTATTGAAGATGAAATTCAGGGATTAGGAAGTGAAGTTGAGCAACCTAAGATACTCAATGAAACGCCCATACCCTCTAATTTCGACAGCCCATCATCGAATGAATTCAATTCATAAACCGATTATAAGATAGACTTTAGACACAGAGAAATAAAGGGGATACAGGAATAACAACGAAAGACTACAACTGGTGTCTCCAATATTATGAATTGGAATTATAGCGTTCACTTGTGGTATGCCAGCGATGACTTCCTGCAATCCAGGCTTCCAGACCGGTGAGATACATGCGAAGCTCAGGCGTGGCATAAACCATCAATTTAGCCGACTCATCTTCAAAGATTCTGAGTAGTTCATTGTGCAGTCGTATACCTTTTCGTTGCGCCTCATCAAATGAAACACCTTCTTCTTTGATTATCGCCTCGCGGATTCCGAATTGATGAACACCGGCTTCTTCTTCTTTCTCAGCAGATACCAGGTCATTCACCATGACACAAATCAATCCCGCAAGTTTCACCACTTGCCTCACCTGAGGCATGGAGTAAATATTATGCGGCAGCTCATATCCTTCCACGATATCAATCATGGTCAGACAAGGTGTGAAGCCATTCATTTGACGACCGCCCAGGTATTCCCAAACAGGGGCTACCATTTTGTTGACACGCCAACTGGATTCCTGGCACATGGCCACAAACAGACACATGTCTTCATGTCTGACCCTGGCTACTTGTTGCGGTGTAGCGATCTGTGCCGTTTTTTCGATATATTCACGTAAGGCCGTATGAACAGGGTGAGCGCCCAATCCGCGTCGGGTATCTTCGTTATATTTCGGTGTAAAATAAGGTTCGTCAAGGGCAGACATACACAAAGAAAGATTTCTGCCCACCATGTCTAAAGTAGATCCGGCACGTTTGTCATCTACGAAATAATCATCCAACCCGAATAAGGCCAACATCGCCTGACCGGCAAGAAACAATCTATCCCGGTCTTCAGAGAAGGCATAAGTAAGCATTACATAGCGGCCGAAATTACACTTACGGAGGTAATCCAAATGGCCGGAGTATAGACCAATGCTTTCGGCCCATTTAAGCAGACGTTCATTTAACGCTTCACCCAAAGCAGGATCATCCCGATAGGGGGCCCGATGTCTTAATTCCGTATCAGATTCCTCACCGGGACGGTTCATGATGGAAGCAATATTATTTGCTTTGGTACCCAATCCCCTTGGACCTGTATTGAGAATGCTTTTGACTAAATCCAGTGTATTCGAATACTGCATCGTCTCTATTTATTGGGCTTTTTAGGACCGCCTTTGCCACCCGGTTTTTTTATTGGCGGGGCCGGAGAAAAATCAGGAGGATTGCTTTCATAGTTACTGCCATAAACGCCGACCTCGACATTTTCGAGTATGCCCAATGCATCAGGTACCAATACCGCCACAGAAAAATAGTTGGTGATTAGGTAACTAATTATGGCTTTTTCATCGATGCCCATAAATCGTACAGACATACTGGATTCAATTTCATCGGGAAGTCCCATTTGGTATAAACCTACTACACCCTGATTATCTACACCTGTACGTACCGCGATCATAGACGTAACACCATTTTCAACCGGAATTTTATTGCAGGTTAAAATCGGTATTCCTCTCCAAGACAGAACCTGACGACCATCCATATCAACGGTCGGAAGGAATATGCCTCGTTTATTGCATTCACGGGTAAAAGCTGCGATGGCTTTTGAAGGAGCAAAAATATATTGCGTTTTACGGCGTCTGGAAATCAGTTCGTCCAAATCGTCAGGTGTGGGCGGGCCGGACATGGTTTGAATGCGCTGACGATAGTCAGCATTATGTAATAAACCAAATTCCTTATTATTGATCATTTCATATTCCTGAGCTTCACGAAGTTCTTCAACTGTCAATCGAACTTGTTCTTCCGTTTGGTTATACGGTGCATTGTACAAATCTGCAACCTTGGTATGGACCTTGAGTATGGTTTGAACTGAACTCAATTCATATACTCTGGGATTGGGATCATAAGCAACATAGGTAGTCGGAATAGACGGCTCTTCTTCGTGGAAACCTGCAAATAATTGAACACCGGCTTCTCCTTTTCGGTTAGAGCGTTTGGCTAGTTCTTCAACCTCCTTGTGGGTCAGTAAAAATTTACCAAGGTTTTCTCCGGGATTCAAGTATTTATTTAATATATCCATCACCTTGGCATAGGCTAAACTAAATACCACCAGCTTAGTTCTGGCTACCGCACTATAGGCCCAGGTAGTCATGAATTTTGGGTCCGGTTCGATCACATCGTCAACATCATCATCTTGCACCTCATGGTGGAAGTGCAAGCCAAAACCTCCGAAATATTGCCCGGCACTCATATGCCCGGTTTCATTTGCGGTTTCATAAACACCCGATTGGTAAAATGAAACCTTACCATTGTAGATGATGTAAATATGCGTGGGTGGTGTGCCTTCATGCAGAATGACTGAATCTTTGTCATATTCCTGACGAACGGCTGAGGCAGCAAGTTCTTCAAGCACAGCCTGGTCTTTAATCTTGCTCAGACTAGGCATTTGATTTAAAGACTGCGCTAAAATTTGAGGACCTTTACTTTGATCATTACCCACAGGTAGAAATGAAACTTCGTTCGGGCGAATTTCCAATATCTGTCTGCGGTTTACCCGATAGTTACCACCGCTTACATTTACCCAGGGTAAATGTTTGATGACATTTCTCGACGAGACACCCTCCATCTGAGGTTTGGTCTTGGTGAACTCGGTAAGTTGTATGGCCTGTTCTTTAGGTAAAACAGTTGGAATAAATTTTTGTTCGTCACTCATGATAAAAGAATTTTTGATGAAAAGGATTTGGTGTTATCGACACAAAATACTAAAAGAAACGTATTAGGCAAATATTATTCTAATCATCTATTAATAGCTGTTATAACAAGTTTTGTTACTAAGAAATTCTTTACATGAATATAAGAACATTCAACTCATTAATTCCAATGATTGATATTAATTCATACAGAAAAACGATTATTTTGTGGCGGCTAATATTGGCCTAAGAAAAAATCAACCTGTATGTTCAAGTATGCCAAATTATATGCCCGCCGCGAAGATGATCTTCCTGATGTGGCATTTCAAAAACGACTACTCGTCATCATATGCTCTTTTCTGTTTTTATGCGGTGTAGCCTGGTGGTTGATGTGGTATTTAATTTTTGGATGGTCGATTCCAACTACAGCCGCCGGTTTATTTGGAGTTTGGATGTTGATAATGATTGTCGTTTCACACAAATTAAAAAACCACATGCTCTTGGTACACGCCACTTTTTTGGGAACCATGATCGTACCTGTAGTGTGCCAATGGTCATTGGGGAATATGCACAACAGCGGAATGATTATCGCATGGTCATTTCTTACACCACTAGGTATATTGATTTTTTCATCGTTACGTCCTGCTATTATTTATATGGCCATATTTGTAACGTGTATTATGATTACTGTTTTGTTTGAACCGGTTTTGGGTCGTCCACTTGTTGCCACAGAAGGGATCATCCAATTATTCTATTCAATGAATCTCATTACTTCCTTCTCTGTCATCTTCGCAACCAGTGCATGGTTTGTGAATACCATTAAAAAAGAGAAACTAGTTTCGGAAACCTTGCTTTTAAACATACTTCCGACCGATGTGGCAGAAGAGCTGAAAAAATTTGGTAAGGTAGAACCTGTGGCCCATGAGAAAGTAACGGTATTGTTTACAGATTTTAAAGGTTTTACTGAGCAATCGGAAGCCATTACGGCGAAAGAATTGGTTGAGGAAATCAATACCTGTTTTGCAGCATTCGATGAGATTGTTACTCGGTATAATATTGAGAAAATCAAAACTATCGGAGATTCATATATGGCTGTAGGTGGAAATTTTAGTGGTGTAGATTGTACACCTTGGCATGTAATTTCTGCGGGTTTGGAAATGCAAGAATATATCCATCAAAGAAAGAAAGAAAGAGATCAATTGGGTGAGTTTAGTTTTGAAATGCGTGTGGGAGTGCATTGCGGATCTATCGTTTCGGGTGTAGTGGGCGTTAAAAAGTTTCAATTCGATATATGGGGCGATACGGTCAACATTGCCTCACGCATGCAATCACATGGTGAGGTGGGCGAGGTGAATATTACCGGTTCGGCCTTCGAATTGGTTAAGGACAAGTTTGATGGAGAGTACAGAGGGAAATTACCGGTGAAAGGGAAGGGAGAGATGCCGATGTATTTTGTACGGAAAAAAAAGTCGGATTTGTTGACAGATGATTTGCCACGTGAATTGTAAAATCATTTCAGCATTCATCAACTTCACCATTTACAGTCGATTCATTTTAATTTCCTCCACCACAGCCGGATCAAATAAAGTTGATATATCACCTAAATTATCTACATCTCCTTCAGCTATCTTACGGAGTATTCTTCGCATGATTTTACCGCTTCGTGTTTTAGGCAATGCGCTCACAAATTGAATTTTGTCGGGCTTGGCAATGGCACCGATGATGCGACTGACGGTTTGATGGATGTCTTGCGCCACTAAGTTTTTATCAGGAATATGTCCGTTGAAAATTACATAAGCATAAATACCTTGTCCTTTGATATCATGCGGATACCCGACTATCGCACTTTCCACAACGCCGGTATGCATGTTGATCGCATTCTCTACTTCAGCCGTACCAATGCGATGACCACTCACATTCAACACATCATCGACACGACCGGTAATGCGGTAATTTCCTTCGGCATCACGCAAGCAACCATCACCGGTGAAATACAAATGGTCATAGGTTGAAAAATAAGTCGTTCGACAACGCTCATGATCGCCGTAAGTCGTACGGATGATAGATGGCCAAGGAAACTGTATACATAAATTACCACTGATGGTTTCGGATGGAAGGACTAAGGCTGAAGCATCTCCGCCCGGTATTTTATTACCTTGTTCATCAACCAGTATAGGTTGCACTCCCGGTAAAGGATAAGTGGCATGAGCCGGTTTTTGTGGTGTAATGCCGGCTAAATTAGAGATCATGATGCCACCGGTTTCCGTTTGCCACCAGGTATCGACGATAGGGCAGCGGCCTTTACCGATATGCTGATCAAACCAATGCCAGGCCTCTTCATTGATGGGTTCGCCTACACTGCCCAATACTTTTAAGGAAGACAAATCATGACGGTCAATCAGTTCCGTACCAAAGACCATCAGACTTCGAATGGCAGTTGGAGCAGTATACAGAATATTGACTTTGAATTTATCAACGATATCCCAGAATCGCCCTGCATCGGGCCATGTAGGTATGCCTTCAAACATGAGTGATGTAGCGCCTGCCGATAAAGGGCCGTAAAGAATATAACTATGTCCTGTTATCCACCCGATATCTGCCGTGCAAAAATGCAATTCACCCGGTTGATACTGAAAGACATTCACAAAGGTATAGTTGGTATAGATCATGTATCCGGCGCAACTATGTACCACACCTTTCGGTTTGCCCGTACTGCCTGAGGTATATAATATAAATAAAGGATCCTCGGCTTTCATTTCCTCTGCTTGCACAAATGGATTGCCGGAAGTTTCCACTTTTCGAATTTCATCTTCCCACCATGTGTCCCGTCCTTTGATCATGCTGACGGGTATACGTGTGCGAGTCAACACGATGACTCTTTGCACACTCGGGCATTGCACCAGTGCGTCGTCGATTACATTTTTCAAGGGGATTTCCTTATTGCCACGATATCCACCATCTGCTGTGATCACTATATTGCATTGGGCATCATTGATGCGGTCTGCTATACTTTGTGCAGAGAAGCCTCCGAAGACCACGGAGTGAATGGCTCCAATTCGTGCACAAGCCAGTACCGCGATGGCCAACTCCGGGACCATGGGCATATAAATACAAATGCGATCACCTTTCTTCGCACCGTTGTTTTTCAACACATTCGAAAATTGGTTTACCTTAAACAAAAGTTCTTTGTATGAAAGAATACGATGATGCTCTTCCGGATCATTGCTCTCCCAAATCAGCGCGGCTGTATGTGGTTGAGTTTCCGCCCATCGGTCCAAACAATTCTCGGTAATATTCAATGTGCCACCTTCAAACCATTTCACTTCAGGATCTTTAAAGTTCCATTGAAGTGTCCTTTCCGGGTTTTGTTTCCAGCGAAAATGTTCCGCTATGGTAGTCCAGAAAGCTTCCGGGTTTTCAATACTTTCCCGATAGACCTGATGATATTGTTCGAGACTTTTAATCTGATACGGATACGACATAATGCAATCAATATTTTCAGCACTAAGTTAAAGGGTATGAATGAAATTATATGCCATCTACTAAAAAAGGATTTCCCAACTTGAAATGTGTTTTTCCAACTTGAAAAATGAAATTCCTAATTTGTAATAGTGTTTCCCAACTTGAAAAAGTGTTTTTCCAACTTGAAAAAGTGTTTTCCTAACTTGAAAAAGTGTTTTTCCTAACTTGAAAAAGTGTTTTTCCAACTTGAAAAAGTGTTTTTCCAACTTGAAAAAGTGTTTTTCCAACTTGAAAAAGTGTTTTTCCAACTTGAAAAAGTGTTTTTCCTAACTTGAAAAAGTGTTTTTCCAACTTGAAAAAGTGTTTTCCTTACTTGAAAAAGTGTTTTTCCAACTTGAAAAAGTGTTTTTCCAACTTGAAAAAGTGGAATTACTATTTTGAGTCTCCGCCCGCTATGTTTATTTCTTATGAATAAACACTTAAGTGTATTTTTTTTATAAATTAAAACAATTATTTATCTTGGCAGCTCAAACCAAAAACCATGAAAAAATTGCTAAAATTCCTTTTAGTGTGGATTCCTATTTGTTTCATCTACACTTTATCTTCAGCTCAAGTTCCACAAAAATTCAACTATCAGGGTATTGCCCGGGATGCCCAGGGCAATCCGATGGCTCAGCAAACCTTGAGTTTGAAACTGACCGTTTTGCCCACGATCGACGCTACTGTGGCAGAGTACGAAGAAACTCAATTGGTGAAAACCAATGAGTTCGGATTATATACCTTACAAATCGGTGCAGGTACACCAATTGTAGGTGAAATGAAAACCGTGAAATGGGAAACGGGTAATAAATATATCCGTGTAGCCATTGACCCTGCGGGTGGAAATAACTATATGGATGCCGGTACCACTCAACTCCTGAGTGTTCCTTATGCATTGTATGCCGATCGTTCGGGTATCGCCAGAGAGACGGCCAATGGGACAGACAAAACCCGAGCAGGATTTGTTTCTACCGCCGCCGGAACTACCGGAGATGCCAACAAAGTGGCCAAGTTTACCAGTGCCGGCAACACGATCACGAATTCTCAAATTACCGACAATGGGAATACGGTTATTATTGGTGCTCCGGCCAGTTCGAGTGCTTTGAATCGTTTGCATATTTATTCCAACTCACCAACACAAGTGAATCATGTGCGCATGGAAAATATTGACTCGACAAGCTCAGGCAGATTCCTGATGTTTAATAATCATCCAAATGCTTATGCCACTTTTACGAAGTATGGTACTTCCGTTACCGGTAATTATGGTGGTTCTGCTTTATACCCTAATGCGAACATTCTGGCTTTTGGTAATAATGGACTTGCGGCCAATGACGGGAACGGCCGATTTATGATTAGTTCCGGAGGAAATGTCGGAATCGCGATCACCAAAACATCCGGAACGAAAATTAAATTTCATGCAGACTTCGCTTCTGAAAATGTTGGCATCGGTGGCGGTAATATACCCACTGCCAATGTACACTTCAACAACGCATTAAGCGGCGATACTTTAAAAATATCAAATACCACCACAGGCCATTCCGTGAATGATGGCTTAGATATTCGTACCACGGGCAATGCCGCGGCTATCATCAATCGTGAAAACAGCAGACTTGATTTGGGAACGAACAATGCCACACAAGTAAGAATTGATTCTCTGGGGAACGTAGGTATCGGTACTTTAACACCGTCTGCTAAACTGGATATCAACGGACAAGTAAAGATCAGTGGTGGTACGCCCGGATTAGGGAAAGTGCTGACGAGTGATGCGAATGGACTGGCTTCATGGCAAACAGCTGCAATGAATGGTGGTACTTTAGATCAGGCTTATGATTTCGGTGGTCCGGGTAATGGTCGTATCATCACAGCAGACAGTGGTGCCGTCAGAATACAAGGTGAAGATGGTTTACAAGTCACCGGCAACTATGGTTATGGCGATAATCTTACTTTGAATGGTCCGGGCACAAGAATGTTTTTCTACCCTAAGAAAGGTGCTTTCCGTTCAGGAACCGTGAATACGAATACATGGGATGATGACAGTATCGGAATCTATTCATTTTCTGCAGGCTATGATACCAAGGCTACAGGCCCGGCCAGTACTGCTTTGGGTGTAGCCAATAGTGCCACCGGTCAGGCCTCAGTGGCTTTAGGAGCTTATACGGAAGCAAATGGTAATGATGGTGCTACTTCAATCGGAAATGGTACCATTGCGAATGCCTATGGATCGGTAGCCTTGGGTATGTATAATGATCCCATAGCAGGATCTAATCCGAACGGACCTGTACCAACCGATCCTGTACTGACCGTAGGGAATGGAGGCAGTGTGGTGAGTCGACATAACGCATTGACCATTTTAAAAAATGGGAATGTAGGCATAGGCACCAATACGCCAACTGAAAGATTAGAAATTAATGGCAATATGAAACTGACCGGTGGTGTACCGGCATCGGGCAAAGTTTTGACGAGTGATGCGAATGGTGTGGCAAGTTGGCAATATATCCCGAGCAGTTTGTTTGGTGCCACAACACTCGATTCAGCTTATAACTTTGGCGGACTTGGATTAGGGCGTATTATCAATGCCAACTACGGTGCAGTATATATTAATGGTAATGATGGTTTGCATGTGGCAGACAGCGTGGGTATTGGAACCACTACGCCGACAGCCAGATTGGAAGTAGCCGGTCAAGTTAAAATAACCGGTGGTTCACCGGGAGCAGGTAAAGTGTTGGTGAGTGATGCGAATGGTTTAGCATCATGGCAAATTGGTGCAACCGGACCTGCCGGTGCTGATGGTAAGACTATCTTGAATGGAAATGTAAATCCGTCCGCTGCTACCGGTGTGAATGGTGACTTCTACATCAACACGGCTACAAATCAAATCTTTGGACCCAAGACAGCCGGTGTATGGGGAAGTGGAACATCCTTGATTGGTCCGGCAGGTGCTGCAGGTGCAACGGGGCCGGCAGGTCCAACCGGTGCAACGGGGCCTCAAGGTCCTATCGGTTTAACCGGCGCTACAGGTCCTCAGGGGCCTATCGGTTTGACCGGTCCGGCAGGTCCTACCGGTGCAACGGGACCTCAAGGTCCTATCGGTTTAACCGGTGCTACTGGTCCTCAGGGGCCTATCGGTTTGACCGGTCCGGCTGGTCCTACCGGTGCAACGGGACCTCAAGGTCCGATTGGTTTAACCGGCGCTACAGGTCCTCAAGGTCCTATCGGTTTGACCGGTCCGGCTGGTCCACAAGGTCCTGCCGGTACTTTAGCTGCCGGTACGGCCGTAGGAAACACCACTTATTGGGATGGTACAACATGGGTATTGAACAATGCGAATATTTATAATAACGGCGCCAATGTGGGAATAGGTAATAGCACCCCGGCCACTAAATTGGATGTACAGGGTGATTTGGCTCTTCGTACCGCAGCATTAACATTGGTCGATGGTGCAAACAATGTAGTGACACCAGCATCCGCAAATTCTTATTATCGCATTACAGGTCCGGTCAATGATTTTTCACTGTCAGGATTAAGTAATCCTTCTGATGGACGAATTGTAACATTATACAATGCAACCGGACAAACCATGACTTTACAGAATATGGTACCGGCTGCAGGAACTAACGGTTTCATGACCGGCACCTCTGATCTTGATATAGATGCAAACGGTTCTGCAACCTTCCAATACAATACCACAGATAATTTATGGATATTGGTCAGCAATGCCCTTCAGGATGTTGCTACGGATGATTGGAAACTGGATGGAAATACCAATGGATCCTACAAAACTATTGGTACCAATGACGCCTATTCAGTCGGTATAGAAACAGATGGTACCGAAAAGGTTATGGTATCTGTCGGTGGACGTTTAGGTGTAGGAAATACAGCTTTCAATATGCCGATTAACCCAACCGGATATGAGAAGTTAAGTACATTCGGAGATGGTAATGCATTTATATCGACCAATTCTGTTGAAAATGCATCCTGGACAGATTATTTTATGAATACCAAAGCCAGAGGCGTTGGCGGAGCCATGACCTCCGTATTAAATGGAGATTATATTGGCGGTTTATTTTCAAGAGCCTATGACGGCACTGCGTATCAATGGTCAACTTCAATTATTTCCAGAGTTGAAGGAGTACCTGCAGCGGGAAGTGTTCCCACAGCATTGGTATTTGGAACAAATTCCGGTACCAACACCTTACCAAATGAAAGAATGAAGATCACGCCAACCGGTTTAATTGGTATCAATAACGGTGTGCCTAGCTCTCGTCTTGATGTAGTTCATAACAACCACAATGTGGCTCGTTTTAAAAACGATGGCAGCGTGGCTGACAAGACTTCATTGATTGACATAGAAAATGGAGAGACAGCCCCTGCACTTTGGCGTATCGGAGTTTCCGGAACAGGCAATGGTTTGGGAATTACTAAAAATAAATTATATATAGAACAATGGACGAAAGGAGCTCGGGTCACCATAGATACAAATGGATATGTGGGCATCGGTACCGTGAATCCCAATGCGCCTTTGCAATTTGCCTCCGATGTACGCAATCGTAAAATAGTTTTATGGGACGGAACCGGCAATAATCATCAATTCTACGGATTTGGAATCAATGGATTTACATTACGTTATCAGGTAGACGGCACTTCTTCGAATCACATATTTTATGCTGCCTTAGACAGCTCCTCTTCAAGAGAATTGATGCGCATCATGGGTTCCGGCAACGTAGGTATTGGTACACAAACACCCGGAGCTCGCCTGGAAGTGAGTTCTCCTTCATGGTTAAATGCCATGTTTTCAAACAATGGAACCCTCTCTGATAAAACCGCGTTAATCGGAATGCGCAATGGTGCAACAAATTCTGCCACCTGGTTGCATGGAGTTGGCGGAACCGGAAATACCATTGGTATGACCGACAACCAATATTATATCGAACACTACGGTAAAGGAGTACGGATGACGATTGATTCAACTGGCAATATAGGTATTGGGCAACCATATCCATTGGAACGTCTTCATGTAGGAGGAAATATCAGGGCCACTTCATTGGCGGGTGTGGGAGATCGATTGGTCAGAAGTGATGCCAATGGTACTTTGCAAAACATTGCCGCAGGCACAACGGGGCAAATTCTAACACAAACCATAAACGGACCTTCATTTGAAAATAATAACGCTTGGGTTTTAGGTGGAAATGCAAATACCTCAGCTCAAAATTTGGGAACAACTACTGCCCAACCATTTAACTTCATTACCAATAATGTGTTTCGTGGCCGGGTAAATTCTACAGATGGTGAATTTGTATGGGGCGCTACGGCATCTCCTTATGCCGGAGATGCTCTTTGTGGCGTTTCGACCGCAGCATTACCTTTCGCTGTGAATGGTTATTCAGCAAATAATGGATCCGGAACTTGGGGAGAAATATTACCTGCAAGTACGACTGCATTCTCAGCTATTCAAGGAGTGTATGGTGGTTCAGGTGCAGGTGCAGGTGTATTAGGTAATTACAATGGAACCAATACTTCCTCAACCAGAGCGGGTGTATATGGTGTTCTCAGCACACCTGCTGCGAATGCCGGTGGTGCCGGTGTATATGGTTATAGTTCCATTGCATCAGGAAATCAGCATATGGGTGTTCTAGGTTCTTATAATGGATCCTCATTTGGATTTGGCGTTTATGGTATAGGATTTGGCGGCGGTATAATGACCGGTAACAATGATGCAGGAGTAGTCGGATGGAGAGCCAACAACGCGAATTATTCGGGATATTTCAATGGCAACCATGTCATCGCTAACGGAACGAAATCAGCTTCTGTCGGTACCAGTAAAGGAAATCAATTACTCTATGTGACTGAAACACCGGGTGTATTCTTCGAAGATATCGGACGTGGTCAACTGGTGAATGGAGAAGTGGTCATTCAGTTGGATCCACTCTTCCTGGAAACCATCTTTGTTGATTCCGCTCATCCAATGCACGTATTTGTACAAATGGAAGGAGAGTCAGAAGATGTTTATGTTGTACCGGGAACCACAAGTTTTAAAGTCAAAGAAAAACATCAGGGCACTTCGAATACACCGTTCTCTTATCGTGTGATGGCCAAGCGTTTAAATTTCCAGGATCATCGTTTTGGAAACGACCCGGTTTGGGGTGAAGGAGATACTCGCCAGTATTCACAATATGCACCACCACCACCGGTGAATTATGAAGAGAATGTACAATTTCAAGCTGAACAAAGAAGAAATTGGAAACCTACGCCAATGCCTGCAGGTTTTAAATATTTGATGGATATTGAAAAAGAAGAAAAACCTGCATTGGTAAGGCCGGAAACTACTCGTTAGTATTTGATAATTACTAATCGTCGAATTGAATTTACAAAGAGACTGTCTACACTAGACAGTCTCTTTTTTTTATCCTTTACGGAACTGTCTGAATAATAATATCGCCACACATGCAGCGCCTATTGCCGTATAAACAAATAATGTAGTCGCGCCAAATTGATACCATATCCATCCGGCGAGAGCATTGGTGAGCAAGAGACTTATACTGTTGATACCGTCGTAAAATCCTACGGCATTGGACTTTTGATCAGATCCGACTTTACTGATGAGGAGCGCCTTAATGATCCCTTGTGTAAAGGCATAAAACAATCCATAACAAATGAAAGAAATGATGATGAGCGTTGTGGTATGCGCAAAAGCGAAACCCGAATAGGTCAGTGCATAAATCATTAGTCCGAAAATCAACATTTTTGTTTTACCTAAACGGTCTGCTAACTTGCCTACGGGAAAAGCCATTAAAGAAAAAACGACATTGAATAATAAATAGAGCATCAAAACTTGTTGATCATTGAGACCGGCATCTTTGGCTTTCAACAATAGAAACATGTCGGAACTATTGAATAAAGTAAACAACAATAAGATGGGTAAAAATCGACGATAGGGCAGTGGTGCAGCTTTCCAGAAAGAAAAATTTTCCCGGATAGAAAATGTCTTTTTTTCTTTGGGCAAAGCGGTTTTTTCTTTGATCCAAAATGTAAATAAAATGGCTAAAATACCGGGAACCAATGTAATCAGAAATAATGCCCGGTAGGCTTCCGGATAAAAGCCTAAATAAATCATAGCTACCAATGGTCCCAACACAGCCCCTGCAGTATCCATGGAACGATGAAAGCCAAATATTTCAGCACGGTTATGAATACTGCATTCATCGGCCAATAAAGCATCGCGGGCTCCACCACGAATACCTTTCCCGATTCGGTCCAAACTTCTACCCGTGAAAATCAATCCTAACGAAGAAGTAAATCCAATGAGGGGTCGTGATAATATACTCAGTGCATAACCCAGTTGAACAAAAGGCAGGCGTTTTTCAAAACGATCAGAAAGGCTGCCGGAATATATTTTCATCAATCCTGCTATACATTCAGCCACACCTTCGAGTATACCGATAACCAGGGTGCCATATCCAATTTGTTGAAGGTATAGAGGAATAACAGGGTAGAGCATTTCGCTGCTAAAATCGTTCAGCAGACTGATGATAGAAATGATCCAAACCGTTCGCGTAATCTGCCGAAACATTTATGCCTCCTTTGACTTTGGAATCAAGTAGTAAACGGGAATGCCGGCCAACACGATGATGAGACCGGGCCACGTATAGTTGGGTTTATAAATTAATAAAGCGACACAAAGGATAGTAGCCAAAACGATATACAGGGCCGGCAAGAAAGGATAACCAAATGCTTTATATGAACGCGGCAAATCAGGTTGTGTGACCCGCAGTTTAAAGATGCCTAACATAGTGAGAATGTAAAAGATCAATACAGCAAAAACAACATAATCCAAGAGGTCGCCATATTTGCCGGAGAGACATAGTACACTGGTCCATATACATTGAATCCAAAGTGCGATGGAGGGAACTTGCTTTTTGTTTAACTGATCGACCTGAGAGAAAAATAATTTATCTTTTGCCATCGTATAATACACTCTTGCTCCGGAAAGTATCATTCCATTGATACATCCAAATGTTGAGACCATGATCAGTGCTGCAATAATATAGGTGCCACTGGTACCAAATATCTTCTCGGCTGCCGCCACACCCACACGATCATTAGCCGCATTTGCAATATCGTTGAGTGGAAGTACGCCGAGATACATGATATTGGTGAGGATATATAAAAGAGTGACTATACCCGTACCAATGAATAAACTGAGACCGATATTGCGTTGCGGATTTTTTACCTCACCGGCAATGAAGGTAATATTATTCCAAGCATCACTACTGAAAACCGATCCGACCATAGCAGCAGCAATAAATCCTAATGCAGCGATTCCGGTAACCTTCTCATAAATATTACCTTCCATCAGATGCTTCATACTCCATGCATTTTGCCAATTGGCTTGCCACACATCAGCATTGAATCCCATACTGAGTCCCAGTACAATCAGTCCTAATAATGCGGCAAGTTTCGCAACCGTAAAAAAAGTTTGTATCATTTTTCCACCTTCTACTCCACGCGAGTTGACCCAGGTCAGAAATACAATAATACCAATGGATAAAAGCTGAGCATTGTATATTTTGAATATCCCGATCTGAGTGATAAGATTAGCTTCACTCATTTCAAAAATGGGAAAGAAGTAACCGGCAAATTTTGCAAAGGCCACACCAACAGCAGCAATGGTGCCGGTTTGAATCACCGTAAATAATGACCAGCCATACAAAAAGCCTACCAGCTTATTCCACGATTCTTTCAAGTAAACATATTGACCACCGGCTTTAGGATACATTGCGGAGAGCTCGCCGTAACTCAAAGCAGCTGCTAAGGTGAGCACACCTGTGATGAGCCAAATGGCGATTAACCATCCGGCGCTTCCTACTTGTCGAACAATATCGGCGCTCACTATAAATATTCCGGAACCGATCATCGATCCCGCCACGATCATGGATGCATCGATGAGTGAAAGGGATGGTTTAAATTCTTGTTTATCCATTGTAATTTCTTTGATCTTGAGTAACGTTAAAAATATGGGTGAATAGTTTTCTTTCTACATCGTTGAATGGAATATTTCGACGGGCAAATACGCGGGACGCCGTATCGATGGCTTTTTCCAGTTGGTACTCCATAAAACCATTGGCACTTCCCCAGCTAAAAGAAGGGATAAAATTTCTTGGGAATCCTGCACCATAAATATTGCAACTAAAGCCCACGACTGTACCTGTATTGAACATGGTATTGATACCACATTTAGAATGATCCCCCATGATGAGTCCACAAAATTGCAAACCGGTTTTGATAAAACTTTTGCGGCTTTCACTCCAAAGACGAACGGGTTCATAATTGTTTTTTAAGTTCGAGTTATTCGTATCAGCACCGAGATTGCACCATTCACCAATCACTGAATTGCCAATGAAGCCATCATGAGCCTTATTGGAATTGGACAGAAATACTGAATTATTGACTTCACCGCCAACTTTGCAACCTTCACCTATCGTCGTTGCACCATAAATTTTAGCGCCCATTTTTAAAACCCCATGAGCACCCAATGCGAAAGGTCCGCGTATGATACAACCCTCCATCACTTCAGCATCACGACCAATATATACCGGTCCGCTTTCCGTGTTGATGATACTACATTCCACTTTGGCGCCCGGTTCAATAAACAATTGATTTCCGATGACCTGATTCGTGGAAGACACCGGTTGTGAGGATTTGCCCCGGGTCAGTTGGGCAAAATCATCACGGATCGCTTGATCGTTCATACTAAAAATATCCCACAAATGATTCAACATCATCGGTGGTGTATTCAGTTGGACAGGTTTGAAATTGACCAATGTATCCTGAATATTAAATGCAGGCATATCTTCAGCGCGAAGTCGAACGGCCAATAATCCATTTTCATAGACCAAACATTCTCCAATTTTTAAACTGAGTACAGCATCCACTGCTTCGCGGGTTGGAAAAAGGGCCCCATTGATGAGCACATTATCCTGAGCCATAGTCAATGGAAATTTTTCATTGAGGTGGGGGAGGGTTTTATAGCTGACAGGAAGGGTTAGTAGGGCTTCCCATTTTTCATGAATGGTCATGATGCCACAACGGATTTCACACACCGGTCTGGTATGGGTAAGGGGAAGAAATGCATGTATTCTTTCGTCGTCGAAAAGGATAAAGTTCATATGACTATTTTGATTTTATATTGTTCCATTCCGGGTTACACCAAATCATCTCCGATTTGGTGGATATCATCGCTGATGTAGTCCGGTTTTTTCTCAAGGGTATTTTTTATGATATGGTAGCCTCCGACGGCGCAAGGGATAGCCAGCAGCACAGACATCAGCAGATTATCTTTAAAGAGATTCAGTCCGACCACAAAGCCGATGATCTCACCACCAAACCAAGCAAGAACGGTATAGAGTTTCCAAATTCCGGGTTTAAGACCTTTGCGAATAGCGGTTGCACCAATCTTTTTTGTCAGAAAGAAAAGAATAATGATTTCGAGCATTCGGCTAAAGTAGTTAAAAAAATGGTTTAATGGAAGCCAGCGGGTATTCGCTGATCCCATGATTTTTTTTCGCGTTGAATATTCGATTATATTCGCGGTTCACCAAATCCTGATCGTTTAATCCCAAATATGACGAAACGTTTGATTCACACGGTCATCCTGCTATTCATGATGATGGATTTATTGGCGCAAACTCCAAGGGTGAATACGAGACATCATATCGGGTGGTACAATCTTTTTAGCACGCTCCATTTAAATCAGAAGTGGGGGATACATACCGAATATCAATGGCGCAGGGAGAATGTGATTACAAATTGGCAACAAAGCTTATTGCGCATTGGACTGAACTTCAATACCCCTTTGCCGGGATTACAACTCCGATTAGGTTATGCCTGGGCAGAAACATTTCCATACGGAGATATTCCTATCAATAGCATGGGTAAATCGTTTTCCGAACATCGTATATTTCAAATGGTGACCATACAGGATAAATTGATGCGACTCGAAATGACCCATCGCTTCATGTTGGAACAAAGATGGGTAGGGCGTTATTCCAAGGCCTCGCTCGATAAAGAAGATCAATATGTATACATGAATAGAGGCCGATATCAATGTAAAATGCAACTACCATTGAAAGGTAAGATCATAAAAACCGGAATACCTTATGTGCTTTTGTTTGATGAAATCTTTATTGGCTTTGGTCGAAACGTAGGTGAAAATATTTTTGATCAAAATAGAATCAGTTTACAAATGGGCTATGCTTTGAATAAGCATTGCAAATTTGAAGCAGGCTATTTAAATCAAACCATACTGCTTGGAAGAGAAATTAATAACCAACAGGTTTTTCAGTACAATCATGGACTCATTTTGAACGCCATTTTTCAGATCAGAAACTAAAAATAGTCGACTCAAATTAGGTTGTAGAAGGTCTTTTCAGGTTTCGGTTTAAGAAATCAGATTTTTTGCTTTATCGTATTTTTCATGTACATTTAACCCACAAACCCTATGATATGAAAAAAGTGTTTACTCTATTGTTGTCTCTCATTGTGTTCGCGTGTGAAACAACCCAGGCACAGACAACTGTTACTGCCGGAAATTATACACCCTTGGTCGGGACTACGTTTAGTACAGGACTTACCTATATTACCTTTGCGGTTAGAAACACCAATTTTTTTCCGATCACCATTACGAATATGACATGTTTACAGGCGAATCTGTATGAGAATAATGTCTATTCACTATACTATACGGGAAGTTCACTGGGCGGTGCCCCAACCGTAGCAGCACCTACATGGACTCTGTTGTCGACTTCGATAGCACCGATTACTACATCGACCATTACTCAAGTCGTACCATTTAACTGTATCGGATTGACGATACCACCTAATACCACATATCGATTTGCATTACAAGGAAGTAAGGGAACCGCATGCAGAGGCGGTGCCATTTCACCCAATATTTTTACAAATGGGGGCGTCGATGTCTTAGTAGGCGATAATATCCTTCCCGGACAATCGGCTCGTGTGGGATATTTTGGTTGGCAAAATATAGGCAATTCAGGTACCGCATATTTTTTTGACGGCACCATAACTTTTGCCCCCGCAAATGCTTTCAATGATATTCAAGTTTTAAATATTACAAAACCTAATGCAGTGTGTGCTTCGACCAATAGCACGCTTACTGCACAAGTATGTAACAAATCACCCCATACCATCAATTTCGGTACAAATAATACCACAGTTAATTTTAATGTAACCGGACCGGGTGCACCTCAAACACCATCTGTTTTATTGAACAGTGGTACGATGGCTCCGTGCGGCTGTGTGAATGCCGTGGTGTCTGGTATTGACTTTTCGACTTCCGGAAATTATAATATCAGTGCTACTGCGACGATCAGTGGAGTCAGTGATATTAATTTAGCCAACAATACGGCTGTCGATTCATTAAAGAATTACAAGCCTGTGGTAGTGCCGGCTTTGGATAGTATTTGTCAATTTACAAGTCCTTCTTTATTTAGTGGATTTACTTCTTCAGGTTGTCAGTCTATTTCTAAAACCTTTGTAGTCAATACTTTAGTCAATACACCGGTATCACCGGATGGCACTTCAGATGCAACGGCAAGTTTATTTGCGACAGGTGTCTTACCCGGTCTTCCTCAGGGATCAGTTATTACCGGTGGATCACTGACCATAGATAATTTGAACGGGGTACCTACAGGCACCTATGGCGATGAAGCCAGATTTAATATTTTTGGACCTGCTCCTAACGGCCCGGCAACTCCGTTTTTACCGGGTGTAGCAGGAAGCCCATTGAATTTCTCAGTCTACAATTTTGATTATACGACTCCCGTATCTGCGACTATACTCAACAATATGTATTCCGCATTAGGTGCCGGAGGAAATTTCTACATTGGTTATTGGGAGACCTTTGATGATTTGGTAGGCGGATCGGATATTGCGCTTAACTCTCAAACATTAACTACGACAGCAAAGCTCACCATTAACTATATTATCAATCCTTCTCCAAAATGGTTTACGACACCTTCCGGTGGTTCATCTTTATCGGGCAGTTCAACTTTTAATCCTTTTGTTGTTTTAGGTAGTGGACTAACAAATACGAACACGACGGGTAATTATACTTTTTATGCGGCATGTAGTGCCGATTCCAATTGTCGTGTTCCGGTAACCGTTCAGATCAAACCTTCCCCAATTGTGAATCAGGATTCGCTGTATGAATGTGAATTAATTTCAAGTACAGGGAATGCAGTCTTCGACTTAAATTCAGTCAGTTCGAATGTGGCCAATGGAAACGGTTCGGCCACTGTGAATTATTATTATGATGCCGGTTTGTCATCTTTGATTGGAACACCCGGAAGTTTTAATACAGGTTCAGCAGTAGTGTTTTCAAAAGTAACCATTGCAGGCGGATGTTCGTCATCCGATTCTGTGGTATTATTCGTGAATCCTAAACCGGATTTTGATGCTTCTTTATATTCAGCTTTTGCCTGCGCACCGGCTAGTATTGATGTTGCTTCCTTGATCAATCCTTTTAGTACGGTTCCCATCGGAACAGATACCCTATATTTTGCAGATGCAGCCTGTACCGTGCCACATCCGAATCCACATTCCATTTCGACGGTGGATACAGTGTATATGGTGTTTGTCTCGAATACCATTCCTGCCTGTACAGATACATCAGAAGCAGATATCAACGTGATTCCGATGACGAACTATATTGCCAGTCAAGACATCCAGTTTAATTATTCAACGCCGGGGTCTGTGGGTTGCAATACCTTTATTTTAACAGATGGCAGTTCTGATACATTAAGGACCTCAACAGATTGCAAACGTGTCGCTTCGATTACCGATATTGCGGATGGAACCAGTTTGGGATCCATCAGTATTTGCCAGGAAATAGATGCATCTACACAATTTCATAATGGTCAACCTTATGTCAATCGTCATTATCAAATTACGCCAACCAACAATGACAGCGCATTGGTTTGTCTCTATTTCCTCGATGATGATTTTCAACAATTTAATGCATCCGCTTCACCTATATGGCCGGCACTCCCTACAGCACTTTCTCCGGGCAATGCCGTGAACTTGGCCATTACCAAAGTGGACAATGGCGATATTTTCACACCCGGACATACCGCTGAAGCGATTCCGAATAGTTTGATCAGCAGTAGTTACGATCCTTCAACGACCGTTTGGACCGTATGTTTTCCGGTCAGTAGTTTTTCTTACTTCTACGCCCATTCCCAAAATCCAAATAATTTTCCATTACCGGTTCATCTCTTAAGTTTCAACGCGCGCAAAGTTGAACAAACTTCTGTATTGGAATGGGTCACATCGAGTGAGCAAAACAATAGTCATTTTGTGGTTGAGCGTAGTCGCGACGGAAAAGCCTTCCAACCGGTTTCATCCGGCATTCCGAGTCAGGGCAAAGACGGAAATAGTACGACACCGTTGAATTATCAGTTTACCGATTTGATTCCGAATAATGGACATAATTATTATCGACTTCAGCAGTTTGATCTTGACGGGCATTTGAGCCATAGTCAAATAGCAGATGTCTATTTTGGCAATGAAAGTATCGTGACCCTATATCCTAATCCGGCTCAACATGAACTTCACGTAGATATTGAAACCCCGCAATCTACTTTGGCGCGTTTGAAAGTAATGGATGCAACCGGCAGAATTGTCCGTACCGTTGATATGCAATTGCAGGCCGGTCAAAACCAAAGCAGTATTTCATTGGAAGGGCTTGCGGATGGAATGTATTTGATCAAAGTCTCCAACGACAAAGGCTTGAATTACAGTCAAACTATATGGAAAAAGTAAGACTATTTTACAAATGTGAATAACCCAATTTTAGATGTGAATTAATTACACCTTAAAAATTGTGCATTTTGTGTGAATTTATTAGATTTACAACAAAATACTTCGCATGAAAAAATGGTTACCAATTATTCTTCTTGTTGGCATTTGCATGATGAGCAATGTTGCAATAGTCCAAGCCCAGACCTTTTCATTTAATACCCAAACCATGGGAACCGGTTACAACGGGGCAAATGGTCAAACAGGAATCACTTTTGTAATTCAGAATACTTCACCGTTTCCTGCCCAATTAACTTCATTGTCCAATTATTTTGCATCCGGAGGCACAAGGAATTTCACCTTATGGTATTCTTCCACATCGCTTTCTGGATCCCCCGGTGCTATGGCAGCGCCAAATTGGTCGCCAGTAGCTTCGGTGGCTAACGTTAATTGTACAGCAGGTACACAAACGGTTGTATTCCCTATACTTGCGTTTACTATTCCGGCCAATACAACCTATCGGTTTTTGTTAGAATCCCCAACCATAACCTTGAGTTATACCACTGCCGGGGCAGGGGTTACACCAAATATATTTTCCAATAGCGGTGTGAATTTATTGTGTGGTGATTATCAGATAGCCGGCCAAAATGTAGGTTATGGATGGTCAACTGCAGGAGATTTCAATCCAAGAGGTTTTACAGGAAGTATCACCATAAATTTGTTGAGTTTGCCTTGTTCAGGATCTGTTACGGGCGGAACTGCCAGTGTGGCTCCTAACAATCCTTGTCCGGGTATTCCCGTCACTATGAGCGTCTCAGGAAATACCAATGCGAACGGGATTGCCTATCAATGGTTACGTTCTTCTTCTGCAACAGGACCTTGGTTAATAGTTCCTGGTGCAAATACGAATCCTTATTCCTATACTCCTCCCGCCGGTTCATCATTTTATTATCGCTGTATTGTCACTTGTTTAAATAATGGATCTTTTGATACGTCCGTTGTATCCGGTGTCAATACCGTGCAAGCATGGAGTCCAACTTCCCCCTGTTATTGTACTTCTGCTGCTATACAGACGGCAGATGAGGAAATTACCAATGTTACTTTTGGTACATTAAATAATACAACGAATTGTGCAACACCGTTTGTTGGTTCACAAGGAACCGGAACCGGTTCGGCGAATTTGTATACAAACTTTACCGGTTTAGGTGGTCCTCCGGCTCCCACTTTTATTATTGGGCTGCCTCAACCATTTTCAATGACAGTAAGTAGTTGTGGTACTTTCAATTTTAACAATGCGTTTAAAGCGTATATCGATTATAATCACAATGCAACTTTTACAGATCCCGGAGAAGAGATTTATTGGTCGGGACCAACTGCACTGACCTGCGTGCCTCCAACAACGGTCAATGGTAGTTTTACCGTACCTGCAACCGCATTACCCGGATTAACCCGTATGCGTATCATTAATTGGGAAGGTGGTCAAACTACACCTACTACCATCACGCCTTGCTCAACTTATGGTTACGGTGAAACGGAAGATTATTTGGTCAATATCAACCCGGCAGGTCCATATGATATTACAGTTACAAGCATGGTGGCACCAACGGCCAATAATTGTACCGGACCAAATGAGACTTTATCAGCTACTGTTTGTAATTATGGAGGTTCTAATATCAATTTGGCACTCAATCCGGTCACTGTTGTATTTAATGTGTCCGGTCCAAACGGTTTAAGTACATATTCCACTACATTAAATGTAGGAACTTTAAATGCCTATGGAGCCTCATGTCAAACTGCGACGATCAATAACGCCAATCTTTATGCGGGTGGAAATTATTCCATTAATGCAACGGCTTCATCTTCTTTATCGAACGCCAATACATCTAACGATTCACTTTATACACCCATCAGCATCACCAATTACCGACCAACCGCCGGGCCTGATTTCCCATTGTGTCAATACAGCGATATTCTGTTCGGACAAGGTTTAACCGTCAGTGGATGCTCGGTGCCATTATCCGATTCGGTTACACTGAATTTTGTGATTACCGGTCCTTGTACTGATAATATAGGAGCTACTGCAACAGGAACAGGTGCAGCCGCAAATTGTGCGGATCAATATGCTTGTGCTTTCGCAAACGCAGTGATGCCCACTTTACCTCCCGGTGCTTATTTCACAAGCCCTGCTATTTTGACCGTAACAAACTTAGCTACAATAGGTTCTTCGTATGCCAGTGAGGTTCGTATGAATCTTTATGGTGGTAGCAGTCCGACCGGTACGAATTTATATTCTCCCGGTGCTCAGGGTGCCACCGGTACGGGAAGTGCCAATTTTACCTATACCCGCAATGTGTCAACGGCCAATTTGTCTGCAGCATTTTCCGGACTCGCTCCAGGCAGCCTTCTGAATATGGGTTATTGGGAAAGTTATAATGATGTTGTTTCCGGTACGGATATCAATATCAATGCAGGAGGCGGTTCAACCGTAGCAACACTTAAAATATATTACCAATATGTACCACCAAATTTCTCATGGTATGATGTACCTTCCGGTGGGGTCAGTTTATCTTCACTTTCCCCTTTTGATCCACTTTCTGTAACGAATGCTGTAGTCAATAATTCGAATGTACCGGGCACCTATACTTTTTATGCAGCTTGTCAGGGATTATCCAGTTGCCGTGTTCCGGTGAATTTAATCATTAATCCTACTCCTTCATCAGTACAAGACACGCTTTCTCAGTGCGAAGCATTTGTAAGTTCAAATTATGCCATATTCGATTTGACCACCATGAATAATAGTGTATCGGGTAATAATGGCGCGGCAAGTGTGCAATATTTTAGTGATCAAGCTTTAATAAATCTAGTTCCTTTCCCATCAAATGATACCAGCAGTACAAACTTTGTTTATTCAAAAGTTTATTATTCAACAACGGGTTGTTATTCGAGTGATAGTTTGTATTTGAAAGTCAATACACTACCGGAATTCCCGTCTCCGATTTTACCACCGGGGTTTGCATGTGCCCCCAATAGTATTGATGTGGCATCTTTAATCAATCCATTTAGCACGCCTGGAGATGATACCTTATATTATTCTGATGCGGCCTGTACCATTCCTCATCCAAACCCACATGCGATAAATACGGTGGACACTGTATACATTGTGTTTGTAACTAATACCACACCGGCTTGTTCAGATACAGCTATGGCCTATGTCGATGTTTTACCGGCAAGTAATTATATAGCGAGTCAGGATATCCAATTTAACTATTCAGTGGTCGGACCTGTAGGGTGTAACAATTTTATTTTGAACGATGGTGATTCTGATACTTTGCGCACTTCCAATGATTGTAAAAGGGTAGCAGCAATAACCGATGTAATGGATGGAACAAGTTTAGGCAGTGTGAGTATTTGTGAAGAGATTGATGCATCCACCCAATTTCATAATGGCCAGCCTTATGTTAATCGCCATTATGAGATTACGCCTACAGCCAATGACAGTGCCATTGTTTGTTTATACTTTTTGGATGATGATTTTCAACAATACAATGCTTCGGCAATTCCTATATGGCCGGCTTTGCCAACCGCTGCATCCCCGGGAAATGTGGTCAATATGGCTATAACTAAAGTAGATAACGGTGATCTGAATACACCGGGGCATATTGCTACTGCCATACCGAATACTTTGATCAATACCACTTACGATCCATCGACTACTGTTTGGACCGTTTGTTTCCCTGTTAGCGGATTCTCCTTTTTCTATGCACATTCTCTCAATCCAAATAACATTCCTCTACCTGTACATTTATTAAGCTTTACTGGAAATAAAGTGGATCAAACAAGTTTACTGCAATGGACAACCAGCAGTGAACAAAATAATAGCCATTTTATTGTACAGAAGAGCAAAGATGGAAAAGGGTTTAGTGATGTTTCCGCTGCGATACCGAGTAAAGCAAATCAAGGTAACAGCCAAACGCCACTCGATTATCAATATACAGATATGACACCGTATAATGGTCATAATTATTATCGCTTGCAGCAACATGACCTTGATGGACATACAAGCTATAGTCAAATTGCGGATGTTTATTTTGGAAACGAAAGTATCGTGACATTGTATCCAAATCCGGTCAATACGATTTTATATGTTGATATTCAAACACCGAAATCGGGTGTAGCCAAAATGAAAATCATGGATGCAACCGGAAGGGTAGTTCGTGCAATCGATATGCAATTGGTCACCGGACAGAATCAAACGACGGTGGATTTAAACGGACTGGCAGATGGAGTCTATAATGTCCGTATTTCCAACAACAAGGAAATAGAATACACTCAAACGATACGGAAAAACTAAATCTTATCGGATTTTTCGATTAGAAAGACATTCTTTAAGGGAATGTCTTTCTTTTTTTCATGGTTTTAACCTATTTTTAAAAACTAATTTAAAACTATGAAAAAAACATCCCTGCTTTTCATGATGTCATTCTTGTGTTTAAACTTTTTTCTGACACAAAAAATGGCCGCACAAACAGCCGCATCATATCTTTTTTCAACCAATACTGCCGTATTGCAGGAGGGATTACCCACACCAACTACTTTGTTTGGGGTGAATGTAGATGATGCTGCGAGTCCTTTGAATCCAATCGGGTTTACCTTTAATTTCTGTGGAACGAACTATACCCAATTTAGTGTCAGTACAAATGGCTATGTCAGCTTAGGAGTGATGGCACCCACTACATGGGGGAATGCATTAGGGTCCGCGGTAACATTTCCGGCTATTCTACCATTATGGGATGATACTTATACAGCAGGGAATAGTGTTCGCTATCAGGTAAAAGGCCTGCCACCGAATCGCAAGCTGGTCATCGATTGGGAATTGGTGAATTGTTGTACACCGGGTGCTCCGGATAAGCATTATCAGGTATGGCTACAAGAAACTACCAATGTCATTTCGTTTGTATATGATTTCGGAGCCAATTTAAATAGTGCAACTGTGGGGATTGCCACTTCTACGACCGACTATAAATCGGTCACCACATCTTCCCATACCAGCAGCAGTGTAGCCATCAATGATGCCAATAATTCCTGGCCGGGTGTGGGTCGATCTTATGTATTCAGTCCGCCATTTCCTCCAACACAATATGACCCAGCTGTAACAGCCATCAATGTCCCTACAGGAAATTGTTTCACCGCAAATGAAACTGTATCTGTTCAGGTTTGTAACCTGGGTACTTCCAATATTCTACTAGGCGTTAATCCTGTTACGGTGACATTAAATGTGGTTGGCCCTACCGGTACAACTCCTTATGTCGGCACCTTAAGTACGGGCAGTCTTAATGCACTTGCTGCATCTTGCCAGTTTGTTACTTTTAATAATGTCAATATGCTGGCCGGAGGTAATTATTCTTTCAATACCACCTTAAGCATCAGTGGGGTAACCAATGGATATTTACATAATGATTCATTGGCTATAGCTGAACAGAGGACTAATTTCCGACCGGATGCGGGACCTGATTATCAACTATGTCAATATGGATTTATTCCATTCGGTCAAGGGTTGTCGGTCAGCGGATGTGCGGTACCGTTGCAAGATTCAATTACGATCACATTTACGATCACGGGACCTTGTAATGATGGCAATAATGACGCAACGTCTTGTCAATTTGCAACCGGCGTATTACCTTCTATCATTCCCGGAGCCTCATTTACCGGTGGTACTCTGCGAGTGACCAATTTGGCAACGATAAGTGCATCCTGGATGAGTGAAATGCGTTTTAATATTTATGGCAGTACACCTTCAGGGGTTAATTTATTCTCTCCAGGCTTACAGGCTCCGGGTTCGACCGCAAATACTTCTCCAAATTTCACCTACACCCGCCCCATACCGGCTGTTCAATTAGCCAATATGTATACCATACTAACACCGGGCGACCCGGTACGTATAGGATATTGGGAAAGTTTTAATGACGTGGCTGGTGGAACGGATATCAATATCAATGGCGGAGGTACGACTGTAGCGACATTGAAAATGTATTACACCTATGTACCGGCTAGTTATGAGTGGTATGATGTACCGGTGGGTGGCACTAATTTATATTCTTTGTCTCCATTTAATCCATTATCGGTAACCAATGCCGTTGTCAACAATTCAAATACAACGGGCACTTATACATTTTATGCTGCATGTTCAGGATTATCTACATGTCGTATTCCGGTTAATTTGGTCATCAATCCTACACCTTCTGCATTTCAAGATACCCTTTCTGCTTGTGAATTTGCAGTCAGTTCAAATAGTGCCATTTTCGATTTAACGACCATGAATAATGCCGTATCCGGAAATAATGCTTTGGCAAGTGTACAATATTATTTTGATGAACCCCTAATTGCCCAGATATCCAATCTGACCAACGATACGAGTAGTACTAACTTCGTATATTCTAAAGTATTTTATCCATCAACTGGTTGCTTTTCATCAGATAGTTTACTATTAAAGGTAAATACATTGCCTGATTTTGGACAACCCATAGTAGGTGGTAATGCTTGTGCGCCATCAACGATTGACGTGGCTTCGTTGATCAATCAATTTAGTACGGTTCCATTTGGCAGCGATACTTTATACTACGAAGATCCCGGTTTTACCAGTCTTCATCCGAATCCGCATTCCATTTCAACGGCAGATACCGTTTATCTGGTTCTTGTAACAAATTCAACACCCGCATGCAGTGATACCATGATCGCTTATATTGACATTGGACCTGCCAGCAATCATATTGCCAATCAGGATGTGCAGTTTAATTATTCAGTTTGCGGTACAGCAGGCTGCAATAATTTCACATTGATCGATGGACAGGTGGACACGTTGCGATCTTCTACAGATTGTAAAAAAGTGGCCGCGATATTTGATGTAGCCGATGGAACCAGTTTAGGTAGTATCAGTGTATGTGAGGAAATTGATTGTAGTACCCAATTTCATAATGGTCAACCTTATGTGAACCGAAACTATCAAATCGTACCTACTAATAACGATAGTGCTATGGTCTGTTTATATTTTCTGGATGATGATTTCCAACAATATAATGCTTCTGCAGCGCCGAACTGGCCTGCATTGCCAACAGCATTATCTCCGGGAAATGCTGTGAATCTGGCGATTACCAAAGTGGATAATGGAGATTTGAATACACCGGGTCATATTGCAACTGCAATTCCTAATAGTATGATTACGACGAGCTATGATCCGGCCACTACGGTATGGACGGTGTGCTTCCCTGTCAGTGGGTTCTCTTATTTTTATGCCCATTCTCAGAATCCATTAAATATTCCTTTACCGGTCTCATTATTGAGTTTTACCGGTCGTCGTGATGAAGGGACCTCAATACTCAATTGGAGTACTTCGAGTGAACAAAACAACAGTCATTTCATATTAGAACATAGCCGAGATGGTAAATTGTTTAACGATCGTTCCGGCAAAATTGCCAGTAAGGGAGTACATGGAAACAGTTCAGTGAAACTCGACTACAGCTTTACCGACATGACTCCAAATAATGGTCATAACTACTACCGCTTACAGCAACATGATATGGATGGCCGTATCTCGTATAGTGAAGTCGTTGATGTATACTTCGGAAATGAAAGTATGGTAAACTTGTATCCGAATCCGGTCAAGAATGAATTGTATGTCAGTATCAACACCACAAAATCGACCATTGCCAAACTGAAAATGATGGATGCCACAGGTAGGGTAGTGCGCGCCGTAGATATGCAATTGACACCGGGGCAAAATCAGACTCAGGTGAGCATGGAAGGATTGGCGGCAGGAATTTATCTGATTAAAATTTCAAATGGTCAGGGATTAGATTATACCCAGACTATCCGTAAAGATTAATCGTATTACGGATATTGTTCGTATATGCGCGTGAGGGATTGCAGCGGAAAGCGCACCGAGGCTCTGCGAGGGGCCTTGGAGCGTAAAGCCTGACCCTGATTCAGGTGCTTAGTGAATGCTGTATCAAGTTCGAATCATTCGTGGCACCTAATCAGGGGCACGCCCCAAAAACCGATATTTTTGTCATAAAAAAATCATGAAAGAGGTGCTCAGGCACCTTTTTTTTTTGATTTTGAAAAAAAAAGTTAAATTTACCTCAAATACTACGCTAATGATAAAATTTACACAAACATTACTCTTTTTGGCCTTCCTGTTTATGGCTAATTTTGCTCAAGGCCAATGTGTGCCGACGGTGGGAATTACAGGCGCCACCGGAGATTTTATTAACTCGTTTACTTTTGGTACGCTGTCCAATCCAAACTCAGGTGATAATCCTGCAGACTATCAGCTCTATTTACAAACAGGCACTTATACTCAGGGTCTAACCTACACATTTACGATGCAGGTAGGTACACCCTTTGGACAATGGTTAGGTTTTTGGATTGACTATAATGGAGATAATTTATTTACAGGAGCAAATGAGTTTGTCTATTTCTCTTCCACAACCATAGGCAGTGGAGCCACAGCAACCGGAAGTATAACGATACCGGTTACCGCATTAGCCGGTACCAGAAGATTACGTATTTGTGCAATGTATTCCGGTGGACCGATTTTATCCACACAATCATGTGGCATATCATCTTTTGGTGAATATGAAGATTATAATATCACGATCGCCTCGAATACCCCTTGTAGTGGAGCTCCGACAGCGGGTACTGCTACGGCATCTGCTACCAATCCTTGTCCGGGCACAACTGTAAATTTTAATCTTACAGGTAGTAGCAATCTTGGTAATCTTGGTTACCAATGGATCACGTCTCCAACCGGTAGTGCTCCATGGACGGTGATTCCCGGTGCAAATAGTAATGCTTACGCTACTGTTACTGCCAATACACAATGTTTCCGTTGTATTGTGACTTGTTTAAATACCGGACAATTTGATACTTCCACTTCCGTTTGTGTAACTACTCAACCTTGGTCCGCCACAGGAAATTGTTGGTGTGTTCCAACTTATGCGAATGGTGGAGGTGGAGACAATATTACCAATGTAACCTTAGGTACCTTAACAAATAATACGGCAGCTGCGGGTAATCCAAGTCCATACTGGGTGGATTATACCGGTGCTCAAACTTCAGGTTCACTTCAAGTACCTACACTTTATGTAGGTTTAGCTTCGAACGCACAGATTACCTATGGTACTGATCCAACTCAGTATGGTGCGATTTGGATAGATTTTAATCATGACGGAGCTTTTGGTGTGAATGAATATTTTTCCCCGAATACAAATGCAGGAGCAAGTGGTATGCATAATATCGTGATCACGCCGCCGGTAAGTGCTGTATCAGGTGTAACGCGTATGCGTATCCGTGGTGGTGATGATGCACAAATGACCAGTGCTCAACCATGCGGCCCGACGAATTCTACATGGGGAGAAACCGAAGATTATTTAGTTAACATTATCCCGGCGTCTCAATATGACCCTTCAATTACATCGATTACCGCTCCCGGTGGAAACTGTTTTACAGCGACAGAAACGGTGACCGCACAACTATGTAATTATGGTTCCTCTACCATCAATTTGCTGATCAATCCTGTGAATGTCACTTTAAACGTGAATGGTCCTAATGGCTTGGTTCAATATACCACGACCGCATCAACCGGAACTTTGAATCCATATGGTGCATCATGTGTAACCGTGACATTCAATAATGTCAATATGTTTGACGGAGGATCCTATCTTTTAAATACGTCTTTAACGATTCCAAGTTTGGCAAATGGTAACGGATCTTTGGTGAACGACTCCTTGAATACCCCGGTACTTCGCCTGAACTATCGTCCAACCGCCGGACCGGATTATCAGATGTGTCAGTATGATATCATACCATTCGGACAAGGCTTAACCGTTTCAGGTTGTGCAACCCCTGTCAATGATTCATTAACCATCACATTTACTTTAGCTGCAGGGCAACCTCCGATGTGTTCACCGACCGCGACTCAAGCTACAGGTTCTTGTTTATTTGCCAGTGCTGCGTTACCGGCATTGCCTCCGGGAGCTTCATTTACGCAACCGGGTAATTTGACGGTAACCAATTTATATACCCCGCCAACTTGCGGTGGTTGTGTTTGGGCACAAGAACAACGCTTTTCACTGTTTCAGGGTACGGCACCTCCGGCATTTACCAATATCTTTGTACCGGGTGCTATGGGTGCAACAGGAACAAGCATTCCAACCGGTTATACCTATACCAATTCAATTACCCAAACTCAGCTAGGAAATATCTATTCAGCTTTAGGAGCAGGTGGTACATTGAATCTTGGAAACTGGAATATTTTTTCTGCCAATCAGCCTCCTGCCACCTCTATGAATTGTAATGCCAACGGAAATCCAACGGTGGCCACTTTGAAAATTTATTATCAATATGTACCGGCTTCCTTTGAATGGTATAATGTACCGGTTGGTGGTACTAACCTTTATAGTTTTTCTCCGTTTAATCCATTGATTACCGCAGGTTCAGGATTGACGAATTCGAATACACCCGGAACTTCTACATTCTACGCTTCATGTGTCGGTTCATCGGCTTGTAGAGTACCGGTTGATTTAGTTATTAATCCAGTACCCGGTGCTGTGCAAGATACATTAGCAGCCTGCGAACCGGTGGCAGGTACCAATTATGCTATTTTTGATTTGAATACCTTGAATGCTTCAGTTTCAAATAATAACCCAAATACCACAGTGCAATACTATGGAGATCAGGGATTATTTAGTCAAATAATCAATACCAGCAATGATACCTCCAGTACAAACTTTATTTATTCAAAAGTAATCATTGGAGCCACAGGTTGTTATTCAACGGATAGCGTACTCTTGCAAGTGAATAATGTTCCGGAATTTACGGCATCCTTATTATCAGGAAATGCATGTGCTCCATCTTCTATTGATGTGGCTTCATTAATTAATCAATTCAGCACTGTACCGTCAGGTACAGATACCTTGTATTTCGAGGATCCGGGCTTTACCATACCGCATCCTAATCCTCATGCAATTTCTACGGTGGATACAGTATATATGGTTTTTGTAACGAATACCATACCTGCTTGTTCTGATACGGCAGTAGCTTATATCGATATTGCTCCGGCTACGAATAATATTGCTAATCAGGATGTACAGTTCAACTATTCTGTATGCGGTACAGCAGGTTGTAACAATTTTACTTTATTGGATGGTCAAATGGATACACTCCGATCATCTACGGATTGTAAAAAAGTCGCCGCGATTCTCGATGTGGTTGATGGTACGGACTTAGGAAGTATCAGTGTGTGTGAAGAAATAGATTGTATTACTCAGTTTCACAATGGACAGCCTTATGTCAACAGGGTGTATAATATCGTACCGACAAATAATGACAGTGCCATGGTTTGTTTGTACTACCTGGATGATGACTTCCAACAGTTTAATGCTTCAGCCGTTCCGATATGGCCTGCATTACCTACTGCACTTTCACCGGGTAATGCAGTCAATTTAGCCATTACGAAAGTGGACAATGGTGATATTTTTACTCCCGGTCATATTGCCACAGCGATTCCGAACAGCATGATCACATCATCTTATGATCCGGCTACAACGGTTTGGACCGTTTGCTTCCCTGTAAGCGGATTCTCTTATTTCTATGCGCATTCTCAAAATCCATTGAATATTCCATTACCGGTTTCCCTGTTGAGCTTCACCGGAAATAGAGTGGAAAGCACTTCCTTATTGAAATGGAGCACCAGCAGCGAACAAAATAATAGTCATTTCATTGTTGAACGCAGTCGTGACGGGAAATCCTTCTCAGAATTATCAGCCGCAATTCCAAGTAAAGGAATCAATGGAAATAGCTCTACTCAATTGGATTACACCTATACGGATCTTACGCCTAATAATGGACATAACTATTACCGTTTGCAGCAAAATGATTTGGATGGACAAAAGACTTACAGTCCAGTTGTGGATGTCTATTTCGGAAATGAAAGTTTAGTCACATTGTATCCTAATCCGGTAAACACAGAATTACATGTAGACATTCAAATTGACAAATCAACTATTGCTAATTTGAAAATCATGGATGCTGCAGGACGTGTTGTACGTGCTGTCGATATGCAACTACAGGCAGGAGCGAATCAAACTTTGGTTAGTTTGCAAGGACTGTCTGATGGGGTATATATGATCCGAATTACAAATGAAAAAGGATTAAATTATTCTCAGACCATAAGAAAAAATTAATTCGAGTATTTATATGAAAATGAAACAGCTGCCCTGATCCGGCAGCTGTTTTTTTATGGTGCGAAATTAGCTTCGAACATTTTCGATTTCTGAATACAATCATTTTTAAGATTACCAAAGGAGGAAGTTGCTTGTTTGGGTGTATGAAAATAATCAATTGAAAAATTCAACTGTGTCATGCAGATCAATTCTGTCATCCATTTGAATAAGTCGAATCGTGTTAAATTTTTAATGCCAAGAGTAAAAATGCATCATGCCCACCTCACTCAATCAAAGTTCATTTAACCAATGGTCTATTTGAATTCGCCATTGTTGTAAAATACCCGGGTTAGTTCCTTCCGCGGTCTCATCTTGATATTGTTTGCGAAGTCTTACATATTCATCAAACAATGAATTATAGATTTGATTGATTTCCGTTCTGAAATTTCCAATTGTCAATGGATAATCATTCAATTGACTTTTTAGGCGCATACCAAAAATGCTACATAAGTCTGCATGTCCTTGTTGATATCGTATCCAGTTATCATGATCAACATCCGGATTCAAATAACTCCTCCGCCGATCAAAAAATGAAAACGTATGGATATTTAGGTCAATCCCATTTTTCGATTCTTCATATAATACCTGATAGGTGAATACAAACCGACACATTCTGTCCATGAATGAAGAATCATTTTTCTTTGTTGTAAAATATTCTTTTTTAAGTTGAAAACCCTTGTCACAAGCAATACTATCACCTTTTTCAAATAAATTATGCTGAATGATTCGACGGATAGGGGAGACCTCTTTTTGATTGATGCTTTGCCAATCTGTATTATTCTTAAAGGCTTTATTAAAGGTTGAAACTGCACTGCTTATCATACGAGATAAATACTGTTCAAAGAACAACAACCTTGCATCAGATGAACCAAATGAATTTCTGGCATGAAAATCAAATAAATGTTCTTTTTTCCCTTCCCAATGACTATAGAAGCTACAGTCAAAAATCAGTGTATCCTCGGCCGATAGTTTATTCGGTTGAAAGGCGTGTACCTTTAGGTGAGTGATTTTCATAATGATCGGCAATCCTTTCGGAGACTGAACAAAATGGTCTTTGATAAATAGCAAAAAGTCCAATTTAATATCGTCCGGAAGTAAAGTATTTAGAACTGATTTCCTTTTTCCGGAACTGTAGTAAGCAATGGTGTCGTGTTGAATAGTGGTAAGGTCAACGTTAGAAACATGAAATAATACCGATTCCTTTGTTTCGTTTGTATTGGCAATATGAATGTTCTTCTGATTATAGGCTTGCAGTGAAAGTATATTCAGGACATTCAATATGAAAAATTTGCGTACCATTCTAACTCAAAAATAGAACATCTCATTCCATTTTCAGATTAAAACCAAATTTTTGAAATATCATGATCACATGAAATACCATTTCTCAAATCGGGAGAATGCAAATGTCCACATGGGTGCGTCTCTTCATGGCTCATACGATTATCTGTGAAAACCCACCCTCAAATTATTGAAAATAAATGGGCGTTGAATTAATCCGGAGTTGACTTATTCGTGAATTGATGTATTTTTACACGGACGAACCTATTTTATGAAAAAGATTATTTTCCTTTCCATTTTATTCCTTTTATTATTTGCAGCCGGATATATTTATTGGTTTTATTATAATTCTTTCAGTGATGGCAGCCGGGAGGGTATACTTTATAAGTTTTCCAGAAAAGGCAATATTTTTAAAACCTATGAAGGTGAAATGATACAACCGGGTTTGAGATCCATTCAGGGGGGGACCATCAACACCAATAATTTTTATTTTTCTGTTACGGATATCAGTCTTGCCGATAGTCTTGAAAAAGTATTGGGCAAGACGATTAAGGTCCATTATATACAGTATCGAAAAAATCTTCCATGGAGAGGAGAGAATTACAACGGAAAGAATCAAGAGAATGGCCAATACATCATTGATCGAATAGAAAGTGTGAGTACGTCTTCTTATAACAATCCTTTATAAACCTAGCCTGCAAATAAGAGAAAGACCGCAGGTCTTTTGTGCCAATCACCTGGAGCAGTTTTCCAATCTGCAATGGTTTTCGTTAAAATGTATTCATGGCTTGAAGTAAGATCGGCGGCTATACAAATTCGAGTGGCCGGATGACATGTTTTAATTAATTCCTGCAATAATTGATTATTTCGGTACGGGGTTTCAATAAAAATTTGGGAACAGGCGGTTTGCTTACTTTCCATTTCCAACAATTTTATTTTCTGAGTCAATGCAGGTTGCTTATTTGGCAAATAGCCATGAAAATGGAAATGTTGACCATTAAAACCGGATGACATCAAAGCTAATAAGATAGAACTTGGGCCCACATGGGGAACGATTTTAGCCTGATGTTGATGCGCTAAAGTGACCAAATCTTGCCCGGGATCAGCAATACCCGGGCAGCCTGCATCACTGATATAAGCCACTGTCTTACCCGCCTTAAAATACGCTGCTGCTTGGGTAAGCGATTCAGTAGTATGTTCATTCAATAAATGAAAGGTCTGCTCATCGATAATCAGTTGCGGACGTAATTTTTTAAGATAACGTCGTGCTGTTTTCAAATCTTCAACAAAATAAATATGAATTTGAGAAACTAGGTCGCACAAATAAGCAGGCAAAGCATGTTGTCCATCTTCAGACAGTAATGAAGGAATTAAATGCAGAGTAGTTTGATTCAAGGCTTGTGTTCTTTTAGATCATGGAATGAGAGGGTAGCGGCCACCACAGATAGCGGCGCCACGATTAGAATTCCTAAGATAGGAATAGTCAAGGAAAAATAAAGAATTAATCCATTCCCGACTGCCAATCCTTTTCTTGAAGAAATCAATTTTTTGCTTTGGGATATACTCATTCGCTGTCTTTCACAATTATAATCCAACATAGAGAATCCATAATAATAGCTATCGATGAGTATAATGAGCAGACTAAAGAATAATCCAATGATAGGAATCAATGATAAAAGGAGTAGGGGAAGGGTGAATAATAATTGCTTCAGACAATTTTGTGTCGAAATAATCATCCCCCTTACCATATCATGAATAAAATCGGAAAGCGAAAAAGGAATAGAAGAATGTTGAATGATAGAAGCTGTTTTTTCTGACAAATATGCATATAGTGGGGAAGCCAATGTCAAAAAAAGAAATTTATAAATAGACAGGAAGAAAAAGAATATTGCAACATATAATCCTATGCGAAAAATATATTCCAACCATCGAAACGAATGAGTGATGGAAAACAACCATTTGATCACTGACAAGTTCTTAATCATGTTCAATAAATCCTCAGAAGCGAACCAAAGAAGTACTCCAACCAAAACTGCTATAAAAAAGTATAGGCAGGAAGAAAGCAGAATTAACCTTCCTAAATGATGGGATTTGATAAACTGTATTGCGCGTTTATACGAAATGATGGAAACTTTCAAATCATTTAAAAAGCTCATATGGTCAAAAGTAACTTTTAAGCTTAAAACAAATTATTTTTTTACAAATATTTGATGTAAACATTCTATTAATTCATTATTTTTGAAGGATACAAATTAATATCATCACCCTACATGGAGATTTCTGCCGGTCCGCTGTTGAGTCAAATAAACTATCCTTCCGATCTCAAAAAGTTGAGAAAAGATGAACTACAGCAGGTTTGTAATGAACTAAGACAATTTATTATCGATTGTGTCAGTGTAAACGGCGGGCATTTTGGCGCGAGTTTAGGGGTGGTAGAACTAACTGTAGCGCTACATTATGTCTTTCAAACACCTTATGACCAATTGGTTTGGGATGTTGGCCATCAGGCTTATGGACATAAAATTCTTACCGGCAGACGATCCGTTTTTCATACGAACCGTAAATATCAGGGAATCAGTGGATTTCCTAAAAGAAGTGAAAGTGAGTATGATGCATTTGGAGTTGGACATTCTTCCACTTCCATTTCAGCTGCACTGGGTATGGCCATTGCGAGTCAATTGAATGGTGAACATGATCGGCAACATATCGCCATTATAGGAGACGGGGCCATGACTGCCGGTTTACCATTTGAGGCATTGCAACATGCGGGATCTTGCGGAGCGAATATATTGATCATATTGAATGACAATAACATGAGTATAGATCCTAATGTGGGATCTTTGAAAGAATACCTGACCGATATTACCACTTCTGGAACCTATAACAAAGTGAGGGATGACATTTGGAAATTGATCGGGAAAATGCCTTTCGGCGAATTTCATCAAAAAATGGCCTCAAAAATAGAGGCAGGGATAAAAGGTGTTGTTTCCAAAACAAGTAATTTATTTGAAGGGTTAGGGCTGAGGTATTTTGGGCAGGTAGATGGACACAATGTTTTAAAACTAGTAGAAACACTTAAAGATTTACAAAAGATAAGTGGACCTAAAATATTGCATATCAATACGATAAAAGGAAAGGGTTACGATCTTGCAGAAAAGGATCAAACCTTATGGCACGCACCAGGACTATTTGACAAAACAACCGGTAAGATTCGTAGGGTTGAATTTGATACGCCCCAGGCACCCAAGTATCAGGATGTATTTGGCAAGTCGATTATTTCCTTAGCGAAAGACAATCCTAAAATCATGGGAATAACACCGGCCATGCCATCGGGATGTTCATTAAAATACATGATGGCCGAAATGCCGGATCGAGCGATAGATGTTGGAATTTGCGAGCAGCATGCGGTTACCTTAAGCGCCGGACTCGCAACTCAGGGAATGCGGGTATTTTGCAATATTTACTCCTCATTTATGCAAAGAGGCTATGATCAGGTAGTTCATGATGTAGCTATCCAAAAATTGCCGGTCATTTTTTGTTTGGACCGAGCCGGATTGGTAGGTGATGACGGGCCAACGCACCATGGAGCTTATGACATTCCCTATTTACGATGCATTCCAAATATGATCATTTCGGCTCCGATGAACGAAGAAGAACTCAGAGATTTGATGTACACAGCCCAGTCTGAGGATAATGAGCAGCCTTTCGTCATTCGTTATCCCCGAGGTGAAGGCGTCATGCCGGCATGGGAAACTCCGTTTAAAAAGATGCAGGTAGGTAAAGGCCAATTAGTACAAAGAGGTAAGCAAATTGCCATTCTTTCTATAGGCCATCCCGGTAATTTTGTCATCAAGGCAACCGAAATGTTAAAATCACAAGGTATTGATCCTGAGCATTATAACATGAGGTTTGTTAAACCTTTAGATGAGGAAATATTACATTATGTTGGACAGCATTTCCAGCATGTTATTACCATAGAAGATGGCAGTATTATGGGTGGATTCGGATCAGCATGTCTTGAATTTTTTGCTGAACATCAATACAAACCGAATGTGAAAATGTTAGGAATTCCGGATCGAATTATCGAACATGGTAAACCTTCAGAATTACATCGCGAATGCGGATATGACGCTCAGGCGATTTTTGAAGCTGCCATGGATTTTGCCGCGGTATACGCATCGGAGATTTCATCAGGACAATTGTAATTCGATTTAATCAGCTACAGCAGCCGTAGTTCATTTGGTTATCAATTGTAATTTCATTTCGCTATCATGCCTGGACAAAGTTCCAAGAGGTTTTTCACATGAATAAAGCTACAGTATCCATCATATTTATTATTCCCATAATTAATATTATGTTAAGTTATAATTAAATAAAAATCAATTATTTAGCTATATACAAATATACTATACGTTAATAGGCCCTATATATTTCGGGTATTGTTTTTTGAATTTTATCTTGTATACCCAAACCTTAAAACTTATTCTATGTTAAAAAAGATCCTTTTGATTATCATTGCACTGCTTGGCATCTATCTGATTCTTTGCCTCGCAGGCCCGAAAAAAACCAATGTGAGCGCATCCTACTCCTATTCCTGCTCACCAGAAATGCTTTACGACCAAATAGGTGATTTTAAAAATTGGCCTAATTGGAGTAAATGGATGAAAGAAGACCCGGGCATGAAACTCACTTGGGGGCCAACGACCTCCGGCAAAGGTGCAACCTACTCATGGGAGTCTGAGAAAAGTGGATCAGGAAGTATGCTTTTTAATGAAGTCGTCCCCAATAAAATGATCAAATCCGAATTAACTTTTAAAGACTGGGATGCTACTTCAGATGTAGTGATGGAAATAAAACAAAATGGAAATAAAACAGATATCATTTGGACCATGCAGGATCGGAAGGATTTCCCTTTTATCATCCGGGGTTTAATGTTCATCATGAATATGAATGGTTCCATTAAAAAGGATTTTGATAAAGGATTAAAAAATCTGGATGAATATATTCAATCCGGTAAAGCCGGCGTTACCATGAATGGATACTTGATTAAATCTTCTAAATTCGAAGCCAAAAATTACTTGGGTAAACGATCGATGGTTGCGTTTAAGGATATTAGTAAATACTTTGAAACTCACTTACCTAAAATTGGTGAATTGGCCAAACAAGATATCATTGGTCCTCCCAGCGGTTTGTTTTGGGATTGGAATATGCAAACACAAATGACTGATATGGCCGCGGCAATGCCTGTTTCCAATTCACAAATTTCAAATCCGGATTATCAAATCATTTCAATTCCTTCGATGAATGAATACACAATTGATTATTACGGGGCTTATGATAAAACACAAATGGCCTATGCAGCATTGGATTCCTTGATTAAACAAAAAGGAATTGACCACCCCGAGCAAGTGGTTGAAGAATATTTAACCGATCCGGGTATGGAGAAAGATACCAGCAAATGGCTGACAAAAATTCATTACTTAGTCAAATAATATGATTATTTCAATCTATTAGGTGTATACCACTCCCCTTTTACAATTGAGAAAATATTAAGACATAAAAGAAAAGGTCGAATGAATCATTCGACCTTTTCTTTTATATGGTATCTTATTAATTAAGAAACTTTTTCTACTTGCATAAAGTTGAGCTCCACCGGAGTCGCCCGGCCGAATATCTTCACCACCACTTTTAATTTCTTTTTGTCTTCATTAATTTCTTCAATACTACCATTGAAATCATTAAATGGTCCATCAACGATTTTAACGGTCTCGCCGATAATGTATGGTTCAGATAATGAAACACCGCTTTCCGCCATTTCATCCATTTTACCAAACATTTTATTTACTTCACTTCTGCGTAATGCATCGGGTTGATCTTTACCCAGAAAATGAATCACTCCGGTAACATTTTTGATAGCCTGAAGAATATCATCCGACAGACGACCGGTAGTTGCTTCCAGTAAAATATATCCAGGATAAAGAATTTTCTCACGCATTACTTTTTTACCGGCCTGTACTTTAAATACCTTTTCAACCGGACACAAAATTTGCGATATTTTGTTGCCCCATCCTGAACGACGAACTTCTACATCCAGATACTCTTTAATTTTACGTTCTTTTCCACTCAGTACACGGAGCACAAACCATTTTGCTTCTAATTCTTGCGTTGTTTCCATGAAACTTATTTAAAAAACTTATAAAAATTTTCGAAAACCAATTCTGAAGAACCATCCATCAAAAAGATTAGACCCGTAAGCAACAGAACACTGACTAAAGTGATCAAGGTAGATTGTTGTAATTCTGACCAAGTTGGCCAGGTTACCTTATGAATCAGCTCGTCATACGCCTGCTCGAAATAATTAAATATTTTTGTCATAGAAGTATAAAATTAAAATAATTCGATGGAATTATCCGGTTTATTGTAAAAAATATGCACAGGCACTAGGATTCGAACCCAGATCAAAGGTTTTGGAGACCCGTATGCTACCGTTGCACCATGCCTGTAATTGATTGATAATTAGCACTTTAAAGCGCTTTCAATCGAGTAATGAATTAATAAAAGAGCGGACGTATTTAAAAAAAGTTGTCAGTTGACAATTGACAATTTACTAGGTAAACCGACAAGGATCAACTGACAACGAAGATTAGAGTCAATTATTTGATGATCTCTGTTACCTGACCTGCACCTACTGTACGGCCACCTTCACGGATAGAGAACTTAAGTCCTTTCTCCATCGCGATTGGTCCAATCAGTTTTACAGTCAAACTTACATTATCACCAGGCATTACCATCTCAGTTCCTGCTGGCAATTCAACTTCACCAGTGATATCCGTTGTACGGAAATAGAATTGAGGACGATATTTATTAAAGAATGGAGTATGACGTCCACCTTCTTCTTTGCTCAATACGTAAACTTCACATTTGAATTCAGTATGTGGTGTAATGGAACCTGGTTTACAGATAACCATACCACGACGGATTTGAGTTTTCTCAATACCACGGAGAAGTAAACCGGCATTATCACCAGCTTCACCTTCATCGAGGAGTTTACGGAACATCTCAACACCGGTACAAGTTGATTTCAGTGATTCTTCATTGAAACCTACGATTTCAACGTTTTCACCTACTTTAATACGACCTCTTTCGATACGTCCTGTAGCAACAGTACCACGACCTGTGATAGAGAATACGTCCTCAACTGACATCAAGAAGTCCATATCAACCGGACGTGGAGGCAATGGAATATACTCATCTACAGCTGCCATTAATTCGACAACTTTAGCAACCCATTGTTCTTCACCGGCCAAAGCACCAGTTGCAGAACCTTGAATGATCGGTGTATTATCACCATCAAAACCATATGAACTTAAAAGATCACGGATTTCAATTTCAACCAATTCCAATAATTCCGGATCGTCTACTAAGTCTACTTTATTCATAAACACAACCATACGTGGTACACCTACCTGGCGAGCCAAAAGGATATGTTCACGAGTTTGTGGCATTGGACCATCTGTAGCGGCAACAACCAGGATTGCTCCGTCCATTTGGGCAGCACCGGTAATCATATTCTTTACATAGTCGGCGTGTCCTGGACAATCCACGTGTGCATAGTGGCGATTGGCAGTTGCATACTCAACGTGTGCTGTATTGATCGTGATACCACGCTCTTTTTCTTCCGGTGCACCATCGATCTCATCATAGTTCTTCTTTTCAGCAAGACCTTGTCTTGATAAGATGTCTGTGATAGCTGCAGTTAAGGTTGTTTTACCATGATCAACGTGACCAATAGTACCAATGTTTACATGGGGCTTCTCCCGTTTAAAGGTCTCTTTTGCCATTTTATTAGGTTTTTAAAAGTGTGTTGTTAAGTTTTCTATTTTTAAGGACTGCAAATGTAAATTTTTGTTTTGAAATATTAAAATATTTTTTCATCATTCCTGAAATTAGAGTTAAACCCAATCCGGATTCAATTTGTATGCTACCCTTTATACCCGCCCTTTCAGCCATTTGCGAAAAATTCCTACCGGGCAACAATCGGTCTGTTTACTGATATTTTAAATGATTATTCGATATCCCTTCCTTATTTTTGCGACCGTGAATGTCCTCTTCCCCATTTTCCTGACTACAGCCCTGCTCATTGCCATTCCCGTTATCATCCATCTCTTTAATTTTCGGAAATATAAAAAAGTATTATTTCCAGACATTCGATTTTTGAAAGAACTTCAGGAACAAGCACATAAACAAAGCCGATTAAAGAATTTATTGATACTTACCAGCCGTATTCTCGCGATTTTGGCGCTTGTTTTGGCTTTTGCACAACCCTTTTTTCTAAAGGATCAGGCCAAAATAAAACAAGGACCCAAAGCGGTAAGTATATATATAGATAATTCCTTCAGCATGGGTATCGAGGAACAAGGGGTATCATTATTAGATCGTGCAAAAGGTAAGGCCCGTGAATTAATCAGCTCCTATTCAAAGGGAGACCGTTTTCAAATATTAACCAACGACTTTGCATACCAGGAAAATCGTTTTCTAACCCGTGATGAGGCACTACGACAACTTGGCCCTATTCATGTTTCATCTAAAACCAGGCCGGTAGCAACGATTTTGGAGAAGCAAAAACAATTGTTGCTCACGGAACCCGATCGACAGCAACAGTTGATATTTATTTCAGATTTTCAGAAAAACAACTTCCCATCTGAACTTTCCGGGACTGACTCGATACGGAAATATTTTCTGTTGATTCCTGCCAATCAAAAAAATAATCTAAGTATTGATACCGCTTATTTTGAAACGCCTTCCCTACTGATGAATGAACCGAATTTACTCACGGTCCGCATCAATAATTTTGGTTCAGAAGAGGTCAGCACATCGCTCAATCTTTCAGTTAATGATCAAATGAAAAGTGTGCTGAATGTTAACTTAAAACCGAATGATCAGAAAATAGAAACGTTCAATTTTACACCTTCTGTGGCCGGCATTCAAAAAATTAAAATATCGCTGACAGATTATCCGGTCAGTTTTGATGATACCTTTCATATTGCGGCAAAAGTGAATTCGAATTATAATGTATTAATTTTGAATCAATCCAATGCCAATGCATTTTTGAGTTCGGTTTTTAAACCCGGCACTCAATTTCGGATGGACAATCATAATGTACAAACTGTTCAACCCGACTTAGTCAGCAATTATTCCTTGGTCATCTTAAACGGGGTGTCCACCTTGTCTGCCGCCATGAGTGAAGCCTTGGATCAATATTTACAATCCGGAGGCAGCGTTTTGGTTTTTCCGCCTTCAGGCAGTAACCTGTCCTCACTGAATGCCTTTCTTCAAAAAAGTATTGGGGCTACTTTTTTAAACATGGATACGGCTAAAGCGATTGTTTCGGACTACAGTAAAGCGCATCCATTGTTTAGGGATATTTTTGTAAAAACTCCTGAAAATATTGAATTGCCAACCGTATACAAACATTTCCGCATCGGTGGTTCTGCACTGAGCAGTGAAATGAAATTATTTACTTTTTCCGGTGGAGATGCTTTTCTGAGTGTCTTTAATATCCAAAATGGCCACCTCTATTTATGTGCTTCACCGGCTGATCTCACGTCCAGCGATTTTCCAAAATCTTATTGGTTTTTACCCCTTATCTATAAGATGGCTTTCATGCAAGGGAGTAATAGTATGAATGCTTTAACGATCGGTAAGCAAACCGGTATTTATATTGAAAATAAAAAACTCAATGACAAGACCATCTATCATATGATCGGCAATGGTGTAGAAGCTATACCGGAGCAAAGAACCATAGGAAGTCAGGTCAGAATCAATATCAATCAAAGTGCCGACAAAGCAGGATTTTACAGCATTTATTTACCGGGCAGTAAGGATAGTGTGTTTACCGGCGTAAATTATGACAGAGCAGAATCTGCACTGGCTTATTGGCCTTTGAGTGAATTGAAAAACAAATTTAAACTGAAGAACCTGGAATGGATAGATGCCTCTATAAATGCCGCTGCCGGAATAAATGAACTTCAACATGGTATACCACTATGGAAAGTTTGTATTACATTAGCGCTGTTATTCTTGCTGATTGAAATTCTTTTAATTCGCTTCATGAAATAACACAGACCGTACGCTTATGCAGCTACTTATCAAAAAAGCAATCATACTTTCTCCGGGCTCTAAATTCCATGCTAAGAAAAAAGATATTCTGATTAAAAATGGGGTCATTGAATCCATTGGTGATCAATTGGCCGCTAAAAGTGCCAGAATCATTGAAGCTAAAAATTGCTACATCAGTATCGGTTGGTTTGATCTTTTTGCAGATTTTTGCGATCCCGGAAATGAACAGAAAGAAACTTTGCTCAGCGGTTCTCATGCCGCAGCAGCCGGTGGATATACAGATGTTTGCCTGATTCCGAATAACCAACCTGTGACCTCCGGAAAATCAGCTGTTGAATATATCAAAAGCAAATCGGATTTAGTGACACTGCACCCGATTGGCTCTGTATCGAAAAATACGGAAGGCAAAGATTTGGCCGAGATGTATGATATGAAATTGAGTGGAGCGCTGTGTTTTAGTGATGGCAAAAAACCATTGCAGCATACAGGTCTCATGTTGAAAGCCCTTCAATACATAAAAACATTTCAGGGCACCATCCTCCAAATTCCTGAAGACACTAGTGTGGCTCCCCATGGATTAATGAATGAAGGACTAATCTCCACCCAATTAGGGATACAGGGAAAACCGGCAATCTCAGAATGGATCATGGTGCAACGTGACCTGGAATTATTAAAATATACTAATTCATCGCTGCACCTGACCGGCATTAGCAGCAAGCGGTCTTTAGATTTGATTCGTCAGGCAAAAAAACAGGGATTGAATATCAGCTGCTCTGTTACACCTTATCATTTGTTATTTTCAGATTCGTCTTTAAACACATATGACAGTCTCTATAAAGTAAACCCACCGTTGCGTACCGAAGCCGACCGCAAAGCATTGATCAAAGGTGTGGAAGATGGTACCATCGATTGCATTGCCTCACATCATATACCTCAAGACTGGGATGCCAAAGTTCGCGAGTTTGAATATGCTTCATCAGGCATGATCGGACTGCAAACCGTATTACCCATGTTGCTTCAATGTGAGGCTAAAGTAAATATTGAACGATGGATAGAAATGCTCACTACCAATCCAAGAAATATACTCAAGGTTGCCTATAAAGGAATTGAAGAAAAACAACCGGCCTGTTTAACCGTTTTTTCCACTTCAGAAAAATGGCGGTTTAATGAGCAGAGCAACCTCAGCAAATCGAAGAATTCACCTTTATTCGGTCATGAACTTACCGGCAAGGTTTTGGCCATCGTAAATAATCACCGTACAGCGATTTATGAATAAAAAAATATCCTTACGAACGGGCACCCTTACGGGTATGGCCATTATATTGTACATTCTTATTTTACAAAAATTCGAACCCGGGCTGAGATCCAATCTGGCGCTCTTACAATTTTTATTTTTACTCATCGGTATCCTGATTTCTTGCTTTTTATTGTATCGTTTTTATGCCGGAATTTCTTTAATGGATGCTTTGACCCATTGTTTCAAAACCGTTGCGGCTACCCTGGTAGTGGTGTTAATGGGCAATACGCTATTTTATTTTCTCTTTTCACCCTCCGGTCAGCCAATGAGTAACCTTACCTGGATGATTATGAAGAATGTATTTGCCTATAGTCTGAGCGGCCTCTTGTCTTCATTTTTCAGCTCAATGATTTTTCATACTTTTACAAAAAAATAGATTTTGGATATATCCGTCATCATCCCCTTATACAACGAAGAAGAATCTTTACCTGAATTAATCTCCTGGATTGGTCAGGTGATGTCAGCTAACCAATTCAGTTATGAGGTTATATTAATTGATGATGGAAGTACGGATAACAGCTGGGAAGTAGTCAGTCAATTACAACAAAAATCTGCCTTCGTGAAAGGAATCAGATTTCTTCGCAACTATGGAAAATCTGCCGCCCTCAATGAAGGATTTAAAGCCGCCCAGGGCGATTATATTATTACCATGGATGCCGACTTACAGGATTCTCCGGATGAAATCCCTTCTCTTTATCAGATGATCCGTGAAGGTGGATTTGATATTGTCAGCGGTTGGAAAAAGAAGCGATATGACAATGCTTTGACGAAAAACTTACCTTCCAAATTATACAATTATGTGACGGGTAAAATGAGTGGTGTGAAATTACATGATATGAATTGCGGTTTGAAAATCTACCGTCGCAAAGTGGTTCAATCGATTGAAGTTTATGGTGAAATGCATCGCTACATACCGGTACTCGCCAAATGGGCCGGATTTCGGAAGATTACGGAAAAGCCGGTTGTCCATCAAGCCCGAAAATATGGCGTGAGCAAATTTGGCTGGGAACGGTTTGTCAACGGATTTCTTGACCTTGCTTCCATATTATTTATTGGTAAATATGGCAAGAAACCCATGCACGTTTTTGGTCTCTGGGGCAGTATCGTGTTTCTTTTGGGTGCAGGCATTTGGATCTATCTGGCCATCGCCAAATTCGCCTTTATGCAATATAAAATGACTGAACGCCCTTTATTTTATGTGGGTATTATCTCTCTGGTGATTGGTACTCAGCTGTTTTTAGCAGGTTTTTTGGGCGAACTCATTACCCGAAATTCAGCCGATCGCAACCACTATAATATCGATGAGAAGATCGGCTTTTAAGGGCTTAGGCAAATAAACTTTTCCTATTTTTAAAGGTCTTAACCTTGAAACTCCTATCCTATGAAAAGAATTTTTCTATTTATCCTCGTGTTCATATCCTTCACCAAAATTTCCATAGCAGGGAATGGCGATTCGATTTTCAATATGAACTATATCCATAATCTCTACATCACTTTCCCATACCCCTCATTTTACGACTCCCTCATCTATTCTTACAACAATGATGTCTATCTGAAAGTGGATATCAATTTTAACGGAGAAATTTATACGCAAGTCGGGGTGAAAGCGAAGGGCAATTCTTCTTTCAATAACCCAAGTCAAAAAAAGTCATTCAAACTGGATTTCAACGAATTCGTTGCCGGGCAGGATATCCATGGCCTGAAGAAACTGAATTTCAATAATGGATTTAAGGACCCCTCATTTATGCGGGAAAAACTCAGTAACGATTTCATGATCAGTCATGGTATACCTGCACCCCGTGTGACCTATTGTAATGTGTATATGAATAATCAGTTGTGGGGACTTTACAATGTGGTTGAAGAAGTGGATGATGAATTTTGTAAAGCCTGGTTCAACAGCAACGATGGTAATTTATTCAAAGGAGATCCACATGGCGATTTGCGCTGGAAAGGTAGCACGACTCAAAGTTTGTACGAATCGGATTATGAATTAAAAAACAACTCAACCACCAACGACTGGTCAGATCTCATTGGTTTGATCGATATACTGAAAAATACTCCCATTGCGTCACTCTACCCTACTCTCGATAGCAAACTCAATACATCCGGATTTGTAAAATATTGGGCGGCCAGCAACCTCTTTTCTTCATTAGATTCTTACATCGGCAGCGGCCATAATTATTTTCTGTATCATGATACGGTCACGAATCTATTTCAATGGATATCCTGGGACAATAATGAGGCTTTCGGAAGTTTCAAAAATGGTCTCAGTACTGCACAATTAAAAGACTTGGATATGTATTATCTTTCAAATCCTGCTACAAACAGACCCTTATGCAATAATATGCTGGCCAATTCGACCTACAAATACATGTATAATGACGCCTATTGTGCGTTGAAACAGGATTTTACCAACGATTATTTTGATCCGAAAATTGATTCATTGCGAACGGTTTTGCAAGCTTCTGTTTATGCCGATCCCAAGAAATTCTATTCCAATGCCGCCTATGATTCCAGTTTTAATTATGACATTACCTCAAGCGGCCCGGGTGGCTTGACCATTTTCGGACTGAAACCTTTCATCGCCAGCCGACAAGCCTCAGCCACAACGCAAATCGCCACACAAGGCATTACTTGCTGGCCATTAGAAGTCCCTGAAGAATCTCAACCCCGGGCGAAAGTATACCCCAATCCGGGAATCAATTTGGTAGAGGTAGATTACCCCGATGATATTCATTCCTATGAACTGATAGATATTACCGGTAAAAAGTTGACTCAGGCCTCAGGGCTTTTGAAAAAACATCTGCAATTAGACTTGTCGGCCTACCCCTCCGGAATTTATCTATTAAGGATAAATCAAGTACAAGTGTATAAAATTGTACATTGATTGAACAGGTAGAATGAAGACTTGAACGTGAAGATGGCCCAATGGATAAAAAGGTGATGCATTTAACCCTTTTTTTATGCCTCTCATCCTGCTTATCTCATGCTGTATCACCGAATACTCCTACCTTTGGCCCTCGTATGAAATATTTGATTACCCTCCTGCTCATTTTTACAGGTCTTACATCATTTTCCCAATCTGCACAATTAAATGGTGTCATCAAGGATGCAACGACCGGTGAAACCATAGATTATGCAACCATTACCTTGAATCCGGGTGGCGCATCACCAAAAATTTTAGGTACCAAAAGTAAGGCCGCCGGAGTCTTCAATTTAAAAGATATTCCGTTCGGAAAGTATACCATCACCATTTCTTCTATAGGGTTTGAATCCAAAGTGTATAAGAATTATGAAATCAAGACGGCTGAAGTGAATTTGGGAAACATCGAATTAAGTACCAACAGTAAATCATTGAAAGATGTGACCATTACCGGAGAGAAAAGTTCCATCGAAATTGGCATCGACAAAAAAACGTTTAACGTTGATAAGAACATTACTGCAGCTGGTGGAACGGCCGGCGATATTCTTCGCAATGTGCCTTCCGTGAATGTTGATCTGGATGGGAACCTGTCCGTTCGCGGAAAAGACAATGTCAATCTGTTGGTCGATGGCAAGCCTTCTGCCATGTTTGGAAATGATATTCCGACCGCATTGGCCACCATCCCTGCTGCAAGCATTGAAAGCATCGAAGTCATCACAAATCCTTCTTCCAAATATGAGGCTCAGGGTATGGGTGGTATTGTAAATATCATTTTAAAGAAAGACCGTAAACCGGGTTATAACGGAATGCTCACTTTGGGTGCTGCGGCGCCGTATCGACTGAATGGCGGACTCAATCTAAACGGAAATATCGGCAAATGGAATGTTTATATGAATGCCAATGCCCGTACCTCCAAGACTTGGGAGGAGACAACTTCCAATCGCAACAATTATGACAACCAAAATACCTATAGTTCATTTACTCACAATGACCGTCGTCCACTCAGTGGGTTTATCAATATTGGTGCAGAATACAACCTCAATAAGTATAATCGTTTTGTGTTGAGTGAAAACATTTTCAACGCCAATATGAAAGGAGACAGTAAAACGACCATTGACAATGAAGTCAACTATACCGATCTCATTTCCCGACAAATCAGAAATAATATCTATACCGGTAAACCACTCAGTTCAACCACCAATCTTCAATACAAAAGGACCTTTAAAAAGCCCGGTGAAGAGCTGAATATGGAATTGAATTTTGGGAAAACCAGATATAAAAGAGTCAGTGATTTTAATACCTTACTATACGATTCCAATGATGTGTTTGTCAACAGTTTCCGTCAATTCAATCCTATATTAGGCGGTAATACAAACGGGTACTTTCAGTTAGATTATATCAAACCATTTGGGAAAAAGGCAAAATTGGAAGTCGGAGAAAGAAGCTATATCATTCGTTTCAAATCCGAAAACCAACCTACTATTCAATTCCTCAATCAACAGGAGCAACCGGAATTGCTTTTAAAGAATCATTTTGTTTTTACCCAACAAGTTCATGGTGTCTATGCCAACTTGGGTAATCAGTTTGGCAGTACAGGAGTTCAAGTGGGTTTACGTGCTGAATATTTTCAATATCAGGGAACGGTTTATCAATACAATGCCAGCGCTACAAATTCGTATCTGAATGTCTTTCCTACACTCTTCGTAACGCAAAAATTAGGGAAAGATCAGGATCTAAATTTTAATTATTCGAAACGTGTGAATCGTCCAAATTTTTACCAATTGATTCCCTACATCGATGTCTCCAATCCGCAAGATACCAGCATGGGTAACCCGAATTTGAATCCGGAATTCATTCATGCCACGGAACTGACCTACAGCTATCAATATCATAAAACCAATACCTTCATCGCCAGTGTCTATTACCAGTATACCAATAATCTGATTCAGCGTTACAGACGATTTAATGCAAACGGAACGACTTTTTCTCAAAACAGAAATTTGGCAGACGGACAGACCTACGGACTAGAATTGACGAATAAAATGAATATCCTGTCCTGGTGGGATGCCACTTTGAATGTGAATGTATTCAGAAACCAAATAAACGGTTCAAATGTAGATGGAACGCTGACCCGAAGTGGCTACGGTGGTTTTGCTAAATTGAGTACAAACACCAAATTGCCCCAGGGATTTTCTGCACAAGTCACAGCCAATTATAATGCCCGTACTGTGATTGCACAAGGTGAAATAGAACCCTATGGCAATGTAGACATCGCAATTAAAAAAACTTTATTGAAAAATTTAATGACATTAACCCTAAATGTCAATGATCTTTTCAATACCATACAAACCGAAACGAATTACAACCTTTATCCTTACTACAACCAAACAGTCTTACGCAAAAATCAAACTCGCAGCATCGGCTTGAATCTGCAGATTCGTTTTGTGAGCAAATCACAACGTGCGAATCCGGAAGCCGTTAAAAAACCACCTGCAACAAAAAAGGATAAAGAAAAGGAAGGTAAAAACAGAGATGAAAACTTGAAGAAAGAAGACGGAGGCGGCGATGAAGGCGGTGGAAATAATCAAGGTAATAACCAGGGCGGCAATCGTTAAACCAGCTTCATCAAGACAATAAAATGGTCTGATTAGCATGAAATATATTCTCTTCATATTGTGGTCTTTGTGCTTACTGCCCAATATGGTGAGCGCTCAGCAGTCTATTCTGAAAGGGAAAGTGACTAATTCGCGTTTGGAACCACTGTCTTACGTAACCATACAGATCAAAGGATTGAAGATAGGTACCCGAACTGATGATCAGGGTATGTATCAATTTCAATTAGAAGAAGGAGAATATGAACTGATTTTTTCCTTACTTGGCTATCAACGACAAAGCATTAAATTTATTCATGAAAAAAATGGCCCGCCCCTCAACATCATTCTGGAAGAAAGTAGCAATGATTTGAATGAAGTGCGCATTGTCAATTTCAGGAAGGACAGAGCCGAAGAATTGATTCGAAATGTGATCCGTCAAAAAGATAAAATTCAGGAAGCCGGATCCTCGTTTTCTGCTCAAGCCTATATCCGCGCCACCCAGGAAAATGAAACGACCCTCAGTAAAAAAAAGCGTATTAAATTAAGTGATTCTGCACTGAAAGTATTGGAGGAAAAGACAGCTTTAAACATGAATATGTCTGAGGTATTGTTGCAAGTAGATTACACCTATCCCAATAAATTGAAAGAGAAAAGATTAGGGGTTAAGAATCGTGGCAACTCGGAAAGTCTTTTTTATCTGACCACCACAGATGGCGATTTTAGTTTGTATAATAATCTCATTCGAATCCCGGCCCTGTCAGAAATTCCCATGCTCTCCCCCATCAGTTACAGCGGTTTGGTAGCTTATAAGTATAAAACGATTTCGATTAAAAAGAAGGAGAATTACAATATCTATACCATCCATTTTTCACCCGGAAAATTGGGAAATGCCTTAGTCGAAGGTGAAGTACAAATTGTGGATACTTCCTGGAGCATCATTCGATCATCCTATACCTTCCCGAAATTTCATATGCCGGAATATGATTATTTTGAAGTGAATCAGGAAAACGAATTTGTCAATGAAAAAGCATGGATGCCGGTGCGACAGGAATTTATTTATTTTTCCAAAGCAGGAAAAAATAAAAGCACAGGGCGCACAGTCGTAATTTATGATCAGTATAAAATTGATACCCAGTTTAGCCGTAAATATTTTAATTCAGAAAAGAGTGCGACTGCCCTGGAGGCCTATAAACGTGACAGTAATTTTTGGGATGAAGTGCGCAAAGAACCTTTAAGTGAAAAGGAATTGAAGTTCATACAAAAAAGTGACAGCCTCTATCGTGCTACCCACTCCGAAAGCTATTTAGACTCATTAGACCGCAGGAATAACCGGATCACCTTAAGTCGTGTTTTCATTTGGGGTCTGAATCAATACAATCGAAAAAAAGAGCAAAATTGGTTTTTCAATCCCTTATTAAATATATACAGACCCCTATTGCCCGGCGGAGCAAGATTAGGCTATGGCGCTTCCTACAGCCGTATTTTCCCGTCCAAGAAATCCATCATGGTAATGGCGGATATCAATTATGGCATACGCAATAAGGATTTAATGGGTGATTTTCGAATCGTGCATATCTATAATCCTTTCAATCAAGGTTATATCAGTATCAATGGCGGACGAAAATTTGATTTGATCTTTTACGGAGATGCATGGGTTAATTTGTTGCGACGGAGTAATTTTTACCGAAAAGATAATTTACAAATCGAACATGGTTTGGAATTATTGAACGGATTGGTCTTGAGAAATTCTTTTGAATTTGCAGCCCGAAATTCCATTGATTATTTGTCCTTTAACTATGCTGCCGATACGTTCAATTCCGGTTATGTATACAATACCAAACCGGTGAGTTTCGATCCGTATAATGCCTTCTATGGAATGATTGCACTCGAGTATACCCCCTTTCAAAGTTATATTCGCGAGCCTCGCCAAAAGATCATTCTTGGGTCGAACTATCCAACAGCCTATGTTCGATATCGAAAAGGCATACCGGGTATATTCAATTCTAAAATTGACTTCGACTATCTGGAATTTGGAATTCGTCAAAAATTGAAACTCGGACTTGCCGGTATATCCCAATATCATATTTACAGTGGTGAATTTTTAAGTCAAAGAGACCTCCGCTATATCGACTACAAATTTATCAGTCGCGGTAATCCCATCTTTTTCAATAACCCATTACAGAGTTTTCAAGCCCTGGATTCGACCTTCCCCATCTTTCGACGTTTTTATGAAGGTCATTACCTGCATCGTTTTAATGGCTCCATTCTCAACAAAATACCCCTGCTCAAAAAATTGCAATTATTGGAAGTGGCCGGCGGGGGCATACTCTATGTTCGGGAGCGGAATTTAAAATATGTGGAAGCCTTTGTAGGCATCGAAAAAACTTTCCCTCTGCTGAACCAGCGTTTCAAAATCGGGATTTACGCCGTGGGCAGTTTGGCCAATAAGTACAACAATCCCTACCAGTTTAAGATTGGACTGGAACAATTCAACAAACAGAAAAATAGCTGGTATTAAAGGGAGCATACCCTTACCGGAACATGCGACAATTCTATATTACCAGATTCTATAGAGAATGAAGCCTGCATCGATTATTCTATCCTCAATTGTGGTTACCTTTGCGCCATGTTAAATACCATAGAAAGCGCCATTGAGGATATTAAACAAGGAAAACTGGTTATTGTGGTCGATGATGAAGACCGTGAAAATGAAGGAGATTTCCTGACCGCTGCAAGAAATGTGACTCCCGAAATGATCAATTTCATGAGCAAGTTTGGTCGCGGGCTCATTTGCGCCCCCTTGTCTGAAGAAATATGCGATCATTTAGACTTACGTCTCATGGTAAAGGATAATACCGAACTTCATCAAACGCCGTTTACCATTTCTGTTGATTTAATCGGGCATGGATGCACCACCGGTATTTCATCGCACGATCGTTCCAAAACCATACAAGCCCTCATCGATCCGAATACTAAACCGACCGACTTGGCCAAACCCGGTCATATATTTCCGCTTCGCGCCCGTAAGGAAGGCGTCTTGCGCAGAGCCGGACACACCGAAGCTGCAATAGATCTCGCCCGCTTGGCCGGATTTGAATCTGCCGGTGCCATCGTAGAAATTATCGATGAAGACGGTGAAATGGCTCGTTTACCCCGACTCAAAGAAATTGCCAAGGAACATAACTTGAAGATCATTTCCATTGAGGATTTGATCAAATACCGTTTGCGCACCGAGAATTTGGTAGAAGAACAAATTCGTGTGAATATGCCGACGAAATACGGTGAATTTGAATTGATTACGTTTAAAAATTGCCGAACAGGTGAACTCCACCACGCCTTGAAGAAAGGCCAATGGGTGACTGATGAACCGGTGTTGCTCAGAGTGCATAGCTCTTGTTTTACCGGTGATATCCTGCATTCACTTCGTTGCGATTGTGGCGAACAATTACAACATGCCATGCAAATGGTGGAAGCTGAAGGAAAAGGACTTGTTCTGTATATGAATCAGGAAGGACGCGGCATTGGATTATTGAACAAACTCAAAGCTTATAAACTTCAGGAAGAAGGTCGTGATACTGTAGAGGCGAATCTGGAACTAGGATTTGAAATGGATGAACGGGATTATGGCATAGGCGCTCAAATTCTCCGTCAATTAAATGTAAGCAAGATTAAACTCATCACCAATAACCCGCGTAAACGCGCAGGCTTAATGGGTTATGGTCTGGAGATTGTAGAGAATGTGGCGATCGAAATGAAATCCAATCCCCACAACGAAGATTACTTGCGCACGAAGCGCGATAAGCTGGGGCATGAAATCATGAAATGAATGAGTTGAAAAGATTAAGCCAATAGCGACTTGACCATTTTAATATGGGGTATCCCAACTTCCTCAAACTCTTCTCCCACTGTTTGATAACCTAATCGGGAATAGAAATCTTTCGCGGATATCCGCGCATGTAATTCCACTTTATGGTATTCATTGAGCAGACAAAATATCTCGGCATAATGCATAATACCACGACCAATGCCCTGCTGCTGATAATTTGGATAAATGGCCATTTGACGAAACTTGACCGTCTTTTCATCCACAATTTTTAGCATAATACACCCCATTAGGGTTTTTACATCTGTCGCAATAATGATATATTGATCCCGATCTTCTCTCAAGTCTTCTTCAAATAAATTGAGTCCGATGGGTTTGCGCAAAACTTCATTTCGTAAGTGCAAAACATCCTCATAAAATGGTGAAGTATAATCTATCACACTCAATTCTTTATTCATAGATCCGGTTTAAGTGCATCAAAGATAATCGAGGACACGGATTTGACTTGCAGAAGTCCACTCGTTTGCTGTAAGGCCAACGGATGGGTATTGGTACAAATCACTTTTTCGATAATACCCTGTGCTTCAATTTTCGATAAAGCATCCTGATTGAATAGTCCATGTGTAGTGATACAGTAAATACGATTGGCTCCCGCCTCTCGATAGGCTTTCGCTGCTTGCATGAGCGAACCTCCTGTGCGCACCATATCGTCGTAGATAATGACATTACGTCCCTTTACATCCGCATTCACACCGGTAATAGACGTTTCGGAACCACTGATCCGATGTTTATACACAAAGGCTGATTTTACCCCCATTTCATTCGACAAAGATTCAACCCATTTGGCTCGTCCCGCATCGGTGGCAGCCAACACAAAATCGGTACCAAAAGCTTGTGTTGCCGATTCCATAATTAAGCCTTTGCAATACAGATGGGTGCAACGAATTTCACGTTCGAAATAATACGGTATGCCTTCAGAATGCAGATCCATGAGGTAGACATGATTGGCTTCTGCGCAGACCGGCAGTGAAGAAAACAGTAGGGCCCTGTTTTTAGCCTTGGCGATCTCCCCTCTTTGTACGGCCCTTTCCATGGTCGAATATCCAAAATAAGGTATCACGATGCGAAGTGAGCGGCTGCCGGCATGTGCCAAGCCCTGGGCCAAATCATATAGCTCCAGGGTATTCCGATCATCTATGGTGCCGCCGATAAGAATCACATCCTGATCAGCTACATCCGTCAGAATACGGTGGTAGGTTTCGCCGTCGGGAAAAACCTTAATGTCTATTTCACCGGAAACAAAAGCGCCCTGAACCATCAATTCGGTATGCAGATATCGGTAGTCACGGGTACTAAACAAGATAGGTAAATGGGAAGCACTTTTCATAAAACAAAACTAATGGAATAATTGCCCCCATCCTACCCTTTTGGCTTTATAAAATAGGACAAAATTGGATTCCCCGGCGGACATCAAAACACCCCTGTTTTTCTACCGGGTGAACCTGAACAAGATTGTGGATAACTCATACCTGATATTTCTCTGAAAGCCTTGATTTTACTGCATTCTTATTTAAACGAATCTATGCGTAAGACTTGGAATTACGGGCCTAAAAAATTACCTTTGTGTGCCTTTGAAAAACCCGTCCGGATTGGACCGCTCAGGCTAGTTTCAAAACCACAATAAATATTTCACATGTCAGAAGAAAATGAACAAATTAAACCCGGTTATGGTGCCGACAGTATACAGGTCTTAGAAGGCCTTGAAGCGGTGCGAAAACGCCCTGCGATGTATATCGGCGATATCAGTATCAAAGGATTGCATCATCTGGTGTACGAGGTAGTCGATAATTCGATCGATGAAGCCTTGGCCGGTTACTGTAAAAATATCACGGTTAAAATCCTCGAAGGAAATTCCATTTCGGTGGAGGATGATGGACGTGGTATACCTACTGCCATGCATACGAAAGAAAAACGTAGTGCCCTGGAGGTCGTTATGACCGTACTGCATGCGGGTGGTAAGTTCGACAAGAATACCTATAAAGTGTCCGGTGGTTTGCATGGTGTGGGGGTCAGTTGCGTGAATGCTCTGAGTATCCATCTGCATGCGACCGTAAAACGCGATGGAAAAATATTTGAACAAGAATATGCTTGTGGTATTCCTCAATATCCTGTACGTGAAATTGGTACCAGTGAAGAGACCGGTACGAAAGTGGTTTTCTTACCCGACAATACCATCTTCACCGTTCATGAATATAATTACGAAATTTTAGCCGCTCGTCTGCGTGAGTTATCCTTTTTGAATCGGGGTATTAAAATTCACCTCATCGATGAACGTGAGAAAGATGAAGATGGCAATTACCAAAGAGACCTTTTCTACAGTGAAGGCGGTATCGTCGATTTTGTCGATATGCTGGACAAAAACGGTAAGCGTGAAAGTTTACTGCCCCGTCCGATTTATGTCGAAGATTTGGATACTGAAAGTAATGTGAGTGTTGAATTGGCGATGCTGTATAACAATTCTTACAGTGAGAATATTTTCTCTTATGTCAACAATATCAATACCATAGAAGGCGGTACCCATGTATCCGGTTTTCGCCGGGCCATTACCAGGGTCTTCAAATCTTATGGCGATAAAAATAAATTATTCGAACGCGCCAAGGTCGATATCACGGGTGATGATTTCCGTGAAGGACTCAGTGCGGTTATTTCCGTGAAAGTACCTGAACCTCAGTTTGAAGGTCAAACAAAAACCAAATTAGGGAATAGCGAGGTGATGGGGATTGTCGATTCTGCCGTATCGCGTGTCATTGATGCCTATCTCGAAGAACATCCTAAAGAAGCTAAGATCATCATCGATAAGGTCATCATCGCGGCACAGGCTCGTCATGCTGCCCGTAAAGCGCGTGAATTGGTACAACGCAAGAATGTACTTACGGGAAGCGGTCTTCCGGGTAAACTGGCAGATTGCAGCGATAATGATCCGGCAAAATGCGAGCTCTACCTGGTGGAAGGAGATTCGGCCGGTGGAACTGCCAAGCAAGGTCGTAATCGTCAGTATCAGGCCATCTTGCCATTGCGCGGTAAGATCCTGAATGTAGAAAAAGCCATGCCGCATAAGGTATTTGAAAATGAAGAGATCCGTAATATTTATACCGGTCTTGGTGTGACTATCGGTACTCCCGATGATGCCAAGGCACTAAATACAGCTAAACTTCGCTACCACAAACTCATCATCATGACCGATGCCGACGTGGATGGTTCGCATATCTCTACTTTGATCCTCACCTTCTTGTATCGTTATATGAAGGAGTTGGTGGAACAAGGTTATGTCTATATTGCACAACCCCCGCTTTATCTCGTTAAGAAAGGCAAGGAACAAGAATATGCCTACGATGAAGAGCAACGTAAATTGGTGGTGGAGCGATTAGCCGGTGGAAAAGAAGATAGCGTAAACATACAGCGCTATAAGGGTCTTGGAGAGATGAATGCCGAACAATTGTGGGAAACCACCATGAACCCGGATACCCGCACCCTCAAACAAGTCACCATCGAAAGCGCAGCCGAAGCCGATCGCATCTTCTCCATGCTCATGGGCGAAGAAGTCCCTCCGAGAAGAGAGTTTATCGAGAAGCATGCTAAGTATGCCAAGATTGATGTATAATTCCATCTGAATTTAAAGTTTGTTCCTGCCCGTGGTGCGTGCCTCCGTTCTGCGAAACGTCCTTCGTTTCGCAGCCCTATGATGTCTCATTTTGCGACGTACCGAAATTTCTGGGTAATATCCGTTCTGCGAAACGTCCTTCGTTTCGCAGCCCTATTATGTCGCATTTTGCGACGTACCGAAATTTCTGGGTAAGACTAGATTTTTGAAATGAAAATTCCGTTCTGCGAAACGTCCTTCGTTTCGCAGCCCTATGATGTCGCATTCCTTCCTCCCGGGGTGCCGCCAATACCGAAGAACTTCTCCGAGGGGTCTGCTGCTCTGAGCGACCCTGCGGTGTCTTGACTACGGTCTAAATTCATTCCACTGTTCTGCGAAACGTCCTTCGTTTCGCAGCCCTATTATGTCGCATTTTGCGACGTACCGAAATTTTTGGGTAAGACTATATTTTTGAAATGAAATTTCCGTCGAAGATATTTTTCAAATACAAGAGAATACGGAGACAGAAGTTCAATCACGTATCATGCACCGCAGGGTGCTCCAAAGCGAGACACCCCGCCGTTATATGATTTGAGCTTTACCTTGCGAGGAATAAGTGACCTAGTGAGTACACCCAACTTTACACGGTCATAAATTAAAAGTTACTTTTCAGTATTAATCCAATGCTTTTAAATGGTAGTTTTCCAAAAAAAAGAGTATCCGAATTACTAAATGGAATATTTATTTTAAAATTCCCTAAATTATCAGTTTTCCCTAAATCAGATCTCCCTCCTATTTTCCCTTGAGTAATCGTAACATCACCCAAAATCTCATTTGAGCTTTCTATGTAGACCTTCCCCACTACAAATAAATGTGATTTATTTTTATCATATTTTCCAGACGAAATAATAATATCCATTTGGATTTCACTGGAAATATTTAAAGTAGGTCGAATTATATAAAAACTTTTGGTACTCAGCCTAATGGATGAGCAACTTAATAAAAATAGTATAAAGAAGAAACAAATATAGTATTTCACAGTATCCTTGCTCCGCAATTTCCCGCCCATACCGAAGACCTTCCCAATAAAATCTGCTACCCTTAGCAACCCTGGAGTTTCTTGACTACGGACTCCATCCAAATCAATTTTTATCTGTTCTTCCATGGTAATTATTTATTTAGCACAGGTCTCTCAAAGTTAACATCATTATTCATATCACATCCCCTATTCCTGATTTTTCAATAATCCTCAGAATCTCTATTTAGACCATTGCACTTCTTTGTCTGAATCAGAATTCACAAAATTTACAGGATTTACAGGATTCTAACTGCTTATAAATTTCAGTTGATGAAAACAATTAACACACCCCGAATCCTGAAAATTCTATAATCCTGAAAATCCTGATTCAGACAATTAACACACCTCGAATCCTGAAAATTCTATAATCCTATAAATTCTAATTCAGAAACCTAACACTTAGCATCCAGAAAATTCTCAAATCCTGTAAATGACGCTTGTCCCGACTTATTCGGGGATTCAGACAACTAACACACCCGGAATCCTGAAAATTCTCAAATCCTGTAAATTCTGATTCAGACAACTAACACAACCCAACCACCCCCAACAATCTCCCCATCACTTTCATCAACTTTCGACCTTCTCCCAACGAATAGCGACAGTTTACCTACGATATTTCATCCTCTCTCAACAATATTCGACAGTATACCTATGATATTTTATATTCTACCAACAATATTTCATACACTACAAACGATATTTCATACTCTACCAACGATATTTGATACTCTACCAACAATATTTCATACACTACAAACGATATTTGATACACTACAAACGATATTTCATACTTTATCAACGATAATTGATACTATTTCATCAATTTAATCAATTAACCCATCAATGATTCATATTTTTCTATAAAACGATACTATAATTCCATATTTATTACATAATATTGTCAATAAATAGACAATTGCTACATACAAACTGTCTTTGAAGGATAAAAATGTACAGCCTCTTTCAAGTTTCTTTAAACATTTTAAACCACATGAATCATGCTTTTCCTAAATCTGAAATCCATTCTTAAGGCTAGAGGTATCGACAGACCCACTGCCTTCCTGCATAACGCCGGTCTCGCCTATCCTGCAATCAAGGTCCTCCTGTATTCCGAAAATCGCAGCATCCGTCTCGATCACATCGAAAAGCTATGCACAGCCTTGCAATGCACCCCCAATGATATTTTCACCTGGGTCGCCGAATCTCATCATCAGGATGTCGACAACCATCCATTGGCTCCCATTAAACGAAAAGACGAAAACATTTCATTACAAGAGGCCCTCCGCAAAATACCCATCTCTCAATTGAAAGAGGCGGTTACCCTCATCGAAAATATGGGCAAGAAAAGGCCAACTGAAGAATAGACTCTGTTCTCTTTCTCTTTCTCTTTCTGATAACTCGCCCCGGAACGGGATTCAGGGCTCCCGCAATGAGTAATGAATCGACCGGGGTTTAAATCGGGAGCAAAAAAATATGTTCATTGAACCTCCAGGAGACTGCCGGAGCGAGTTGATGACGGCCCCGGAAAATCGAAAGACAGCGGGGAAACCAAAAACAAAAGGTGATACTCGTGGTATCACCTTTTGAAATGATTTCTGAAATTTTACTAAACGTTATTATTTAGTCGTTGCAGGCAACTTCTCTTCCAGTTGATTCACACGCTGCTTCAAGGCTTCATTGGCTTTATTCAATTCAATGATATACAAGGTCAGCTCTTCAATTTTTTCAGTAAGTGAGGTCGTCATTTCACCCAAATTGATTCCTTTGGTTTCCATCACACTGGCCGGTGGTATTTTAGGTAAATGCTTGTTTTCTTTGATCGATTGTTCCAATTCAGTGAGTGGCATCAGTTTATAATCCTTTTCAAATACATAGTCCGGCCATGAGGTTGAATTCAGGGTAGTGAAACCTTCTGCGATCACTTGTCCATCTACACTTAATGAATATCCGGTGGCAGTTACAGCCGAATTAGATCCAATCAATTGAGCACCATTCAAATGGAATTTCGCATTGGGTGTATAAGTACCAATACCGGTATTGCCCCAACTTGGTTGTAACACCAGATAATTATTAGTTCCCGAATTCGACCAGAGAACCAAAGAGGTATCGGTTGGGAAGATAGCCCCGCCAAAAGCTGCTTCATTGGCCGTATAGAAGTTTATCCCTGTACCACCCAAATTGATGGTACGTCCGTAAGAAGAACCATTATATCCAATACCCATGCGGCCATCATCTCTAACTCGCATAATGGTATCTAACGCGGAATTTCTGATCATAAAATTTGATGATGAGGAAGTCGTTCCTGAGCCAATGATATCCATTCTGGCTCCGGGAGCACTTGGACCGGAAAACCCTCCTATGCCCACGTTTCCGTTTTGGCTGAAATAATGACGTGGAGTAATGGTTGTACCACCATCCGGTGTGGTGTACCAACGCATATCAGCACCTGCACCTGTAGTGGCTAATTGCCATTCATTGGCGCCGTTATAACCAAATCGTATTAATCCTGAACTGGATTCAACAAAAAGATCTCCCCCTGTTAAATGGAGTAAATGATTCGGATTCGTGGTACCTATACCTATTTTCCCATCGCTTTTTACAGTCAATTTAGGATTTGACTGTATCGTCAAATGTAATTTTCCTGTGGTATTTCCGGCACCTGTACCAAAGTCTACATCTTCAGCAGCTCCGGAATAGGAACCCAAATATCCGCGATAAACATCGGCTTCAAACAATCCCATATACATGGGCGCAGCACCATTAAACTGACCAACATAATTCGATGTAGTTTTAACATCCAATTTAGCTGCCGGCACAGCGGTTCCAATTCCAACATTTGAGCCATTGTCAAAGACATTTGAGTTTCCACCCGTTGTAGCGCCGGTAAATTTCACTAAATAATTCGTTGTACCGGAAATATTCGCTGAACCTGCAGGTCCTGCCGGACCTTGTGGACCTTGAGGACCGGTCGCACCGGTAAGCCCAATAGGTCCCTGAGGGCCTGTCGCTCCCGTTGGCCCCTGTGGACCGGTAGCTCCGGTTGGACCGGTTAGACCTATTGGTCCTTGTGGACCGGTAGCACCCGCCGGCCCCTGTGGACCGGTAGCACCTGTTGGCCCTTGTGGACCTGTAGCACCCGCCGGGCCCACTAAAGAAACACCACTACCCCATGTACCGGCTGCTTTAGGGCCGAATAACATATTGGTAGATATATTGATATAAAAATCTCCATCATTTCCGGTTCCGGCTGTCGGATCTACTATACCATTGAGGACGGTTTTACCATCTGCACCATTGCTTCCATTAGCACCGGCCGGACCTTGAGGTCCCGTTGCTCCAATAGGACCTGTTGCACCCGTTGGACCTGCCGGACCTGTTGCACCTGTTGCACCTGCCGGACCTTGAGGACCCGTTGGACCTGCCGGACCTACAGGGCCCGTTGGACCTGCCGGACCTACAGGACCGGTTTGCCAACTCGCATTCCCAAGGGCATCCGATACCATTACTTTTCCGGCTCCTGCATTTGGTGCTATGCGTAAACCATTACTGATCAGCGTATCTCCTTTAATATTCCCGGTGACATCTAATTGTTCTGCCGGAGAGTTATTCGCAATACCGACTTTACCTACATTCGTAATACGCAATCGTTCTACATTATTGGTACCCAATGACAATCGACCGCTTTCCAAATTCATGATTTCGGAAGCTGTACCAATGGTGCGGATATCCAATCCATCTAAGGCCGTATGACCTGTAGTGGAATTCGAAATTTTCAATGTATCTCCGGTAGCGGTTGTATTGATATGCACATTGGTGACAGGAGTGGCGTTTCCACCTAACCCAACATTACCGGTATTATAATCAGCATGAAACTTTAAGGTTGAACCCGTTGTTTTGGTGATGGCAAAACCAATATTACCTCCATTGGTCAGCAAAAATCTGCCGGCGCCGTCATTGGAAGTGATGCCATTATTTCCAAAGGCCAAAATATTGGCATTAGGATACATCGACAAACCACCATAGTTACCCGGTACAGCGGTACCATATTTCGTAAAGGTTGCATAAGAAGCGCTACTGTCATTTGCCATCAGGAAGCGGCCGGTGCCGGTTGAATTTACATTTTCCATCCGCATATAGGTTTGCTGCACACTGTTATTGGTATAGATGTGCATGCGATTATTGGCACTGGAACTGGCAGGATTACCAATGATCACCGTGTTGCCGTTATCCGTTATTTGGGAATTAGTGATTGTATTTCCGGCTGCTGTAAACTTGGCTAGTTTGTTGGCGTCTCCGGTCGTACCGGCCGCTGTGGAAACAGTTCCCGCACGGGTTTTATCCGGAGCACTTAATGAACTTCCTGATTTATCGGCATACAGCGCATATGGCACACTCAGCAATTGATTGGTACCCACCACCGTATAGTTTGTACCACCTTGTGGATCGATCGCCACGCGGATATACTTGTTGCCGGTTTCCCATTTCACCGTTTTCATATCACCCATTACCGCTGTACCGGCACCTATTTGTAAGGTATACAGACCAAATTCATTGGTCATGACTTTTTGCGTTTCCTGATATTCAGGCATGGTCGCATCGGCCGTTGGCAAGACAGAAATTTCAAGACTCAACTGCTGACCATTTAAAGGATTTCCCTGAGCATCACGCGCGATACCCTGGTAGTTGAATCGTTGAGGTGATTGAGCCCTGACGGCTAGCGTGAATATGCATAATAAGATGCATAATCCGGAGTAGAATAAACTCTTTTTCATAGAAATTGGATTGTAATATGTGATCAAATAGAATGAGCCAACAAGTTACAAAATCTTATTAATTTTATACAATTATGAATCACATTTTTTAAAAAATACAGGTCAGTATGGATCAACTGATTAACCCGGTACAAATAAAGAAAATTGCTGAAAATTTGGAATGTGGTATGAGTGGCTATTGGAACAAATATACCGGTGAGCTAATATGCTTGCCCGATATCGAACCCCATGACGACCATTATTCTTTATACAATGAGGATTTTCAGAAAATAAAAAAGCATTCCAAGGATTATATTGAATTTGAAAGACCTTCTTCGCGAGAAAGCTTCAAGATCATGGAAGGTTTTACCGAACAGCTATCCGATCAAAACCCATTGAAAAGTAGATTGATTCAGGCCTTGTATCATAAGAAACCATTTCAAGGATTTAAACATTTGATCGAAAACTCCCATGAATATCGCATGCAATGGTTTGAGTATAGAAATTCACAATACTTGCTCCTTGTCATAAACATATTAAATGCCTCAAGTGAAGATGAAAATGCGGCTGACGCATTGGCTTAAACCCCTGGATTAATCATCAATATGTCCGCTTTCAAATCCGTTGGTTTCTTCATGATACTTGAATGCTTCCGAGCTTTTGTTAAGTTCCCAGAAAAATTGATCCCGCCATTTTTCATGATTGCCAATTTCATTCATCGTTTCGGTATCAAACAGTCGACCATTGATCATGGTGTAGTGAACTGATTCTGTGTTTCTGATATTGTCTAAAGGATTTTGATCAAGGACAATCAAATCAGCGAGTTTATCGACTTCCAGCGAACCGATCGATTGGTCTAAGCCCAGGCTTATGGCCGGATTAATGGTTGCCGTTTTCAAGGCTTCGAGATTGGTCATACCCCCTTGTTGCATCATCCAAATTTCCCAGTGTGCACCAATGCCTTGTATTTGTCCATGTGCGCCCATATTCACCAATGTTCCTGCATCGACTAATTTTTTCAAACTTCTTGATACACTGATATGTCCGTTTTCATATTCTTCTTCCGGTAACATGGTTCTGTGCCGGCTGCGTGAATCGATGATAGCTCTTGGCGTAAATCGAAGCAATTTTTCTTTCTCCCAAACATTGGTATGCTGATACCAATAGTATTCCCCACTCGGTGCACCATAGCAAACGATCAGTGTTGGGGTCATCGCGGTTTTAGATTGCTTACATAAGTTGATGACATCTTTATACAATGTGGCGATAGGTAAATTATGTTCGATGGTCGTATGCCCGTCAAATATCATTCCCAGATTATGGTAGAAGAATGAACCTCCTTCCGGCACCACTTCGATCTTTAATTCACGGGCAGCCTGTATCACCATTTGGTTTTGTTCACGACGAGGTTGATTGTAACTCTTTACACTAAAGGCTCCGTAAGCATTGGTTCGACGTATGGCACTTCGGGCATCATCGATAGAATTAATCACGGCTTTAAAATCTCCGTCAGCTCCATAGAGTATAGTTCCGGTTGAAAACACCCTCGGTCCCACCATTGCACCTGAACGAACAAGTTCACTTTGCGCAAATACCATTTCACTATTCGCCGAAGGATCATGCATGGTGGTTACACCATAGGCGAGGTTGACATAATAAGGCCAATGTTTATGAGGCGTAATCCCGTACCTAAAATGATTGCCGTGCGCATGGGCATCAATGAAGCCCGGCATGATGGTTTTGCCTTTGCAATCAATGACTTTCGCACCATCAGGAATATTGATGCTTTCATCAGGTCCTAATGCGCTGATCTTATTTCCGGTTACGATCACACTACCATTTTCTATCACCTCATTTCCTTTCATCGTTATCAGTCTTGCATTTTTAAACACTGTAATTCCTTCAGGTTTATCCGCATCGACTTTTAAGTTGATGGATATTCCGGATTCCGGTTCCTTAAATAATGAATCCGGTTTGCCGGCAATAAATTCAAAACGGTCTTCAAGCGGAATCGTAAAATATTGATCACCCAGAGTATAATGCAGCGACTTGCTGTCGGCATGCCAATGCAGATTGATTCCCGCGTCACGGGAAACTTTTTTCACCGGTACGGCAGTTGCTCCGGCCGATATATCGATGGGTTTACCAATGGCAGGAAAGGCCGCAATATAAACCTGATGCAAATCAACAAAGCCCACCCATTGTCCATTGGGCGACACGGTGAAGCGACTGCCATAAGTACTTTTAAACAAAGTCTGTTCATCGCTGCCATCCAATTTATAACTCGCAAAATTATTTCCGGACTGAATATAGATTCGATCTCCCAGATGATTGAATTCCGGAGACGAACCATTTTCAGAAACAAATTTTACATCGGTGCCATCAGCATTCATCAAATATACTCCGGGCTTTACAGTATAACTATAGCCCATCACTTCATTTCCTTCATCCTTACGAAAGACTATCGTTTTTCCATCCGGCGAAAAGGCAGGTGCACGATAGATCCCCTTTACTTTGGTGAGCTTTACGGGCGGCAACTGTGATTGCATATCCATTTTCCATATGGCACCGGTAGCGGTATCATTCCAGGTAGTAAACAATAGATAGCGACCATCTTTAGAAAAAGCCGGTTCAAATTCAAAGTCTGTGTGTTGTGTGATGCGTTCGGGCTTGCCATTCGGAAGTTTCTTTTGCCACAAATAACCCACCGCATTGAATACAATATATTTTCCATCGGGTGAAGTGGTTGCCTGACGGATCACCTTAGGCGAAAAAGTCTTCTGATCAAAACTTTGTTGAAAACGAAGAACATCCGCCACTTTGTTTTTCACTTCACAGGAAAAAGGGATGATGACGGATGGCATAATTTGTTGCGTAGATATTCTGCATAGTTTCCCTTGACTCCAAATCACAATAGATTGATCATCCGGCATCCAGGCAAATCCGGTATACACACCGAAGGTGGTCCACGCTTCTTGCTGGTCTTTACTCAATTGATCGTAGATGGGCCATTCTTCTCCGCTTTCCAAATCACGGAGGTAGAGCACCGTTTTCGTTCTGACCCTTTTAATGAAAGCCAATTTTTTACCGTCGTGAGATATTTGCGGACGAAAGGCTCCACCCGGTCCACCGGTTACTTGTTCTGATTTTCCTTTTTCCCGATCATAACGATGGATGACAAAAATTTGATTGTTCGGATCTTTATTGTACTGAAAATATCCGCCGGGATACATGTCTTCACTGTAATAAATATAACGGCCATCCGGACTGCATGAAGGTTCGTTCAAATCTTGCTGATCATTTTTTCGGGGTGTGAGTTGCAACCCATCACCACCGGAAGTGTGATAGATCCAGAGTTCGCCGGCACCTAATGAACGATGCGAGGTAAAATGTTTGCGGGCAATGATGTATTGTCCATCGGGGGTCCATACGCCATTATTGAGTAGCCGAAAATTTTCCTTTGTAATTTGACGGGCTTTGCTGCCATCAACATTCATGGTCCAAATATTATCACCACCTCCTGCATCGGAGGTAAAGAGAATTTGTTTTCCATCAGGACTGAATCTAGGTTGCACTTCCATGGCCAAACCGGAACGTATGCAAGTAGCCTTCCCCCCGTTGATCGGCATCGTATAAATATCTCCCAACAAATCGAAAGCAATGCTTTGCCCATCCGGTGATACATCCAAATTCATCCAGGTTCCTTCGTCCACTGTAAATGAAAAAGATTTATACGGACCACTTGGGTTATTCACATCCCATTTGTCTTTGTCTTGGGCAATGAGTTGAATGGAGAACAGACAACTGATAAGCAGTAAATATTTCATGCATTTTTGATTAAGGCATGAAGATAGAGAAAAAAGTGAAAAATGCTTCAGGATGAGACAGCCGTCTTAAACCAGAGCCATTTTTGTCATTCTGCTCTCGCACTCCGCTCCCACTCTGCCCCCGAAGGGGATTCAGGGTCCCCATACGAAGTGATGGGCTGAACGGAATTTTTGTTGGGGGCAAAAAAGAAATACTATTTGTCTGATACCGCTTGATTAGAATTGTACAGAATCAATATTTTATCTAAACTTGCCTGCATGCGATTCATTTTTTCATCGAGGGCTGCTTTCTCTTTATCCGCTTCTTGGACGCTTGATTTAAGTGAAACATTTTCTTGTTGCAATGCTTTGATCAATTCTTGTTGTTCTTGAATAGCTTTAACCAAAACCGGAATCAAGGCACTGTAATTCATCATTAATGTTTGCATACTATCCTTTGCTGTTTCAACTACCTCCGGAATCAATTCCTTAACTTGCTGAGCAATGAGACCAATTTCTTGGTTGCCGGTAGGGTCGGCTTTCCAATTGTATTTAATAGGTTTTAGTGCCAATACTTCCTTCAAACCATAATCACAACTATTAATATTTGTTTTTAAACGAATATCTGAACCATTAAAAAGACCACGCCATACCCAGGCATCTCTCCATCGTAAGGTCGTACTGCCGAGAGAATAGCCGGTGATGGCGCTTGTGGAATTTGTACCCGGAGTGAGTTCACCCGCAACACGTACATCGCCATTGAAGTAACCGGCAAAGCTGCCCGATTTAGTTACGCTGGAATATATACCATAATGTGTACCTCCTGCTGCAGCACTAATATCTACACGCATACCATATTTGATACCCGAACCTGTGGCGAGGCTACTGATATCTGTAGACACCCCATACAAATTTCCATTACCTGAAACATCGATATCCTGGCGAAGGCCATAAACAATACCGGACCCTGCGCCGGTAAAAGTATTTGACAGTCCATAATGCGTGCCCGTTCCGGAATTGCTAATCGTATTTGAAATACCATAAATGGAGCCATTTCCTGTACCGGAAAGTTGGTTTAGCAAACCATAATGGGCTCCGGTACCCGAACCCGAAAGTTGGTAATTTGCACCATAATGAATACCATTGCCGGTATTATCGATGTTTACATAATGCCCCCATTGTGTACCAATACCGGAATTACCAAGGTCAACATAAGTGCCGTAATGATTCCCACTGCCGGGTGATTGATTAAAAGTAACCAATCCGAATTGTCCGCCATTGCCGGTTGCAGTTGATTGATGAGTGCTATAGAACCCATACTGATTGCCGGCACCGGTACCGGTCAACATTACATTTTGACCGAAGAGATCTCCGGTTCCGTTGCTGAATAAGGATGCCGAGCCACCTATCTGATTGCTGCTATTCGCTGCATTATTGACATTAATAATGGTTGAAGAGCCGTTATTGGCACCCAAACCTGTGGTGGATAAATTATTTAAGTTTCCAAAATGAACATAATTACCATTACCACTCAAATTGTTATATGTACCATAATGAGTCGTATCGTTGGAATTTGAGATATTGTTATAGGTACCATATTGAATCCCGGCCCCACTGCCACTAATTTGATTATACGTACCATAATGATTACTGTTACCAGAATTGGAAACTAAGTTATAGGTACCGTATTGCAATCCGGTTCCGCTTCCTTGTAAATAATTATAGTTGCCATAATGTGTGCTGCTGCTATTACTGTAATTTTCTAAATACGATCCATATTGCGCACCCGTACCGGTAGCCCCGGTTTGAAACCAGGTGAAAGAACCGGCCTGAATGCCATTGCCTCCGGCGAAGAAATTATTAAAAGTACCCAGATGATTTCCAATACCGATGCTTCCTGAAAATTCATTCCATGCACCTGTGAGATTTCCACTGCCGTTACTAAAGCGATTGACGATACCTGTGTGGTAATTATTACCGGAGCCTGAAAATGTATTATCCATTCCGTATTGAATATTATTTCCATTATTATAGACCAAGTTTCTAATTCCATATAGCGTACCGGTACCTGCACTGTTAAATTCATTATCAATTCCAAGCAATTCGCCGGTTCCGGTTCCGTTCATCCAGTTTCGTACGCCGAAATGAGGTCCTGAGCCACTATTAATATCTTCATTAAAAACGCCAATCTGATAACCGTTTCCACCACCTGAAAAATAATTATGGTTGCCATAGTGATTAGCATTACCGGTATTCCACATCAGATTTCTCACACCGAATTGGTCTCCTGCGCCCGCTCCACCAATTTCATTGTCGACACCATAATGGGCACCCGTTCCACTGCCACTCACCCGATTTCTGACACCAAAATGTTCGGCATTTCCCGTACCCAACATTTCATTGAATGTACCAAAAGCATAATTGCTCCCACCGCCTGAAAATTGATTGAGTGTACCGTGGTGTTCGCCGGTTCCTGAACCGGATATAAGATTACGTGTACCCGCGTGAAAACCATTTCCTGAATTATTCAAAGTGGTATAAACACCGTATTGATTTCCTGCTCCAGTACCGCCCAGACTATTCGTAACACCATAATGAGTGCCGTCGCCATTGTTTAACATGAAATTCTGAGTCCCGGTTTGACTTCCATCTCCCAAACCTAACATGACATTTTGGGTTCCTCCTCCTGTTCTTGCTGTTACATTAACGAGATTACCGATTGAATATCCGGTTACAGTATCTGCATTGGATACCGTAGAAGCACCTCCAATGGTTGTACCTGTGGAATTGAGGGAATTGGAAATTACAGAAGTATAGTTATATGTACTATTGACGACATGAAGTGGAAAAAAAGGTAAGGTGGCTATGCCCACTTTACCAGTTGCATCAATGGTCATGCGGGTGCTATCATTTGTACCGAATTCGAGTGAAGCATTTTCCCGATTGATGATGGATGCTTTCAAACTATCCATACGAATATCCAAACCATCTGAAAAATCCCCTCCTGAAAAATTATTGGTCATCTTTAAGGTGTCGGCATTCAAAATAGTGTGTATATGCAGATCGGCTTTAGGGTTATTTGTTGCGATACCTACATGGGTACTGTCATCAAACAATCGCGAATTTCCACCGCTTGTGGCATTGGTAAATTTAACCAAATAATTTGTGGTACCATTCATATTAGCAGAACCGGCTGCTCCGGCAGGTCCGATGAGTGATGTACCACTGCCCCATACTCCGGCTGTTTTAGGTCCGAATATTTGATTCGTTGCAGTATTGATATAAAAGTCTCCGTTAGCACCTGTACCGGCAGTTGGATTTACATTACCATTCAAAACCGTTTTGCCATCCAATCCATTTGTTCCATTGGCACCGGCAGGTCCGGTGGCACCGGTTAATCCTATCGGGCCTTGAGGACCGGTTGCTCCCGTCAATCCAATCGGACCTTGTGGGCCTGTCGCACCTGTCAATCCGGTTGGGCCTTGCGGACCTGTCGCACCTGTTAATCCAATCGGACCTTGTGGACCTGTTGCACCAACAGCACCGACAGGACCAACCAAAGAAACACCACTTCCCCATGCACCCGCCGTTTTAGGTCCAAAGATTTGATTGGTCGCCGTGTTGATATAAAAGTCACCATTCGTGCCGGTACCTGCAGCCGGATTGACATTTCCGTTCAATACTGTTTTGCCCGCTGCACCTGTGGCACCCGTTAACCCAATTGGACCTTGTGGACCTGTTGCTCCTGTTAATCCTGTTGGACCTTGTGGACCAGCTGCACCGGCAGGACCTACTAAGGATGTTCCGCTACCCCATGCTCCGGCTGTCTTAGGTCCGAAGATTTGATTGGTAACCGTATTAATATAAAAATCTCCATTCACACCAATACCTGCGGTAGGATTCACCGTTCCGTTTAAAACGGTTTTTCCATCCGCACCGGCCGGTCCCGCACCGCCGGTTTGCCAGCTCGCTAATCCGCTCGCATCACTCGTTAATACTTTTCCAGCCCCCGGTGCACCGCCTGTAATTTTCACCTGTCCCGCTACTTCCAATCTTGCCGTAGGGGATGTGGTTCCTATGCCCACACTATCTGCTACATGTAATCCGTCATTTCCATTAATATAAACAGCACCGCTGTTAGCATTGATAATTCTTCCGGCACCGGCACCACCAAAATTATACGCTGAATCAAGAGTGGTCGCCCCGAGTAAACTACTCGGAATGTATTGCCAGCTACCCACACCATTTGCATCACTCGTCAATACTTTGCCCGGTGCCGGAACTCCACCACTGAGTTTTATATTTCCATTGATTTCAAGTCTCTCCGAGGGCGTATTGGTAGCCACACCCACATTTCCATTTTTGAGTACGGTTAAAGCATTACTTCTGCCAACCACACTGGTACCATTACCAATCGTGAGGACAGGATCTGAACCGACATAGGAATTTGGATTTGATCCAGCTATGGGATCGTTATACATTCCAAGCGCAACAGAACCATAGGCATTTGCTACTGTACCATTACCAATTGATGTAGCTCCATCATTACCGTTTGCTTCTGTATATGCACCTAATGCCACAGAACCTTGACCGCTTGCGCTATTGGCTACACCCAATGAAATACTGGCCGGACCTTTGGCTTTCGTATCATATCCGGCAGAAAAAGAATAGATGCCGATACTATCATCATCCCAACTATTTGTATTGATGGTACCGGATCGAAAAGCTCCTTTTTTAGGGTAGAAAAACATTCTGGTACCGGGTCCATTTATTGAAAGATTATCACCATTCCCAAATGCGCCTAAGACTTGTAATCCATCTTCACCTTGGATTCTCACAGCTCCGCTATCCGCGGTAATGATACGCCCCAATCCCGGGCCGCCAAAATCATAGGCCTGATCGAGGGAGCCGCCTGTTGGATTTTGCCAAGTGGCTAATCCATTGGCATCACTTGTTAGCACTTTGCCAGATCCCGGAGCACCTCCACTAATTTTAACTAGACCATTGACATCAAGTTTTGTTGCCGGTGTCGTGGTACCTATTCCAATATTTCCCGTAGCATCGATGCGCAATTGGGTTGCATTATTCGTTCCCAAATCCAGGGTACTGTTTTCACGATTGATGATGGAAGCCGCATTGCCTGTCGTACGAATATCTAGTCCGTCTGTTGCTAAATGTCCTGTAGTGGCATTTGTTATTTTCAACGTATCACCGCTTAATGCATTATTCAAATGCACATTCGCCGTAGGTACATTACCCCCACCGATACCTACATTTTCAGAATTGAAATCGGCATGAAATTTAATTTTCGTTCCGGATGTTTTGGTGATTGCTATGCCCACATTTCCACCGGATGAAATCATGAAACGACCATTGCCGTCATTCGCAGCCAATCCATTATTTCCGAATGCCAGAATATTCGCATTCGGATATAAAGCCGATCCGCCGTAATTACCGGCAACGGATGTTCCGTATTTGGTAAAGGTGGCATATGCATTGGGGCTATTATTAAACATCAAAAATCTGCCTGAACTCGTCGAGTCTATATTTTCCATGCGCACATGATTCACCTGAGTCGCAGAGTTGGAATAGATGTGAAGACGGTTCAATGCACTCGATGTTGCCGGCGCACCGATGATGACCGTATTCCCATTGTCTGTGATTTGAGAATTCGTAATGGTATTCCCTGCACTGGTAAACTTCGCTAACTTATTTGCATCACCGGTAGTTCCCGCAGCCGTTACGACAGTTCCGGCTCTTGTTTTATCCGTTCCATTCGCTGTCTCTCTCGCAATACCCGAACGATCGGCATACAAAGCATAAGGCACACTGAGTAATTGTGTAGTTCCGACATCCATACAGTTACTTCCGCCTTCAGGATCGATGGCTACTCGAATATACTTATTACCGGTTTCCCATTTCACTGTCTTCATTTCACCGGTCAAAGGAGTACCTGATCCGATTTGTAAAGTATATAATCCAAACTCATTGGTCTTCACCAATTGGGTTTCTTCATACTCCGGAACGGTCGCATCGATTGTTGGCAATACCGACAACTTCAAACTCAGTTGCTGTTGTGCTAATGGATTGCCTTCTGCATCACGGGCGATACCCTGGTAATTAAATTTTTGAGGAGCCTGGGCATAGATTTCGTTGACGACAAGGAGACACCAACAGGCAAGGAGAGAAAGGAATGATTTCATACGAAAGAATTTATAAATGCTTTAAAGATAGTTTTAAAGTAAATAATATTGTGATGACAAATGAGCAATTAGACCGTTTCAATGAGTATTTGGTATAAAATTGAAGATATATGGATATACACAAACCGGCGGGTAAGCCAGGGTATGAAAATTTTTGCTTCAAACTTAGACCATCAATGTTTCAGCTTAGAACCAATGATCTGTCTTTTATCGATTCAAATACATGACTAGATCAGGTAAACATATAACCCGCAAGATTAGTGTTTACATCATGATGAATCAAAATATCAAACGTTATAATCGATATGAATGATTATAATTCTTAACCGATTTCTATATGTTATTTTTTCTCCAGAGCTTCCAAACGCTTAAGCAATTCTGCCATCATTTGATCACGTTGAATATTCTCCAATTTCATTTTTTCATTTTCCTGGCTAAGTTTCTCGTTTTTCTCGTTCAATTCTTTAATGGCATTTACATAGGCCACTATCATGGCATGATTATTCAGGTTGAGATACCCGTCTTCATCGGTACCCACACATTCAGGAAAAATCTGCTGTACTTCCTGTGCACTAAATCCAATATTTTCAGTTTGCAATACGTCTTTACTAAACGTTCTGCCTTCTGTATTCTTATAGTGATAAGTAATCGGATTGAGCTGCAAAATTTCCTTAAGACCTTTTGAATAATTCCCGTGTATGGTTTTCAAACGTGCATCTGAAGTGATGGTCCAGGTATTGGTAGATGGTTTACGGCCTTCATCCAAACTGAGTTCAAACTGTCCGCCGGGTGCATTCACACCAATTCCTACACGACCGTTGTTTCGTGCAACCATGACATTACTGCGGGCTGTAGAGCCGGTCCCATTACCGATGATAAATAGTGGTGTATTAGCGGCCATGCTGGATTGCGCAGCTATAATAGAGTCATTGTATTGGCCAATGACAAGAGAAGTATATCCATTAGCGATTGTGGTACGACCCAAAGCTGTTGAATAAGAACCATTAGCTGATGAAAAATAGCCCATTGCGGTAGAGACCAAACCACTGGCTTTGGTATTGCTTCCCATCGCGGTAGCATAGTCTCCATTAGCGATTGAGTTGATTCCCATCGCAGTGGAATTGTTTGCACTTGCAGTACAAGACTCACCAAAGGTAGTGGATACATATCCACTTGCTATGGTTCCAAAACCTAATGCTGTGGACATCCATCCACTAGCAGTGGTTGCCGACCCTATCGCCGTAGACAATAGTCCGGTTGCATTTGTTGAATAACCTATAGCAGTAGACCTTTCTCCATTTGCATGCGTTTGACTACCCATCGCTACGGATGAATCACCAATTGCATTTGAATTACTCCCTAAAGCAACTGAAGCATATCCACTGGCGTATGTACCATGTCCCATGGAAACAGATGTATTTCCAACTGCATATGTATTATCCCCCAATGCGATGGACGAAATTCCGTTGGAATGATTACTCCATCCTACAGATAAGGAATAATCTCCATTTGCCTGTGAAAATTGCCCCAAAGCAGATGATGCCATTCCTTGAGAGATGTTATTTGACCCCATTGCAAAAGAGGCAAAGTCATATACTGAATTGGAATAACCAAAAGCAACAGAACCCTCACCTATGGCATTATTATCTTTACCAAATACAAATGAATTCTTTCCTTTGGCAGCAGAGTTATTCCCCATGGCAAATGCACCGGATCCACTAGCCTTATTGTTTCTCCCCATGGCTATCGAATAATCACCTATACTATCTCGATCCCAGACGTTCGCATAAATTCCGTCAACACCACCGACTCTAAAGGCAGCTCTTTCAGGATACCACATCATACGTCTTCCCTGTCCCTCTAAAGGAGGATAATTATTGTAAGTAACGTTGGTCGTATCATTAGTTGCGGTGAAAACTACTGCACTATCTGCAACATGTAATCTGGCAACGGGTGCACTAACGCCAATTCCCACACGACCATCATTGCGGGCTACCATCACATTTTTACGATTGGAAAGAGCTGTACCATTTCCGATGATGAATAATGGGGTAGTTGTTTGCATGGTAGTTTGCGGTGCTACAATAGAATCATTATATCGACCAATAGCGAGGGTGGTATATCCATTCGCCTTGGTGTAATACCCAAGGGCTGAAGCATTAGTTCCTGAGGCATCACTATGGTCTCCAGTTGTGAAAGAATTGATACCATTGGCAATAGTGTTGTTACCCATTGCCATGGAACCATCGCCCCAGGCTTGATTGGCATACCCGCCTGCCATTGAATTGAAACCAAGGGCATAGGTTGTACTGCCGAAGGCAAATGACCCCGGTCCCTTAGCTTTAGTATCGACCCCAAAGGCGGCAGAATAATTCCCGATACTGTCTTTATTCCAATTGCTGCTTGCCAAAATATTACCGGCACGAAATGCAGCCTTTTCCACATACCACATCATGCGACGACCATTACCGCTAACCGGTGGTGCAGCCGGAGATCCGGGTAATGAGGCACCGGCTGTAAACACAACACTACTATCTGCTACATGAAAACGAGCACTTGGGCTCACGGTACCGATACCCACCTTTATACCATTGTCCCAAAGAAGCCCATCACTTAATTGAGTTACATTCCAATGCGGCACAAAATTACTGGTCAAAGTACCGACTTTGGGATCATCTTCAGTTATACTGAGTGTTGAAGGATTTACCCAATATACAAATCCATTTGCATCTGTTTGCATCACTTGCCCATTTGTACCACGACTCAATGGAAGAATATAATTGTTTACGGTTGTAGTACCAATAGAAACCCTTCCCAAAAAGTAACCTGCAAAGGAAGTCGCTTTGGTTACATTGGAGAAGATTCCATAATGTGTCCCTCCGGCGCTTGATGGAATATCGGCGTAATATGCATACTTGTTTCCGGTTCCGGTGCCGCTAAGACTTACATATTCTCCATAATGAAGACCTGTTCCTGTGGTAGATACATCCGTATTGATGCCATAAAAATAAGCATTTCCCGTACCGCTATAGGTATTTCGCATACCAAATCGTGTTCCGGTTCCGGTTCCGGTAAAATTGTTGTCTGCACCACTGACAATAGTATTACTTGTATTTTGATCAAAATCATTTAAAAGTCCAACCATATATGATGTAGTATATCCGGAACCGGACTGATACCAGTTTCTGATTCCTATCACAGATCCCGTTCCTGAGGCAGAGGCAAAAGTGTTATACATACCAAATAAATTAGCATTACCTATACTTTCGAACCTTGAACTAAATGCTGTAGAAATACCGATTGGTACATTTCCTTCAAAAAGTGAATGGTATCCTGTTTTACTATCCGTTGTATTTAAATAGACCATCGAACCACTTTCTGTAGAAATAAGCGGAACAAAACTCTGATTACTGATGATCAACTTTGGTCCTCCGGAAGTACTGCTAATCATCCGTGTATTTCCATTTACTTCTAATTTAGCCAAAGGCGCACTTGTCCCAATTCCTACATTGCCTCCATTATTGTAAATATTGTTACTGTTGACCACCCATGAACTTCCGTTCCAGTAAGGTGTATTTCCGGCAGCACTTCCTGAACTTAATAGACCCGCCGGACCCTGAGCTCCGGTGGCTCCCGTTGGACCTTGAGGACCTGTTGCACCGGTGGCACCAGCAGGTCCTACCAATGACGTACCACTCCCCCAGGCCCCGGCCGTCTTAGGCCCGAATATCTGATTCGTAGCCGTATTAATATAGAAATCACCATCAACACCGGTACCGGCACCTGGATTGACATTTCCGTTTAATACAGTTTTACCATTGGAACCATTAGCTCCTGCAGGACCCGTAGCACCCGCAGGTCCTTGCGGACCTGTCGCACCCGTTAATCCAATCGGTCCCTGAGCTCCGGTAGCTCCCGTCGCTCCTTGTGGACCGGTTGCTCCTGTCGCTCCCGTTGGACCAACTAAAGAAGTTCCACTACCCCAGGCTCCCGCCGTCTTAGGTCCGAATATTTGATTCGTGGCCGTATTGATATAAAAGTCGCCGTTCACACCCGTACCCGCAGCAGGATTAACATTACCATTCAATACCGTTTTTCCATCCAGACCATTTGTACCGTTTGCTCCCGCCGGACCGGTTGCTCCCGTTAATCCAATAGGACCTTGAGGACCTGTAGCACCCGTTGGACCTTGAGGACCGGTTGCTCCCGTCGCTCCCGCAGGCCCAACTAATGACGTACCACTACCCCAGGCTCCCGCCGTCTTGGGTCCGAATATTTGATTCGTGGCCGTATTGATATAAAAGTCGCCGTTCACACCCGTACCCGAAGCAGGATTAACATTACCATTCAATACCGTTTTTCCATTGGTTCCTGCAGCACCGGTGGCCCCGGCCGGTCCTGTGGGGCCTTGTGGACCGGTGGCTCCCGTCGCTCCTTGTGGACCGGTAGCTCCCGTCGCTCCCGCAGGCCCAACTAATGATGTACCACTACCCCAGGCTCCTGCCGTCTTAGGTCCGAATATTTGATTCGTGGCCGTATTGATATAGAAGTCGCCGTCAACGCCTGTTCCGCCGGAAGGATTAAGGGTTCCGTTAAGGACTGTTTTACCATCCGCTCCCGCAGGTCCTGCACCACCGGTCTGCCATGTGGCTAATCCATTCGCATCACTCGTCAATACCTTGCCTGCTCCCGGAGCACCGCCTGTGATTTTCACTTGTCCTGCTACTTCTAGTCGAGCGGTCGGGTTTGTTGTGCCTATCCCTACACTATCAGCCACATGCAATCCGTCA
>JAEUVB010000003.1 GCA_016786845.1 Chitinophagaceae bacterium | reverse complement strand
GGTTTTGCCATCGAGACCGTTGGTTCCATTTGTGCCATTGGTTCCGGCAATACCTTGTGGGCCTTGTGGTCCTGTTGCTCCGGTTAAACCAATCGGACCTTGCGGACCTGTTGCACCGGTTAAACCGATTGGACCTTGCGGTCCTGTTGCACCAATCGGTCCAACTAAAGAAGTTCCAATTCCCCAAACGCCTGCTGTTTTTGGTCCGAAGATTTCGTTGGTGGTTGTATTGATAAAGAAGTCACCGTCGACACCATCGGCACCGGTTGGATTGAGGGTTCCGTTTAAAACGGTTTTGCCATCGAGACCGTTGGTTCCATTTGTGCCATTCGTTCCGGCAATACCTTGCGGACCTTGTGGTCCGGTTGCGCCGGTCAAACCAATAGGACCTTGCGGACCTTGGAGACCTGTTGCACCGATGGGCCCAACTAAAGATGTACCACTACCCCATACCCCTCCGGTTTTTGGTCCGAAGATTTCGTTGGTCGTTGTATTGATAAAGAAGTCACCATCGACACCATCGGCAGCGGTTGGATTGACAGTGCCGTTTAAAACGGTTTTGCCATCGAGACCGTTGGTTCCATTTGTGCCATTGGTTCCAGCAATGCCTTGCGGACCTTGTGGTCCGGTTGCACCGGTCAAACCGATTGGACCTTGTGCTCCTGTCGCACCAATCGGTCCAACTAAAGAAGTACCACTGCCCCATACGCCTCCGGTTTTTGGTCCGAAGATTTCGTTGGTCGTTGTATTGATAAAGAAGTCACCATCGACACCATCGGCACCGGTTGGATTGACTGTTCCGTTTAAAACCGTTTTGCCATCGAGACCATTGGTACCATTTGTACCATTGGTTCCGGCAATACCTTGCGGACCTTGTGGACCTGTTGCTCCGGTTAAACCGATAGGACCTTGTGGTCCAGTTGCGCCGGTTAAACCAATCGGACCTTGTGGACCTGTTGCTCCAATAGGTCCAACTAAAGAAGTACCACTGCCCCATACGCCTCCGGTTTTTGGTCCGAAGATTTCGTTGGTGGTTGTATTGATAAAGAAGTCACCATCGACACCATCGGCACCGGTTGGATTGAGGGTTCCGTTTAAAACGGTTTTGCCATCGAGACCGTTGGTTCCATTGGTACCATTTGTTCCGGCAATACCTTGTGGACCTTGTGGTCCGGTTGCTCCAGTCAAACCAATAGGACCTTGCGGACCAGTAGCACCCGTCAAACCAATAGGACCTTGCGGGCCGGTTGCACCAGTAAGACCGATAGGACCTTGCGGACCTGTAGCACCTGTTAAACCTATCGGGCCTTGAGGGCCTGTTGCTCCTGTTGCACCAATCGGTCCAACTAAAGAAGTTCCAATTCCCCAAACGCCTGCTGTTTTTGGTCCGAAGATTTCGTTGGTCGTTGTATTGATAAAGAAGTCACCATCGACACCATCGGCACCGGTTGGATTGAGGGTTCCGTTTAAAACGGTTTTGCCATCGAGACCGTTGGATCCATTTGTGCCATTCGTTCCGGCAATACCTTGCGGACCTTGTGGTCCGGTTGCGCCCGTCAAACCGATAGGACCTTGCGGACCTGTTGCTCCGGTTAAACCGATAGGACCTTGAGGGCCGGTTGCGCCGGTTAAACCGATTGGACCTTGCGGACCTTGCGGTCCTGTTGCACCTGTCAAACCAATAGGACCTTGAGGACCTGTTAAACCAATCGGGCCTGTTGCACCAATCGGCCCGACTAAAGAAGTACCAGTGCCCCAAACGCCTGCGGTTTTTGGTCCGAAGATTTCGTTGGTGGTGGTGTTAATAAAGAAGTCACCATCGACACCATCGGCACCGGTTGGATTGACTGTTCCGTTTAAAACGGTTTTGCCGTCGAGACCGTTAGTTCCATTTGTACCATTCGTTCCGGCAATACCTTGCGGACCTTGTGGACCGGTAGCACCCGTTAAACCGATAGGACCTTGTGGTCCTGTTGCACCGGATAGACCGATAGGACCTTGAGGACCGGTTGCACCGGTTAAACCGATAGGGCCTTGTGGTCCTGTTGCACCAATCGGTCCGACTAAAGAAGTACCGCTACCCCATACCCCTCCGGTTTTAGGTCCGAAGATTTCGTTGGTCGTAGTATTGATAAAAAAGTCACCGTCGACACCATCTGCACCGGTTGGATTGACTGTTCCGTTTAAAACGGTTTTGCCATCGAGACCGTTGGTTCCATTTGTACCATTGGTTCCGGCAATACCTTGTGGGCCTTGTGGTCCGGTTGCTCCTGTCAAACCAATCGGACCTTGAGGGCCTGTTGCGCCGGTCAAACCAATCGGACCTTGTGCGCCAGTCGCACCTGTTATACCGATTGGGCCTTGAGGACCTGCAGCCCCTGCCGGGCCCACTAAGGGGACACCGGTACCCCAGGCTCCTAATGTTTTTGGTCCAAATATTTGATTTGTGGTGGTATTGATAAAGAAATCCCCATCCACGCCATCAGTAGAAAGCGGATCTATTGCGGCATTTAATATGGTATTTCCATCTAATCCGGGAGGCCCCAATGGTAAAGTCTGCCAATCTGCTAAGCCTGTTGCATCACTGGTTAAAACTTTGCCTGCTCCGGGCAACCCACCTGTAATTTTTACCTGACCCGCTACTTCTAGTCGTGCACCGGGTGACTGCGTACCAATACCTACACTGTCCATTACATGAAGTCCGTCTGTACCATCAATAAGCACCGCTCCACTATTGGCGTTGATGATTCTTCCTAGACCCGGGCCACCAAAATTATAGGCTGAATCTAAAGTTGTTGCGCCACCAATGGCACTGGCAGGTATCAATTGCCAAGTCGCAACACCATTGGCATCACTGGTCAATACACGTCCTGATCCGGGCGTACCACCGGTTATTTTTACCAATCCGTTGACTTCCAATTTTTCAGTTGGAGTATTCGTACCTAATCCCACATTTCCATTTTTTAATATGGTCATTGCGTTGCTTCTATTCGCATTACTGGTTCCATTTCCTACCATCAAAATGGGATCGGTTGGGATCGGATTCACAGCATTCGATCCAATGACGGAATCATTGTACATCCCTAAGGCAATGGATGAAAATGAACTTGCTATCGTATTGTTTCCGATGGCTGTAGATCCTTCATCGCCATTCGCTTCGGTATGTGTACCCAGGGCAACGGATGCACTGCCTGTAGCAAAGCTTGCAGCACCTAAGGCTATGCCTGCCGAGCCACTGGCCTTAGTGTCATAGCCGGCTGAAAATGAATAAATTCCGATATTCACATCATCCCAATTGGAAGCATTTACAGCACCTGCGCGAAAGGCTGCTTTTTGAGGATAGAAAAACATTCTTGTTCCCGCACCCGATAAAGCCAGATTGTTTCCATATCCTAAATTTCCGGTGATTTGAAATCCGTCTTGTCCCTGTATCCATACTGCACCATTATTAGCATGAATATATCGACCCAGACCGGGACCTCCAAAATTGTATGCAGAATCCAAACTTCCGCCTATCCCATTTGAACCTCCTGATCCGCTTGGATTCTGCCAGGAAGCATATCCATTCGCATCCGAAGTCAATACTTTTCCCAATCCGGGTAATCCGCCGGAAATTCTCACGGTGCCATTGACTTCGAGTTGAGTCGTGGGAGAATTGGTTCCTATCCCAATATAACCTCCAGGCAGAATGGTCATGAATGAGGTACTGTTAGTGCCTATGTCAAGACTGCTGTTTTCACGATTGATGATACTGGCGGCATTCCCGGTGGTACGAATATCTAATCCATCTCCGGAATTATGGCCCGTTGTGGAATTGGTTATTTTCAGTGTGTCTCCCGTCAGGGTATTGTTGAAATGTATTTGTGTGGCGGGTACAGCACCTCCACCTATGCCGACATTTTCAGATAAGTAATCTGCATGAAATTTAATTTTTGTGCCACTGGGCTTAGTGATAGCTATACCAATGTTTCCCGATGACGAAATCAAGAAACGTCCATTGCCATCGCCGGAAGCCAAGCCATTATTTCCAAAGGCCAATAAGTTTGCATTTGGATATAAAGTACTTCCTCCATAATTACCCGTAACAGCCGTACCATATTTTGTAAACGTCGCATACGCATTAGCATGGTCATTAAACATGATGAATCGACCTGAACTATTTGCGTTGATATTTTCCATGCGAACATGATTAACCTGTGTCGCTGAGTTTGAATAAATATGAAGCCTATTTAACGCACTTGAAAATGAAGGTGCTCCAATAATTACCGTACTGCCATTATCTGTAATTTGTGAATTGGTTATTGTATTGGGCGTATTCGTAAACTTAGCCAGTTTATTTACATCGCCGGTTGTGCCGGGTGCAGTAGAAACCGTGCCGGCTCTGGTTTTGCCGCTTCCATCGGCAGTCTCTCTGGCTATTCCCGCCCTGTCGGCATAAATTGCGTAAGGCACACTCAATAATTGCGTAATGCCCACCTCGGTAAAATGATCGCCTCCTTTGGGATCTATAGCCACTCGGATGTATTTATTCCCGGTTTCCCATTTTACGGTATTCATTTTTCCGCTGACGACTTTTCCGCTACCAATTTGTAAGGTATATAAACCAAATTCATTGGTAGTCACCGTTTGAATTTCTTCATATTCCGGAACCGTGGCATCCACAAACGGAAGTACAGATAATTTAACTGTTAGGGTCAGCTGAGAAATTGGATTCCCTTGTGCATCTCTCGCGATTCCCTGGTAGTTAAAACGCTGTGGAACTTGCGCCATGACCGTAAAATGGAATAAGATGCCTATCAGGCAAATTAAATATTTAGTCAAATGATTCATCATAAAAGATTAGTTGAAATGATTTAAATAGATAAACAGAGAAGCAATACAAGTATCTGATATGGTTTCTTTTAAACCATAAAAGATCATTGTATCAGGTAAATATAAAAAACGGCAAGGGCTATCACAAGCCCTTTAACAGGGATTGGACCTTATTTTACACACATTTTATTTAGATAAATATGATACCCATAAACATATGTTGACCTGGAGAGTTCAATTTTGATGATTGTCTTAGGTCTTATCGTCAACATTATTCATCAGATTTATTTCGGTAAAGTGGCGTTGATGATTTTAAAATTTCCGGTATAATCATATGGTGATCAACCACCCGAAATACGGGATACAAATTATGTGCTTCTTCATACCAGGGTGATCGTTTGAAAATATACTCCAATTGTGCTTGCGTGTTGGACGCCAATTTCGCATCGGTTGCACAAGCCTTTTTAAGCGAATCTTTTATTGCGGGCTGTTCGTTGAGCCAAGCTTCAGCGATCGGTTCAAATGCATAGCCTGTAAATCCTTCCTTCTGATTCAGGATAGGATCAAAATCATTCCATGAGAAATAACTGTCCTGTGCATGTGGTTCTAAGACTTCGATGATAAAGCGTTTCCTGATTTGTTGTACAGGAATAAAATAATCTCCCTTTCTAACTTGAAGTGATTTAATTTTTTTCTCTAATTGAATATCATGATTCACATGATGACCTTCATAAGGAGTTGCAGATGATTGATAATTGAGTATACGATAGGCCTCAACGTTAATGATGGTGTCAGTTGTAAAGGTCTGCATCAATACCCCATTCTGTTTCAACCGTTCTATCGTCTTCCACCAGCCAGCCGGTATGATGTATGCGAGTGGTGCTTCTGCCTGTAAAACGGGTATATATTGATTCAAATATTTAATACTCATTGTTTTCGGTTCATTTCGATTGTAATAGTGAAATGGCAATCCGGAGATTTTACTTTGCTTTTCCTGATAGGCATATCCCATTAAATCAAATTTGCTGAATTGCGTGGTATCCACTTTCCAGGATAGTGGAAATGTCGTTTGGTGTTGAGCTTCGGCAATGGACATTTTTCTCAACTGAATAATGGTGTCTGCATGAGCAGAGGCAAAATCGATGAAGCTCCACATGAGTTGATAAGTTGCATCGACTCGCTGAGCATAAGGCTTTAACATATGCGTTTCCGGCGTAAACGAAAAAGTATGAAATAAAGCTGCATATCCACTGCCATATCTAGGGCTGTCAAAAAACTGTTCCCAACCTTGTGCAGCATCCCAACCCCAAACGTTGACATAAGGTATGGTGGGGTAATTTCTATGTTTCATCCTATGAAAAATGCCGGGTTCAAATACGTCCTTTAGATAAGCGCCCATAGAACCGCCTAATTTGTTATGTTGAGTAGTAGCCAAAGTCATCACGTGTTGATAATCTGCACCATCGCTGACATGATTGTCTAAAAAAATATCAGGATCGATCCATTGAAATATTTCCGCAAATGATTGCGCATTGCGACTATCTTGTTTAATAAAATCTCGATTCAAATCTAAATTCTGTCCATTTCCCCGGGTTCCAAAAGCTATAGGCCCTTCTTGATCTACCCGATGAAATTCGCTTCTGTTCTTACATCCTTCTATATTGTAAACCGGAATAATGGCTATGCCTACATTTTCAGGAAAGTTCGGATGATTGGTGACAGACATTTGAGCCAGGTCTCTGGTCAGCAACATAGAGGCATCGATGCCATCCGGTTCACCGGAATGAATGCCATTATTGACCAAGATAACCATTTTATTTTTTCGATGCCATTGCATGGGATCATTTTGACCACTTTTACTGATTAATAAAACATGGAGCGGGATGCCACCATCTGTTTTTCCCATGGTATGCATAGACACACTGGGATAATCTTCAACAAGTCTTTGATAGAATTCTATACATTCTTCATATGTTGCCGAATAGTTTTTGCCGTTGATTTCATAAGGGGTCATTTGTGCGTGAGTAGAATGGAATGTCCAAATCACTAAACAGAACCAAAATATTTTTTTCATGGTGTGAAGATAAAAAATCAAACGGGTTTGCACCCTCAAGGAATGATACATTTGAAAGAACGGAATTTGTCTACTCTACCCGGGTATTTCCGAGGGTTGCAGGGTTTGAGAATTCTTGTATATTCGCAGACCATTTTGACCATAGGCATTCAAGCAATTGAGACCAAGTAGAATCATATTCATATTCTTAAGTACTTGTTTACTTCATTTTTCACTGTTTGCGGGGAACAGTATTCGTATGATTCCTGATGAGACCAATGCCGGTTTAAAATTTGAAATTAGTCGCACATATCCTCAGAAATTTAGAATTAAATTTTTAAACCAAAAGGGAAAGGTTTTAAAGCGGTTTGTGGAAAATGTGGATGAAATGCCAAAATTGATATCTATTTCCTGGGTTGATTTCCCGTCCGGGAATTATTATGTGATGATGAAAAGCAGGAAAGAAAGTATCAAGTTATTGTTTATTAAAAAATAAGGGGAATGATGTCTCATTGAGCATTTCACTGATTCTGTTCCGGTCTTGCAATTTTCTTGTCTGTCTATACATTCTGCCCTACATTTGCGCGCGAAAAACTAATGCTATGGCGGAGAAAATTTACATGAAAGAAGATGGTCATTTACATGTGCCACATCATCCTATCATCCCATTTATAGAAGGGGATGGAATTGGTCCGGATATTTGGAAGGCCGGTGTTCGGGTTTTTGATGCCGTTGTTGAAAAGGCCTACCAAGGTGAACGAAAAATCGAATGGTTGGAAGTATTAGCCGGTGAAAAGGCCTATAATATGACCGGTTCATGGATGCCTGACGAAACCATGCAAGCGTTTAAGGATTACTTAATTTCGATTAAAGGTCCTTTAACCACTCCCGTCGGAGGAGGAATACGCAGCCTTAATGTAGCGCTGCGCCAGGAGCTTGATTTATATGTATGTCTTCGCCCGGTGAAGTATTTTGAAGGTGTGCCCTCTCCGATGTGGCATCCGGAAAAAGTAAATATGGTGATATTTAGAGAAAATACAGAAGATATCTATGCCGGTATCGAATTTATGACCGGAACGAAGGAAGCAGATAAAATGTTGAAATTTCTGGTTGAAGAAATGGGTGTAAAGAATATTCGCTTTCCGGAGACCACCTCTTTTGGCATAAAACCTGTCAGTCGTGAAGGTAGCGAACGCCTCATTCGTTCGGCCATTGAGTACGCTGTTGAACATCGTATGCCATCGGTGACCATTGTGCATAAAGGGAATATCATGAAGTTTACTGAAGGGGCATTTAAAAATTGGGGATATGAATTGGCCGAACGAGAATTTGGAGATAAGGTATATACCTGGAACCAATGGGAAGCAACCAAGAAAGAAAGTGGAGAGGCCGTAGCCAATGAAGAAATGAAAGTTGCAGGGATTGGCGGCCGTGTCATTATCAAAGATGCCATTGCAGATAATTTTTTACAACAAGCACTGTTAGCCCCACAAGACTATAGCGTGATCGCAACATTGAACTTAAACGGTGATTATATCAGTGATGCACTGGCAGCCCAAGTCGGTGGTATTGGCATAGCCCCGGGTGCAAATATCAACTACAAAACGGGTCATGCTGTATTTGAAGCAACTCATGGAACGGCTCCTCGATTTGCGAATACCAATACCATGAATCCTTCATCTGTTATTTTGAGTGGAGTCATGATGCTGGAATATATGGGTTGGAATGATGCGGCTGAATTAATTACCCATGCGGTAGGCAAGGCGATTAAGAATAAAAAAGTGACCATCGATTTTCATAAACTCATGGAGGGGGCAACCTTACTTAAAACGAATGAATTTGCCGATGAGATTATTCGGAATCTGTAAAAAGAATTTCAAGTCAAGAAATCGTTTTTTAGTCTCATCATACAGTCATCTTGCCTCGGAAAATATTCAATGAATTTTATTGACGGGATGGATCCAGCCAATGGATAATATTTAATAATAATTGATAATTTTCTCCAGCTGATTCAGCATTCATGCCAATTTTCTTTAGTTCGGCACCTGCAAGTTGTGCAGTAAACATGGCGGCTTCACCGAACACGACAATTTTACCTTTCCCATATTCTTTAAATGCACCTTGAGACCAACCGGATACAGAGGCTCGTGGTGTTGAGGAATGAAATGCCCAAGCCGTATCAGGCATGAGATTATAGTACTTTGAATCGAATGTCAAAATGGATTGTGCATCTTCAGGTATTTTAAATCCCTGACCTGTAAATGTGACGATATGATTTATTTCTTCATTTTTGTTTCGACCTTGAGTAATGATATTTTGTTTGAGTGATCCGTCTACTGTATTGAAATAGCCTACACCTTCTGTACTGTCGTGAAACACAAAACCGTTACTCATTTCAAAACCAAAAACTTGAGCCAGATCTTTTGCAGCACCTGCTAAAGGCATGTGGTCAGCTATCAGAAATAAGCGGCCACCCCGAAGAACCCAACGTCTTAATTCCTCAATTTCTTCTGCTGTAAAGGCCGATGGTGTAGGGAGATACCAATGGCCAACATTGGATTCATGCAGCGCATTTGAAATGACAAGAATTTTGCCTAATGCAAGTTTATTAGAACTTATTGAACCAGTATAACTTTTTACCTGATAACCATCTTGGGTCAATAAGGAAGCAAAGGGTTGATAACGACCATCTTTAGTATGAAAATTATGATGACCTTCATCGATTAAAATGACAGGGCCTTGGGAAAAAGTATATTCCGTGCTTAACAATTTCGGATGATAAGCCGTATCAGGAATTTGCTGGGCCTCAATAGTAAAGGGGAATAACATAAATCCTAGGAGCGAGATTCTTTTCATTCTAATATGTATATTTAGGGTAATTGATATTTCAGATGGAATAATTGGTATTGCAAACCTAAAGGTAGGCGCACTTTCATGACCAAATGATCATATTTCCAATAAAAAAGTTCAATTCAATTTCATTCAATGAATAATTCACTCCGGAACATTACCTTTGCGCCACAATTTAATCATCATGTCTAAAATACACGTAGCAAACCCCGTCGTTGAGATTGATGGCGATGAAATGACTCGCATCATCTGGAAATTTATAAAAGAAAAACTGATACTCCCCTACCTGGATGTGCCTATACAATATTATGATTTGGGCATGGAAAACCGAGATGCAACGGATGATCAGGTGACCATCGATTGTGCTAATGCAATTAAAGCATGCGGTGTGGGTATCAAATGTGCGACAATTACACCGGATGAAGCACGAGTGGAAGAATTTGGATTAAAGCAAATGTGGAAATCGCCTAATGGAACGATCCGCAATATTTTGGATGGCACGGTGTTCCGTGAACCCATTGTAATGAACAATGTCCCGCGCTTGGTGACCAATTGGACAGCCCCTATAATTGTAGGTCGTCACGCATTTGGTGATCAATATCGGGCCACAGATACCGTCATTAAAGGGAAAGGCAAATTGACCATGACCTTTACACCGGAGGATGGCGGCGAACCACAAACATTTGAAGTTTTTAATTTCAAAGGTGATGGTGTTGCCATGAGTATGTATAATACAGATGAAAGTATTTCCGGTTTCGCCCGCAGTTGCTTCAATATGGCCCTCAGCAAAAAATGGCCCCTTTATCTGTCTACTAAAAACACCATCCTAAAAAAATATGATGGCCGGTTTAAAGATATTTTTGAAGATATTTATCAGAAGGAATTCAAATCATTGTTTGAAGCCAATGGCATCACTTACGAACATCGTTTGATTGATGACATGGTAGCATCTGCATTGAAGTGGAATGGTAATTTTGTATGGGCTTGTAAAAATTATGACGGTGACGTTCAAAGCGATACCGTGGCTCAAGGTTTCGGATCACTTGGTCTGATGACCTCTGTTCTGATTACCCCGGACGGTCAAACAATGGAAGCAGAAGCAGCACATGGAACAGTGACCCGTCACTACCGTGATCATCAAGCCGGCAAACCCACCAGTACCAATCCAATTGCATCAATTTTCGCTTGGACACGTGGTCTAGCATTCCGCGGTAAATTAGATAACAATCAAGCCCTTATTGATTTTTGCCACCATCTCGAAACAGTTTGTATCGAAACAGTAGAAGGTGGTATCATGACAAAGGACCTTGCCGTATGTATTCATGGCAATAAAGTGAATCACGGTGAGCATTATGTATATACTGAAGAATTCCTAGATGCAATTGATCAGAATTTGAAAAAGAAGGTCAATTAGAAAGTACTAAGTACTCAGTAGATAGTACTAAGTACTCAGCAAATAATAGACAAAGGCCGGAATATTACTCCGGCCTTTGTCTATTATTACCTTACTATTAAAACGCTATAACATATTATCATTATTTTCCGTTGATCACAACTCTGGAGACACTCATCAAAGCATCATTCTCTAGTACCTGAACCGCATATACACCTTCGCTTATTCCATCCAGATTGATACTGAGTGTATTCAATCCTTTTTCAGTTTTGGCTTGGATTTGTTTCACAATACGTCCGCTTAGATCTATGATTTTAACCGTTGTATTTTGGGCATTCGATACATTTAAATCAATATGAAGTATATCTTTTGCCGGATTAGGATACAAAGAAACTGAACTGCCGTTTCCACCCCAGATCAGATCAATCACCTGTGCATGAATGCTGCTATGACCATCGATATCGACCTGCTGAAGTCGATAATAGTTATGGCCGGTTTGAGGAGCTGTATGCATATAAGAATAACTCAATGGCATTGAACTGATTCCGTGTTCTGCTTTCGAATTAATTTTGGCAACTGTGCTAAAATTAATTCCGTCTGTACTGTGTTGAAGGTTGAAATATGCATTGTTTTGTTCGCTGCTACTTATCCAGTTCAGTTGATTGGCGCTCTCCACTTTACGACCTGTAAAGCTGCTCACGACAGCAGGCAGGGCTATATTACCCGGATTCACACCATGTAAATAAAAGCTGGAAAAACCGGTGACTACTACATCAACTTCCCAAAGATTATTGACATTTAATGTGCCTACATAAGAAGGTGTAAGCACTTCAAAATTTGTATTTATACCTAAAGGATCGGTGCCATGTAATTGTGTAATTCTGATATTGGCAATATTAGGATCCGTATCGCTATAGGTTGTAGGTAAATCAGGATATGATCCATTATTCGCATTATAGTCATCAAAGTCATCTTGGGTAAAAACAAAAGCTATAGTTGCACTGCCATTTGAATTAGGTGTAATTGAATAATGTCGCGCTAAATAGGGTTGATTATTAAAAGTCTGAATTCCTGCATCCACCGTAACGGTCGCGGTAGTTGTTCCCAAAATATTAGCCCCTAACTGGTCTGATATTGCGCATATCATATTGCAAGATGGATCGGTATAGAAAACTGTATTATTATCCGGATGAAAATCAGTGGATGAGATCATGCCTGGCATAGAATTGTTACCGCTGGTCAATGCTGCTGTATGGTTCCATGGAGTAACATTTACCGAAGCGACAGCTGTATTGGAACATCCCATTGCATCTACACCTATTACTGTATAATTTCCACCAGATTGAACTAAAAAAGGGGTATTATCATTAATACCTCCGGTCCAACTATAACTTACCGCTCCCCCGCCACTTAGGGTGACACTATGATTCTCGCAAACAGTGATGCTTGAAGGATTCGCGGTAACATTGGGTAATGGATTTACCATCATGTTTAAAGTTGAAGTGGCTGTACATAGGTTCGCATCCGTTGCCGTAACAGTATAGTTGGCATTCGAAGATGCTACAAAAGGAACACCATCTAATGGAGTATTGACCCCATCGGTCCATGTTAATCCAATGGCCCCCGTACCGCCTGTAGCGGTTCCATTCAAGGTAATCAATGTACCTGCACAAACCGAATTAGACGGTGATACAGCAGAAGTAACATTTACCGGGGCTAGTGGCTGATTAATAACCGCTGTAGTTGTACTGGTGCAAGTATTGGCATCAGTGACTGTACAAGTATAAATGCCGGAAGCCAAACCCGTAGCATTTGCCGTTGAGCCACCTGAAGGTGCCCAGTTATATCCGATTGGAGATGCTCCTCCACTGACCACGATATCTGCAGTTCCATTCGATCCACCAAAGCAACTGACATCTGTTGTAGCAAAAAGTGTTGCGAGCGGTGGTGTAGATCCAATTTCAATTTTATCATATTGGTCTATAGCCGTATTCAAACTAAATAAATGGAATTGATCAACATTTGTACTGGCTGTGGATCGAAAGGCCCAATTTGCCAAGATGAGTGTGCCATTAATATAGATATCCATAGCCTTGGTCGTCCAATTAATATTCTTTGCTTCCACGTGATACCATGTATTTGCTGCAATGGGATAATTATATCCTGCCGAATTGAAAAAACGCAACGAAGATGTGCCATTAAAATAACAAAACAGAATCCCATTATTCGTACTTATGGCATTATCTCCTAAAACGAAATAGCCATTTGCTGAAGTCGTATTGTTAGTTTTCATCCAATAAGATACATAAGTAGGCTGTGCCGGTGAAAATGTAACATATCGGCCTTGATAAAATGAATTGGCGGCAAGAGAATTTAGCATGAGATTATAATTACCCTCAGCCGGCGTTATATTGTTGATTGAGGCACTGTAACTGCCAGTGCCTGACTGCCAGGCTCCGGATATAGTACCGGTTTCAAAATCATCATTAAATGCACTAACACATTGCCCCTGAGATTGACAATAAAAAAGAGAGAGTAATAAGCATATTGTTAGTTTTTTCATGGTGATTTATTTTAATTATACAAAGAAATATTATAATTCTGAAAATACATCATGCTGCTGCAAATAAATCCTCTCTCCTTTTGTTCCATGTATGCTTTTCATGAAAATTTCTAGGATAAATGTAAAAGCTCTTTCTAGTTGATGCATAACAAAAGGGGCTGTCCATCCGGATAGCCCCTTTAAATTTTTGTCTTTCAATTGATTACTTACCGCCTATTACGATTCTAGACATACCCAGAACGATATCATTTTCCAACACCTGAACCGCATATACACCTTCGCTCATTCCATCCAGATTGATACTGAGTGTATTCAATCCTTTTTCAGTTTTGGCTTGGATTTGTTTCACGATACGTCCGCTTAGATCTATGATTTTAACCGTTGTATTTTGGGCATTCGATGCATTTAAATCAATATGAAGGATATCTTTTGCCGGATTAGGATACAAAGAAACTGAACTGCCGTTTCCACCCCAGATCAGATCAATCACCTGTGCATGAATGCTGCTATGGCCATCGATATCGACCTGCTGAAGTCGATAATAGTTATGGCCGGTTTGAGGAGCTGTATGCATATAAGAATAACTCAATGGCATTGAACTGTTTCCGTGTTCTGCTTTCGAATTAATTTTGGCAACTGTGCTAAAATTAATTCCGTCTGTACTGTGTTGAAGGTTGAAATAAGCATTGTTTTGTTCGCTGCTACTCATCCAGTTCAGTTCATTGGCACTCTCCACTTTATGACCTGTAAAGCTGCTGATGACTGCCGGTAATGCAATATTACCGGGGTTCACGCCATGTACATAAAATCCAGAAAAACCGGTCACATTTAAATAAATCTCCCACATGTTGGTAAATGAAGTAGTCACTAAAGAAGGCGTCAATACTTCAAAATTCGTATTGATACCCAGTGGATCCGTTCCATGTAATTGAGTCACACGAATATTACCTATATTAGGATCTGAGTTGTTCCAGCTTGTTGGTAAATCAGGGAAGCTGCCATTGTTTGCATTGTAATCGTCGAAATCATCTTGAGACACCATCAATACAACCTGAGCGGAACCATTGGAAGTTGGCGTGATATTAAAGAATCTGGGCAGGTAAGGTTGACCGTTGTAAACTTGAACACTATTAAGTACGGATACATTGGCATTGGTTAATCCTAACACATTGCCACCGGCATTGTCTGTAACAGCACAAATGATATTGCAGGAAGGATCTGTAAACCAAATTTGCGTTCCATCCGGTTGGAAATCTGTCGAACTGGTAGTGCCGGGTACAGAATTAAAGCCACTCACCTGAGCAGCAATACCTGAGAATGAATTGACAAATACTTGCGATTCAGAAGTCGCCGTACAACCATTACCATCAGTTCCGGTAACTGTATAACTTGAATTGGCAGCACCTGATGAAAAAGGCGTGTTGTCAGTAATGCCTCCGGTCCATGAATAGGTACTGGCCCCTCCCCCTTGTAAGGTTACACTATGTTGCGGACATACCGTAACACTAGAAGGGTTAGCCGTTACGGTTGGCGAAGGATACGCATCAATGGTTTTACCTACTGCAGCAGAATCTGCACAACCATTCAGGTTTGTTTTAATCATATTATAAACACCTGCTGTATTGGTCGTATAAGTATTTGTTGTGGCTGCAAGAATCGGTGAGCCGTTTAGATACCATTGACTGCTGCCTCCGGCGGAACCCGTAAGTGTAATGCTTTGTCCTGGACAGAATCCATTATTCCCGGTTATAGTAACTACCGGAGTTGTTTTTACATTGATCACCTGAGACCAGAACGTATCCGGTGTGCAAGTGCCGTTGTTTAAAATGACATTCAATGTTTTATTACCCGAAGTAGTATAAACATGAGATGCAGATGCATTTCCGGTTAATGTATCAATCGTGCCATCGCCCCAACTATAGTAAACGGTATACCATTGCGCAGAAACAGCCAGTGCATGCACTGTATCGATGACAGCACATACAGTATCTTCATCGATTGCAAAACGAGGAGGCATGACCAATCCACGCAGATCATCGGGCAAGCTGGCAAAGGCATTGCTATAAGTTCCGGATGTCGATAAGTATTTAAATTGACTCGAAATGTTTGAAATAATGAAAGTGCTTGGATTCAGGCAATAAGCACCAAACGTTTCACCTACGGTATTGGATAATGGTATATTCGTCACCGGCGTAAAAGGAGCTACAGCAGGAAATTTCTCAAAAACAATTGTACCATTTCCCGACCAATGATAGAGCATGTCATCAAAAGGATTGTAACACAATATTTCTCCATCGGCTCCATTACCCAAGGCTATAGCCAAAGTTGTTGCAGCTGTATTTTTATCGATAAAATACATCGTTTCAGGAACAGTAGCACCATTACCGGTAGCACCGATGAGTTGTCCATCCTCACGGAATGTAATGGTTGAAAATCGGTCTCCCAGATTTCCTACTTGTGTCATCACACCGTTCGTTAAATCAATTTTACACAAGAAGCGATTGGTTTGTCCGGATAATTTGGCAATCACATAGGTTTCAAATGTACATGGATCAAACGCCATACCTGTAATTCCTGTAACGGTAAATCCTGATAAGCTAGGGGCCATACGAGTCACTACTTGCCAGGTTGTCGTGTCAACTGCCCACAAAGAATCCTGAAAAGGACTTGCTCCATAAATCAATGCATTTAAAGAAAACCCGGACGGTAAGCTATTCACGGTTAAACTAACCGTAGCGGTATTATTACAACCGGAGCTCGATCCTGTGACGGTATAAGTGCCGTTCGCTGCGAGGGTGGCTGCAAATGGCGTATTGTCTACCACCGCAACCGGACCTGCCCAAATATACCCAGATCCGCCACCACCGTTAAACGTGACCATTGTATTTTCTGTGACGATATTAGAAGGAGAGATAGTGGCCGTGATAGTTGGCAGTGGATTAACTGTTATTCCGATAAAGCTGGTAGCTGAACATAAATTTCCATCAGTACCGGTTACAGTATAGGTTGATGAAGACGAAGGTATAAATGACAGACCATCTGTCGGCGTATTCACACCATCCGTCCATGTATATGTACTTGCACCACCACCATTCAGGGTCAATGATTGACCGGCACATATAGTTGCAGACGGATTTGCTGAAGCAGATACACTAGGAAGAGTATTGACTGTAACAGGAATCGTTGCGGTGGTCGTACAGCTATTTGCACCTAATGCGGTAACCGTGTATACAGAGGTTGATGTAGGTACAAATGGCACATTATTAGTTGGCGAAATCGATCCATTACTCCATGTGTATGAAATGCCATCACCACTGGCATTCAAAGTCATCGATTGACCATCACAAACGGTCGATGACGGTGTTACCGAAGTACTTAAAGTGGGGTTCGCATTTACGGTCACTAATTGTGTCGCAGTACCAGTACAACCTACACCGGGGGCTGTACCGGTTACGGTATAGGTAGATGTTGATGTCGGAGTAAATGCAACTCCATTTGAAGGATTAATAGAGCCATTGGTCCATGTATAGGAAGATCCGCCTGCACCGTTTAAAGTGACAGATTGTCCTTGGCATACGGTTGACGAAGGCGATACAGAAGCCGTTACCGAGAGTGGTGAGGTATATAATTGCATGACTTCGACAGCGGTCAATGCGTGGCTATAAAATCTAAATTCATCCATTAATCCATTTAAACCACTATTTGCGCTGTAGCCACCTACTTTGAAAGGGCCTGTACCGGTTAAATTCGGAGCTGTTTGCGCAACTGTATTCACCAAAACCCCATTCATATATGCTTTTACATTATTCAATGTGTTATCATATACGAATGTGGTCAAGGTAGGAGCGGCCGTCGCTGCCCCGGTGACAAGTACATCTGTTAATCCGCCTCCTCTTAAAATCCAGTTATTGGCTCCGGCAACTCCATTCGTGAAGCAACGTAAAGAAGCGGTGTTTACGTCACCAAAAATATACCATAAGGTAGTCGATGAAACGATTCCGGAAGTCCAGAAAGAAATTGTCCAAGACCCATTACCAATATTTGGGGACCATCCGGTATTTAAGTAATTGGAGGAAGAAGTTGTTCCTGTTCCAATTAGAGCACCATTACATTGCCCTGTGCTGCCCTGAGACATAGTACCTAACAGCGTTGCATTGGCCGTACCGGCCGGCGGATTAGAGGCCAAATTAGGAACAGATGCTCCTACCCCATCAAATTTGTAATAGAGGACCTCCGGAATTGATTGTGAAAACCCTTTTACGGTCATCAGCGAAAAAATGCATAATAATATGCACCATTTCAAGGATAAAATGTGTTTCATAGTTGTTGATTTGTTGCAAAATACAACTTCATGATTTTATACAAAAGAGAATTAACAAATAAAAGTTCATGAATTGGACAGATTCCCTGATCTATACCATCATGACAGGGTACACCAAAATTTGAGAATAAATAATGTACTCCTGCTAATCACTGCCTTTCGGAAGTTTAATCCGAACAAAATCATCCACATTGCTAAATAAAAACTCAGGATATAATTGGGCAAAACGAGTTTTCTGTAAACCGCCCATCAAAGGTCTTTTAGCAGCTTGTTGGAGTTGTTCAGTCGTTTCCGCTATGAGTTCATATTCCGCATTCGGAAAATATTTCAACACCGTAAGGGCTAACTCGACCCGATTCATCCAATCGGTAGAAGCCATATGAAAAATACCCAAATGTTGATCTCTCAACAATAAATACATGGCTCTGGCAACATCCCATGCATTCACCGGAGTGGCATATTGATCCAGGGGTAATTTTAGCTTTAGTTTTTCTCCATTCAAACATTGGCGAATGATTCGAGAAACAAAATTCTTTTCGCGTTCTTCGTTTCCATATACATTCGTAACCCGCAAAACCAGGCAATTTGTCAATTCCCTTAACACCATTTCCTCCGCTTCTAATTTATGTTTGGCATAAACACTTAAGGGGTTTGTTGTATCGTTTTCATGATAAGGGCCATGTTGCCCATCGAATACATAATCTGTAGAGATATAAACTAATTTTGAGTTAAATCGCCTGGCCAGTTCAATCAGATTTTTGGTGGAATGAACTGTTTTTTGTTCACTTTCTTCTATATGATCCTCGCAATAATCCACATGAGTGAGCGCGCCGCAATGCACGATGACATCAGGTTGAAAATCAGACAAATTAAAATTATCGGCATGATCCGGGTTCAACGTATCAAAGTATACGGTATCAGAAGTAGGATAAGAAAAATACGAACCGACAGCATTCCATCCCATTACTTTAAAATACTTCAAGCAATTTGAACCAATCAATCCGGATGCTCCGGAAATAAATACTTTCATCGTTTGAATTTAAAAAGGGGATTGAAATTTATCGAATGAATCAAAGGACAAATCGCGAGCCGAAAGTATGGGGGAATCTATCTGCCAGTTTAATCCAAAACTATCATATCGAATGCCATCATCAGCTGCCTGAACATATTCGCCACTGATAAAATAATAGGTCGTGGTTGCATTCTCCAAACATAAGAATCCATGGGCAAAGCCTTTGGGAATATATAAGGCTTGTTTATTTTCCGCACTCAATTTTGCGGTTACATATTGACCAAAGGTTGCAGATTCTTTTCTAAGGTCTAGTGCAACATCCAACAGGCTGCCGGTGATACAAAAAACCAGTTTATCATGTGCATAAGGCGGATGATGAAAATGCATTCCCCTGATCACATGTTTATGGGAAACTGAATAGATGCTTTCCTTCACGGCAAAATCTATACCCTGGTCTTTCAAGGTTTGTTGCATAAATGTTTTGACGAAATATCCCCTATCGTCACCGGCCGAGAATTGTTCTATGAGTTTAACATCCGGGATAGCAGTTTCATGCACTTTTAATTGAATCATGATTCTTAGATGGGTTATGCCGGTGATGAATTCTGGAAATAATCTCTAATATGCTCGATGCATTTTATGCTAGCATCACGATCATCCATATACCAGGCTATGGTATGAGCGATAGCCTCCTGGGAAGAATAATGGGGTGTCCAGCCTAACTCGGATGAAATTTTTGAAATATCCAACATTAAAGTAGCTGCTTCGTGAAATTCCGGTACTACGTCTGCCAAATGATACTGTCCCCTTCCAGCAGTCTGTATAGCGATTTGAGTGAGTGCTTCCACACTGATCACATCTTGCAGATATGGGCCTATATTGTAGGATGTATTAAATTTTTCCGGAGATTCTGCCATTCGCATCGCCAATAACAAATAGGCCCCCAATGGTTCTATGACATGCTGCCAGGGTCTTGTAGCATGGGGATTTCGAAGCAAAATAGATTCATCATGCTTTAAGGAGCGAACGATATCCGGAATGATCCGGTTTGCAGAGAAATCACCACCGCCAATTACATTGCCGGCACGAACAGAAGCAATGGATTTACGATGAATCGAATATTTATCCGGATTAAAAAATGAGGACCGATATGAATTGATGACGATTTCACATGCCGCCTTACTCGCTGAATATGGATCATATCCTCCTAATTTATCACTTTCTTTGAAAGCGCAGGGCTCATCATGATTTTCGTAGACCTTATCGGTTGTAATCATTACAGCAACACAAGGATGATCGGTAAAGCGCAGTGCATCCATCACATTGGCAGTACCTTGTGTATTTACTTCAAAAGTATATAGAGGTTCATTGTAGCCTTTCAGTACCAAGGGTTGTGCTGCCAAATGAAAAATAAAATCGGGTCTGGTTTGTGCAATGATGTCCCGTACTTTTTTTGCATCTCGGATATCATGAATGATACTGTGACAAAGTCGGTCGCCATTGACCTGTACATACAGATCATTTTCAGTTTCCGGGGCCAGGGCGAGGCCTGTAATATCTGCACCTGCCATAGAAAGAATCTGCAATAGCCAAGTTCCTTTAAATCCGGTATGGCCGGTGAGTAATACTTTCTTTCCTTCAAAACATGAACGGATTTCATTAAAGCTTACCATTTCTTCCAAATCGGGTTGGTGAGCCAAAGTTTTTCAAGTTCTTCTTTATCCCTCATGGTATCCATACATTTCCAGAAACCACGATGACGGTAGCCCAAAATTTGTCGATCAGCGGCTAAATCATACATGGGTTGTCTTTCCCACATGGTTTCATCTAAATCATTCGATTGTAAATATTTTTCAATCTCAGGTTGCAACACAAAAAAACCGCCGTTGATCCAGGTTCCGGAATCTTCCGGTTTTTCTTCAAATTGAATCACTGTGCCATCTTCTTCCATATTCACCACTCCAAATCGACTACTGGGTTGAATGGTGGTCATCGTACAAATTTTACCATGTTGCTGATGAAACGCAATCAATGCATTGATATCCACATCACATACACCATCACCATAGGTCAACATAAATGGTTCATGGTTAGTATAAGATAAGACGCGTTTGAGTCGACCGGCAGTCATGGTTTCGACACCGGTATCAATCATAGTGACTTTAAATGGTTCTGTATTTGAATGATGGATTTGCATTTGATTATCCGACAAATCGATCGTTACATCTGCATTATATTGAAAGTAATTTGTAAAATATTCCTTGATGACCCAACCCTTATATCCGCAACAAACAATAAATTCATTATGCCCATAAGCTGCATAAATATTCATAATGTGCCAAAGCATAGGCTTTCCACCAATTTCTATCATTGGCTTAGGTCGCAAATGACTTTCTTCTGATATTCGGGTGCCTAATCCTCCGGCAAATAGAACAACTTTCATACGTTTGATTTAATTACAGGTAAGAATGACATCCGATAATTTGTCAGCATTCGACCTGAGTGAATTTGAGCAAATGCTCTTTAAAATAGGTTCGCAAGATAAAAAAAATGAGATACGGAAAGCAAAAAAATAATGTTAACAATGGAAAATCTTCAATGTTTATGTCTTAAGTTTACCGTATGAGAGTTATCATAGTAGATGATGAAATAACTAGCTCACAGGTTTTAGAAAATCTAATACAAAACTACCTACCGGATTTACAGATACTGGCGATCTGTACTAAACCTGCCGAAGCCATTGAAAAGCTTGAACAACTCAGGCCGGATTTAGTATTCATGGATATTGAACTGCCGGGCATGACAGGATTTGACGTATTGGATAAAGTGCAGCAAAAAACGTTTGATATCATATTTACTACCGCTCATTCTCAATATGGGATCAAAGCCATTCAATTTAGTGCCATCGATTATTTGCTTAAACCTATTCAAATTGATGAGTTAAAAGATGCGGTCAATCGTGTCAAAGCCCATAAAAGTGTAGATAATCCCATCGAGAGAATTAAATTTTTGCTTGAAAACATCCAATTGCTCAACAACAATAATCCATTCCATCGGGTGGCTTTGCCAACCATGGAAGGACTGAAATTTGTAAACACTCAGGATATCGTACGATGTACTTCATCCAACAACTATACCACAGTCTTTATGCGGAATGGAGAAAAGATCCTCATCAGCCGAACACTAAAAGACGTGGAAGGTATTTTTGGAAATCAGGATTTTTGTCGGGTGCATAATTCCCACCTGGTTAATGTAAGTTATATTCACAAATTTCTGAAGGGTGATGTCAATGCTGTTGTCATGAGTGATGGTGTAGAAGTTGAAGTCAGCCGACGTAAAAAAGATGAATTGATTCGGATGCTTAACCTGTAAATAACCCTTAAGCATTAAATCACAACGACCTTTACAAATCAAATAGGCTATGAAAAATATACTCCAATTTTTACTGTGTTTGGCATTCCTCTCTTTAAGTGATAATGCCTTGGCTCAAAAAATCTTCTCCGAGGGTTTGATCAAGTACGAAGTCTATGTCAATGATGGTAACAAACCTGAAGGAATTTATGTTATTTATATCAAAGGTGGCAATATCAAACGTGAACTTGTCATGAATAACGGATTTAATAATATTACCCTATATAACCACAAAAGCGGTAACACTCTTTCCCTTAATGGTACAGACGATCGAAAATTTGCTTTAGAAATTACTGCTACTGAATTAAAAGAGAAAAATAAACGATTTGAAAATGCGGTCTACACGACCTTGGATAGAAATAAAAAAATTGCCGGATATGCTTGTCGTGCAAATCAGATAACCTATGTACAGGGAGAAACAGCCAATTTTTATTTTACACCCGACTTAATCCCTCAAAATGAATCGTTCAATGCTATGTTTCCCGGTTTGAATGGAATACCGCTGGAGTATGAAATCAGTTCGCAAGGTGGTGTGGTCATGAAATTTGTAGCGACCATCGTGGATATCAAAGCCATCGATTCGAAAATATTTGAACTTCCGCAGGAGTATAAGATTGTAACAAAGTCTGAATTGGAGAAATTGAAATAGACTATAATTTCAAGATTATTTACTTCCTGTTTTTCTAATTTGCACTTAGATTTGTTGCATGAAATATTTAATTGCCGGCTTGGGTAATATCGGTTTTGAATATGTAGATACCCGGCATAATATTGGGTTTGATGTCCTGGATACTTTCGCCTCAAAGCATGGTGTGTCATTCCGAAATGATCGATTGGCTGATGTGTGCGAAATGAAATTTAAGGGACGTATCTTGATTTTAATTAAACCAACAACTTACATGAATCTCAGCGGGCGTGCAGTGAAGTATTGGCTAGATAAAGAGAAAATAGCCATCGAAAATAGTCTGACTGTTGTAGATGATCTGGCATTTCCTTTAGACATCCTGAAAATCCGTTCAGGAGGCAGCGATGCCGGTCATAACGGGTTAAAAAGTATTCAGGAATCACTAGGAACTACACAGTATCCAAAATTGAGATTTGGAATCGGCAATGATTTTGCTAAGGGCCGTCAAGTGGATTATGTACTTGGGAAATGGAAACCGGAAGAGATTCCCTTAGTCAAAAAAAAGGTGATGGCTTGCTCTGAGATCATTGAGTGCTTTGCAACCGTCGGACTTGAGCGAACCATGAATTTATATAATCATATTAAATACTCCTTATGAAGATATTTTGCATAGGCCGAAATTATGCCGAACATGCACGTGAGCTGGGCAATGAAATCCCCACCGATCCTGTGATTTTCATGAAACCGCATACCGCCTTGCTTACGGATAATAAACCATTCTATTATCCCAATTTTACCAAGGATCTGCATTATGAATGTGAAATCGTTTTGAGAATTTGCAAAAATGGAAAATCGGTGAGGGAAAAATTTGCTTCTGGTTATTATGACGCCATCACGACAGGAATCGATTTTACCGCTCGTGATTTACAACAAAAACAAAAAGACAAAGGCCTTCCTTGGGAAATTGCCAAAGCCTTCGATCATTCCGCTGTTATTGGTAAATGGGTTCCTTTAACAGAAACAATTAGAATTAATGAAATTCGGTTTTCTCTGAAAAAGAATCAAACGCTCGTTCAGGAAGGAAATACACGCGATCTGATCTATTCTTTTGATTTTTTGGTCAGTTATATTTCCAATTACTTCTCATTGAATATGGGTGATATCATCTTTACAGGAACGCCAAAAGGGGTCGGACCTGTCAGTATTGGCGACCGGCTCAGCGCATCACTTTTTGATGATCAGCTTTTGGATTTTGAAATAAAATAAGATATTAATATTCTCTCTTGAGCAACATTTGGGCGAGCTCAAACAATGGCACTTTACGTTTAGAAATCACCGGAACCTTTTCCAAATAATCAAATGCCAATTGAGAGTATTTTTGAATTTCAGATTCGAGAATTTCTTTTAATCCAAGGGATTGGAAGATATGCAATGAATCATTGATTTTATCAACATCTTTTCGTTGCAATAGTTCACGTAGTTTATCCAAATCTTTTTCTCCTGCCATCTCAAATGCTTTGGCGGATAAAAAGGTTTTCTTGTTTGACAGAATATCTCCTCCGGTTTGTTTTCCTGTTTTATGAGGATCTCCAAATGCATCTAGATAATCATCTCGTAATTGAAAAGCTAATCCTAATGACTGTCCAAACTGATACAGAACACCGGAGCAGCCATCCGTGGCACCACCCAGTAATGCACCCAATTTCATGGAGGCTCCTAAGAGAACGGAAGTCTTTAAAGTGATCATTTTCATATATTCTTCCATTGTCACATAGGGTCTGGCTTCATAATCCATATCCAATTGCTGACCCTCGCAGATTTGTATGGCCGTGCGATTAAACAATGCAATTACTGCATGGATATACTGTGTATTGATTTTATTCAAATGTTCATAAGAATAAATGTTCATAACATCACCGGATAGTATTCCGGTAGCTGTATTGTATTTCTGATGTACGGTAGGGAAGCCTCTTCTGAGCGGGGCCTGATCCAGAATATCATCGTGCATCAACGTAAAATTGTGAAATAATTCAATGGCCATGGCTGTATTCCAAACATTGTCATTGAGTGGTTCAAATAATTCATGACTCATCAAACACAATACAGGCCTGACTCTCTTCCCTCCCATGTTCAACAAATAGGAACAGGGTTCATAGAGTGTTTTGGGACTTTCCGGAAAATGATGACGGGAAAAAAATAATTCGAACTGTGATAATAGATCCTGAAAAGATTGCATAATTTTCGATAAGATTACAAAGAAAAGAAAAAAGGCTCAGATTGTTAAACCTGAGCCCATGAATCCAATATAAATCTATGGTCTAATCTTTAGACTCTTCGCTCTTTTCCTTTTTCTCACTGACATGGTGGGTGAATTTCAATAAATTCTTTTCTTCATCCAAATCAGCTGTTATGGTATCTCCTTCTTTGACTTTAAGATTCAAGATTTCCTCCGCTAAAGGATCCTCCAGGTACTTCTGGATGGCTCTATGTAGCGGTCTTGCGCCAAATTGTTGATCGTAACCTTTTTCACCCAAGAAATTCTTGGCTTTTTCCGTGAGTTCGAGTTTATAGCCCAAAATGGTTAAACGATGCATGACATGACTCATTACGAGGTCAATGATCTGATGAATATGCTCCTGATTCAGTGAATTGAAAATAATTACATCATCAATACGGTTCAGAAACTCGGGTGCAAATGTTCTTTTCAAAGCTCTTTCAATGACCGACTTACTGTTGTCTTCGGCATTGGAAGTTTTGGTGCTGGTTGAAAAGCCCACGCCGTCTCCAAATTCCTTGAGTTGACGCACGCCAATGTTGGATGTCATAATAATAATGGAATTCTTGAAATCCACTTTACGTCCCATGCCATCGGTCAACTGTCCGTCATCCAATACCTGTAATAAGATATTGTAGATATCCGGATGGGCTTTTTCAATCTCATCCAGAAGTATGACACTGTATGGTTTACGTCTTACTTTTTCAGTCAGCTGACCACCTTCTTCATAACCCACATATCCGGGAGGTGCCCCAATGAGACGACTCACAGAAAATTTCTCCATGTACTCACTCATATCAATTCGGATCAGGGCATCATCACTGTCAAATAAATTACGGGCTAATGTACGGGCTAATTCCGTTTTACCCACACCAGTCGGACCTAAGAAGATAAATGAACCAATCGGTTTTTTAGGGTCTTTCAATCCCACCCGATTACGTTGTATCGCTTTCACGACTTTCGCAATGGCATCATCTTGTCCGATCACCTGGCCTTTTAAGTCATTGCCCATATTCCGCAACTTTTCGCTTTCAGCGGCCACCATTCGCTTCACCGGAATTCCGGTCATCATATGAATAACCTCGGCAATTTCTTCTTCGGTAATAGGATAACGTTTACTTTTTACTTCTTCTTCCCAGGCTGCCTTCGCTACTTCCAATTCTTCCTGCAGTCGTTTTTCAGAATCCCTTAAGGCTGCGGCCTTTTCAAATTGCTGACTTTTAACGACCTTATTCTTTTCAGATTTTATTTCTTCGATTTTCTGCTCGAGTTCCAGTACATTTTTAGGAACATCAATATTTTTCAGATGCACACGGGCACCTACTTCATCCATGACATCTATCGCCTTATCGGGTAAAAGGCGGTCCGTTATGTAACGATTACTGAGTTTTACACAAGCGTCTATGGCGTCCTGATTGTAGCTCACGTTGTGATATTCCTCGTATTTGGGTTTAAGGTTATTCAGAATCGTAATCGTATCATCTACACTAGGTGGTTCGATCAATACTTTCTGAAAGCGACGATCGAGTGCACCGTCTTTTTCGATATGCATACGATATTCGTCTAAGGTAGAAGCCCCTATGCACTGTAATTCGCCGCGAGCCAAAGCCGGTTTAAATATATTAGATGCATCGAGTGACCCGCTGGCTCCACCTGCGCCTACGATCGTGTGTATTTCATCAATAAACAGAATCACATCACGGTTTTTCTCCAGTTCATTCATGATGGCCTTCATGCGTTCTTCAAACTGGCCACGATACTTTGTTCCGGCGACTAATGCTGCCAAATCAAGGCTCACTACCCGTTTGTCGAAAAGTACGCGGGAAACTTTGCGTTGATATATCCTCAATGCAAGACCTTCCACGATAGCCGTTTTACCAACGCCGGGTTCTCCGATTAAGATCGGATTATTTTTCTTACGTCTGGATAGGATTTGGGATACCCGCTCAATTTCTGTTTCACGACCTACGATTGGATCCAATTGTCCCATTTCAGCCAAACGAGTGATGTCTCTGCCGAAATTATCAAGGACCGGAGTTTTAGATTTGGTATTGCTCGGTGTGGTCGGCTTACGCTGATACTGACGGTCTTCATCTTCTTCAAATCCGCCGGAATCATCTTTCAAATCATTTGTAAAGTTGCTGCTTCCTGTACCGGTCACCATCTCCAATTCATTTTTAAAGGAATCATAGTCTACATTAAACTGATTCAGTATTTGGCAGGCCACATTCTCTTTATTTTTTAAAATAGACAAGACCAAGTGCTCACTTTCAGCCAAAGTACTTTTCAATGCTTTGGCTTCTAGCACGGTGATACGAATCACTTTCTCAGCTTGTTTGGTCAGAGGCAGACTGTTAACATTCTGCATATTTTTATTTGCACCTTTATTTTTGATCACCAATTCAAGGTCACGTCGCAAATCAAACATGTCTACGTTTAAATTTTGAAGAACTCTAATGGCTAAACCTTGCCCGTCCCTGATCATACCCAACATCAAATGCTCTGTTCCGATAAAATCATTACCTAAACGAAGTGCCTCCTCTCTGCTATATGAAATGATCTCTTTGACTTTCGCCGAAAATTGTGAATCCATGCTATGTTCGATTGTTTTAAACAAAATTAAATAATTATTTTTACTTTGCAGTTAAAGATATCCATATCATGATCTACAACATTGATACCAGAGAACAATTTGACATATTTATACCTCAAAAGGAATTATTTGACGACTCGATGTCGGACATTCTGGCTTCTCAGGTTGAAAAGGCCAGAGAGAATGGCAGAAGTTTAATCCTGCAATTCGAATTCGTCAAAACGATGAACCCGGAAATCGTAGCCAATATTGTTGAAATGCATGAAACCATGTATCAGGACAATCTATCCTTTGTGATTTGTTGTCTGAGTCCTGAGTTGAAAATAATTTTTCATCAAAATGAATTCGCTGATCAACTCAATATCTGTCCTACCTTAATTGAGGCCATTGATATCGTCAGTATGGAAGGGCTGGAGAGAGAATTATTAGGAGGTGAATAGGGATTAGCGCTTCGTTTTTTTCCGATCTCTTTCATGTTCTTCGTGTTCATTGAAAGGTTCTACTTCGCGTAGAATTTTTCCGCTTAAAGAAATCATAAATTGTTTTCCTTCACGGGTCACCATAGCCTCTTTGTCGGCATTGAAATTCATCGCAAAATCATTGATAAATGGCAGTATGGTCTCTCCTTTCAGGCCGATGAAGCCCACTTTGTTGTCTTTACGAACTGCGGCTAATCCGGTCGAATAATCGCTGGCTTGTTCATAAATGCAGGGTATGATTAACTCTCCGCGTGGATTAACAAACCCCCATCTACCCTTTTTTTCAACCCTGGCCATTCCTTCGGAAAAGCTGAAGGCATTGTCGTAAATCGGTTGGATAATCCAGTCTCCATTCAGGTTGATAAATCCATATTTGCCGGCATATTTTACACAGGCTAAACCATTCACAAAGGGCGATGCATCATCGAATTGCAAAGCGATAAATTCTCTGCCGGCCGTATTGATATAGCCCCGTTTCCCACCTTGCATGACCAAGGCCACGCCTTCAAAAAATTCGCTTCCGGCATCATATACCGGGTTGATCACAATTTCCTGATATGTATTTTTATAACCGACTTTACCTTGTAGATAAAATCGATTAAGTACCTGGGCCCGACAATAGTCTGAAAACATGATCATCGGAATCCCTAAAAGCAAGATCATCGTAAACTTTTTCATACAGAGGGTTTATTGGTAGATATGGACAGCAAAATACTCCAAATTGTTGGCAGACCAGCATTTTTTAATAAAAAAATATGAATTGTGGAGAATAGGTTTTTATTATTTGAAGTTTGACCTTTCTGGATTATTTTTGTCAGCTATACAGATTTTCTATGCTTTTAGACGCAATGAACACCCCCGTCAATTATTTTCCGATTCTCATTCAGTTGCTGGTTGCCATTGGATTTGTCGCTGTAATGATGGGCCTGACCCATCTTTTGGGGCCTCGAAGAAATACAAGCGATAAACTTGAAAATTTCGAGTGCGGTATCGATCAGGAAGGTAATGCCCGTCAGCCTCTGGCGGTGAAGTACTTTTTAGTGGCGATATTGTTTGTGCTGTTTGATGTAGAAGTCATCTTTTTTTACCCCTATGCAATCAACTTCCGCGATTTAGGTTGGAACGGTTTTCTGGCCGTTGTGATGTTTGTCGCCTTTTTTATCCTTGGCTTTATTTACATTATCAAAAGAGGCGCCCTTCAATGGGAAGATTAATTTAAAAAATATTCATGAGACCCGTAACACATAATACTAAAGTAAAAATTGTTGAGGCCCCCAAAGGTCATATGGGCGAAGGCTTTTTTGCCATGAAGCTCAGTGAAGCAGTCGGTTTAGCACGTAGTAATTCCATTTGGCCCCTACCCTTTGCGACATCTTGTTGTGGCATCGAATTTATGGCCACCATGGCAGCCCACTATGATCTGGCCCGATTTGGTTCCGAACGCCTTGGTTTCTCACCCAGACAATGTGATTTGCTCATGGTCATGGGTACAATTTCTAAAAAAATGGCTCCGGTTCTGCGTCAGGTTTATCTTCAAATGGCAGAACCTCGTTGGGTACTTTCAGTAGGCGCTTGTGCCAGCAGTGGAGGTATTTTCGATACGTATTCAGTTCTCCAGGGAATCGACCAAGTCATTCCGGTTGACGTCTATGTACCGGGATGTCCGCCTCGGCCTGAAGCCATTCTGGATGGATTTATGAAAATTCAGGAATTGGTTAAATCAGAAGATATCCGTCGCAGAAACAGTGACGAATACAAACATCTCCTCAACGAATACGGCATTCAATAATCTTTTCATTTATTAGCTTTTCCTTACATGCTGACCCACGATATTATCAAAGAAAAATTAACTGCTAAATTCGGAGATCAAGTTTATGGATTCACGGAACATTACGGTATCCTGACTTTCGAAACACCCAAAGAAAACAACTTAAAGGTCCTGACCTTTTTAAATGATGATCCGGAATTGGGTTTTACCTTTCTCAATGATCTCACTGCTGTACATTATCCTCAGCGGCTAAACGAAGAACTTTCTGTAGTCTATCTCGTACAAAATATTAAAGAAGGCATGAGACTGAGGTTAAAAGTATTTACGCCGATCACAAAACCGGATGTTTATACGGTAACCGGACTCTTTGCCACTTCCAATTGGTTGGAGCGCGAAGCTTATGATTTTTTTGGTGTCAACTTTGTAGGCCACCCCAATCTCATTCGCATTATGAATGTGGATGAAATGGATTACTTCCCACTTAGAAAAGAATTCCCGCTTGAAGATCAAACCCGTATCGATAAGGATGATGATATGTTTGGCCGCTAAACTTTTGAACACACAACATGAATCAAAAACAAAATATTCAATTACCTGAAGGCTCACTGGGCAAACAAACGTCTACCCTCAACCTAGGTCCCACCCATCCTGCCACCCATGGTGTGTTTCAGAATATTCTGGAAATGGATGGAGAGCGCATCATTGATGCCGTACCCACAGTAGGTTATATCCATCGTGCATTTGAGAAATTGGCTGAGCGCAGACCTTTTTATCAAATTACGCCGCTCACGGATCGCTTAAATTATTGCTCTTCTCCCATCAATAATATGGGTTGGCATATGACGGTGGAGAAACTCATCGGTGCACAATTGCCAAAGCGTGTCGATTATTTACGCGTCATCATCATGGAATTGGCTCGTATTGCCGATCATCTGGTCTGCAACTCCGTGATTGGTGTGGATACCGGCGCCCTGACCAGTTTCGTCTACGTGTTCGAATTTCGCGAATTGATCTATGAAATATTTGAAGAAGTTTGCGGCTCCCGTCTCACTACGAATATTGGACGCATCGGCGGCTTCGAACGTAATTTCTCTGCATTAGCATTCAGCAAAATTGAAAACTTTCTCAAGACCTTCCCGGCAGCGATGAAGGAATTTGAAAACCTCCTTACCCGCAACCGTATCTTTATGGAACGGACCATGGGCGTGGGTGGTATAGCTGCAGATCGCGCACTCAATTATGGTTTTACCGGACCTAATTTAAGAGCCGCCGGTATTGATTACGATATTCGCGTAGCTCATCCATATGCTTCATATGAAGATTTCGATTTTACCATACCTGTCGGTACTACAGGAGATGTATTTGATCGCTTCCTGGTGCGCAATGAAGAAATCTGGCAAAGTGTTCGCATCATCGAGCAAGCCATGGTAAAAATCAAAGATTTGGATCCCGCTATTTATCATGCCGACCTACCTGATTTTTATCTGCCGGAGAAAGAGGATGTGTATACCAAGATGGAAGCCTTAATCTATCACTTCAAAATTGTGATGGGTGAAACGGATATTCCATCCGGTGAAGTATATCACTCCGTAGAGGGTGCGAATGGAGAGCTCGGCTTCTATCTCATCAGTGATGGTGGTCGCACACCTTACCGACTACATTTTCGTCGTCCATGCTTCATCTATTATCAAGCCTACCCGGAAATCATTCGCAACAGTATGTTGAGTGATGCCGTAGTAACCATGAGTAGCCTTAACCTGATTGCAGGAGAATTAGACGCATAATTTTTATAAACAACCCGTATGGCATTTTCAAAAGAGATTACAGAAAAAATCAAACAAATAACCGATCGATATCCTTCAGGCCGTCAAAAAAGTGCCCTCATTCCTGTATTGCATCTGATACAAGAAACGGGAAATAATTCTCTGACCATAGAACAAATGGATGAGGTCGCCGCAGTACTTCAAATCACACCGATAGAAGTTTATGAAGTCGCTACTTTTTATACCATGTTCAATTTGAAACCTGTTGGGAAATATGTATTGGAAGTTTGTCAAACAGGCCCCTGTATGCTGAATGGCAGCGATGAGATCATCGAGTATATCAAGCAGAAATTAGGAATTAAAAACGGCGAAACAACGGCTGACGGTCTGTTTACATTAAAGACCGCCGAATGCCTGGGCGCTTGCGGTTATGCACCGATGATGCAATTGGGTAAGACTTATCGTGAGTTTTTAACCAAAGAAAAAATTGATGATATTTTGGATCAGTGTCGTGCCGCTGCCAACTAAATAGGCTATATTCAATAACCCTTGCATTCTTGCAGATAATGAATACTTGGTGCATGCACATGTATTTTCATCTACAAGTTTTTCATTCTTAATACTAGTTTCCTTGCATTTTTGAATGACCTTAAATTCGTGGCGTTAAGAAAATGATGAAATCCGGCGCAATCATTTTTCACTGTTCGACGAAGGAGTTTGGAAAATGATAGCCGGATGAGTCATTTTTAGCCTAAGAATTTTAGCCTTGATTTTTTTGCTACTTTTTTCATCTAAGGAAAAAAGTAGAAAATATATTTAAAGTAATGAAGACATTTATTGAAGAACGTATAAATATCATCATATTTTCTTTCCATCATTTTCTCTCCAGTGAAATCATCTCATCTCCTTCTTCATAAGGCAGATAAGTCACTATAAACTGAAACATTTCATCCGTCGTGCGCATACTGCCGTTATTGTCCCGTACTTCTTTAGGCGGATGATTCGGATTGAATGGATTATTTTCAGTATTGTCAAATACGCCTTCCACCACGATAGTACTGCCGGCAGGTATCTTGATCATCTTTTGGAAGGTATAAAAATTCTGCCAATTGAAATCCCAACGCGGTATATGAATAAGTCGTATCGTGTCATTTTCAGGTGTCAGCGCATAAGCCTTAAAACTCTTGCCCAATAAATGCATGTGCGGGTTGATGGTGAGAATAGAAATGCTTTTGGGTAAGGTATAACGAGTCGTGTAGGTACTTACTTTGCCCGGAGGAATCACCAAAGGGGGAACGATAGGTGAAATGCCCAATGTGCCCATCTGAAATTCTTGAAGCGGTCGTTTGGGGGGCGTCTTAGCATAGAAAATATTAATAAAGGAACTGTCCCAAACATCATCCACACTCGGACCGTAATGCAAATCGGCCAAGAGAAAAGCATTTTTTTGATTGGCTCTCCATCCACCTATACCATCCGGATATTGTTGCGCAATCACACCGGGAAGGTAGTTCACAATCGATTTGACCAAGGTCGGAAAGCTTCCATCATCATGCAGGACACCAATATTTTTGTAGGCTTGTCCAATCGTACTATCCAAAACCATATCGGTCACCAAAGCACCGTCATAAACGTTTTTCTTTTTACCGGCATCAAAACGAACCATATCACCGTTTACATGATGAACCACTTTGGTATTACCCGGCACAAATTCTACGGCACGTAAAAAAGTATCTGCAGGCAACTCATAAGGCACTTTGATCAATAGAAAACGATCGGCATAATCGCCCTTCAGGAAAATCGGTTTAACCGGAATACTCAAGTCCGGATTTCCGAGAAATGATCGCATCGGAAACTCCGGAACCTTTGGAATACGAGCTGCTTCTCCCATCGGGCAATTCAATTTTACCCAGGTTTCAATGAGATTAATTTCCTCGTCGGTCAAAACTTGTTCCCCGATGAAGTGAGTATAATTCGGATCTGCCGGCCAGGGGGGCATGAGTCTGTTTTTGACCGTATACAGAATTTTCTCCGAAGAAGCTTTTACATCCGCATAGCTGATCAGGTTGAAATGACCTATTTGTCCGGGCCGGTGACAAGGGGTACAACTTCGATAGATGATAGGTGCAATATCCCCGGCATAAGTAGGATCCTGCTTTTGGAATTGACAAGCAGCGGCTAATAGAATGATTCCAAAAAATACACTAAGCTTCAATGTCTTTTTGTTTAGTGACATGCTTTAGGGGCTTTCCTTTTCGATGAAAAATAATACTTGCATTCAATTCAAATCCGATCAACAGAATTTGCGCCATAAAATTGATCCATACCATGAAGATGATCAGCGTACCGATGGATCCGTATATCTTATCATAATTGACCAGGTTGTTGACCGAATAGAAAAAGATCGCGGTGAGGACCACCATCAGAAAGGTGGCAATAATCGCACCCGGACTAAACAAACGAAATTTAGATTCTGTAGGTGTACCATATTTATAGATAAAGGCTACGATCAGCAATGACATACCCATGAGCAATAAATAGGCTATGACTTTCAGAAAAAGGGCATTGTTTAAAAAATCAGAACCGAGCTTGGCTGTCACCCAGGTTTGAATGAGCATAATAGTCATGGTGGCCAGTACCGCCAGTATGATGAGCAGGGTTAATAATATAGCGATCAGTCGTTGTTTGAGCCAATGCCGTTGTCGAAAACCCGGTATTTGCTTTTCGAATGTATTCATTAGTCCCATCACGCCATTGGATGAATAATAGATGGTGAGCAAGACTGAAAACGAAAGGAGCACATTTTTTTTGTGGGTGATAAAATCGCTGAGCACTTTACTGACGCTGCGCTGCAAATTTTCATTGGATGAAATCATGAACAAAGTATCATTGATCATCTTAATAATTTTTTGTTCGGGTAAAGGCAAATAAGGCACTAAAGTGAAAAAGAACAGCAATAGCGGTGGCATGGCCATTAAAAAGGAAAAGGAGATGGCACTGGCCTTGCTGTAAAAACGATTGGAGAAGATTTCTTTCCTGAAAAAATTAAGTGAATCATAAAGCGATACCCCTTCAAATCCTGCCGGATGAACTCTTTTGAGCCAATGTATAGTCGCCTGTACCGGTTTTGATTTTATGATATAGTACTCTAATCTGGTCATTTGCAGCGGGCAAAATACGGATTTAATAGCAAAGTTGAGTACCCAACTTACCGTCATTGCGAGGAGGCACGACGAAGCAATCCCATGCTACGAAGCCTTACAAACCTATAAGGTTTTCCAAATCCTCATAGGCATAGTGATCGTTAATTGTGTAAACAAACCTTGTTACATTTCCAAAACCTTATAGGTTTACGCTCTTCCAATCAAAAAACAGTTCAAACAATTTCTCCTTCTGACCCTTTTCTACGATCTCTTCGTCTTACACATTTGCTCATCTTGATTAATATATCGGTTTGCCCCTTGGATTCCCAAAGCGGAAACCCATGCGGTGAAATGGGAGAGATTTAGCACATTACTCTGCGGAGAAAAATTGCATACTAAGGATAGCGGGGAGTAAATTGTAAAATCCATTTATATCCCAGTTTTTTCAATTTCCTTTTTCTAATAAAGTCGCTTTTTGGAGCATAAGAATAAAATTGATAAAGAGCATGTATATCTGACTGTGTTAGTGAATAACCGACGGGTTGTCCTAATTTAACAATTGAAATATTTTCAAATGCCTGACCATCTTGAATTACAACCCTTCGAAAATGTACTATCTCTGCGTAAATTAGGAAAAGATAATTAATATGTTTTTGAAGGCAGTATATCTGGTGGGGATGCTTTTTTGCTGACATTGAACATGACTTTTGATAAATAATTTCAGCATTTGGATCTATACACTTTAATAACGGCAACAAACAGCAATTACCTGTATCATTTTTAGCACTACTAAGAACTGAACGGAATAAGGAGTCACTTAAATCACGAACAAAAATATTTTCGTGTATATTATATATAAATGATAGTCCTACATTAGATATTAAGTTTTCATTAGGAAATTCTGGATACTCAACACAACAATTAAAACAACCTCTCATTGTTTCTTTCAATTCTTTCCAAGTAATTTTTTTTTGAATGATTACTGTATCGTTGATGTTCCACTGACCCAATAAATAATTATTTACTAGAAGCAATAAAGCTATAAACAGTATTATACTTTTACCTTTTCTCTGTGACATTTCCAATAGCTTTTTTGCAGTTTCTTCATCAACCTTACCATTTTCCGAAATTGCTTTTATTTTTCGCGTTGTGCTGACTCCTACGAAGCACTTCCCCGTGCGATCTGCTGCTCTGAGCGACCCTGCGGCATCCCGTCTACAGTCTACATCAAAATCAATATTGATCTGTTCTTCCATACTATTTGTTTACTCAACTCCGGTCTCTCAAAGTTAACATCATTCATGAATAATAGATTATCCATTAGTAAAGTATTTAGACCTTATAGTTTTAGTACGGTAACTAACTCGCAGAGTCCTGAGGTGGAGACCCATGCGTAGAAGTGGGAGAGATTTAACAGACTACCGTGCGGAGAAAAAAGACGAGACCAAGTAACGTGATTCCTTTTGGAGGCAAAATCACCCCGATAGGAATTAATCTTATTACTTAACTTTTTCAATTTCATGTAATCTAATTTCATAAAGTGCCCATCTATCAAAATAGAATTCAACCTCCTTTACTGTATCTTGAGTATTAAAGTACTTTTCAAATACATAACATTTGTAATTATTTAAATTTGTACCAGTTATAAGAATAATATCTAGGTGATTCTTGTCGACTAGTTTATTTATATCCTCCAAATTTTTTACCTTGCTAGTGTCATTAAATGCTGTAAAATATTTTTTCGCAATTAGATATGACTGCTTATAAGATACATATGTACGGCCTGATGGTCTTTTAAACAATAAAAATATCAAAAAAGAAGCTAGTATAATACCCAAAAGCAATAGTATTCTAGTAAATGTTAATCTTCGCATTTCCTATCTTTTGTAATAGCATCAAAGAATGGAGTTGTAGCTCCTTCGGTCTCCAGAGTGTCTCCCGCCTCAGGGACTCTGCGGCTTCGATTTACGAAATCTGCTGCTCTGAGCGACCCTGCGGAATCCCGACTACAGTCTACATCAACATCAACATTGATCTCTTCTTCCATGGTATTTGTTTACTCAACTCCGGTATCTCAAAGTTAACATCATTCATGAATAATAGATAATCCATTGGAAAAGTATTTAGGGCCTTCACCCATATCATAAACGGCTGAACAATATCGCATCCTCCCATTGATTCTCATTCTCCTGAACCGCAGGGTCCTCCAGAGCGAGGCTTGGCTCGCCCCTTGAAGCGAGAGACCGCTGCGGGGACGTAATCTTCCCATTCATTCTCATTCTCCTACTCATTCTCATTCTTTCCCTTTCTCTTTCTAAACCGCAGGGTCCTCCAAAGTGAGAGACCGCTGCGGGGACGTAATCTTCTCATTCATTCTCATTCTCTTAATCATTCTTATTCTTTCCCTTTCTCTTTCTAACCCGCACTAGGCCGGGCTCGCACCTGACAGCGAGAGACCGCGACGATGGTATGACATGATAAAAACACTTCGTAGCATAGGATTGCTTCGTGCCTCGCAATGACGTAAAGTATTCAGCACCTCATCCGCTCTCCTTCTCCGCTCTCACACTGCCCCGGAACGGGGTTCAGGGTCCCCATGTAATACCCTTGTAACGAACGAAATCCTCGCTGGGGGCAAAAAAATTATTTGATTTTCCGGGCATCTAAAGCCGCCTGATAGCGTCGTGCATTTTGAAGATGCTCGTCGTAAGTCACTGCAAAATTATGGTGACCGGTGAAGTCTTCTTTCGCACAGAAGAATAAGAAATTCGTTTTCTCTGCGTGCAATACCGCATCGATGCTCGCCTTGCCGGGTGTACATATAGGTCCCGGTGGCAGGCCCTTGACTTGATAAGTATTATAAGGTGAAGCAAACTGAGTGTGCTTATTCAGGATACGTCTTAAAGTAAAATCACCGACTGCAAATTTTACGGTTGGGTCGGCGCCTAACATCATACCGAGTTTATAGCGATTGAGATATACACTGGCAATCCTCGCTTTCTCATCATCTTGGTTCGTTTCTTCTTCTACAATCGAAGCGATGGTGATGACCTGTGGTATACTCAATCCAATTGACGCTGCCAATTGTTTTCGTTCGTCATTCCAGTACCTCGTATAAGCTTCAGCAATTTTTGAAATGGCCTTCTCGGCAGTCGTGTTCCAATAACATTCATAGGTGGCGGGTACAAATAAGCATTGTACTTGAGATGTGTTTAGATTCCACGTTTTCAAAAAAGCAGTATCGTTCAGTAATTGAGCGAAAGAAGTACTGTCGGGTTCGAGTGCCGCATCCAGTTTACGGACGATATCCGTTTTGGTTCGAAGTTTATTGATGACGAGCTTCACCGGTTTTTGTCTGCCGCTTTTGAGCATACGGACGATGCTGTAATTGCCCATGCCTGAAACGATTTCGTATCGGCCGGCATGAATGTTTTGTTCGAGCTTCATGAGAGAGGCCACGGTCTTGAAACTCCCGAGATGCCTGATATACTGATGTTTGGTCAAGCTATCCAAAACATCCGAATAGGTGGCTCCGGTACGGATATAGAGATAAGCTTTTTCATTTGGCACAACGGTATTTGAACGCCAAAGGTAAAACCAACTCAGGATGAGCAAGATGAGTGAAATCCCGACGGCAAACAGACTGATTGTTTTTTTCATAATAGTAAATGACTACAAGCCCAACCATTGCATGGCATTATGGAATAATAATTTATGTTTTACCTCATCTGTCAGAGTAAGGCTTTCGATGAGTCCACCGGGACGATGCTCGCCTAAAGGGAAGGGATAGTCGCTGCCGCAGCAAATTTTATCTTCCCCGATCACCTTCATCAAAAGATCAAATGAAACGGCATCATGCACCAGACTATCGACCCAAAAATGCCCGAGATAATTGCGTGGATTAACGGGGTTGTCGATGGCACATAAGTCGGGGCGAACTTTAAACCCATGCTCTACCCGACCCACCGTAGCCGGAAATGATCCGCCGCCGTGCGCAAAGGCAATTTTGAGTTGAGGGAATTTTTCCATGACGCCACCGAAGATCATGCTACAAATGGCTCTCGATGTTTCGGCCGGCATGCCCACCAACCAGGGAAGCCAATATTTTTGCATCTGATCTTCACCCATCATTTCCCAGGGATGTACGAAGATGCTGCAACCCAACTCCTGGGCGGCTTCCCAAAAAGGATCAAAGCGCGCATCACCGAGATTGACTTGATTAATATTAGATCCAATTTCGATACCGGGCATTTTGAGCTCCTTCACTATGCGTTCCATTTCTCGAATCGCGATATCAATATCTTGTAAAGGCACTGTACCCAGACCAATAAACCGATCCGGTCGATGATCGACACATTGGGCTATATGATCATTGAAGAAACGGGAAGTTTCGAGTCCGTCCGCCGGTTTGGCCCAATAATTAAATAAAACGGGTATGGTCGACAGGACTTGAATATCCACTTCTGTTTCATCCATCTCCTTCAGCCGATCCTGAGGTTCCCAGCAATTACTTTCGACCTCACGGAAGAATTTATCGCCTTTGATCATGCGGGCACAACAGGGTTTATGGTGCTCCAAATGAATAAATTCGCCATAACCGAATTTTTGAAACCAATTCGGGATTTTTTCGGGCATGATGTGGGTGTGGATATCGATTTTTTTCACAATGCAATTTTACGACAAAAAGGCCACAGATTGGATGACGGACAAATTTTATACATCGAAGTATAATCAGCTTTACGATTATTGGATCACTGATGAAAGGATTGCACGGAAGGTTTTTGTTGGAGATATTTGGATTCGAAAAAAACAGATTACATATTGATACCCAGCAACAATGCCGCATTACAACCACCAAATCCACTACCGGTTTTGATGGCATAACGGCTTTCCTTCTGCAATAAATGCGTATTGACTTGAATATTTCCGCTGACACCCATGGATTCAAAGTTAACACTGGGAAGTACGATATTTTTCTTCAGGCATTCGGAACTGATGATGGTTTCAAGTACACCGGCAGCACCTAAAGTATGTCCGTAATGAGCTTTCAGGCTGAACACCGGAATGTTCGTAAGGCCGGCTATTTCAAAAGCTTTAGATTCCATCTCATCATTATAGACTGTCGCTGTTCCGTGGGCAGAAATAAAACCTATTTCCGTTGGTTGAATATTGGCGGATTGTAAAGCATACTGAATGCAATGGGCCAGTTCTTCACCGGTCTTTGAAGGGCCTGAAATATGATTGGCATCATTGCTGACGAGTCCTGATAAAATTTCAACACCTTCAACATTATCTCCGGCACTCAGAATACAAGCTGCGGCTGCCTCTCCCAGATTGATGCCGTTACGTTGACTATCAAATGGTCTGCAAGGCTCTTTGCTCAGGGCATGAAATGAATTGAACCCACTGATGACAAAACGGGTCAGAACATCACAACCGATCACAACGACATGTTTAAATTGGTTGCTTTGTAATAATCTTTTTGCCCAAAGAATGGAACTCAGTCCGGATATACAGGCATTGGAAATGATAAAGGGTTCATTGGGGTTTTGGAAATAATCTTTCAACAAATTGGCCGAGTAGGTCAGTAAGCATTTTTCGGTATGCCGGACATCGTCTAATAATTCAATGTTTCCTTTGGTTGTCGACATGATGATCGCCACTTCCGGAGAAGATAAATCGATAGTACATTTATCCTTTAATTGCGCCGCACAAGCTAATAATAGACTGTCGAAGCGGGAATATGTATTAAACCGGTCTTGCCATGCCGCAATCTGATTTTGATCAAATGCCGCAAGGGGTAAACGGAAATTTGAAAACTGCTCATCGTGTAACTGCTGTATTCCGCTAGCACCTAATAATAAGGCTTGCATATTTTCATCTACCCCTATGGCTAAAGGAGTTGTAAGAGCGGTAGCAGTGATGTTAACTGGTAGTTGGTTCTGCAAATCTTAATCCCACTTTAAGAAATCCTTCTTCATGGTTTTGAAGACGCTTTTCACTGAACCGGCCCAATAATTTCTGAATCCAAAACCGCCGGCTTTACCGGTTACACGTTTTGTATATAATACTTTTTTACTATCCATATCCACAAAGGTGACCCAGAAGCTCGCTTCTTCTCTTCCCTTGCTCATGCCTTCTGCGATCAGACAAAAACCTAAACCCGTTTTACCTTTGAAGTCGTATTTTTTTACCATGGCCTTGATATCATCTTCTTTTAAAAGTTGATAATCAGAAATGGATTCACTGAAAATTTCTTTTTTATTGGATTTTTCATTTGCTTTTGCAGTCACCTCAATCGCATATTCAACCGAAGGCCGGGAAACGGCTTCTTCCACACGGAAATTTTTTGGTTCATTGGCAATCAGGTTATTCCAGGCCGGGAAATAATTATCACGCATTTCTGTCGGTGACTTCGTACTCACTTCCCCCCAACCTGAAGCCGGACCAATAAAACGGACTTCCGAAAAATCGATACCCAACCAGGTCACAGGCACCTTCGTTTTAAATACATCATCGGCGCTCAATTGGGCCATTGCAGATTTTGATCCGATAAGAACCATCTGAAGCAAAAGAAATAAAGCGATCTTTTTCATGATCTATAATTTTTTTTAGTTGTTCACAAAAATAGTTAATTCACAGGAAGCTACTAAACGATTCTCCGAATAAATTTTACCGGCTACGATGCTGGCATTCCCAATGCGGTTTTTAGTCTCCATAAAAGTATGTAATTGCTCCCCCACCTTTGGCAATTGCACTATTTCCACATGCTTGACAGCGCCTATATATCCCACCGGCACTTCCTCTCCCCGACTGGTAAAAAAATAACCGGATCCGGCCGCTGTACTTTGAGCCATATTTTCAATGAGGCCTCCTTCGGTAAAAAATCCTTCATCGTTCACCATTGGGTTTTCTTGGGGAATAGTGAACGTTGTTTCAATGGATTGATCATTGGATACCAACAATGTATCGACCATGGTGAAAGGGGCCTTTTGAGGCAATAGGTCTGTTGTAGAAATTGGAAGCATGCGATAAAGATAATGGATGCTTCGGAAGAATGAAAGTGTGACTTTTATGTGCTGGATCAATCATCAGGCTAAATGTGGTTTTGCCTTCAATCGGCTCCAATGAAAAAATCGTATATTGAACGAAATTTGCTTGTCATGAATTTCGATCTTGAACAGGAACTCACCCCTGCCCTCACTGCACATGAAAACTTTCAATGGACGGGGCGTCCGAAAACGGGATTGCTTTTTCGCAAAACAGACCTTTTCATGGTTCCCTTTAGTTTACTTTGGGGAGGCTTTGCCATCTTTTGGGAAATAATGGCATTCGCGATGGGCACTCCTTTTTTCTTTAAACTTTGGGGTATTCCATTTGTACTGGTCGGTTTATATCTCATATTCGGTCGATTTTTTGTAGATGCCCGAATAAGAGCGAAAACCATATATGGCATTACTCAGGATCGGGTAATTATTCGATCAGGATTGTTTACCCAAACCTTTCAATCGCTGCAGATAAAAACCTTGCCGGAAATAAGCTATACCGAAAATGCCGACCTCAGCGGCACCATTACTTTTGGGCCTCTGATCCCGGATCAAAATAGAATAAAAGGAATGATCCCGGGTACGCTGAATGCCGGTAGTAAACTGGAAATGATACCGGATGTGAAAGCAGTGTATGATCTGTTGATCCGTCTGCAAAAGCAGTAAAATGCGTTCAGTCATGTAGCCGTTTAAGCTCGGTCATAAATTCCAAATCCGTTAATTACTTTTCCCTATTTTTGCGCCATGAATTACAATCTTCCTCAAATTCCAACCCGTACTCAAAAAAACAGAACCGAAGGACTGACCATGGTGATGGATAAAGGTCTCAGTATAGAAGAAGTAAAGAATTTTCTATCCATAGCCGGTCCATATACGGATATAGTGAAATTAGGATTTGGAACCTCTATGGTGACTCCAAATTTGAAAGAAAAATTTAAGGTCTATGCCGACCAGGATATTCCTGTTTATTTGGGAGGAACTTTATTCGAGGCGTTTTTAATTCGTGATCGTTTTGAAGAGTATCTTCAAATGATACAGGATTTTGGATTGAAATATGTTGAAGTTTCCGATGGTTCCATCACGATACCCCATTCTGAAAAATGTGGCTATATCGAAAAACTAGCCAAGCATGTAACCGTGCTCAGTGAAGTCGGAAGTAAAGATGCGGCACACATTATACCGCCTTACAAATGGATTGAATTGATGAAGGCTGAATTGGAAGCCGGTAGTCAATATGTCATTGCGGAAGCCCGTGAAGCAGGAAATGTAGGCATTTATAGAAGTAGCGGTGAAGTTCGTGAAGGCTTGGTACAGGAAATTCTGACTCAAATACCACAGGATAAAATTATTTGGGAAGCCCCGCAAAAAGCACAACAGGTATACTTCCTTGAGCTGTGTGGATGTAATGTCAATTTGGGTAATATTGCTCCAAATGAAGTGATTCCCTTAGAAGCCACTCGAGTTGGTCTGCGTGGAGATACCTTTATGTTTTACCTCGATAAATAGAACTTATGTCAATGTTGAATGCTAAATGTTAAATGTTTAATTATGCGCTACATTGAATGATTGTCATTATTCATCATTAAACATTCATCATTAAACATTCTCCAAAATACGGTCTCATAGGTTACCCGCTCAGTCATTCATTTTCTGAGGAATATTTCACACGCAAATTCAAAGAAGAACAAATTGATGCGATCTATCAATCTTTTCCGCTCAAAGATTTAGACCAATTAGGTGAATTGATTCTCACTGAAAATCCGGATGGTTTGAATGTCACAATTCCTTACAAGGAAAAAATCATTCCCTATCTTCATGAAATAGACCCTATCGCACAGCAGGTCGGTGCGGTGAATTGCATTACGATTCGTAAAGGCCGGTTGAAAGGTTATAATACGGATGTGATCGGGTTTGAAGAATCCTTACTCAAACACCTCTCCCTTCGTCATAAGAAAGCCCTCATCTTTGGAGCCGGTGGAGCCTCATTGGCGGTGAGATATGTCTTGCAAAAACATCATGTTCCCTTTCTGCACGTTTCCAGGAATGAAATCAATGAAGGGATCACCTATGGCGATTTAACCGAAGCCCTTTTTAATGACTATACCATACTCATCAATACAACACCGGTGGGCATGTATCCGGATGTGAATGATCTTTTACCCATCCCCTATGGATTTGTGAGCGACAAGCATTTTGCATTTGATATGATCTATAATCCGGAGAAAACGAAGTTTCTAACCTTTTGCGAAAAGGAAGGGGCACAAATTCTAAACGGTTATGAAATGCTGATCATACAGGCTGAGGCTTCGTACAGTATATTTACGAATAGCTAGTTTTAAGGGCGTTTCGTTTTACACCACGATGCGCGGTGTTTCCAATTTTTCTTTACTTTTATCCCTTTAATTTTTTATATGCATAAAATACTCGCACAGATATTCTTGATTACCGTTGTTTTGCAGGCTTGCAAACCGGGAAATAGCAGCAATGTCATAGAATTTAATCCGGCCACCCATACTTTTTCAAATATCAAAGATGTTCGAACCAAGCATCTCAATTGGGAAGCCATTGTTGATTTTGATAAGAAGCAAGTAGATGCATTGGCCACATGGTCTTTTGAAAACCTGACGAAAGCAAAGTTTATTCATTTTGATACCTATGATTTGACTATCAGAAAAATCAAGGTCAATGGTAAAGAAGTTCAATTCTTCCTCACACCTTTTTTAGAGAGTTATGGCAGTGGATTGTCCATTCCGATTACCGAAAAGGATAGTATAGTGTCTATTGAATATACAACCGGACCTAAAGCATTAGCGATGCAATGGTTAGCGCCGGAACAAACCGCCGGTAAAAAAATGCCATACATGTTTACCCAATGTGAAAGTATTCAAGCCCGTTCACTCATTCCCTGTCAGGATGCACCTGCCAATCGCATCACCTATCATGCTTCCGTGCAAGTACCTAAAGGGATGATGGCAGTGATGAGTGCAAAGAATCCTACGGAGAAAAATGAAAAGGCTTTGTATGATTTTGATATGGAAATACCGATTCCAACCTATTTGATTGCCTTGGCCATTGGTGATATTGAATATCAAGCGATTGATGAACGTACCGGAGTCTATACCGAACCCTCACAACTGGAACAAGCTGCCAGGGAACTGAGTGATATTCCGGCCATGATGAAGGCTGCCGAAGCTTTGGGCGGTCCTTATCGTTGGGGTAAATATGATGTACTGATTGCTCCCCCATCCTTTCCTATCGGTGGTATGGAAAACCCTCGTTTGACATTTGCAACACCGACAATCATAGCCGGTGATAAAAGTTTGGTGTCTTTAATCGCCCATGAAATGGCCCATAGCTGGAGTGGAAATCTGGTCACGAATGCGGTTTGGGACGATCTATGGTTGAATGAAGGATTTACAACCTATTTCGAACGCCGTATCATGGAAAGCATTACCGATACATCGTATACCGAAATGCTATGGGAACTGGGATATCAGGATATGCAAAGCGATTTCGCAACTTTAGGTATGACGCATGCGGATACCCGATTGAGGGTTGATCTGAATAAGCGTCACCCGGGAGATGGATTTTCGAATATTCCCTATGAAAAAGGTGCGGTATTCTTAAGAATGTTAGAAAGAAATGTAGGTAGACCAAAATTTGATGCTTTCTTGAATCAATATTTTAGTACTAATGCATTTAAACCTACTACTACTGAAATATGCTTAGTCTTTATGGATAAGCATTTGTTTGAGGGAGATACCAATAAAAGGAATCAATTAAAGGTAAGAGAATGGATTTATGAGCCGAGTCTTCCGGATAATTGTCCGCATCTTACACCATCCCGTTTTGTGAATGTAGATGCACAGCGAAAGGATTTTGAAACGAGTCTGACCGCTTCAAAATTGAATGCCAGAAATTGGTCAACGCATGAATGGTTGCAGTTCTTACGCAAACTCCCAAGAACTTTATCCCTTGAAAAAATGGCTGACCTGGATTTGGTATTCAAATTGACTCAGTCCGGCAATAGTGAAATTGCAGATGAATGGTATAAGCTCGCGATAGCAACGGGATATGAACCGGCTTATGCTGCTATGACAGACTTTTTATCACGGGTAGGTCGTATGAAATTTTTGGAGCCTCTATATTCAGAAATGCTGAAAACACCTAAAGGTAAAGAGATGGCTAAGAAAATATTTGAGCAAGCCCGCATGAATTATCATCCGCAAACAGCCGGCAAACTGGAAAAATTATTGAAAGCATCTTAAGGATTAATCTTCCTTAATAAACACTTCATCATCCAGTTTGGTATTTATTTTATAGTTTGAAAAACTTAAAATAATCGTCCCTTTTTCTTTAATATTCGGATCCGATTTAGGCTTGGATTTTTTATTTAAATCCGCTGCCATCATCTTAGGAACTTTTATTTTATTGACTTCTACATGAATAATGACTTTTTCCGGTAATGCATAAGCTGATCGATCGCTATAGAAACTTTCCGTGTCCAGCGTTCCACTGTTACGTGTGGTAATTTGTGAACGATATACGAGTGGGTTTTGCAAGTCGATCCAAAATTTTCCTAAAATGAGTTCTGAGGTATTTTTTAATGGAATGATATTGACAATGGCACAATTCTTACCTTGTATCGTTTCATATCCGGAGATTACCGAGGTATAAGACATGGTATCCAATAGCATACTGCTGACTTGCTGCATTGGGTTTTGTTTGGGCAAAAAGAAAATTCCTTTGGCTTTGATGCGAAATTTATCCGGTTGTTTATAAAACACCTTCCCATTCATACTCTTCATTTTCACCCCCGGAATGTCAAACTGCATATATACTTGAGCCGTATAGTCATTGATCAATTTGAATTTTTTATTCAAATTGCGAATTAAGGTACCCGGATCATCTCCGGCGAAACAACTAGACGATATGATAAGCAGAAAAAAAAGTGTGACAGATTTCATCAGGATTGGATGTCTTTACGATTAAAATAAAATATAGACAAAGAGATAAATAAAAGGATATGAAAGGCCAATACAACTATGGAAATGAGAATATCTTGAAATGGAATTGGATCTTCAAACAAGTTCTTCCAGGAAATCATATGGGTAGTGAACAGGAATGGTTTGATCACATCAAAGCTCGGTAAATCGAACATACCAATAATGGTGAAAATAATAATGATGGCCATTACACTCACGATGGGTGTAATGGAATTATCCAGGATACAGGACAAAAATGTACCCAATGAGGCCACTACGCCTAAAGACAGAAAGGCAATTAAAAATGCATAACCCCAACGCCAATTGATATCATCACCGGAGATCACCGTAAGTCCTTCACTGTTGAGGGACATCAGGTCACCTTCACCGAATATGAATCGCGATACGACCAAAGCCATTATACCCAATATAATCAGCAGGAGTAAAGTATAAAACAAACCGGCCAACCATTTGGCTAAAACGATTTTAGTGCGACTGGCCGGACGTGTTAATAAGAACCGAATCGTACCACTGGCTGTTTCGCCACTAACAGCATCGCCTGTTACTAAAGCCACTAATAATGGCATTTGTACGATGAGGGTTTGCAAAAGAATAAAACAAATCAAATTGCCATTCAATACTCGCCCTTCTATATTAAATACATTTTCAAATTGCTGGGTCACGAAAGAAAGTATTTCCTTTCCATCCTTGTAGAAGGCAGCTTGAAGCATGAGGCAGACGAAGGTAATGACACCGAACCCGATATAAGTCCTGGGTCTTTTCATGGTTTTAATCAGCTCATTGATCAATATGGCTTTAAATTCTTTCATGATTGATCGGTCGTTATTTTTAAAAAATATTCTTCCAGTTCATTTCTATAATCCACTCTGAGTATGTCAATTTGTTGGTCCATGAAAAATCTCAACAACTCAGGAATCTCTTGCTTGCTCATTTTAAATCGAAACAAATGATCATCTATATTGACCAGCTTAGGACGATAGGTACTTTGATTTATGGATTCAATGGCTTTATCCAACTGAGATAATTCAATTCTGACATGCATAGATTCGGTAGACAATAATTCTTCAACCTTACCTTCAACCACAGATTTACCTTTATTAATAACCACCATCCTATTGCAGAGTTGTTGTACCTCAGTCAAAATATGGGATGAGAATAAAATCGTTTTTCCTCTTTCCTGATTGAGTTGCAGAATTAGATTACGAAGATCGATTATACCCTGAGGATCTAATCCGGTATTGGGTTCGTCAAGGATAATTAGTTCAGGGTCATGAATCAAGGCTTGAGCCAAACCCAATCGTTGCTTCATACCATGAGAGTAAGTTTTAACCTTATCTTTTTCACGCCCGGTCAATCCAACCAAATGAAACAAATCCTGATATTGCTTGGGCGAATAAGTTAATAAATTAGCCCGGGCAAACAACTTCAAATTGTCTAGGGCACTCATGTACCCGTAAAAGTCCGGTTTCTCAATGATACAACCTACTTTACGCATAATTGAATGACGATGCAGGCTCAATGAGGTGCCGAATATTTCGATATCACCGGCACTGGGTTTTATTAATCCCATCATCATACGCAGCGTCGTGCTTTTACCAGATCCATTGGGGCCTAAAAATCCGTAGATATCACCTTGTTGTACTGTAAAACTGAGTTGATTAACCGCACTGAAATTCCCGAAGGATTTAGATATTTCTCGCACGCAGATGGCTGTATTCATGATGGTTAAACGAAGGTAATACAGGGTTGACAATTAAGTATTCTAATTCTTCGATAGGGTATTATATTCACAAAAAAATGACCATCTTGAAGATGGTCATTTCTATGAGATAATAATGTTTCTATTTATTTGTTTGCAGTAATATCAAATTTGATTTTTACTTCCGGGTAAATGAATTTATCTCCTAAGGATTTATCATTTCCGTAAAACAGTCCCCACTGGGTACGATCAATATTAAAGTCTGCTGTTGCTTTCAATTGCGTGTCAGAAAGTGTAACTTTTGATGTGAAGGTTACATTTTTGGTACTGTCCTTCATCGTCAAATTACCTGATATTCTGTGAGTACCGTTCGTATCGTTAGTCAGAGCCTGGCAAGAGGTAATCTCGAAAGTAGCTGTTTTGTATTTAGCTGCATCAAAAAAGTCCGGAGAGAGTAAATGTCCGGTCAGTTTCGCCTTATAGGAAGTGTCCTCATCCGTAATATTTAATGAGTTAATGTCAAAAGTAAATTTCCCGCTGCTAATGTTTCCGTCTTCTACCGTTAAATTTCCTTCGGTAAGTTTAAACGTACCGGTATGCGTACCTACTGGCTTAGATCCAACAAAGGTCAGGGTACTTTGGGCATTATCAACGGTGTAAGCTGCACCTTTAGCCTTGGCGGCTTCTTGTTGTTCAGCAGTTTGAGCATTTTCACCTGAAGGTGCGGATTGACAAGAAGCCAAAAATGCAATCATGGATAGGAAGTAAAGTGTTTTTTTCATTTTATTTTAGTTTAGGTGCAAAGTTGTGGAATTTTATTGTATGTTCAAACATATATTTGTTATTATTTGATTAATTACTGTTAACAAATTATGAAATAGTTAATTATAAAAATGGAAAGGTGAACAGTATCTTTGCGGCCTAAATCTAAGAAAATGCAGGAAATAGGACTAAAGAACCCATCCGCACAATTAAGCGATCTGGGTATACACCCTTCGAAGGTAAATTGGAATTTGTCTCCAAAAGAATTGTCAGACCAAACCGTAGCTTTAGGACAAGGCACGATTACCAATATGGGTGCTCTTGCTGTCCGTACCGGCAAATTTACAGGTCGCTCACCTAAGGATAAATTTACTGTAAAAGATAGTATAACTGAAAACAGTGTTGATTGGAGTGATATTAATATTGCTATTTCTCCGGAACATTTTGATAAAATATACCAAGACATTACGGCACACCTGGCACAAAAAGAGTTGTGGGTACGCGATGCTTATGCTTGCGCCGATCCGAAACATCGTCTGAATATTCGGGTGATAAATGAAGCCCCATGGGCCAACTTATTCTGTTACGACTTGTTTTTACGCCCTTCAGAGGACGAAATAAAGACTCAGAATCCTGATTGGACCATCATTCAGGCACCAGGATTTGAGGCTGATCCGGCCGTTCACGGAACTCGTCAGGCTAATTTTACCATTGTTAACTTCACGAAAAGAATGATTCTCATTGGTGGCAGTGCTTATACCGGTGAAATGAAGAAAGGAATATTTGGTGTATTGAATTATATCCTTCCTCATGAAAAGGGGGTATTGAGTATGCACTGCTCTGCAAATGAAGGTGAATCGGGTGATGTTGCGTTGTTCTTTGGACTGAGCGGCACGGGTAAGACTACTTTAAGTGCAGATCCGCAACGTAAATTAATAGGTGATGATGAGCACGGATGGGATGATGGATCAGTTTTTAATTTTGAGGGTGGATGTTATGCAAAATGTATCGACCTGACCGAAGAAAAAGAACCTCAGATTTATGGTGCGATCAAACCAAATGCTTTGGTTGAAAACACTACATATATTGATGGTACCAATGAAGTTAATTTCATGGATGGATCGATAACCGAGAATACTCGTGTTGCTTATCCAATATTCCATATTAATAATGCCAAAGAGCCGAGTATCGGAGGCGACCCTAAGAATATTTTCTTTTTGACCTGTGATGCATATGGAATTTTACCGCCGATTTCACGTTTAAATAAAGGTCAGGCAATGTATAGTTTCATTAGCGGGTACACGGCTAAAGTAGCCGGAACAGAAGTAGGTGTTACCGAACCTCAAGCTACATTCAGTGCTTGCTTTGGACGTGCGTTTTTACCTCTCCACCCTACCAGATATGCCGAATTGCTTGGTAAAAAACTCGATGAGCACCCTGATGTAAAAGTTTGGTTGGTGAATACCGGTTGGAGCGGCGGCCCTTATGGTGTTGGCAATCGAATGAAACTAAGTTATACCCGTGCTATGATTACCGCTGCAATCAATGGTTCTTTGGATCAGGTAGAATACGAATCACATCCGGTCTTTGGATTTGATATGCCGGTTACCTGTCCGGATGTTCCCTCCGAATTGCTCATCCCTCAATCTACCTGGGAGAATAAAGAAGAATATACCCGAAAAGCATACGAACTCGCTGCCATGTTTGTCAAGAATTTTGAAAAATATGCGAACAAAGCCAATGAGGAAATTTTGGCAGCAGCCCCTAAAGTGCTTGAAAACGTGTAATAGTCAAAACCTAATAACATTAAAAAGGATACCTGCGAGTATCCTTTTTTCTTTTATGGTGATTATCAATAAAAGATATAGATAATCCCATGCCAGTATTCTATTTTTGCGAATTCTATAACGATGCATACAATTCATTTTACTTTTGAACAAAAGGGACTAGCCCCAATATCAGTCGAAAATTGCCCTGAAGATGACAGTATTCTTGAGGTCGCTTTAAAAAACAATATTCACCTGCACCACAATTGTGGTGGGGTATGCGCTTGCAGCACCTGCCATATTTACCTCAATTCAGGAGAAGATTTGGTGGAAGAGCTTTCAGATAAAGAGGAAGATTTTATTGATCGCGCCCGCAATCCTAAAATTAATTCACGCCTAAGCTGTCAATGTATTTTGCTCAAGGGATCAGGTGAAATTCATGTTCATATTCCTGATCAATCTCTTATTCATGGTGAATAATATCATTAACTAATTCAAACTGTAATTATGACTTACGAACCCCCTATCCATTGGAATGATTATGAAGACATCGCACTCAAGCTGTATGAAAAATTCGGTGATGATTTCAATGAATCAAAAATATACCGAGTTCGGTTTACAGACTTGCTGGATTGGGTATTGTCATTAGATGGATTTGCCGGAAAGAGAGAAGAAAGTACTGAAGGTCATTTGGAAATGATACAAAGCAGTTGGGTGTATGAATGGCGTGACAATCAAAAATAAGAATATCTTGTGCTTATCTGTCATTATTGGCATATCCTTATTGAATAGGATGGATTAATGCTTATATTTAGACCCAAATTTTATAGATGGCAAAAATATTAGTCATAGATGATGAAAAAAGTATCAGAAAATCCCTTGCGGAAATTCTGATGAGTGAGGATTATGAGGTCGATGAAGCCGTAGATGGTTTGGAAGGCCTTAATTTAATTAAAGCCAGAAAATATGATTGCGTTTTAAGTGATATCAAAATGCCTAAATGTGATGGCATGGAATTATTGGACAGATTGATCAAAGAAGGAATAGAGGTGCCAATTATCATGATATCAGGTCACGGGACGATGGAGGCAGCCGTGGAAGCTGTAAAAAAAGGTGCCTTTGATTTCATTTCAAAACCTCCGGATTTAAACCGACTGCTTATAACAATTCGTAATGCCATAGACAAAGGTTCTCTGGTCAACGAAACCAATACCTTAAAACGTAAGATCAATGGAATACAGGATATCATTGGCGAATGCGATAAGATCAACCAAATTAAATCGACCATAGACCGGGTAGCGCCAACAGATGCAAGAATATTAATCACCGGTGAAAATGGAAGCGGTAAGGAATTGGTAGCTCGATGGGTGCATGAAAAAAGCAATCGAAGATCCAAACCTATAGTAGAGGTCAACTGTGCGGCAATACCAACCGAATTGATTGAAAGTGAATTGTTTGGTCATGAAAAAGGTGCATTTACAACCGCTATTAAGCAAAGAATTGGAAAATTTGAACAAGCCGATGGAAGTACGCTGTTTTTGGATGAAATTGGAGATATGAGTCAAAGTGCTCAGGCTAAGGTTCTAAGGGCACTGCAGGAAGGTAAAATTACTCGCGTAGGTGGTGAAAAAGATATAGACGTAAACGTCCGGGTTGTTGCTGCTACGAATAAGGATCTGAAAAAGGAAATTGAAAACGGAAATTTTCGCCTCGATTTATATCATCGTCTCAACGTGATTGAAATACAGGTTCCTTCACTCAATGAACGTATCGAAGATATTCCTATTCTGACCAAATATTTCATTAAAGAAATTTGTGAAGAATATCGAAAGAAGGAAATTATCATCGAAAAAGATGCGATGGAATATTTGAAGAAACATAAATGGACCGGGAATATCCGTGAACTTAGAAATGTCGTAGAAAGGCTCATCATTTTGTGTGATGATAAGATTACGAAAGAGGATATTAAAAATTTCGTATTTTTAGGATAGATGGCACAATACTCTATGCAGGAAGCTTTGCAAAAAATGTTTCAGGAAAGTAACTGGAAGTATCGATTCATGGCCATTCGACTGAAAAATGACTGGGAAATGCTGATGGGCAAAACGGTTGCCAAACACACCACAGATCTGATGATACAGGATCACAAACTACATATTTACACGGATGTGGCTCCTTTAAAGCATGAGTTGTCCTATAACAAGCAACTATTATTGGAAAAAATCAATCAATATTTGGGTGAAACCTTTATCCGAGATGTAATTGTTCATTAGGGCATAGCCGAAATGATAGGCAAAAAGCTTTCGGCTTTTAGTGCAGCGCCGCCAATAAGACCACCATCTACATCCGGACATGCAAACAATTCAGCCGCATTTGTCGCATTACAGCTTCCGCCATAAAGAATAGAGATCTCTTTGGAAACATCTTCATGATAGGTTTCTTTCAATAAGCTTCTGATAAAGGCATGCATATCTTGCGCCTGTTGAGTTGAAGCTGTAACGCCGGTGCCGATTGCCCAAATGGGTTCATATGCAATCACGATATGATTCATCATGGCTTCAGCACTCAGATGAAACAAGCTTTCTTGTAACTGCCGGGCAACGTATTCATTTTGTTTATCGGATTCACGTATGCTCAGTGGTTCACCGCAACAGAACAAAATCATTTTTCCTTTGGACACTAAGGAATCAACCTTATTTTTTAGAAATTCATTGGATTCTCCAAAATACTGACGACGCTCTGAATGGCCGATGATCACTGCTGAAACCTGAAGTTCGGTCAGCATATCGACAGAAATTTCACCGGTATAGGCTCCGGAAGGTTGATCATGGCAATTTTGAGCGCCCAATAAATACCCTGAGGGTGCACTTTTCAACACTTCGGATGACGAATTCAAATGTGTAAATGGGGTGCAAAAAATAACCTTTTGATGAGGATTAAGTTGGGGCTTTGCCTCAATAATATTCTTTATCAGGTCAGCACCTTGCTGAATACCGAGATTCATTTTCCAATTTCCGGCTACAATTTTGTTTCTCATGTTATTTTTGGGTAAGGGTGTCTTTAGTATTTTTTTTAGGAGTGAATTTTTCTTCATTCATTCCTTTTACGATATCGTTTGTAATATCAAGATCCTGGTTGGCAAACAATATCGAACCATCTTTTGAGTAAGAAAGGATATAATCGTAGCCTTTTTCTTCATTATATTTTTCAATATAGGCGTGCAGATTATCATGAATCTCTTTATTAAAATCTTCCTGATCCTTAAGATATTTATTGCCCATACTTTGGCGTTTTATTTCCAAATCTTGTTGCTTCTGCATTAGTTTTTGCTGAGCGGCCTCCCCTTCAGATTGAGACAATTCGCCTTTTTGAGCTTTTTTCTGTAATGCAATATATTCATTTTGTAAAGCATTCGCCATACGTTCTAATTCACCGTCTATGTTCTTCTGGCGGGCTTCAAATTCTGACTTTTTCTTCTTAAAATAATCATAATGTGCCTCAAGTGTATCGATATCTACATAGGCAATTCGGGTTGCAGAAAGGGTAATTTCCTTTCCGGTAGAATCTTTTGTAGTAATTACTTGCCTGCTCTTTTTCTGGTCTTTGGTTTTCATACCGAAAAGTATGGCCACACCAATCAGGGACAGGGAACTAAGAATAAGCGGAAGTTGTTTCATGTAAATTTTCTTGGGTGCAAATGTAATAGAATTGACTATTTATAGCGGATCAAAACATCTATATTTTAGTTAAATTGGTCACTTCAGATCAATGAAACAAGTTTTCCGGGTAGCACTTTGATCAGACCTTGCATTTCTAAACTAAGCATCACGGTCGCCAGTTGGGTTGTTGAAAAATCGGTTCTCAGAAGGATTTCATCCAAATGGAGATGATCATGTTCATTGAGCAATTGATAGACTTTCATTTCAGTGTCGTTTAAATCGACAAACAAATTACGCTGAGCCGTTTTCTTCATTTTTTTCTTCGACCACCCTAAAGCCTCTACAAGATCTTCCGGTTTAGTGATCATTTGAGCTTTCATTTGACGAATTAAAAGATTGCATCCTGAGCTTTTCACATCAATGCTGCGCCCAGGAAAACAAAATAATTCCCGATTGTAAGCATGAGCTATGTCGGCTGTGATCATGGATCCCCCTTTCACATCAGTTTCAATAATGATGGTCGCATCACATAAACCGGCAACAATTCGATTTCTTGAAGGGAAATTTCTTTTTTCCGGTTTCTCATTGGAAAAATATTCTGTCATCAAACCACCTTCGAATAACATATCCCGGGCGGTAGAAGAATGTACAGATGGGTAGATTTGAGTGAGCCCATTAGCCATTACGCCGACCGTTGGGATTTGATTTTTTATACAACTTTTATGAGCGATAATATCTATGCCGTAAGCAAGGCCACTGACCACCACGATTTGGTATGGCTTCAATGATTCGATCAGATCTTCACAGACTCGTTTTCCATAGTCCGTATATAATCGGGTGCCTATAATAGAGATCATTTTAGGTGAAGACAGAATATCTTGTCCCTTGTAAAAAAGTATGGCCGGCCCATCACTGCATTGCTTTAGTCTAAGCGGATAATCATCCTGATCGAACTGTAATATTTTTACCTTATTTTTTTGACACCAAATCAGTTCCTTTTCAATTTCATCAAAGTCCCTGAACTTTTTCAACATATCCGCCAGATTGGCCGAAATTCCACCGGCTGACATTAAATACTTCTTCGAAGCCTTAAAAATGTCACTCGTATCCTGAGTCAGTGATAATAATTTCTTTTGACGAACCGGCCCAAGGCCATTGATTTTTGTTAGCGCCAAACGGTAAATCAATTCTTCATTTTTCATAACACACGTATGTAAAAATATTAAATATTGTTTGTAATACCATCATTTTGAGTATATTTGAGACGCTAAAGTATAATCTGAATGAAAATTGCTACTTCTATCGCTGTTTTATTTACACTGACTGCCCTAATTTTCAGTGCTTGTAAGGACACAAATAATGATAAGTATTTTTACAACCCGGATCGTGACACGATTCGTCCTCAAATAGCAGTGACTACACCACTGTTAAATGATATTTTTTCGTACGGAGAAGATGTGCATTTTGTAGGGACAATAACTGATTTACAATCTGAAGGTAAAACCGGAAAGTTGCTCAGTTTTCATATGGTTGTTGAGCAATTAAATGCAACAAAAGATACGGTAGTCAAAACCTTGCTGAATAAATATCCTGTGGTAGATGGCAAAGACGGATATACGTTTAATGAGAAAATAGTCATCCCTGTAGGTTCAGGTGTTACCAATTGCATTATGAAGGCCTGGGTAACAGATTATGCGAGCAAAAAGGACAGTGTAAGCATATCTTTTACGATTCAGTAATTCAAAGATATTTTTCCTGACGATAGAACTTAAATACCTATTACGGTTTTCTCACCGTACGTTGTTCAATTCGTTTTTCATAATTCTCACCCTTAAATATACGGTGTACGAAAATTCCGGGGGTGTGGATATGATCGGGATCCAATTCGCCTACTTCTACTAATTCCTCAACTTCGGCTATTGTAATTCGACCGGCCATGGCCATCATCGGGTTGAAATTACGTGCCGTTTCCCGATAAATTAAATTCCCCTGGGTATCCCCTTTCCATGCCTTGACGATGGCGAAATCACTTTCAAAGGCTTTTTCCATAAGGTAAACTTTTTCCTCACCATACATCGTAAAAGCCCTGGTTTCTTTTCCTGCAGCCACTTCCGTTCCTACCCCGGCAGGTGTATAAATAACCGGCATTCCATATCCCGTAGCCATGCATCGCGTAGCCAAAGTACCTTGTGGGATGAGTTCTACTTCTAATTCACCACTTAACATCTGACGTTCAAATTCTTCATTTTCTCCTACATAAGAAGAGATCATTTTTTTTACTTGCTTTTGCTGCAACATCAAGCCAATGCCAAAATCATCAACACCCGCATTATTTGAAATACAGGTAAGTTCTTTTACTCCTTTCTCAACCAGAGCCTGTATGCTCTTTTCAGGTATTCCACATAGCCCAAACCCACCAAGCATTAAAGTCATGCCATCCCGGATATCCTTAACAGCCTCTTCAGCATTTGCAACCACTTTATTCATTCCCATACGATATTCATTTATTTGATTTCAAAATTAATTCCATTCCCTTAAAATTGTAATTATTCAGAAACATTTATTGTCAACTGTCTGCCCATGGTTTCGATATCTAAAAAACTACTCAGTTCTCCCGACCTAATGATACCATGTGAAAATGAGTCTATTGATTGATTATTTAAATTTTGAACAATCACAATCCATTGTCCATCTTCCTTCTTGATTTCAGTCCAGTCATAAATTCCTTTGATCTCCTCCCCTGGCTTGATATCTTTAAATGTTTGTTTGATATTGATTGTTTTTACCGTTACAGACACCGGATAATTATTCTTGTTAATAATTTTTACGGTTGTTACTTTATGGGTACTGCAGGAATAGATGATACTCAGTAAAAAAAAGTAAATGAGAAGTTGTTTCATAGATTACGCTTGATTCTGTCGGGTTAAAAATGAAGTAATATGCGCTAAGTGATGATCGCCATGCCATGCATACAGACAAAGTAGATCATTCAAAGTAAATTCACGATCGTATTGCGGATGAAAATATTTGCGTATAAGTTGTTCGGGCTTTAGCGCTCGAAGGATGGCCATAATTCTGGCATGGACACAATACAATAAAGTGATGGCATTATTAAAAGGCAGGTCAAAATCTGCCTGAATGGCCCATTCTGCTTCATCATAAGGCTTAATGATCGGATTATCTTCAGTCAAAGTGAGTTTAAGGCGAATCAACATATTCATATGACTGTCGGCGCAATGATGGATAACCTGATTTAGGGTCCAACCACCTTCCCGGTAGCATTGATTTAATGTAGATTGATCCAAGGATTGAACGGCTAATTCGAGTCTCTTAGGAAAAGTTTCTATAGCCAACATATATGAACGAATCAATTCCGGGGTATATACTTCAGGATATTGGCATCTGCCGATGGGATATTTAAGCGCTTCAAGATTATTCATAGAGAGGGAAACAAATCATTTGGAATCCTGATAAAAGTACAGTAAAAAAATAATCCTCCAAAATATGGAGGACTAATTTAAATGAGGGTTTATGAAATTACATGTGTGAAACAATCTTGCGCTCTAGTGCAGCCTTTGGCACAGCTCCGACTTGTTTGTCAACGACTTTGCCATCTTTGATGAAAAGCACACATGGGATGCTGGTAATACCGTAATTGACGGATAAATTTGGATTCTCATCTACGTTCACCTTGCCAACATTCACCTTCCCTTCGTATTCTGTTGCCAATGTTTCAATAGTTGGTCCGAGGGCCAAACAAGGGCCGCACCATGGAGCCCAAAAATCAATTACATTTAATTTGCTGCTTTGAAGAACTTCTGCTTCAAAATTGGTGTCTGTGAATGTTAATGCCATTTTTATGGGATTTATTGTTGATTAGAAAAAATTGAAGTGCAAATATATATAAAGTCTAAAAATGATGGACTGAAAACTTAATTATAGGATATAGTGCATTTGAATATTGTTATCACAATTAGAAGATTACTGGGAGATGACCTTCAGTAAGACGCCGTCTAACTTTCCCAATTCCTCCAGGAATTGATCACTTATTTCCATTTTACGATATTTGCTGGCCATTTTAATTTTTTGGCGATTCAAGTCATCATACACTTGAATCCCTAATTCCGTCGTGCCGGGTATTTGGGCGTATTTCATAATAATATCTACAAAAGCTTTGTCTAATTTGGATAGACTCAGTTCGATATTGAATCGTTTTGTCAATTGCTTTTTAACCTGATCCAATAACATGATATGTTGAATTTTAAACTCAATTTCCTCGGGTTTCCATTTATTCCTTTCATACGATCCGGATATATAGAGTTTATTATCTTGGTGAAGAAAATCTTTATAGCGCAAATAGTCATTCCCAAAAAGAAAAAATTCATGTTCACCCTGCATGTCCGCTAGTTTAATCCGACCGTACATGGTCCCTTTTTTAGACATTAAATGCAATGCTGAAGATACATAGCCTGCCAGTCGAATGACCCGATTTTCGATTTTCATATTCTCCAATTCCGACAAAGGGGTAATGAGATAATGATCTAACTCAAAAAGAAAGGTATCCAATGGGTGAGCGGAAATGTATATTCCAATCATTTCCTTTTCTTTCTCTAATTTTTCTGAAAGAGACCATTCTTCACAAGAAATGATTTTAGGTTTGGTAATCTCAGGCAGTCCTGCATCGCCAAATAAACTCTGGGTCATCGTATTTGAATTCGCGGAAATACTTTGGCCGTATTTAATGATTTTCTCAAGATTGGTTTGTGATTCTCCCGGGGCCATATAGAAATACTGCCCTCTGTGAATTTCAGGAAATGAATCGAATGCCCCTGCCATGATCAAGTTTTCCAGCGTACGTTTATTTACGGTACGGCTGCTTAAACGGGCTACCACATCAAAAATATTTTTAAAGGCACCATTTTTTTCTCTTTCCTGTATGAGTTCCATAACTGCAGCTTCCCCTACCCCTTTTATAGCCCCTAATCCAAAGCGAATAAATCCTTCTAATCCAACACTGAATCCTTTTTTACTCTGATTAATATCCGGTCCCAGGACTTTTATTCCAATCCTTTTACTCTCCTTCATGTATTTTGAAATATCATCGATATTTCCGCATGAATTGAGTAAAGCAGCCATATACTCTGGTTTGTAATTGGCCTTTAGCCAAGCTGTTTGATAGGCCAGATAAGCATAGCAAGTGGAATGGGATTTATTAAATGCATACTGGGCAAATTTCTCCCAATCCGTCCAAATTTTTTCGCATTTGTCAAGAGGATGATTATTGAGCGCACAACCTGCCAGAAATTTCTCCTTCATTTTATCCAAAACATCCTTTTGCTTCTTACCCATTGCCTTTCTCAGAATATCTGCGTCTCCTTTAGAGAAATTGGCTAATTTCTGAGAGAGTAACATCACTTGTTCCTGATATACCGTAACCCCATAAGTTTCCTTTAAATATTCTTCCATTTCAGGAAGATCATATTCAATTTTGCTGATACCGTGTTTACGATTAATAAATTCAGGAATATATTCCAAAGGACCCGGTCGATACAATGCATTCATTGCAATCAGATCTTCGATATTATCCGGTTTCAATTCTTTGAGGTATTTCTTCATTCCTGCTGAAGCAAATTGAAAGGTTCCTTCGGTATCGGCTTGTTGGTATAATTGATAAGTCTTTTCATCGTCAAAAGGAATCTGATCAATATTAATATCGATACCATGGTTCTCTTTGATGAAACCCAGTGCATCCCGTATGATACTTAAATTGCTTAATCCAAGAACATCAATTTTGATCGCACCTGCCTCTTCCACTACATTGCCGGCAAATTGGGTGACATACAATTCAATGTCTTTTTGCTTACACATGGGCATGATCTCCATAAGATCTTTAGGCCCTATGATAATACCCGCTGCATGAATACCGGTATTTCGTACTGTGCCTTCAAGTTTTTCAGCTTCATGTAAAATGGTTGCTTTTAAATCTGTTCCTTGATAAATTTTCTGAAGTTCCTTAATGGCGTTCACTTCCTCCATCGATGAATTCTCTCGACTCTTAAGATCGTTTTCTGACGCATGTAAAATTTCATGTAATGAGGTGCCCGGTCTGTCTGGAACCAATTTGGCCAAATAATTACTTTCCTGCAATGGCAAATCCATTACACGAGCCACATCTTTAATACTGCTTTTGGCAGCCATCGTTCCATAGGTAATGATATGCGCAACTTGGTTTTTGCCATAAGTATCGACAATATATTCAACCACTTTTCCTCGTCCGATATCGTCAAAATCTGTATCGATATCCGGCATGGAGGCTCGTTCCGGATTCAGAAAACGCTCGAAAAGTAAATTATATTTAAGAGGATCAATGGTGGTAATGCCGATACAATATGCTACCACGGAACCTGCTGCAGACCCTCTGCCGGGCCCAACCAATACGCCGGTTTTTTTTGCGTGATTAATGATATCAGATACGATTAAAAAATACCCTGCAAAACCCATTTTTCGAATGACACCCATTTCGAAATTCATGCGTTCTTCCAGTTCTGGTGTAAATATCTTATACCGGATTTTAGCTCCTTCCCATGCAAGAAATTCAAGAAAATCTTCCTGAGAATTAAATGAAGGAGGGACGGGGAAATTGGGCAAGAGCAGATCGTTGGTGACGCTGATAAGCTCCACTTTGTCGACGATTTCATTGGTGTTGTCAATGGCTTCCGGCAGATCTGAAAACAGATCTGTCATTTGTGCGGTATTCTTAAAAAAGAATTGATTGTTGTAGAAAGCAAATCGAGAATTTTTTTTGGTAGTTTCATCATCACTAAATTCCTTCATTTTAGGTGTGCTTTGTAATTCACCGGTATTAATACAAAGCAGAATATCATGCGCATTACTATCTTCTTCCTCTACATAATGGGAATCATTACTGGCGATTACTTTCACATTATACTTATGCGCTAACCTCAATAATTCAATATTTACTTTATTCTGGTCAGGAATATCATGACGTTGAAGCTCTACATAATAATCCTCTCCAAAAATATCGAGCCACCATTTAAATTCTTGTTCTCCTGCTTCGGAGCCATCTTTTAAAATAGTTCGGGGAACTGATGCCCCCAGACAACAGGTAGAAGCAATCAATCCTTCATGATACTGCAGAATAAGGGATTTGTCAATGCGCGGAAATTTACTGTACAAGCCTTCTGTAAAACCCAAAGAACAAAGTTTAATCAGGTTTTTATAACCCACCTTATTTTTCGCCAGAAGAAGTTGATGATATCTTACATCCCTTTGTTCTTTGGTGAATTGTTGTTTGGTACGATCTTCGACCAAATAAAATTCACAACCGACAATAGGTTTGACCAATAAATTTCCCTGATCATCTTTATATTTCTTAGCTTCCTTTACAAAATCAAATACGCCAAACATGTTTCCATGATCCGTAATGGCCATTGCGGGCATTTGATCGGCTAACGCTTTCTTAAAAAGTTTCTTAATTGAGCTTGCACCGTCCAGCAGTGAATATTGGGTATGATTATGGAGATGGGAAAACTTCATGTTGGAATGGATGGATTCCAAAATTAACTCATGAACAAAACGGGAACAGTTGAAAGTTATACACTGTGGAAAAAAAAGACCGGTAGAGTATACCGGTCAAATTTTAAGAGCCGTTGGAGGGAATTGAACCCTCGACCTCTTCCTTACCAAGGAAGTGCTCTACCACTGAGCCACAACGGCTGGTTGTGCGTTGAACCCGAAATCTAAAAATAGCGTAACGGATGTAAATTAAAAACGCCTATTGCGAGAGATCATGAGATCTGCCTCAATGGGCGTGATATTGAGCGGAAGAACAGAATCGAACTGTCGTCATCAGCTTGGAAGGCTGAGGTAATAGCCACTATACGACTTCCGCGAAGTGGTGTGGGTTGGTGTGTGAGCGTAACTCACACACCCACACCTTTCAGTGGGCAGTGATGGATTCGAACCACCGTAGACCGAAGTCAGCAGATTTACAGTCTGCCCCCTTTAGCCACTCGGGCAACTACCCGCTAAAAAAAAAGAGCCACTTGCCGGAATCGAACCAGCGACCTACTGATTACAAATCAGTTGCTCTACCAGCTGAGCTAAAGTGGCTTCTTGATACATATTTAAATACCTTTCTGCCATTCGAGCGGCAGTGGGCATGCTTTCGATATCGAGTCCGTAGATAAAAGAACGATTTGTTTTGTGGACTGCAAATGTATAGATCACATTCTTAATTTGCAAATATATTTTACAGGATTATTGGATTTTTTTTTGAAGCAATGAAATCGCTATTTTCGTTGAAAGAATTACGGTTGAATTATTTAGCTCATGCCCATTTATCCTTCGAGTATAATGAAATACTTGTAGGGAATATAATGGGTGATTTTATTAAAGGGAACCGTTACAATCAATACCCTCAGGGAATCCGGCAAGGCATATTATTACACCGATGGATAGATCATTTCACTGACTCTCACCCCATTGTTCATGATGCTTTAATGGTTTTCAGAGATGGCTTCAGATTATCCGGTGGCGTATTTCTCGATATTCTCTTTGATCATTTTCTGGCAAATGATTCGGCTTATTTCTCCGAGGAAAGCCTGAAGGAATATACCCATGCGACCTATTCTCATTTGCTGGCTCATCAGCATCATTTTTCGGATGATATGAGAACATTTTTCTCCTATATGCAATCTTATGATTGGTTATTTCACTATCGATTTAAAGACGGATTAGAGCGTTCCATCATGGGCATGTGTAAACGACATCCACGATTAGGTGATGGTACAAAAGCTTTAGCATTAATCGATACGAATTATGAAAAGCTGAGGGATGATTATATCAAGTTTTATCCGGAGTTATTTCAGGCTGCAAAAGAGCGAATGTCCTCTCTAGAGAGTCTTTAAATAGACACCGATACGAACAGATCCGGAAGCTAAGCATTATTCCTTTGTGAACAGATGATTAGACAGTATAGATTTACCATCGCTGAGGCTGAATTGAAATACTCCGGAGCTTAATCCGCTGAGGTCGATTGTGGTTTGCTGCTGACCAATCGTAAGCGGCAAAGTAACCACACGCAGAATTCGACCGGTCATATCACTTATTTTAATTTGATACTGACCATTTTGTTTTACAAAAAAGTCGGCGATCAAATGGCTCTTTGCAGGATTAGGAAATATTCGAACGATGTTTTCAGTCTGATAAAATACTTTCACCGTATTCGAATAGAACCTACGACCATCGATATCTGTCTGTAGATATCGATAGTAATTAAATCCATTTTCAGGTGCTGAATCAATATATTGATAGACCAATGAATTTTCACTAAATCCATTCAAAGCTTTGGTAGGTATAGGTTCGGATATCGCGCTGAATTGTTTGCCATCCGTGCTACGCTCTATTATAAAATCACGGTTATTTTTTTCACTCAGTGTGGTCCAATCCAAAACGATCGTTTCTCCTTTTCGACTACCTGTCAATGGTGTAGATTGCACCGGGAGTGGCGTGTTATTTGGGTTCGTAGAATGTAAATAAAAGGTAGAAAAACCTGTGGTATGAAAACAAATCGACCATACCTGAGTCATTGGATTATATTGAATATCTGAAGGGTTGATCGGAATAGCTGTAGCCGTTGTACCCGGTGCGCCCAATGGGCCGTTCACTTTACTTACGCTCACATTATTCAAATACGGGCTACCGATACCACCTTGCGGCAATAAGGGCCAGGCATTGAATACCGCATAGGCATTGTAATTGCTCATATCATCATCAGTATAATATAAACATACATCTGCAGCACCATTGTTGCTAGGAGTAATAGTGTATACCCTTTGTACATAAGGTTGATTATTATGGGTAATGGTCCCAAACTGATAAATGGTATCACATGCAGTTACATTCCCAAGGGAAATACCATCAGGGGTATCCTTAATACTCACTAATTTATAACACCCTCCATCATTCATACGTGCGGAATCACCGTCATTATAAAAGGCATTTCCACAAGCAATATTTCCCGTTTGCGAGAAAAAGAAATTCGGATCCTGATTTGAAATGGTATCGTATGGTGCGTTGATTAATACTTCCAAATAGGCGCTGTCTGAACAAAAATTATTTTCAGCTTTGACAAATACGGTATCCGACATATTGTATGCAAGAGGATTTAAAACCGGATTAGAATACATTGCATCCGTATAATAGTACAAAGGAGTTGCTAACGGCAATACCGTGATATTTGGAGATTGAGTCAGATTATAAGTAGCCTCACAATTTGTGACGACATTAGTTGGGCTAATTGTCAATTCAGGTTTTGTATGAATATTGACGATCAAATCTCCTGTATCGGCACAATATGAAGTATTGATCACTATTTTATATAGCCCTGAATCTGAAAGACTTGTTCCATATCCAATAGTAAATGTGGGATCATATATATTGACGATTGAGCCTGTCGGAAGAAAACTTCCTGCGTAAATAGAGGACAATAATGATGCATTCACGGTTTCGGGTTGACAAACACCCGGCGGGTTTGTAATAACTACATTTGGTGTTGGATAAATATTAATATCTAAAGTATCCAAAACTTCACATTGAGTATTCTGATCTTTAATGTTGACTGTAAAAGAGGTAGATGTATTCAAATTGCTGAATGTAGGATTCATTAGGGTGCTGTCGTTTAAATTGGCTGAAGGCGACCAGGCATAAACAATAGAAGGCGCCGTATTGATCGGTGTTAAAGTTGGATTGATTGTACCAATACTCTGCAGGTCAGTGGTTGATGAAATGATCCAATCAGATGCTGAGTTATTGTCGGCATTGGTTCTGATCACCCCTGCACGACCTGCTTTATTAAATAATACGCCTGACCAATCCAGAGGGGTAATGTTGGAAGAATTTGGTAAATTGTAAGCTCCACATCGTAAAACATCCAATATGGTACTCCCCTTCCTTAAAACAATTGCACAAAGAGAACCGGATGATAATGGTCCGGAGTTGTTGATTCCACCAACCGGATTACTCATCATAAAAAATCGATTGTTGGTATCTTCAACTCCGATGGCCGTTGTGAGAACCATGGTTGATAATGGAGGCATCACTAAGCCTTGATGAGCAGTATAGGTCCGGAGTTTGGAATTTGCAGTCCATACATCAACAGTATAACCGGAAATATTCAAAGGCACGGTACCTAAATTTGAAATTTCAATAAAATCAGCATCATTTGTGCCACAGTAAGCGGGATATGGTGATGTAGCTCCTGTGCCATTTCGAAACAATGCAACCTCAGTGATCTTTAATCCGGAGTTGTTAGAAATACTTGCACTTGTCGTTAAGGTTCCCTGTCCGGGTGAACAAACATTCGTTGTGGATGTCGATGAATTGGGAGGAGAAAAGCTGTCATAGACTAACACATGAACGGTATCGTATCGAATACATCCTTGAATATTATCACCACTGACAATATACCGTGTGCTGGTTAAGGTGTTCGTATATAATGAATTGGGAGGGACAGGTACAGATTGTATTCCCGGCAGCCATGTATAAGATAGCGCATTTCCGGTAACAGTCAAGGTATCATCCGCTCCACCACATGCAAAAAGTGTATCCATTGAAGCGGTAACGGTTGGTTTGTTATAGGTACTTACCTGTACAGGAGGAGTTTGAACTACACCTCCATTCGCACAAGTTAATTCACAAACATAATAACGAACGTTAGCTCCTAATAGTGGATTCGAAATATAATTCGGTGTATTATAACCTGTACCTTGTACGATATTGACATAGGGACCTGCCGGGTTAAGGGCTAACTTCCATTGATATGAAACGCCCAAATAATAAGTACCGGCCGAATCAGCTAACATTAATTGATCGCCCACGCAATGATTGGGTTTGTCTTTAGTAGCATAACCCGCACTTATATTAGATGCCGAACAACTGATGGAATGATCTGCACCGATAGTATATGGACTCGTATAATTTTGGCAATCAATGTCACCCGGAACAAATGAACTGGGATTGGTTCCAATGCCCCCCATCTGCGTATTAGTAATGTGCAAATCGGAAGGAGATGCAAACATTGGATTGATACTTACTGAATTAACGTCTTGCCCTGTTGCCTGTCCCCAAGTAGCAATGGAGTAATCAACCGATGAACTGGAAATAGGGAAACTTTGGACAGGATTGGTTAGATAAAAATTATTAAAATTACTCAATGAACCTGCTATTCCTGCAGCTGCAGAAGGGACATACATTCCAAGATTCTTAGAAGGGCTTATGGAAGAAACAGATAAATTACAGAAAATATTATTTCGAATAATATTCTGGGGTTTAGTTACACTTCCCAGCTCAAGACAAGTCGAACTACCGGTAAATGATGAAGGATTTGAAAGCCTGATACTATTATTTTCAATGTATTGAAACACGTTAGTGGGCGTCGTCGAAGTTCCACTCAAAGATATTCCCCTCACAATACGGGATGCCGAATTTGCATTATTATAGGCAGATTCTATTTGACTGATTGTATTTGAAAATACCTTAATTTGATGTGAGCCGGTTAACGCAGCATAATTCAAATACATTCCATAACATATTGTACTGGTTTGACTGTAATTTCTGATTTCATGAATATTATTTCTGAAAAATGCATTATCGCCATTAAGGCCGGCAGCATACACACCATAAACCGTATTGATATTGCCAATGTTTCGAATATCGGTATTATAAAAAGTAACATTCTTTTGATTATTCATGTATACACCATAAGTAACATAACTGATGTCTGTATTTCCAATATTATCCGGTGTATTATCCCCGATATAATTCTTTTGATTACACAGTTGAGTACCGATAATGATATTGGTATCAGAAAATGCCGCACTGGCATTATTGATATACATACCAATGGCAGTGGATTCCAATGAAAAATTCATAAAATGATTATTGTGGTTTCCTCCGGAACTACTCGTTGGTGTAAAACCAAATGTATTCATCGTGGTTGCCGCTGAAGACATTATGCATTTTGACAATGGATTTCCGTTATTCATGGTCACCCTGAAATTTTTAAAGGTGTTATTCTGTGCGCCATCAGTCGCAGAAATATTTTTTATCAGGTAACCAAATTCAAGCTGTTCTCCGGGGTCCGAAACATTAATACCGTCAAACGTAATGTAGTCCGCCCCATTCAAACATATACCATAATCATTGACCATAGATCCTCCTTCAGGATAGACTACCGGATTGGGTCCATTGCCCACTTTTTGAAAAATCACAGGATTTGAAGCGGTACCGGATACAAATAAAGCCGGCGGGTTTTCATAAAAATTCTGACCGGCAGAAACATTAAAAATGATTGGATTAGTCAGTGTTGAACAATACAATTTATTATTCAACCAATTAAACGCTTCAGAGAATGATTGGAAATTATTCCCGGATGTAGGCAAAGTATTATTAATGGTGAAAGGACCTGAATTTAATGCCGGTCCTGCCTGTACAGCACTTGTCAAACGAATACTATCTATTGCTGCCGGTGGATTAAAACCGAGGGTGTTATTGTTTTTCCAAGTGAAGATTAATCGCATGGTAGAAGGTGCACTGCAATTATTGACGAGATTCAGCGGAATTTTTTTACTAAAAAAAACCGTACCGGTATCAGAACAAAGAATCGCTAGATTAACAGCCGGAGAAGGGAGCGTGGTAATACTCGCGGCTGCTGAAGTGGGCGTAAATGTTGTCGGTGCCAAGCTGACTAATAAGGCGTCATTAAAAGTAGTCCCGGCATCTTCACCATAAGCTTTCCACTTAAAAGATAAAGTAATATCTGTTTCGCCTGCTGGAAATGTGATATCCTGATAAAAGTGTACATTACAATTGGATGTGAAAGAATAATTCCAGGAGTTGGATGTCCCTGGTGTTGTGGAAATATGCGCAGAATTACCTGAAAATCCGTTAGGAGTTGCAGAAATAGTCCACCTGTGAGCCGGAGTAGTGGAAAAACCGGCTTCAGTCCAGCCATTAGAGGCAAAACTAGTTCCCAATTGGAAGCCCCCACCTGCATTAGGATTAATGAGCATGGTTTGACCTATAGCAAACTGGCAGATGAATAATAAAATCCATGACAGGCTAATTTTTATCATAGCGAATAATTTTGACGCAAAGTTAAGTTAATACACCCATTCTCATTTATAGATTTATTATACTTTTGACCCATGTTCAGGACTTTGCTTTTATTGATATTTTCCAATGTATTTATGACTTTTGCATGGTATGGCTTTCTCAAAGACAAAGGAATTCCATTGTACAAAGCCATTTTATTAAGTTGGGGCATCGCTTTTTTTGAATATTGTTTAATGGTTCCGGCTAATCGTCACGGATACCTGAATGGCATGAGTGGCTTTCAATTAAAGATCAGTCAGGAGATTATCACTTTGGTGATATTTGCTCTTTTTGCGGTCTTTTATCTAAAGGAGCCATTCAGAATCAATTATATCCTAAGTTTCTGTTGTATACTGGGTGCCGTATATTTTGCATTCAAATAATCACCCTATTTTGCCCCCTTTTCAGATTCAAGAGAGAAAAATGAAGGGGTTGCTGTCATTTGGGGTGCCTCAAGGCAATAATTTGGAAAACTTAGCTTTTATTTATTCGAAATTAGTCATTACCTTTGCGCCTCAAAAAACAGAGCTTCTGTTTTTATTTATCACTATACAAAACAAAGAAAATGGCAGATTTACGCTACCAAAGAAATTTCGGAATTGCGGCCCACATTGATGCGGGCAAGACCACAACCACAGAACGTATCCTGTACTACACCGGGGTAAACCATAAAATTGGTGAAGTACATGACGGAGGCGCTACAATGGATTGGATGGCACAAGAACAAGAGCGTGGTATTACTATCACCAGCGCAGCAACCACTTGTTTTTGGAACTTCCCTACCAAACAAGGGGTCAAAAGCGATTTGACAAAACTTTACAAATTTAACATCATTGATACTCCGGGACACGTTGACTTTACCGTTGAGGTAGAACGTTCGCTTCGTGTATTGGATGGTTTATTGGCTTTATTCTGTGCAGTTTCGGGAGTAGAACCTCAATCTGAAACAGTTTGGCGTCAAGCAAATCGATATAAAGTACCACGTATCGGGTTTGTCAATAAGATGGATCGCAGTGGTGCAGACTTCTTAAACGTAGTAAAGCAGGTAAAAGAAATGCTGGGTGCAAAAGCTGTACCGCTTCAATTACCTATCGGTGCTGAAGATAATTTTAAAGGAGTAGTCGATCTGATTACCATGAAGGCTATTGTTTGGGATGATGCCACCTTAGGCATGACATTCACAGAAGTGCCAATCCCGGATGAAATGGTGGATGAAGTAGCAGAATGGCGTCAACATCTGATTGAAGCTGTTGCTGATTACGATGAAAAATTATTGGAAAAATTCTTTGATGATCCTAATACCATTACCGAAGAAGAAGTACACGAAGCTATTCGTAAGGCAACCATTGATATTTCCATCATTCCTATGATGTGCGGTTCTTCTTTCAAAAACAAAGGCGTTCAAACTGCTTTAGATGCAATTTGTCGTTATCTCCCCGGTCCATTAGATATCGAGGCGATAAAAGGAACTAATCCGGATAACGGAGAAGAATTAGTACGTCATGCTGATGCAAAAGAACCTTTTTCTGCATTAGCATTTAAAATCATGACGGACCCGTTTGTTGGACGTCTAGCGTTCTTCCGTGCCTATTCCGGACGTTTGAACTCAGGTAGCTACGTATTAAATACACGTACCGGTAAAAATGAACGTATAAGCCGTATCATGCAGATGCATGCTAACAAACAAAACCCGGTTGATTTTATTGAAGCCGGCGATATTGGTGCAGCTGTTGGTTTTAAGGATATTAAAACCGGAGACACGCTTTGCGATGAGAATAATCCGATTATACTCGAATCAATGACTTTCCCTGAACCGGTAATTTCGATTGCTGTTGAACCTAAAACACAGGCGGATGTTGATAAAATGGGTATGGCAATTGCCAAACTCGTGGAAGAGGATCCAACCTTACGTGTACGAACTGATGAGGAAACCGGTCAAACCATTTTAAGTGGTATGGGTGAATTGCATCTGGAAATCATTGTAGATCGTATGCGTCGTGAGTTTAAAGTTGAAGTTAATCAGGGAGCTCCTCAGGTTGCCTATAAAGAAGCCTTCCAAAAAACCTTTGAGCACCGTGAAGTGTTAAAGAAGCAATCCGGTGGTCGTGGTAAGTTTGCGGATATTCAATTTGAAATCGGACCTGCAGACGAAGAATGGTTGAAGGAAAATGAAGGAAAGAACTTCCAATTTGTCAATGATTTATTCGGTGGTTCAATCCCCAAAGAATTCCTTCCGGCTATCCAAAAAGGTTTTGAACAAGCCATGGTCAATGGAGTATTGGCGTCATATCCTATGGACAATATGAAAGTTCGTGTGTTTGACGGTAGCTACCATGATGTGGATTCGGATAGCATGAGTTTCGAATTGTGTGCCCGTTCAGGTTTCCGCGAAGCCGGTTTGAAAGCTAAGCCAGTATTACTTGAACCGATTATGAAAGTTGAAGTCATTACTCCTGAACAATACATGGGAGATGTAACTGGTGACTTAAACCGCCGTCGTGGTATGCTCGAAGGAATGGATAGCAAAGCAGGTGCTCAGGTCATTAAAGCCAAGGTTCCCCTATCGGAAATGTTTGGATATGTTACCCAGCTTCGTTCATTATCAAGCGGACGTGCAAGCAATGTCATGGAATTTAGTCACTATGCACCGGCACCAAACAATATTGCTGAAGAAGTAATCGCTCGTGTAAAAGGAAACAAAAACAATTAATCTATTTTATTTGTAGAAAAAGGCCATCCAATCCGGATGGCTTTTTTTATAAGTATAAATAATTTAGTTTTTTCGTATAAACATACAGTTATGGATGCAAAAAATAACCTTTGGCTATAAAGGATGTAATCTTAGCTGTCAAACTGCAAAGCATTCAAAATGTCCATGTATCGTAAACCAAAATCTCTCGGATATATATATTATAGAAATTGAAGTTATAAAACCGAGAGATTTTTTATTAAAGCATTATCTTAAGTAATAGGTCAAAAACGCTAAGGTTTACTTTCAAGAGTAATTTTTCGCAATTGAGGGGCTTTAAAAAATGTAACGATGACTACCATAATAGTCATGATTCCTCCAAAAAGCACAGCCGGTACTGTACCCATTAACCTGGCGGTAAGACCACTTTCAAAAGCTCCTAATTCATTGCTCGAGCTAATAAACATCATATTAATGGATGAAACTCTCCCTTTAATTTCGGAAGGTGTATGTAATTGTAAAATAGAATGTCGGATAACGACACTCACCCCATCAAACAAACCGGCAAAAAATAACATGAAAAATGAGAACCAAACATACGTTGACATTCCAAAGAGAATAATACATACACCGTACATGGCAACGCATATCAATAATTTCACACCAACATTTTTCTTGAGCGGAATATAAGCCAATAAAAACATCAGACATATCGCCCCCATTCCATGGGCACTTCGCAACCATCCGTACCCTACTTCCGAAACCTTTAAAATTTCTTTAGAGTATACCGGCAATAGTGCTTCAGCACCGCCAAATAAAACCGCAAACAAGTCTAGACTTAGAACAGCCAATATTAATTCAGAACGAAAAACAAAGCGAAAACCTTCTGCCAAACCTTTTAGGATACCCAAATTCTTAGTGATTGGAACAGCCTTTTTTTTCACATACAATATACTTATCAATGCAAGAAATAAACAAATCATGGAGATCAATAATGTTGAATTGATGCCTATCCATGCCATCAATAAACCACCACAGAGCGGGCCTAATACAGAACCTAATAACCAAGCTGTACTGCTCCAGGTAATGGCTTGTGGAATATCATGCCGTTGAACCAATAGAGGTAATAATGAAAACGATGCGGGGGCTAAAAATGCTCTGATGATACCACTCAGGAACATGGCTAAATAGATGAGCATTTCAATGGTATGACTATTGGCATGTTGCATAAAACGATCAGATGTAAGACCGGTTAACAAAGCAGCGTTAAGTATATAAAAAAGAATGCAATAGAGATATACGGTGCGTTTCTCCATTTTATCAACAAAATAACCTGCAAAAAATGCACATCCTAAAGCCGGTATCACTTCCGCCAGCCCCACCAAACCAAGGGATAAAGGATCTTTTGTAATCGAATAAATCAGGTAGCCCACTGCGGTCGTTTGCATAAATAAGGAAAAGATCACAATAAAACGTGTAAATATAAAAAGCGTGAATTCCTTTTCCTGCAATAACCTAAGGGTCTTACGAGCCGATGAATTGTCCATCAATCAACAAATTTACAGCCTTCAATTCTCTTTACAATATTTATCTTTACCCAACTTCATGTTCCGATATTTAGGTCAACATATTATTATGACATTGGAAGAGTTACGTGCCAATAAGCTCAGAACTTTTCTATCCCTCTTGGGGGTGAGTATCGGCGTTTTTTGTATTATCAGTGTGTTGACTGTATTCGACAGTCTTCAGAAGAACATTCAAAGCAATATGCAAAGTCTGGGAAGTAATGTATTGTACATCGGTAAATTTCCATGGATTCCTGAAGATGAAGGTGAATATCAATGGTGGAAATACAAAGCTCGCCCGGTATGTAATTTGAGGGAATTAAAAGCAATTGAAAAAGAAGTCAATTCTGCCGCATTTGCCACGCTTTGTTACTCAGATGAATCACAGAATATAAAGTTTCAGAGCCAGGAGGTGAAAAGTGTTTCTGTTTTTGCCGTTACCCATAATTTTAACAAACTTCAACCATTCGATATTGAAGAAGGACGTTACTTTTCTACCAACGAAATGAAGGAAGGCATTCATCAGGGAATGGTCATCGGACATACTGTAGCCGAAGAGCTCTTTGGTACCAACATTTCTCCCGTAGGTAAATATGTGGAAGCATTTAACCGTAAATTCCAGGTGATTGGTGTTATGAAAAAAATGGGTAAAACAATGACAGGATTTAATTTTGATGATGGCGTGATTATCTCCTATCTCTATTTGTCCAGCTTCCGAAAAATAGATAATCAAACGGGAAGCGGTTTTACAGATCCCATGTTGATGGTGAAAGCCCATAAAGGTGTGAAGCTGATTGAAATGAAGTACGAAATTAAATCTGTACTACGTGCCTTAAGAAAATTACGCCCCAATGAAGCTGATAATTTTTCATTCAACCAATTAGATGCCATACAAAATAGCATCAACAGCATCTTTGCCAATTTTAATATATTCGGAGGATTGATTGGACTGTTCTCACTGGTTGTAGGTAGTTTTGGTATCGCCAATATCATGTTTGTCTCTGTCAAAGAAAGAACCAGACAAATTGGGGTGAAGAAATCCTTAGGAGCAAAATCCTCCGCGATCCTCAGTGAATTTTTATTGGAATCTATCATTCTGTGTCTGTTAGGAGGATTAATCGGTATCTTATTCGTCTTGTTATTATCACGTATTCTCAGCGGTCCGATGGGATTTCCAATATCCTTATCAGGGTTTAACTTCTTTCTTGGAATTGGCATCAGTATCCTTGTGGGAATATTGGCAGGTTATATTCCCGCCAAAAGAGCTTCAAAATTGGATCCTGTGGTTGCCATTAGAAGTTAGTCTATGTGTACGTGACGTTTCAAATAATAATTGAAATATAAAATGTTAGATGGAATGGCGATATGAATTTTCAATTATATTCGTTGGCAAATATCTATATCATGAAATTAAGTCAAACATTATTAGAAGAATTCAAACAAGAATCTGTTGTTACTCGAAAATTACTGGCGTTAGTGCCTATGGACAAACTCGACTACAAGCCGCATGAAAAGTCGATGCCCCTGGGCAGACTATCCACCCATGTGGCTGAAATTTATGGTTGGTGGAAGGAATGTCTGATTCATGATGAACTTGATTTTGCCAAAGGTGATTTTACGCCTAAAGTATTTCATACGAATGAAGAATTGCTGAATTACTTTGACGACCTGTTAGCTAAATCAATTAAAATACTAAGTGAGGTTTCAGAAGAAGAATTCGATAAACCTTGGACCATGCGTCAAGGAGAAATGATATTCTTCACGATGCCAAAATCTCAGGTTGTACGAACCTGGTGTATGAATCATTTGTTTCATCATCGTGCACAACTAGGAGTATACATGCGTTTATTGGATATTCCTATTCCGGGAAGCTACGGTCCATCAGCAGATGATCAAGGATAAAATAATACTCTAAAATACAAAGAAGCCGGCTGTACCCAGCCGGACTTCTTCTTTGAGCATCCCTACTCACATATATTTTGAATTCATGCCGATAAAGCAGAATGAACCATAACTCTTTTTATAAAAACCAATCGGCCGATTAGCGCCTTTTCTGATTCCGGCAAATGAAGTTGCTGTCGCAAATACCTTAAACTCTCTTTACACAAATCAACCAAGCCTGTTCCTGATCCATAAAGTGCCATATTACGGTTTTCTATGGTGTGCCTGTATTGAATCAGTGCGAATTGAATTTTTCGAGGTGCATCTTTCAATGCTTCAATCATTTTTTCATTCCCATCCTGATAAGCTGTATGGTCTACATTTATACCATATCGGGCCTGCCTTACTGAGGAAAATATGGCATTTATTGCACTCAATAATTCCGGAGATGGTAATCCCTGAATGAACCCGGATGTAGACGTATGAATGGATGAAAGTTGCATTTTCGTTTTACATTCACTTAGTTTTTTAAGCAATGATTCTTTGTCAATGGCCTGAGGAATTTCTCCAATACGCTTTCGGTCAAATCGCTGTATCATATCCAATTTCTCCTCAAGGGAATAGATCAATTGAATACAAGCAGACATCAGTGTTTTCAATCTTTTCAATGCCATATCCACATCCTCTTGCAGAATTTGACAGGAGGCATATATAGATCTCATATGACTGATGTGGTACAACGGATTGACGGGATGATACTCCTCCCCAAGACCTGCCAATATTTCCAGAAGTAATTTCATTTGCGCCAAGTTCTTTGCATGGCCGGCTTCAAAATTTGAATGGGTAATCATTTGACTCATAACTTTCATTTCTGAATACAAGATTAGGACATCATGTAATTTCAAAAAAGCGGAATTTGATAAACCTAACTTCTGAATTTATAACTCGGGAAAATTGGCTATAATTCTAATTCAACAATCAAACAAAGTACACTTACAAACTTGGATAAGCAAAGCTTAAAAGTGATGTATCCCCTACTCAATTTAACGATCAAAATGTCTCATCCATCTCATTGATTAGAGCTTGAAAGCCCCTTCTACTAAGGCCTTTTGTTCCTCGGCATGTTTTTTAGCATAGCCTGTTGCCGTTGAAGCACTCGGCATTCGAGTCAGATATCCCAGTTTCATTTGAGAGTCATCAATATTCATTTTTAGGAAGGAAGCTGCTCCCATATTCCGGGGTTCTTCTTGTACCCACACCCATTGTGCACCACGGTATTTGTTTTGATACAATTCCATCAGTTGATGCATCGGAAGTGGATAAATTTGCTCCAATCGAATGATGGCAATGTCCAAACGTTGGTTTTGTTCCTGATACTCAAGTAAATCATAATATATTTTACCTGTGCACAATAAAACTCGCTTGACACCTTTGGAATCAATCATATTGACATCGTCAATGATTTCCTTAAACCCGCCTTGTATAAAATCTTGAATCGGGCTATACGCTTTCGGCAAGCGAAGGTTGGCTTTCGGAGAAAAATTGATCATTGGTTTTCTAAATGGCAATTTGCATTGGCGACGCAGGGCATGAAACAAATTTGCAGCAGTTGTACAATTGGTAATAAACATATTATTCTCCGCGCAGAGTTGTAAAAATCGCTCCATACGTGCACTGGAATGTTCCGGCCCCTGACCTTCATAGCCATGCGGCAATAACATTACCATTCCATTCATTTTCCCCCATTTGGTTTCCGCACTACTGATAAACTGATCGATAATCGTTTGGGCACCATTACAAAAATCGCCAAATTGAGCTTCCCAAATAACCAGTGAATTTGGATTAGCCATTGCATATCCGTATTCAAAACCCAATACGGCGTACTCACTCAACAATGAATTATATATCCTGAACTCACCTTGCTGTTCATGGATGGAACTCAAACGATTATGCCGAACTCCGCTTACTTCATCGTTAATAACAGCATGGCGATGAGAGAAAGTACCACGTTCCACATCCTGCCCGCTCATACGCACATCATGGCCTTCCAACAATAAAGTGCCGTAGGCTAAGAGTTCCCCTGTAGCCCAATCAATTAATTGCTGATCTTGTAATAATTTAATTTTATCCTGTAATAATTTTTGAACTTTTTTTAATGGTCTAAAACCCTCAGGTATTTTCATTAGTGCATCAAAAACAGTTTGTAAGGTAGCCTCTGATATGGCCGTGATTGGAGATTTTCGAAAATCCTCTTCCGTCGATCTTCTCAATGCAGCCCAGGCCAATTCAGGCTCCTGACGAGTATAAGGAAGTGGCTTTTGTTTTACTTCATCCAAACGATCCTGAAGATCCTTCCAAAATATTTTTTCCATTTCAAGTGCTAACATTTGATCGACGTCGCCATGTTCTGCCAATTGTTTAGAATAGACTTCACGCGGATTCAAATGTTTGTCTATTAAAGCATATAAATCGGGTTGGGTAAATTTCGGATCATCCCCTTCATTGTGACCATGCTTTCTGTAACACACCATATCAATAAATACATCCCGGTTAAATTCCTGACGAAAGCGAAGGGCGAGCTCCGCCACCTTGACCACACTTTCCGGATCATCTCCATTGACATGAAAAACAGGGGCTTGTACCATAGCGGCCACACTCGTACAATAATCTGCACTGCGGGCATCATCGAAGTTGGTGGTGAAGCCTATCTGATTATTGATTACAAAATGAATCGTACCTCCGGTATAATAACCTCTTAGGTCACTCATCTGCAATACTTCATATACTATTCCTTGTCCGGCTACAGAGGCATCACCATGAATTAAGATGGGTAAAATACGATCAAAATCACTTTGATAAAGGGTATCCGCCTTGGCACGGGCAAATCCTTCAACTACCGGATTAACGGCTTCGAGATGCGAGGGATTAGGCGTTAGCTGAAGATTAATCGTTTTATTGTAAAGTGTGTTTACATCACTTTTAAAACCAAGGTGATATTTAACATCTCCACTACCCATAGTTGAATCCATTGGAGCATTCCCTTCAAATTCTGTAAATATTTGTTCATAGGTTTTTTGAAGAATATTAGCCAATACATTCAAACGGCCACGATGTGCCATGCCCATCACAACCTCTTTGACATCTGCTTCAGCTGCAGCAGTGATAATAGCATCCAGGGCTGCTATGGTACTTTCACCTCCTTCGAGGGAAAAGCGTTTTTGACCGATGAATTTTGTATGCAGAAATTTTTCAAAGATGACTCCCTGGTTGAGTTTTTCCAGAATTCGCTTTTTCTTCTCGAGGGGCAATGTGGCGGACATCACCTTTTCAAATTCCTTTTCTACCCAAACACAAATTTCTTCATTATTAATATAGGTAAATTCAACACCTACATTCCCTGTATAGATTTTTTGAACATGGTCTAAAATCTCTTGCAAGGATCTATTCTCCATGCCAATCAATTGACCGGCCTGAAAAGATGTACTTAAATCGGATTCAGACAGTCCAAAGTCACTTAGATTCAATTTAGCGTTCCTGTCTTTTCTGGGACGAATCGGATTGGTATGGCTAAGTAAATGTCCGCGCTTTCGGTAAGCTTTGATCAATTGATAAACACCAAATTCCTTTTGCAAATTTGCCATTTGAGATTTATCCTGAACGACCGGCTCAATATTTTGATTCTGAGATACAACAGGCTCTTTTTTGGCATAACTGTAGGCATAGTCAAAACCTTCAAAGAATTTCTTAAACTCCGGGTCTACCGATAGCGGGTCAAGAAGAAAATCAGCATAAACCTTTTCTATGTATCCGGGATGAGCATTCGTCAGGAAGGAAAAATCTTTCATTGGGTTCTAAATATCTTTGTTTGTGCGTTTTTAGCCGAAAATGGCGTGTTTTTTTTCGAAATCGGGCTAAATTAAATCTTAAAGCGATGTCAATCCCTTTATTCCTCAAAAAAAATATTATTAATTTGCTAATCTGTTATCGATGTCTTCTATGATATTACACATTCCGGCCAAATTCGGAATTCAGACCGTAATTGATTTTATTTCAGAAAAATTATACATATTTGATTTTATGTGTTATATTTGCGCCCTAAAAAACAGTACATGGCTAATCACAAAGCGACCAAAAAAGACACCAGACAAGCAAACAAACGCAGAGAAAGAAACCGTTACCAAGGTAAAACTACCCGTAATGCAATGCGTGATCTGATGGCTATCACTACCGAAGCAGATGCTAAGGAGAAACTGCCTAAGGTCGTGGCTATGCTGGATAAATTGGCTAAAAGAAATGTTATTCACAAAAACAAAGCTTCCAATTTAAAGTCTGCTTTGGCTAAAAAAGTAAACGATATCAATAAAGTGCTAGCAGAAGCTCCGGTTAAGGCAAAAAAATCAGCTGCTAAAAAAACAACTAAAAAATCTTAATCATTGTCCTATATTTTTTTGTTAAGTCCTCCCTTTGGGGAGGATTTTTTTATTCCTTGCTTTGCACAAATTGAATATTTCTCCTGATACCCTTCCATTTGCTCCTTTTCAATGGACTTTCTTTGAATACGACTTTAAAAGTCTCCTCAGTAATCTCTTCCCAATCTTTGTTACTAAAATTCAAGATCTCCGGAATAGGTTTGAATTGAGATTCAGTGGTGGGTTTTGAAAATCGATTCCAAGGACAAACATCCTGGCAAATGTCACAACCAAATATCCATTCATCCCATCTGCGATCGGTTTGGATCAAGGCATCTTTTAATTCAATCGTATAATAAGAAATACAACGACTGCCGTCAATTTCCTTTTCCGGTAAAATAGCACCTGTCGGGCAAGCATCAATACACCGGGTACATGTACCGCAATAGTCTTTTAATGTGGGTAAATCTTCCTGCAATTCTAAATCGGTGATTAAGGTCGCAATAAAAAAGAATGATCCCTGATGTCGTGTAATCAGATTTGCATTTTTACCAATCCATCCCAAACCACTTCGTTGTGCCCAACTTCGTTCCAATACCGGAGCACTGTCCACAAAACCTCTCCCGCTGACCTCCCCTATTTCATCGCGAATAAATATGAGCAGCTCATTTAACTTTATACGAATGACATCATGATAATCCTTTCCCCATGCATATTTGGATACTTTATAGTTTGATTCGGTCATTGATTCGAGTGGATAATAATTCAACAATAAAGTAATGACACTTTTAGCTCCATCTACGAGCTTGGTTGGATCTATACGCTTGTCAAAATGATTCTCCATATAACCCATTTGACCGTGCAATCCTTTGTTGAGCCAATTTTCTAAACGGAAGGCATCTTCATCTAATTTCATTGCCTTGGCAAAACCAATACTTTCGAAACCTAATCGCAGTGCTTCTTGCCGTATCATATGGGTATTTTTACCAATCATCATTTAGCTAGACAAATTAAGAAATATTTATGGATTTATTCGAATGGGGTATCTTAACTTTACCAAACTGATTTTTAAAAAACAGATTCAATGAATAAAAAAGCATTAATACCCCTGATTTTATTGTTGGCCGTCGGTGTGTTTTTCTCATTCCGATTGATTGCAGACAAACCAGATTCTGCGCTGTTTTCTGAAAATAGCAATCTTCAAATCGATCCCTATGTGACCGATGACAATTCCACACTGACTAAAAATCAAGTGATACAGGAAACGATTATGAGGGTGATTAAGGAAGGACATTATTCTCCTAAAATGATTAATGACGAATTCTCAGTCAAAGTATTCGAAAAATATCTTGAGATGACGGATTTTGGAAAACTCTTTCTGTTATCTTCTGATATTTCTGAATTCAAAGCATTTGAGAAAAGTATAGATGATGAAATTCAAAATGGGACTACTAAATTATATGATTTAGTGAATGGCAGAATGAAGACTCGAATGAGTCAGGCGGAAGCTTATTATCAAGAAGTATTGAAAGATCCGTTTACTTATACCGAACCGGATGAAATTGAATTGGATGGTAAAAAACTGAATTGGTGCGATAGTGAAGCTGATTTAAAAGCACGTTGGAAGAAAAGTATGAAGTACAGATCATTGGTACGATTCACGGAATTAAAGGAGCAACAAAAAACATCCACAGATAAAAAGGAGAAAGCTAAAACCGAAAAGGAACTGGAGCAAGAAGCAAGAGAAAGTGTGCGCAAGAATATGGATAGTTACTTTAAACGTTTGAAGAAAATCAATGATTCCGATCGTTTCGCAACATATATCAATAGCCTTTGTCATGTTATTGATCCACATACAGATTTTTTCCCGCCTAAAGATAAGCAGCGTTTTGATGAGGAAATGAGTGGTAAATTTTATGGTATTGGCGCGGTACTTCAAAATGAAGAAGGTGTTTGTAAAATTAAGCAAATCGTCACAGGAAGTCCATGTTGGAAAGAAGGCAGGTTGAAAGTCAATGATGTGATCATGAAAGTGGCTCAAGGTGCTGAAGATCCGGTTGAAATTGCAGGATGGGACATTGAGGATATTGTTTCCATTATTCGTGGCAAACAAGGTTCTGAAGTCCGATTGACGGTTAAACATATGGATGGTAATATTGAAATCATCACCATTATTCGTGGTGAGGTTCAAATGGAAGATACTTTTGCAAAGTCCATCATATTGAAAAATAACGGATTGAATATCGGATACATTCATTTGCCTGAATTCTATGCAGATTTTAATGACCGTAATGGTCGCCGTTGTGCGACGGATATGGAAAAGGAGATCAACAAATTAAAGGCAGAAGGTGTGAATGCTATTATTGTCGATTTAAGATATAACGGAGGAGGTTCACTCACAGATGTTGTGGATATCGGTGGAATGTTTATTGATAAAGGCCCTATAGTCCAGGTCAAGTCGAAGGATGCTCCGGCTCAACCTATGAATGATCGGATGAGTGGCACTTTGTATGACGGTCCTCTGGCTATTCTAATTAATCAGGGCAGCGCCTCCGCATCTGAAATTCTTGCAGCCGCCATGCAGGATTACAAACGGGCCATTATCATTGGTAGTACTTCTTTTGGGAAAGGAACCGTTCAACGTGTTTTTCCTTTAGAGGAATTTTATCAAGGCGACCCGTCTGTGAAGCCGGCCGGATCCATCAAATTAACTTTGCAAAAATTCTATCGTGTCAATGGTGGATCAACTCAATTAAAAGGAGTAACACCTGATATTCAATTGCCGGATATTTATGATTACATGGATATTGGCGAAAGAAAAGACAGTAATTCACTGGCATGGGATCAGGTAGCCAAAGCTGATTTCAAACCCATTAAACCGTCTGTTGATTTTAATATGTTGATCGAAGCTTCACGTAAACGCGCAGCCAATACAGAAGCTTTCAAAATCATTAATCAGAATGCTACCCGTTTGAAAAAACAATCGGATGACAATCGATATTATTTAAAGGAGAATCAATATTTGGAACAAATTGCTGAAGCCAAAGATCTGTCTAAGAAAATGGAGAATATAGAAAAATCAATCAAACCACTGACCTTTACCAATCTTGCTGCGGATAAAGCTACTATTCAAAGAGACACCGTGGCGATTCGTAAGAATGAAGACTGGATCAAAAACCTGAAAAAAGACCCCTATATCATAGAAGCAAGCAATGTGTTACAGGATTGGATCAAACTATCTAAAGGGGTAAGCAAAGTGTCAAATTCCATGAATTAACTGAGATGAAGATAGATCAGGTTCCACAGGATAAGAAAAATTTTAGGGACGGAGAAAAGGCTCCTAAAAAAGTCATGTATGTAACCACCGATGAAGGGCAATATACCCAAACCAATAGCGTAGGATGGGAACCGGAAAATATTGTTCTTGAGCAAGCTTGGGAAGATATCGAATTGCAGTTGAAGGAGGAAAGGGAAAAAGTGAAATCCGGCATCGTGAGTCCTATTTCGTATTATATGATAAAAAACAGAATGGATCTTCCGATATTGGCTTCCTATGCCGGCAAATGGCAATGGCAAGTTAAAAGACATATGAAGCCTGCCGTGTTTAATAAACTGCCTCAAAAAATGCTTGAAAAGTATGCGGATATTTTCAATATTCCTGTAGAGCAATTGAAAAATGCAGATTAATTTTTTCATCTTTACAGCATGATCATTCCCTTTGAGCATCAGTCGCAAGCACATTGCGAAAGTGGTGTAACTACAAATCTTCTTCGTCATTATGGCCTTCCTATCAATGAACCTCTTGCCTTTGGTATAGGCAGCGGCTTATTTTTTGCCCATCTGCCTTTTGTAAAAGTGAATGGTGTGCCCGGAACAACCTACAGGATTTATCCCGGTCAAATATTCAGTAATGTCTGTAAACGATTAGGTGTTACCTATACTTCCGAGAAATTTTCTACAGTAGCGCAGGCTATGAATAAATTGAATGACAATATTGGTTCCGGTATACCAACCGGCTGTCAAGTCAGTGTGTTTTATTTGCCCTTTCTTCCGGAAGTATTTCGTTTTCATTTTAATGCCCATAACCTGATCATTTATGGTCATGAAAACAATACCTACCATGTGAGTGATCCCGTGATGGAGACGGTAAACACCATTGCTTATGAAGATTTGGCGAAAGCTCGTTTTGCAAAAGGATATCCGGAGCCTAAGGGTCGAATGTATTACATTTTAAAAACGCCTCCTCAGGTTGATTTAACCAAAGCAATTCAAAAAGGAATTAAACAAACGGTTTTTTTTATGAAGTCTCCTCCCCTTCCATGGTTTGGAGTTAATGCCATTCAATTTCTGAGTAAAAAAATTCTGACCTATCCAACTAAATTAGATGCCCGTAAGGCAACCCTGTATTTAGGCAATATCATCCGTATGCAGGAAGAAATAGGTACCGGTGGTGCCGGATTTCGTTTCTTATATGCTGCATTTTTACAAGAGGCCTATAAGATTACTAACATTTCTGCCATGAAGGAGCTCTCTGAAGAAATGACCATGATTGGTGACCTTTGGCGAAACTTTGCTTACAGTACGGCCCGCATTTGTAAGGCAAGAACCACAGACCTGATCGGCTATCAAGGTATTTCAGAACAACTGCAGGAAATTTATCAGGCAGAACTGAAATTTTATACGAAATTAGAGAAGATTTACCCCTAGCATTTTTTGCTTTTTCGAAGTTTTTACATAGTATTTGCAAAATAGTATATACACATTTTTAATGTAATTCAATTATTTATATATGTATTATATATATATGTGTGAAATTATATGAATAAATTATTGGAATGCCAAATAATTATTCTTAAATTTAGTTAACAAAAAACCAATACTATGATCTTCAGAAAGTATTATACCATTCAAAGTAAAAAAAATCCTGAGGAATTAAAAAAGTATTTGCTCGGGCAGCATCTCAAAGTACATAGTCTTGACTTTGAAATTTATGATAAAGGGGACTCCATTAAAGTCATCCCGCATGCTGAAAATGATGACCATGTATATACTCTTCCTATTACAAAGTTGAAGATTAATAAATCTGCAAATGGAAGCATCATCAAAATGATGAGCAAACCAAGACGAATTGATATTGGCGGACCTTACCTCCTGATAATTTTTATATTTTTTGCGGTATTGGCCGGTGTTTTATTACGCATTTACGGACAAGGAGAATATAATATCACTTCCTATATTTTGGTTGGCATTTCAGCAGTGGCATTTATTATTTTGTGGATGCGCATGGAACAAGGGTATTTTGATTATATCCGTAAGATCAACAGGTGGATTAAAGAGCACGCATAAATCCAAAAGTCCGACAAAACATTGCAACTTATCGCTTTAAATACAGCGATTTAACCTTTTCATATCCTAATTTCTTACGGCCATAGTAATCGATAATACTCCAACTCGATACCGGCCAGCAATCATTGAATTGCCACAAAAGAGAACCCATACAGCGACCGTTTGAATGTAACTGAGCATTAATAGCTGTTTCCATGGCTCTGGCCTGCAATATTTGTGTTGCCCGGATGTAAGATTCAAATGAATTTGCAGGTATCTGTTCCATTTCTAAATAAGCACTTAAAGTCTTATAACCGGTTGGATGCTTTTGATGTGCTTTCATCACGACGGAAGAAGTATCCATATCTTCAGGTAGTGCAAACTCTTGCATCGTTTTCATATCGGGTAATGCCTGCATACCGTACTCAGACATAAAGCGAGGTACTTTTTCTTTCATGATACCTAAGGGCTGCATTCCCCACCACATGCCCCAATAATGACTATCACCGGAATGCATACTTTCTTTTCGCCCCCAGCCTATTTGAGGTGATGTGGTTACATAAGGGCGGCCGGGGTCATACTGTTTAACCAGGGAAGGCAATAACTCATGAAAAATGCTTTGGTATTCCTGCCACAATAAAGTTGAGTCGGCAGAAGATACTGAAAATTGTTTTTGCCAACCCCAATTGTGCCAGGCTTCATCGATTTCATTATTGCCACACCATAAAACAATGCAGGGATGTGTGCGTAATCGTAACAAATTATCGATTGCTTCTTGTTTGATGTTTTCTAGACTAACATCATCGCCCGGATACATCGCGCCGGCAAACATGAAGTCCTGCCAAATGTAGATACCTAAAGAATCGCACAGGTCATAGAAATAATCGTCTTCATAAATTCCGCCTCCCCAAACACGCAACATATTGAATCCGGCTTCCTTAGCAGCGGTCAACAACATTCTATATTTATCGTGAGTGATGCGGGGCAGAAAAACATCTGCCGGCACCCAATTCGCTCCTTTCATAAAAGTCGGAACGCCATTCACTTTGAAATAGAAACTTTGTCCGATACTGTCTTTCTGCTGAATCAATTCGACCTGATCCTGTTTTGATGGAGGAGCTTTGGGAGTTTCTCCATACACCAAACTGACTGATCGCCAAATACCACAAGTTATCAATCTTGGCGCCCAATCCCATCCAAAATGATACTGCGCTTTACGTGTATAATTCCGATTGTTTTCACAAGGTCGTTTAAGTTTTGACAGGGCTGATAAACTATCACTGATTCGTTGTGCACTATGGAACACCATCTGTAAGGTATTCTTCCCCGGCCTGATTCCATTCACATCAATCTTGTAAGTTCGAAACATATTATTGGCCGACAAGATCAACTGTTGATTCAAATACACGTCACAATAAGTATCGATACCTTCAAAACACAGATAGGCTCCGGGATCATTGATTTTAAAATCTGGTCGAAGATAAAAATCCATCTGATACTCCCAATCTGCTTCCCCCACCCACTGAACTTTAGATTCATTGTCGCGGTAAAAAGGATCCGGAATTAAACCATTTTGCATCAGGTCGGTATGTACAGTACCCGGGACAGTGGCAGGATACCAAACCTTTTCCCCTAATTTTCGAAAACGCCATCCCTGATTCAGATCTTGTTTCTTTGCCTGAACTTCTCCAATGAAAAAAAGCAGAATGATGAAACCTATATTAATGAGCTTCATGGGCATGAAGAATTTGTAGGAGCTTGTCAATTTCCGCTGTATCCACACCGGTATAACTTAGTTTTTCCTGCATCGTTTCAGGAGAAAAAACGGATGGATCATGTATGCTTTTTCTTGCCGCTGTATGATATTCGCTTGCTCCGGTTTCGCGGATGAGTTCTGCAAGGTTTTTATGATTTACCCCACTGCCCGGCATGATGATGATGCGATCACCGGCTTGTTTGACGAGGGCTTTTATATTTTGCATGCCCTCTGATACAGTTGGATATGCACCACTGGTAAGAATCCGATGGCATCCGCATTCAATAATATCTTCTAATGCCTTCGACTGATCCCGGCATCGATCGAAAGCCCGGTGAAAGGTCACTTCCATACCGTCGGCTACTTTCATCACCTGTTTCAACTGTTCTTTATGAATATTCCCATCCTTTGTCAGCATACCGGTGACGATACCGTGATACGACAATTCATTACATGATTCAATATCTTTAAGCATACACTTAAATTCCAAATCGCTGTATACGAAATGTCCACCTCTCGGTCTGATGATTGGCAAAACCGGAATATCGAATATGGGTAAAGAGATGAGCAAGCCATTTGAAGGTGTGGTGCCTCCTTCGGCAGGATTTTCACACAGTTCGAGACGATGGGCACCTGCATTCGCGGCATCGAGGGCGCCTTGCAAAGTAAAAACCGCTATTTCGAGGGTATATTTTTGTGAACTCATTCAAACATATATTTAGCCGTAACCACCTCTGCGCCTGATGAGGTGCGAACAGCCATCGTAAAATTGGGCAATAGAGAATAACACCCGTATTCGCCGTATTTATTTAAGGCAATAAATCCTATTTGCACTTTACGCGCATAAGCTTCACCTTTCATTTTGACTAAGCGCTTAAGGGCAGTGAGACAGGCTTCTTCCGGTGTCATGCCATAGCGCATCGCTTCTACAATCGTGTGACTTCCACAGATACGCACCACTTCTTCACCCACACCCGTTGCTGATGCTGCACCTACTTCATTGTCGACATACAGACCGGCGCCGATGATGGGCGAATCCCCTACCCGTCCATGCATTTTATAAGCCATGCCACTTGTTGTACAGGCTCCGGACAATTGATGGGAGGCATCCAAAGCCAACATTCCAATCGTATCATGATTCTGTTGAATTCTTCTTTGGATATCATCGAGGGTCGTCATTGGATTATACTTTGAAGTCTTTAACCATTGCTGCCATCTTTCTCTTGTAGAAGCCGTCAGTAAATTTTCCTTTCTAAATCCATTTTCGAGGGCGAATTGCAAAGCACCATCTCCCACGATTTGCACATGGGGTGTTTTCTCCATCACTAGTCTTGCCACGGAAATGGCATGTACAATATGTTCGAGACACATGACGGAACCGATATTGCCCTGATGATCCATGATGCAAGCATCGCAGGTCACACGTCCATCGCGATCGGGATTTCCGCCCAGTCCAACACTATTATCATCGGGATCGGCTTCGGGAATCATGACGCCCTGATGCACTGCATCTAAAGCACTGCCCTTTTTCGATAATACCTCCCAAGCGGCTTCATTCGCTTTCGCATTCGGCTCCCAGGTACTGACTACAATCGGTGACGGACTTTTGGATTTGGCAGCAAGTACGTCTAAAGAACTCAGTGCCAATGCAGGTGTGGCGGCAGAGACCACACGAATAAACCTTCTTCTGTTCATAGAAATGAGATGAAGGTTAAATGTAAAATAGATTCTTGGAGTAGACTAATTCAAGGTCAGATTTCTGAAAATTTCTTCCATACTTTTACCCGGATGCTCTTGCAATAAAGCTTCTTTCGTATGGTTGGCGATGAGATTGCCTTTATTGATGATGATGATTTGATCGCACATGGCCTCTACTTCCTGCATGATGTGTGTAGATAGGATGACCGTTTTGGACTGACCAAAATTTCGAATCAATTCACGTATTTCAACGATTTGATTGGGATCGAGACCGGAAGTCGGTTCATCCAAAATCAAGACTTCCGGATCGTGAAGCATAGCTTGCGCCAAACCTACCCGTTGTTTGTAGCCTTTCGATAAAGCGCCGATTTTCTTTTTGTGTTCTACAGTCAATCCCGTTTGCTCGATGATTTCGTTGATGCGTTTATCGGAGCGTGCGCCCAATTTATGAACACCGGCTAAGAATTCGAGATACTCTTTCACATACATATCGAAATAAAGGGGATTGGATTCCGGCAGGTAACCAATTTTACGTTGAATATCGAGGGCATTTTCACTCACTTCGATACCGCAGACATAAGCCTTACCATCGGTAGCCGGAAGGTAGCCGGTGATCATTTTCATGGTCGTCGATTTCCCGGCGCCATTAGGGCCCAGAAACCCGACGATTTGCCCTTTGGGTATTTCAAAACTAATGGCATTTACGGCTACTTGTTCGCCATAATGTTTGGTAAGATGATCAACTTTTACAGACATAAGTTTGGGATTGGGGCAAATGTCGTAATTCTGGGGAATATTACATGACCTTTTCATCCACAATCAAGATTACACCGGAAACTTCATCATTGGTTTCAAATGCATCCTGGTTTGGAGATATCCCATTTTGGAAAAATGATTCAATTCTGCCAATTGGACATTAACATCAGACGTTTTGACTTAAAAACAGGGCTTAAAAAAGTAGACCGAGCAAGTTTCCATTTAGACCGAGTGAGTTTCCATTTAGACCGAGCGAGTTTCCATTTAGACCGAGCATGTTACTATTTAGACCGAGCAAGGTACTATTTGGACCGAGCGGGTTTCCATTTAGACCGAACGATTTTCCTTTTAGACCGAGCAAGTTTCTGTTTAGACCGAGTAAATTTCCTTTTAGACCGTGCGAGTTTGAACTTAGACCGAGTGAGTTTGAACTTTGCCGGAGGAAGCGGAAAGTAGATTGTGTAAACTGTATAAAACACTTCCGTAAGCGTTCAAGATATTCCTAAGTTTTGTTGATCCCATGCATTCGTTGCATTTTCGTAGTTCAAAATTTCAACCAAGATCCTATTTGAACGTAACCTATGAAACGAATACTATTTCCATTCTCCATCTTGTTAATCATGGTTTCGTTAGCCGTAAAAGGGCAACATCAAAGTACTGCAGAGTACCTGTTTTTAGAATATTTGAATAATTATCAAAAGGATAGTTTGCAGAATTTATTATCGGAGGATTTTGAATTCAAACGCAGTTATACCACCCTGACGATGGATAAGGCAAACTTAATAGAGAAATATTTACCTGAATCAAAGGCATTTCAAGGGAAATTTATTGTTCTAAAAGTGCTTCATCAACAAGATCCAAAACAATTTTTAGTAGAGGACCAAAGTAATTATTTAAAATATCTAAAAGTCGATTATCCAACATGGAAAATGACGATTACCGTCAAAAATAATTTAATCGAACAAGTCTATATGGATACTACCGATAAGTATCAAGATTATGTGAAAAACGTCAAAATAGTGGCCAAGGTATTTATGAATTGGCTACAAAAGCATTATCCTGAAGAAACAGAAGAAAGACTATTCAATGAAGAAGGACTTTTAGAGAAACGGCTAAAAGAATATTCAGAGAAAGAAGAATAAATCGAAATTCCTGTTCAATTAGATCAGTCGAACATTTCATGATAGAAATGATATCCAAGTTCCCGGTTTATTAATTTGTAAGCATCTTTCCCCCATCTGTGAAGAACTTTTAAGGGCTGTGATTTAGTATTTAAACTAAAATTGCTTTTATATTCGAATCGGATCAACGGACAGAAATTGTTACATGAAACATAATAAAGAAATAAAGGCCCTTTTTCATTTACTGGATGATCCGGATCGTGTGGTGTTTGATACCATTGCCGATCGTATTGTACATTATGGCAAGGAAATCATTCCCAATCTTGAAAGTTTATGGGAACATACAGCCGATACGAATGTGCAGGAAAGAATAGAAAACATCATTCACAAAGTCAATTTCAATGATGTTTATCTTAAGATGCAATCCTGGTTTGAAACCAAAAGCCCTTCCCTCCTTACCGGTGCCATAGAGCTAGCCCGTTATCAATATCCTGACCTGGACGAAGACAGTATTCGAAAAACTTATAAAAGTATATATCAGAGTTGCTGGCTGGAACTCAATAAGTATCTAACCCCGCTCGAACAAATCAATATCATCAACAGCATATTTTACAGCATGTATAAGTTTAAAGGTGCTGAAATTGATGAACATAAACCCAATCATTCCTATATCAATGAAGTGATGGAAAGCAGGATTGGGACCAATTATACTTTAGGTATTCTGTATCAGTCGCTGTGCGAAATGCTTGATATTCCGGTTTATTGTATCCAATTACCACGTCAGTTTATGCTGGCTTATTTCGATACTCCACAAGATGCCATACATAAACAAGCGAAACCGGTTACCAAAATTTTGTTTTATATGGATCCGGGCAGCGGAACCATTTATTCGCAAAATGATGTGGATGTTTATTTGCGTAAATATGAATTACAAACCCACTCAAAATCATTTTTACCATTAGATCCAAAGGATGTTATTTGGTGTTTGATAGAATCACTGGCACAAGTATATGATGCCTTAGGTGAAGAGGTGAAGGTCAACGAACTGTCGCTGATCATGCAATTATTCCGTTGAGAAATCCATTAAGCGTTTGACCATTCTCAGATGATGTGTCCGCAATTTGGTCTTTTTGTTGATAATACCGTCACTGTCTATCGCATCGATGGCTACGCTCGCATTTGTTTCGCCGGCATGAATAATTTCATTCGGACTCATTAATATACCTACATGATTAATTTCACCCTGCTCATTATCGAAGAAAGCCAAATCACCCGTATGTGCATGGGCCAAAAAATCGACTGTATCACCGAAACTCATTTGAGCTGACGCATAATGTGGTAAATCCAAACCAAAGAAACGATACAGCAATCGACTCAAACCTGAACAATCGATACCGGAAGATGTATTACCGCCCCATAGATAAGGTGTATGCAGTAAATTCTGTAAAAGAGAAAGCACACGAGATTCAGTAAAATGCAGGTCCTGATTTGTTTCCCAATGTATACCCCTTATGAGTTTCGATTCCGTCAGAAAAACAGATGATGGCATACGGGTGCCCCTGAATCTCCATTGTTGGAGGTCTTGAAAATAATGATCCTTTAAGAGTATGGCATCTGTTGCATCCGGTATTCCGGTCATAAATTGTCCGTACAGGGCCCAACCGTCGCGAGATTCGTAGGGCAAATGCAGTTTCACCCATTGCCGTTGTTGTTCGATGGCTTCAGTGATATCTCCATACAACAATTGCGTATGCATTTCAGCTCTGTGGTCGGGAGAGAATCGTACGGGTGCGCAGACTGATTGACAATAAATCGTATTCATGTGAAGGGACAAACATACTCATTTTCACCAGAACAATAGTCAGATTGAAAATTGACATTAGAATTGACGGAATGTAGTATTTTCGTCAGCGAATGCCGTCCTCCAATCTGAAAAATTTGAAAGATGATGATCTGATCTATCTTTTCCGAGACAAACAGTCGACGGAGGCTTTCGGTATTTTGTACGACCGTTATGCGCATCTTGTCTATGGTGTTTGCATGAAATACCTGAAACATCCTGAAAATTCGAAGGATGCAACGATGCAGATATTTGAGAAACTGATGAAGGATATACCCCGGCATAAAATACAGATTTTCAAGGCCTGGCTGTATCGAGTGGCACAGAATCATTGTCTGATGATCTTAAGGGCAAACAACCATCAAACCAAGTCTGTCGATATCTTTCCTGAGAATAGTGTGGAATATGAGGACACGATGCATCCTGTGATGGAAAAAGAGGTACAACTGGATAAGATGGAACTAGCCTTGCAACATTTAAATCTTCAACAGAAGCAGTGCATTGAGCTGTTTTATCTTGAAAAAAAGACCTATACCGAAATTATGCAGGAAACGGGTTTTACCTTTATGCAGGTCAAAAGCCATATTCAGAATGGAAAACGAAATTTAAAAACCCTGATGAATGAGAACTTAAACCATGAATAAGATCAACGACATATGGACCGATAGTGCCTGCCTGAGTCAATCGCAGCTCATAGGCTATATCCGGCAAACGCTGGATCGGGAGGAGGTATATGTTGTAGAAACTCATTTGTCGTCCTGCCCTTTTTGCAGTGATGCATTGGAAGGACTCATGGAAACGGACATGGACGAAACGGAAAGCCTTTTGTTGAGTATGAAAAAAGGAATGACTGAAACACTTTCCAAGCAAGTCCAAATTCAACAGGGGGAAAATATAGTACCGAAAATGACGGTTCATTCTTCTTCCGGCAATGGCGGATTTTTAAAAAATGGGAAGATCAGATGGTCTTTAGCGGCAGGTATATTGTTTATGATAGCCTTGGGCGGATATTCCGTATTCTCTTATATTCGTCACTACAGGGAAGAGTTAGCGCTCCACAAAGGGGAAGGAAAATCAAGCACTGAAACGGCTTATAAACAACCGGATGACCGCGAAGCAGGTGAAATCATTCATCTGGAAGTGAAACCGGATAGTTTTAGTGAACCTGTAGAAAAAAAGGCCGAAAAATCTGTAGCCAAAGGCTTCGCGAAAGAACCAATGAAGGGAACCCGAACAGAGGAACCCTTGACGACATCTGCGCCTCCGGCTATCGCTGAAGAATCTAAAATGCAAACTGAAGTGGCAGAGAACAAGCCTGAGACAGTAAAGGATGAAATCGCCAATAACTATGAAAAAGAAACACCGGTTGGCAATTACATGCAGAATGAAAAACAAAAGGCAGTCGTTCAAAAGTCCATTAGCAAAAAATCATCATCCGGTGGTTTAAGTAGAAATCAGAATTTTAATACTCAGGCACCGGCGGCCAATCAAATGTCATATCCGAGAAATAATAATGACAACAACTTACAGGAAAATTATTCAGGTATTCAGCAGTCTGCTTCTAAATACAATAATAATTTATCGGAAGAGGATGTTGATACAGACAATTATCAACGCGGCATTGAATTATACAACAAGGGAAATTACAAGCGTGCGATCCGGTTACTGGAAAGAGCTTTGAAAAACCCCGGAGGCATAGACACGGATGATATTCGATATTATTTGGCTCAAGCCTATTTAAAAACCGGTAAGACTAAAGAAGCCGAAGATTTGTTGACCATATTAAGCGCCAACAGTAAATATAAAAAATCGGCTACGGAACAACTTCAAAGGAGTAAGAAATAAATAAACCCAAACAATTCAGATATCAAAATCGATCTGCTGAAAATGCTTGGGTTCAGGATATACAGTGTGGGTGGATCGACTCTTACTTCAAGAATGGATCACCGTAGATGAAATAAAGTACGCCGGCAACAATGATCAATGAAATCACGATACCCAAAAATATAATGGTCCTTTTTTGAGCTGTATTGACTGCTTCCAATTTATGCATTTCGCCAAGACGATTCACAGAATTCTCCATTTTATTAAAGGCAGTTTCTCCTTTAATGATATAGTCATAGGCGCCGTTACGCATACTTTCCAACGCAATATTAATATTGTCTTGGGCAGAGAACATAATCACTTTTGTACCGGGATTCAATTTTTTGATTTCCTTTAAAATTTCAATCCCGTTCTTTGCCTTACTATCGTTCGCATTTAAATGATAATCCAGAACCACAATTTCAGGCTTGAGGGAAGTGATATCTTTGAGGGCATCCTCACCATTATCGTAAGTTTTCAAATTGAAAATATATCTATCCTTCAAATAGTCTTTGATCATTTCAGTTTGAACCGGATCATCATCGACGATAAACATAAAACGTTTGTCTTCCAGCATGTAATTTTCATCGGCCATATTGTGTTCAATTTAGTTTAAGTAAAGGGGATAGTAGCTACTGCAAAAGAAAGTAAAAAAAATCAAATTATTGAATGATAATAATCATTTTTTTTCGTACATTACCCATGTATATTTGACCAATAAAACGATTAAACTCATGAATTCCATATTGATTCCAACGGATTTTTCTCCTGTAGCAGATAATGCCATGCGTTACGCTTTGGCTTTTGCCGAACATTATAATCTAGATATTACTTTGTTTCATGTTGTTCAGCTATCCACACCGGATGTGGCAAACATCGTGTATGTAGATGCGATGACAGATATTGCCAAGGATGCAGAAAAACAAATGCAGGAAAAAGTTGCATCACTTCAGGCAGAAAACCCCGGGATTAACTTTTCTCAAAAAACGGTCACCGGTTTGTTTTTGGATTCATTGAAAGATATCTGTGATGAATTAAAACCCGTAGCTGTACTCATGGGAATTACGGGATCCGGTACCGCTGTAGACAAGCTGATCGGAAGTAATGCGATATTGGCGATGAATTCATTGAATTATCCGTTGATTATTGTTCCGAGAAACAGTACGTTTAAACCGATTCAAAAGATCTGTTTTGCCTGTGACCTGCAAAATGTGGTGAGTTCTACCCCACTCATATCCATCAAAGCATTTGCGAAATTATTTGAAGCCGAGGTCCATGTATTGAATGTTGACTATCAAAATCGTCATTATACGGCAAATACCCCTGCCGAAATGGAAACCCTGGCGTCTATGTTTGATACGGTGAAACATGAATTTCATTTTATTGAAAGCGAAAATGTTCAGGATGCCATCAACAATTTTGTTGACCAAGACAAAATGGATATGTTGATCATGCTGCCCAAGAAACATTCCTTCTTTGCGAGCCTTTTCCATAAGAGTCAATCTAAGGAAATGGCCTATCAGAGTCATGTTCCTATTTTAGCTTTGCATCAGGACTAAACAATCACTTTTCGGATAAAGTGAAAGCCCTTTACCGCAAATCCGTGCCGATAATAGAACCTATGTGCTCGACTATTTTGTACATATGCATCTAACATCATGACTTTACAATTTTGGCGAATGGCTTCCTCCTCCAGTAATTTAAGCATTTGGGCGCCTATTTGTTGCGACCGGTGAGTTTCCAGAACCACGAAATTATCGATCTCCAAATAACGACCGCAGTATAGTTTGGTTCCAATCCAGAATCCTGAAACTGCAATTATGTGATGATCCGCTTCGGCAATTATTTGAGCATACCCATTCAACACCATTTCAGAAATATGTTGACGGTAATCTTCTTCAGTAAGCTTAGGTGAAAGTTCCTTGATGAGCGGAAAAGCATGCATCATCTCATCAGGATTATAAATAAATCGAAAATCCAATGGAAGCCATTTAATTTATTAAAAATAGACGATTAAGTATATAATCCGCCGTTGATGGAAATCACCTGACCGGTGATATATGCAGCATTGGGAGATGCTAAAAAAGCCACTAAATCAGCGACTTCGTCCGGCTTTCCAAACCGCTTCATGGGAATCATATTACTCAATTCCTTTTCGTCTAAATCGGCTGTCATATCCGAAGCAATAAAACCCGGAGCAACGGCATTGACCGTAATATTTCTTCTGGCTATTTCCTGAGCAAGAGCCTTAGTAGCACCGATCATTCCCGCTTTAGCAGCACTATAATTTACCTGACCGGCCATTCCTTTGATTCCGCTCAGAGATACGACATTGATAATTCGCCCATAACGGCTCATCAGCATGGGGGGTAATACCGTACGGGTGACGAAAAACATACCTTCCAAACTGGTATTCATTACAGAATGCCATTGGTCGTCTGTCATCATAGCCATGAGCGTGTCTTGACGGATACCGGCATTATTAACCAAAACTTCTATTACTTTTTCCTTGCCTGCTGCTTCCACCCAGGCCCCCAAAACCAATTTGATATAATCCTTAGAACCGACATCAAAGCGAAGGAGTTCGGCTTCCACATTCTTTTCTTCACATAATTGTTTGGTAAGCAGGGCTTCAGTTTCGTTGCCTTTATAATTAATCAATACATGATAACCCATATCCGCCAAGCGTAGGCAGATGCTACGCCCAATGCCTCGGCTACCGCCGGTGACTAGTGCATATTTTTTCAAGAAAGAAATATTTTAGAATTCGTAAAATTTCTCGAAACGATCATATCGATCTTCTTCAGTGGTTGAGAAGATGTAGGCAAACTGGATACCATAGGTCTTGTTGCGAGTCACTTGAAATTTAGGATTAATATCGGTTGTACTGATATCATAAAAAGCAACGGCATAGAATCCTTTTTTCAATTCAAAGCCTGCTTTTACTTTGATACCGGCATCCCATGGTTTAATTTGATCATCATAATAGTTTGTTCCAACCCGAAGATTTCCGTTTTCAACATTCACGCCATTGCTGTAATAGGTATGCTGAGAATGAAGTAATTTACTCAAATAGGGACCGGCACCGGCAATCAGATAACCCGCTTTTACATCGAACTTTCCGGTCAAACAAAGCGGCATTGAGATATAACCCAAGTCAGATTGGTACTCTTCATAAATATTGGTACGATCTGTTTTAAAATATCCACCGCGTAGGGTATACAAAAGTTCCGTTTGAAGGCTTAAATTACGATTGATAATGAGGTCGGTAATAATACCTGCGTGAAACCCCAAACGGGTCGTAAAAACCCCTTCGTAGCGATAGCTGTTGGATTTGAAAACTTGTCTATTGAAATTTACACCGCCGGTAGGCCCCATTCTGAATTGAGCTTGTGAAAACTGGCTGGAAAGTATAGATAAAAGAATTATAAAACTGATACGTCGAATCATTACGTTTATTTTGGGGACTAAAATACGATTAAATTATGTTTTTTTACATTTTTAAGTCGGCATTTTCGTAAGGATGGTTTGCAATCCTAAAATTATCCTTTATTTTTGCGGCATTCCAAATTTTGTTCGCCCTACAAGCGTCCTTAAAATTGATATTCATGGCACAATTACACAATCGAATCTCTCATGAGGAATTGAGAGCGCGAATGTTGCAGGAAACTGAACACCGCATAACTATTTCATTTTACAAATATTTCAGGATTGAAGACCCACAAGCTTTTCGGGATGAACTTTATATCCAACTTGAGGCACTTAAGGTTTTTGGGCGCATCTATGTAGCGGAAGAAGGGATCAATGCACAAATTAGTGTACCGGAATCAAACTTTGAGGCATTCAAAAGCTACATTCATAGCCTACCCTCTTTTGAACAACTCAGGTTGAATATTGCGGTAGAAGATGACGGGAAATCCTTTTTCGTTTTAAAAGTCAAGGTAAGACCTAAAATAGTTGCAGACGGCATTGAAGATAAGACTTTCAATCCATCCAATACAGGTAAGTATTTGAAAGCGGATGAATTTAATCAGTTATCCGAGAATCCTGAAGTTGTGATTGTAGATATGCGAAATCATTATGAATATGAAGTGGGTCATTTTGAAGGGGCGATCGAGATCCCATCTGATACATTTCGGGAGCAATTGCCGATGGCCGCAGATATGCTTAAGGACCATAAAGATAAACCGGTGATTATGTATTGCACCGGCGGGATACGTTGTGAAAAGGCCAGTGCATATATGTTGCATCATGGGTTCAAGCAAGTTTACCATATAGAAGGCGGCATTATTCATTATGCACAAACAGCCAGGGAAAAGGGACTTCCTAATAAATTTCTTGGTAAAAATTTCGTATTTGATGAACGCATGGGAGAGCGTATTTCAGATGATGTCATAGCACAATGTCATCAATGCGGAAAACCCGCGGATACCCATACCAATTGTTTAAATAATGCATGTCATTTATTATTCATTCAATGTGAGGAATGTGCCAAAAAAATGAATGGGTGCTGTTCTAAAGTATGTCAGGATTTTTATGCGATGCCGGAAGAAGTTCGGAAGGAATTACGTAAAGGTATTGATAAAGGAACGATGATCTTCAACAAAGCCAAAGCCAGATTAAGGCCAAGACTCAATGACGATGATCTATCGCTTACTTCGCTTTTCCACTCAACATTGGCACAAAAATAAAATCAGAAAATGTTTCTGTTTGCAATTCACCATTGGGCAGTTTGGTAATGCGGGTCATGGTTTGCACTTCATCATTGCCAAGGGGCAAAACCAATATTCCATTGGGTTTGAGCTGATCCACCAATGCATCCGGAATGAATGGTGCAGCCGCTGTGATTAATATTTTATCAAATGGAGCAAAAGTTGGAAGGCCCTCATACCCATCTCCATAAAAGAATTTGATCTTTTTATATTTCGATTTAAAAGGATATTCCTTCAGATTTTTATCATACAACTGTTTTTGCCTTTCTATGGTATAAACCTGAGCGCCCATTTCGGCTAAAACGCTGGACTGATAAACGCTACCTGTGCCAATTTCCAGGACCTTATCCAGTCTTTTGACCTGTAATAATTCTGTTTGATAAGCAACAGTATAGGGCTGAGAAATGGTTTGGCCACTTCCGATGGGAAAGGCCCTGTCTTCATAGGCAATTTTGTCGAAGGCCGGATCCAGAAAATAGTGCCTCGGTATAGCTTCTATGGCAGCTAGCACCTTTTCATCGGTAATCCCTTTTTTTCGGATTTCTTCTATCAGCTTGCGCCTTAACCCTTTGTGCCTGTAGGTATCTTCTTGTATTTGTCTGATCATAATTATCCTTCACTCCTTAATTCTTCACCCTGTAAAAGGCTACCATCGTTTCATTTGAACTCATTCTGTTTCTAACCAGAAGGGTATCTGTTCCGGCAAATTCGTAAATGAGGTAATAAGTTCGATTTTTATCATCCGTATACATATTCAGTTCATGCGCCTTAGGATCTATAGAATACTTAAAATTCTTCACCAGGGTAACGACTGATTTTCCGCCGTCATAAGTATGGTCGGCGCGGTATTCGTACCAATCCTGATCACTTTGCCATTTTCCGACCAGTAGATTTTCATCGGATGGTTGACAAGCGGATAATATAAATAAAGTGAATATCCATAAACTGGCGGAAAATGATTGACTGTAAAATCGGTTTACGGTTCTATTCATTCATCATGTCTGTTATCGCTTGAGCAATATCTTCTGCATTCGGTTTGGAGAAATAATCGCCATCACTGCCATAAGCAGGTCTGTGAGCTTGTGCGGTGAGCGTTCTTGGGGCGACATCGAGCCATTTAAATCCTCCCTGAATTTCCATGACCTGCTGAAACATATAAGCGGCAGCACCGCCCGGCACATCTTCATCAATAAATATGATTCGATTGGTTTTTTTCAAAGATTCAAGGATATGATGGTGAATATCGAAAGGCAAAAGGGTTTGAACATCGATCAATTCGCAAGAAATACCGGCCGGTTCAAGATATTCACGCATGGCGTCTTGTATAATGCGTAAAGTAGAACCGTAAGAAACGATGGTAACGTCACTTCCTTCACTGATAATTTCCGGCACGCCCAATGGCACACACATCGTATTCAAATTGGACGGGACACGTTCCTTCAATCGGTAGCCATTTAAACATTCCACTACGATGGCTGGCTCGTCGGCTCGGAGTAAAGTATTATACATTCCCGCGGCCTGAACCATATTTCGAGGTACGCAAATATGGATTCCCCGTAAGGCGTTAATGATCATTCCCATTGGCGATCCGCTGTGCCAAACTCCCTCCAATCGATGTCCTCTTGTACGAACAATAAGGGGACATTTCTGCCCGCCTTTGGTACGATATTGTAAGGTTGCCACATCATCGCTAAGCGGTTGCAATCCATACAATAAATAATCGAGATATTGAATTTCGGCTATGGGTCTTAGTCCGCGCAAAGCCATGCCTATCCCCTGCCCCATAATGGTCGCCTCGCGTATACCGGCATCAAAAACACGCCAGTTTCCATGTTTTTCCTGAAGACCGGCAAACCCCTGATTGACATCTCCAATATTACCGACATCTTCACCAAAGGCAAAGATTCGCGGATCTGTGGCTAATTTATGATCGAAGAATTTATTCAGAATTTCAAATCCATTCAATTGCAACTCTTCTCCGTCAAAAGCCGGCTTTTCTTCCGGAATATTTGACACACAATAGGCAGAATCGGAATGCAGGCGGGAATTATATTTCAACTGTGCGTCCGATTTTAAGGATTGATAATATGCCTTAAGGGAATGGATTGCCGGGGTTGAATTTCCGGTCAAATAAAGAATTCTGCCAATGGATTTCATGACATCCCGACGCAATGGTTCCTTTATTTTACCTAATTCATCCAAAATAGTTTGTATGTGAGCAGCATGAGCATGGCCTTCTTGGATGATCGCTTGGGCTAATTGAATAGTTTCAGAAATTTGTTGCTTGATGGGTGATAAAAAATCTTCCCATGCCGTTTTTTTAGACTGAAGAACAAGTTCCTTTGCATTCATTTCCAATGCTTGTAATTCGGCCTCAGTAGCAATCGCATTTTCGATCACAAATTCTCTCATCTTTCGAATGCAATCCATTTCCTTCTCCCATTCCAATCTTTCTTTTGATTTATAACGTTCATGAGAACCGGATGTTGAATGACCTTGGGGCTGGGTTATTTCCTGCACATGAAAAATGGCCGGAATATGAGATTCACGAACTTTTTCAATCCCTTTTCTAAAGGTATCGCACAGTTCCGTATAATCCCAACCTTTCACTTTATAAATATCTATGCCCCCTAAGCGTTCGTCATATGCAAACCCATTCAAAGCCTCGGAAATACTGTTTTTTGTTGTCTGAAAATGTCTGGGAACCGAAATGCCATAGCCATCATCCCATACAAATACAGCAAGAGGCACTTTCAATACGCCTGCGGCATTAATCGTTTCCCAAAAAAGACCTTCGCTAGTGGATGCGTCACCAATGGTGGTAAAACAAACTTCGTTACCATGCTTGGAAAACTGTTGAAACTGTTTTAAATCAGCTTGTTTACGATATAATTTAGAGGCAAATGCAAGTCCCAATCCACGTACCATTTGACCGGCAGTCGGAGATATATCCGAGCTGCAGTTTCTGGTTGAAGTGAGGTCATTCCACTCCCCCTGTTCATTTAAGAATCGAGTAGCATAATGTCCATTCATTTGACGCCCTGCACTGCTCGGCTCTTTATCAACATCCGGATTAGCATACAATTGTGCGAAAAATTGGGATACATTACTCATGCCGCTGGCGAACATAAAAGTTTGGTCGCGATAATAACCTGATCTGAAATCACCTTCCTTAAAGACCTTAGCCATTGCAACCTGTGCGACTTCCTTGCCATCACCGAAAATACCAAATTTTGCTTTTCCTGTGAGCACTTCTTTGCGGCCCATTAAGCTGGCTTCCCGACTCATTACGGCAATTTCATAATCCCTAAGGACATCCTTTTTAAAGTCTTCAAAAGACATTTTATCTGTATTCAGATTACTCGTAATTTGATTCATATTCTCCTGATTATTCGATGACAATTTACAAAAATAATGTGCAATGTCCTTATTCACGAATAATTTATAAATTAAAACCCATTGTTAAAGGACATCCGGTTAACTACGACTTAACCATGAAAAGATCGCAATACAAGAAAGTAATTTTAATTTTGGCTAAACAAAAAAATATAGACATGAAAAAAACCATTTTATTCTTCGCTGCAGCCGCTATGTTCAGCACCGCTGCGATTGCTCAAAAGCAAGACAAAAAAAATGTTGAAGCAAGACCAGTAGATAAAGCTCAACAAGTGTCCTCTCCTACCCCGGCCATTCAACCGGCACCGGCTCAAACCACTCCGGCTCAGAATGCTGATGCAAGTATGAAATTTGTATCTGATGAGCACAGTTTCGGAACGATTCCTGAAGGACCGTCAGTTACTTACGATTTTGAATTTAAGAACATCGGTAAAGAGCCTATTGTTTTAAGCGGTGTTCAAGCTTCTTGTGGTTGCACGACTCCTACATGGACCAAAGATCCGGTATTGCCTGGTAAGACTGGTAAGATTTCTGCTACATACAATACTCAGGGCCGTCCGGGTAGCTTTGTAAAAACCATCACAATCAATTCAAATGTAGGTACCAAGGTTGTAAAAATTACCGGTACAGTTGAAAAAGCACCTGAATCATCAGTGCCTAGTAACAACAACAGCATGATGAAGCACTAATTTGAATTAACCCTGAAAATAAAAAAATGAAACGTATACTATCTGTATTATTCCTGTTAACTTTCACACTCGGTGTGTTTGCTCAGAACAATAACCCTAATGCCCCTGTGTTTAAGTTCGTAGAAGAAACACATGATTTTGGTAATATCAAAGAAGGTCCTGTGGGTCAGGTAGACTTTGTTTTCACCAATACCGGAAAAGAAGCATTGGTTATTCAAAACTGCTCTGCATCTTGTGGATGTACAACACCTGATTGGACAAAAGATCCAATTCTTCCGGGCAAAACCGGCAAGATAACGGTTAAGTATAATACGCAAGGCCGTGTAGGTTCATTCAACAAAACTGTTTATATCGCTTCAAATGCGAAATCCGATAAGGAACGCTATGAAATATATATCAAAGGGAATGTTGTCTCTGAAACCCAAATGGACAATGGTACCAAGTTGAATCCTTCGGTGCAGTCCGCTCCCGGAAAACATTAATATTAAATTTGTCATTATTGAAAAAGACTGCCCTATGTGGCAGTCTTTTTTTGTTCGTATACAACAAACTAATTCATTCAATTTGTTAAAAAATGTGTTTCTTTGAATGGCAACATGAATACCGCTTTTTTCATAGCAAAACGATTAGCCTTTAAGGAAAAAAAATCCTTTTCATCCTTCATCATTCGAATAGCCCTTTTAGCGGTTTCACTGAGTGTATGTGTGATGATTATCAGCACAGCCATCACCAGAGGATATCAGCAAGTGATCAGTGAAAAATTCTATGATTGCTGGGGGCATTTGCATGTAACCACTTTTCTGGAGGACCCGGGAAGTCTGCTGAATGATGAGAAAATTACCAAGGATGATCAATTGATTTCAGATCTGCAAAAGATGCCTGAGATTAAATCAGTCAATACCTATCGCATACAGTCGGCCATGTTGAAGACATCAAATGATATGGAAGGAATCTTGCTGAAGGGCTTAAGCGGAAATGAAGGAGATATAAACTTAAACAGATATATAGTTGCAGGGAATAAGGTCAATTTCAACCAAACTGTTGCATCTAACGACATTATGATTTCATCAAGTTTGGCTAAAAAAATGGAGTTAAATGTTGGCCATACTGTAAAATTATACTTTTTAAATAAAAACGAATATCAACCTAAAATCAGGAAAGGCATTGTTCGTGGCATTTATAATACCGGACTTGAAGATTATGACAATGTGTTTGCGATTTGCGATGCCAGATTATTGAATAGTGTTAATGATGACAGTATCAACGTGATACAGGGCTACGAAATATATCTAAAGGATAAAAATTTGGGCCCCGTAGTCGAGGAAAGAATATTCGATCAATATCTTCACCCCCCTTTGGAAGTATATCGTTTGGAAAAACGGTTTGGAAATATATTTTCATGGTTGAATATGATGCGCATGAATGAGAAAATTATTATCATCATTATGATGATCATTGCCATCATCAATATGATTACCGCTTTATTAATTCTTATTCTTGAACGCACCAGAATGATCGGAGTACTGAAAGCATTAGGAATGCCCAATATTCAAATACAATCCGTATTTCTATATTCCAGCATATATATTGTAGGAATCGGTGTGGCGATTGGCACCCTTGTGGGCACTGCTCTTTGTTGGTTTCAATTAAAGTTTGGATGGATTCGACTCGATGAAGCGACTTATTACGTCAAAACAGTACCTATTCAACTGAATGCAAGCATCATCGTAATGATTGATGTATTGACGATTGTGATTTGCTTATTACTATTATTAATTCCGAGTTATCTGATCCGTACCATCTCATCCGTAAAAGCTCTTCAATTTACGTGAACGCTAAAGCTCTATACCGGCAATATTGTGAAGAACATGATGTCCCATTGTTCTTTAGGCCCTCCTGGCTTGATCTATACAATCATGACTGGCAGGTGGTGCTTGAAAGTGAATTATCGGTTACTTTATTCTTTGTCTATTTTCCGGAAAATAAATTCGGATTCAGTTTTATACGAAATCCTATTTTAACACCTTATTCGGGTTTTCTTTTTTCATCGTCAGAAATAGATGAACTAACCCGTAATCGTTTGTATGAACGAATCTTAAAATTAATCCCTGATGTTTCTGTTTTCTATATTGATCTTTTACCGGAAGCCGGCATACGGAATATCCAATCACGTTTCTCTTGTATTGATAAGAGAACGAATCTTTTAGACATACAAGATATGTCTCAATGCTTGGTAAACTTTAAACCTGCTTTACAACGACAAATTAGAAAGGCTAAGAAGATATTACAGATTATCCATAGTGATGACATGGAACGATTTTACCGTTTACATTCCCTGACTTTTCAAAAACAAAATCTTCAGCCCCCCTATCGCATAGCGAATTTTATAAAGCTTTGGGATTATTGCAAAATAAACCAATGCGGCCAATTGTTATTCGCTGAAAATGAGAATGGTGAAACACATGCTGCGATGTTCTTAGTGTATGATGAACAAACTGCCTATTATTTAGCCGGTGGTACCGATGAACAATACTATGGAAGCGGGGCAATGAGTTACCTGATGTCGTATGCTATTCAATTTGCTGCTGATGAAGGCTGTAAACAGTTTGATTTTGAAGGCAGCATGATACCGGGTATCAACAAATTCTTTCAAAACTTCAACCCTATCGAGACTCACTACATCAGTTTACAAAAAATGAGTCCGATGTATAAAATCTATCGAAAACTCTTTCATTGAGGATTTCAACCGGCCTTAGCGCATGATATATAATTTGCCAAATCCTTTCTCAATCCATTTATCGGCACTTGCATTTTGATAATGATCCATTTTACTACCGTTTAAACTCGTCACTACTCTATACAGATAGACTCCGTTCGCCAAAGGCTGACCATATTGATCGTCACCCTTCCACTTAAATTCGGTAATATTTCGACCGATATGCAACGGACCTAATTCGGCTTTTAATATCTCTCTGACGACCTTGCCTGTAGGGGACAAAATTTGAATTTTCATATTTGAAGGCACTTCGTAACCTGTAATGGTAAATACAAATTGCGTGGAAGTCGTAAACGGATTTGGATAATTCAGTACGCTTGAAATAGAAGGTTTGCTTACCACCTCAAATCCAACTTTATAGGCGTTCGTTCCTGAAGCATTTCCGGATTTATCTTTAGCTCGAACAATTAACATATAATCATCGCCATCTTCCGTAAATACAGGCCTGAATTCTATCCTGGCCTGATTTTTATTTCCTGATTTGGTCAAATCTGCAGGAATAAATTTCAAAGTTTGACCATCATAAGGAATATAATTTTCCACTGAAGCATTTTCATTATGGTATCGCATATAGACACTTACCAAAGAAGTATCATCCAATGCCAGATATTTATTCTCATCTTTCAATACGATATTGATAAATGGTTTGGATGAAACTATATCCTTATCGAGAATATGAACCCCATCAAACGTCACATCAATCAATGGATTTTTACTATCACCTACAACATAAAAATTCTTAAACCCTACATTATTTGGATGAAATTGTTCCAACTGATCATTAGAAGGATTGGCCTCTATCACCAGAATATTATCACCGCTTAAAGTGCCGCTGGGTAACTCCAGATCAATATGTATGGTATCGAGTATAGGCAGAGGTTTATACCTGTTTAATGCCAATTGACTTTTATTTTTATTTTTATCGATGATATCAAACTTCATCAACATACTGTCCATTGGTATATCCGTAAGATTCTCCAGAGCAACAGAGATCATCTGCTTTTGACCTTGACCAACCGTATCTTTAAACACGAAATGTCTGTTTGGATTTAATGCCGCTTCCGGAACCGGTTGATAATGAACTCTCCAATACTTCAATTGCTCCGGCGTTGTAAAAATATTATCTCTATTCTTCATCGCCAATCTTAGATTCGGATAAAGATTCGCATCGATAAAACTTAAAGAGGTATCCCCTTGAACCGTCGCCAACAAAGTTTCAAGGTTTTGATGATCGATACCATATACTTCTACCGTTACGGTATCACCTGCAGAGGCATCCAGAGAAAATCCCTTACGAATAAAGTTACTCCATTGAGAAGCCGGTCCAATTTTATTCGTAACGATCTTTCCCTCATATAAATAAGAGGTGAAATTGAATTCTGCAAAGAGCTTTTTAGTACTATCGGAGCCTACATATTGTAAAGTAGATGCCGGCATTCCTTTCCTACTCCATAATATAAATGGTCTGTTTTTATAGAAAGAATCAATCGCTGTAAAACCTGCATTGTACAATTTATGGTACAACGAATTTCCCGGTCCCAGCGTGGTCGTATCCGCCATCCATTGATTGATAAATGTTTTATTATTACCAGAAGGAGAAGAAGTGACACTAATATATGGTTGTATCAGATAGTAAAATCCATTGGGTATACTATCTATAAAATCCAAAATCTTTTGGCGATCATTTGCCGTTAAAAAACTAAATTCAAAAAACGGATCCGTACAATTATTTCCTTGGGCATCACACCCTGAACCCGTACGACATGGAAAATGACTTCCAAATCGACCTTGACCGGTTATCGAATCTTTCCGATTGCTCCAGGGTAAGCCGGTTAGCGTATCGATGACAACAAACTGCAAACTGGCATACAATGGATAAGCATCACAACCAAAGGTATACAAAGTACTCCCGTTGATTTTAGCTAAATAATCCGGCCAACCATAAGTATATGGCGCGGGGCCATTCAGGCATACATTCTGAATTTGTAATTTTTTATCTAATCCGATAAAATTAAATCGCCTTGAAGCTGAGTCCAATTTGATATCCGTATAGGAATCTTTTTTAAATTGAAAATAATGGGATTGATTCCATCCCGGTAAACTCTGATCGATATATACAAAAGAACTATTGGTCCATCGATGTATGGTATTTCCATACAAGGTATCCATGGCCGTTCTCCAATAATATACGGTACTGTCTCTTAAAGTAATATTGGGCTGCCATTTGATAACACCACCGGCAGATGAAATAGAGGTTTTAACCAACATGGGACTGTTAAATCGTTCTGTGGTATCAATTTGAATCAGATAGGACTTAGTAGGTGCAAAAGGATTTAAAGTCGATGATTTCAAAATAACCCCTTGTGTACCAATGATGCTATTTTCGTAAGGATACACAGGTACCAAATCATCATTGTATATGGTAAAATTCTTCCGAACCACATTATTATTTTCCGAAATTTCATCCACCACCGCTTCTTGATCCAAGTATACTTCCAATGAATTGAGCCCCAATCCAATATCTCCATAAGTAGGTATTTTCAAATGTAAGGTGTCTGAAAAACCAATACCCGGATAGCGTGTATTCAATATGACATTTTCTACATTATTGGGTAATATCCTTTTAACCAACAAACTGACAGAATCTTTACTGAATTTACCCAGATTGTAGATCACCATTTTTAAATCAAGAGAATCAATGGAAGTGGTTAAATTGATCTGCTCAAAATTGACCTCCTTTTCCTCTATGGCATAATCCGGTTTCTCATAACTATACAAACGCATTGCAGGATCTCCGTTTAATGCAATATGCTCGGTATGAATTCGAAGGAGATTGTCATTGGCAAATCCCGGTAATGTATTCAATTTCAAAACATTTTGTCTAATCTGATCTCCTAAGGGTTCTCCGTAATTGTTTTTACTAATATTGCCATACAAAGAATCGGTGTAAGTTCCCAAACTACCGGTCAGTCCGGTCGTAACACTAGCCACAAAGGCAATGGTCCCTTTATCCGGTATTAAATTATAGCTTTCTCCTAAGGTTTTTAATCCCGTCAAAATAAAATTATTTCCTACACCACATCCATTAGCAATAAAGACAGGATAACGTTTGTAGTTTTTGTAATTGACCGGAAAATCTAAATTGTAGTCCAATTTGGTGGCAGAACCGTGACCAAAGAATTCGATAATACCTACACCATTATTGAACATATTATCAATCGTCTGATTATTAGCTGTTTCCACCGGAGATGTTGATCCTTTTTTTACGGTGGTTACCTGACCTCCATAATATGAGCTCGAAATGATCTTTTCATGACCATTAAGATAAGATACTATTGGTGCCTGTTCTGCAGCGGAATTTGTGCCCGCAATATGCAGTACTCTTTTACGCCACAGGACTGAATCACTCAATTGCCAACTGGTATTATACAAAGCCGCCTCATGATCCTTCAATTTTTGAAGATAAATACCAATTTCATCGGTAGTCATGACCGAAATTCGACCTATGGATAATTGGGGTTTACTGTTTTTATCAAAGTCGGTGAGTAAAAGATCAGAACTCGGTTCACCAAAAGAAGGCACTGCATAAAACGGGTAAGTCGTAAAAGGTGCTACGGAGTAAGTCATATAGTCTTTATAACTAATGCCTTTGCCGATCAGTAATGCATACTTGGGTTTGGTACCCCATTGTGAATTCTTTACCGCGAAATGGAGAAAATTCTTAATCGCTTGGGGATGGAAATACGTTCCATATCCAAATTCATTAAAAATATCTTCCTGATTTACAACGGTCACATTATACCCACCACCTGCTGCTGAATTTCGATAGGCTTTATAATCATCTATTGGTTTAACACCACTCCCATCATCAATCAATTTCTCATGAGAGATCATGATATAATCGCCTTGGTTGGCCGGCAAAGTAAAATTTTTAAAATTTATAGGTGAAAGACCGACCACACTACCATAGGTAGCAGCAGCCTGACTTTGAAGGCTCAATCGTTTAACGGTGGAGGATGCAGGAATTAAAAATCGCACTTTCCCGGTCACACTGATATCGCCTAATAGATACTCTCCGGAGGTAATATCATAAAGTCTTGGGGATACTCCTCCAGTATTGAAGTTAGTGATCTCGAGATAGTAATCGGTAATTTTGGGATCTAATTCAAAATAGAATGAAGTCAGATTACTAAAATTAAATTGACGGGGATATCTAAATTCAATAGAATTAATACCATATCGATCGGCATAATTCCCACCATTATTCAATGGCGTATATTTGAATACAAATTTATTTTGGGCATTCATGTATGACATTGGAACAGCCACATTAAAACGCTTGTAATTAAACGAACCAAAAGTTGAATCGGCTATTTCATTATTATTCGCAAAAATTTTCAATCGGTGAGTGGTGAGATAGGAATTACCGACTACGGTGCTTTTGAAATACGCTACCGGACCACCGGTAATGATATAAGGTGAAGTGCAAGTAAGCGTTACAGAATCATTATTGGATGTAAACAATTTAGAATAACCTTCTCCGTCTTCATACTGCGAAGAATTCAGATAAATAACCGGGGTATTAAACTGTCCGTAATAAGATGGTCCGGGGGCAAAAGAAACCCGATAATTGAGCCTGATTTTGTCCCAGAAATAAGTCTCTTTTAGCGGCGGACTGCTCAAGTTATTATTTAGGAATGTAAATCGTTTGTTGTTCGTAGAGGTATTATAAGTCAGAAAATAAGCCGCCGTATCACTGATCAAGCTTTGACCCGGATTTAATTGAAATGAAGGACTTTTGTATAAAGCGGTATCCAATATTCCGTTGGCCTTCTCTCCGAAAAATTCTATATAGTCCAGACTTCCTAATTGTCCACCGGTACTAACGAAAATTGGAATTTCGATACCATTTCTAAACAATTGGAAATGATCGCCCTGAACGGTTGATGGCAATCCCAACGCTGTCAGGGTAGAAACAGGAATACGGAAAATCCCGTCAGTGGCAATTTTGAATTTATAATAAGACTGATTGTAATTAATCCATTCATTGCCAAAAGTCTGTGCACTGACATTCGTAACGATCAAACAAACAAGCAGCGTGAAGACAAGGAGTATTCTTTTAATCATGCAGTTAATCATTTATTTGTTTGGTTGATTCTATTGTTAATATCACGAGCCTGATTGTCCAAATCAGAATTAGAGATACCAAAATCGCTATTCCGTTTATTGATATCTAAACGAAGAGAAATAAAGTGGCTGTATAAAGGGCTATTTTGTACATTTAAACTGGAGAAAGCATACTCAATTACGAAGCTTTTAATTTTTACGCCTAAACCAAAACTTGGTTGATACATCGTTCTTTTTTCGGTATTGGTACTATCGTCATCGTTCAAAACTCTTTGGAAATTACCGACTCCGGCACGAATGAAAAATAATTGATTGTATCCAAACTCGAGCCCGATCCGAGGATCAAAACTGAATGCCCCTGCATTCGCAATATTTCCATATCGCTTACCATCTGTGGTAATATCTAAATTCAACTCCGGAAGGATGTATGCTGAACGCGAACTATCTCTGAAACGGATGGGAAATTGCCTGCCACCACCTAAAATAATTCTGGGTGTATTGACTTCAGTACTTTTTGACACAATTTCGTTGCCGTTTTGTGCCAGCACTTGTTTTTCTCGATCCGTGAAACTGAATGACCACAAAGTATAAGTCGTCGTGATGTCCTTTAAGTTTGCACCCAATTTCCATTTACCCAAACGAGCTTGTCCTCCTAAATCAATCCCGGCTCCCCAGGCGTTAGCCATCGTGCCGATATTTCGATATATAATTTTGAGGTTTCCACCAACATTCAAACTAAAATCCGGCCTATCGGCATAACGTTTTAAATTGACCTTTCGGGCATATGTAATTAATCCGGCATAATCTGATGCCGAAATGGCTTTTATTTTGCTATAATCTACGGTACCGTCGGGCTGAATTAAATTTAAAGTATAAGGAATATCATCAATGGCAAAACGTATCAAAGAAATGCCCAATACCCCTTTTTTATTTCTCATGGGAAAGGCAGTACCGAGATAATCATATTTGGCAATACTGCTGAAATATTCGGAGTGCATCAGTCCCAATTGAAAATCGTTTCGCACATTTGCCAAACCTGCAGGGTTCCAGAAAGCGGATGTAACGTCTGAAACGGATGCTACCTGAGCACCGGACATCCCCAGGCCTCTGCCCCCTACTCCTATGTATAAAAAATCATTTACATATTTACGTTGTTGAGCATATATGCCATTTAAGGAAGGCATAAAAAGGCAGAGAAATAAGATTTTTTTTACCATAGGAGTGAAATATACTGAATACCCAAACAAACGCCCGTCTCGACTTCTTATTGTCAGGTCTTAACAAAATTAGGGAAATTTCTTATATGTATTTTAATTTTATAAGTAAAATAAGTACATTTTTGCACCATGACGAACGTATTGAACGAACTTCAATGGAGAGGACTGCTCCAGGATCACATTCCGGGTACCGGTGAACAATTAGAAAAAGAAATGACTACGGCCTATGTAGGCTTTGACCCAACAGCCGATTCCTTGCATATTGGCAGCCTTGTTCCGATCATTCTCCTGATGCATATGCAAAAAGCCGGTCACAAACCCATGGCATTGGTCGGTGGCGCCACAGGAATGGTTGGCGACCCTTCCGGTAAATCGGAAGAACGAAATATGTTACCTTTAGAAACACTTCAACACAATGTGGCATGTGTGCGAAATCAGCTCATGAAATTCCTTGATTTTGATCCAGGCAAACCAAATGCTGCCGTCATGGTAAATAATATTGATTGGTTCGGTGGTATGGGATTTCTCGATTTCATTCGTGATATTGGAAAACATATTACTGTCAATTATATGCTGAGTAAAGATTCCGTTCAAAATAGACTGGAATCGGGAATGTCATTCACCGAGTTCACATATCAGTTGGTGCAAGGTTATGATTTCTTTTATTTGTATAAACATCACGGAGTAAAGCTGCAAATGGGCGGTTCGGATCAATGGGGAAATATTGTAACGGGTACAGAATTAATTCGACGTAAAGATGGCGGTGAAGCCTTTGCTTTTACAGCCCCCCTGCTGAAAAAAGCAGATGGCGGGAAATTCGGAAAAACAGAAAGCGGCAATGTCTGGTTGGATCCTTCCAGAACTTCACCCTATAAATTTTATCAATTCTGGTTGAATGCAAGTGATGCGGATGCTGAGAGATATATTCGGGTTTTCACCTTTTTATCTAAAGAAGAAATTGAATCTTTGATTCAGGAACATCAAACCGCTCCACACCTGCGATTACTGCAAAAACGCTTATCTCAGGAAATTACTACGATGGTGCATTCTCAAAAAGATTTTGAATTTGCCGTCAAAGCATCAGATATTCTCTTTTCTGAACATACTGCGGATGCACTGCATGCATTAGATGAAAAACAATTACTGGATGTGATGGATGGTGTTCCAACTTTTAACATCTCGCGTACTACCTTATCGGAAGGATACAATTTGGTCAATCTATTGGCGGAAACCGGCATACTAACTTCCAAAGGGGAAGCGCGTAAAATGGTTCAGGCCGGTGGTATAGCAATCAACAAAGTGAAAGTATCCGAGCTGGATGCCAATATCACTGAAGCTAACTTATTGAACGATAAATACGTCCTTATTCAGAAAGGCAAAAAAAATTATAACCTCCTAATTGTAAACTAATGAAATACCTACCCTTGTTGTTTTTAATTTTGACAACGATGTTTCAGACATCCTTGGCGCAAAAAGCGACGACAGTGAATCTGAATAGTATGCAATCCATCAACAAGGTAGCCAAGTCGAGATCTGAAAGAACCGTAAAACTTTTGGCTGAAAAAGTATTTATTGACAGTATGCAAAAAAAACGGATCAGCGATTTTTGCTTTACGCTGGAACAAAGTTATTTTATATTCTTTCAACATAAAAACTATACCCAGGCATCTCTGCTCATACGTCAGCAATCGAAGTACAAAATAGATCGAAATAGTTTTCTTAAACGCATCCTCACCGACTATCAATACTCACAATTCATGCAATTGCAAGCCGATGCTGAAAAACAGGATATGCAAATCCGTAAAGTGGATTTGCAAACCAATGACCCTATGAATAAAGGCATTGGTGAAGCCCTGGGCTGGGATCTTTTACATGAGAAATTGATTATGACAGAGAAATAATTCAATGACCAGCATAGGATTATTGTCGGATACCCATGGAACCTTAATCCCGGAAATTTTTCACCATTTTAAAGATGTCGATGAAATTTGGCATGCCGGAGATATAGGGAATCTTGAAGTGGCTGATCAGTTGGAAACATTTAAACCTTTTCGAGCCGTTTACGGTAATATTGATGGTGCTGAACTCAGGGTAAGATATCCGGAACATTTGCATTTTACTTTGGAACAAACTGCGGTATACATGACGCATATTGGTGGCTATCCACCCAAGTATAATATACAGAGCAAGGAGCAGATTGCCATTCACCACCCACATTTATTCATTTGCGGGCATTCACATATCCTCAAAGTAATGCCCGATCCGGTTTTCAATCTGCTTCATGTCAATCCGGGGGCTTGTGGCAAACAAGGTTGGCACAAAGTTAATACGCTCATTCGCTTTGTGGTGAATGGAGATCATTTAGAGAAGTTGGAAGTGATAGAAATTAAGAAATAAACTCAGATATAAAAAAAATCCGCTTCAAAAAACTGAAGCGGATTTATTATTTTAAAGAAATTCGAATTATTGATTAGACTTAATCAATCTTTCACTAGTCGTAAATTCACCTTGAGTAAGTCGAACAATGTATATTCCAGGAACTAATTCTTGTCCAAAACAAAATTTCGAGAACACCTCAATTTTATTGTTTTGATAAACCAACCTTCCGGTCATATCAAACACTTCCATTTTAGCCAAATCATGGTTTTCTGATGCCATTTGCAGACAGAAAGTAGCACTCGTTGGATTTGGATATATTGAATAAGTGAAACCGGTTTCAGGTAATTCAAGTACATTTTCATCACCCGGTTCAGGTTGATTCTTAGCAGAAGATCCACAGGTCGTTCCGCAGAAACCTAATTTATCGCCTGCATGTAAGCCTAAATGGGAAGGAACAGCGTTGACAGAAATAGATAGTTGCTGAGGGTTATTCGGATTTCCTGGTGGTACATGGCAGAGATAAACCTTACCGGCATTTCCTTTTCCGGGTACTTGGATATTAAATACACAGAAGGATACCGAACAAGTTGTCTGACAACCATTACTATTTGTAATAGTTACCGTATAGCTATAATTACCTGCTGCTGTTGGTGCAAATACAGGGTTTGCAATATTAGGATTACTCAAATTCGTAGCTGGAGACCAAGAATATGTAAATCCTGAACCGCCTGTAGCATTTGCTGAGATAGTAGCCGATTGTGGTCCATAACCCAAATAAATATTAGTTGGTACGCCACCGGTAAATACTGTACTAGACGGTGTAACTGTAATATTGCAAGTTGGTTGATATTGCACAGTTACAGTTGCATTGCATGTGCTGGAATTTCCGGCAATATCCGTTACGGTTAAAGTCACAGTATTAGCACCTGCATTTGCACAAGTAAATGTATTTGGACTAACGCTCATTGATACGATACCACAATTATCAGAACTACCATTATCAATATTAGCGGCTGTGACTGTACCCGTACCGCCGGATAAATTCAACGTATAATTTTGGCAAACGGCCGTCGGATTGGTTACATCTTGAACAACCACATTTTGTGTTTGCATAGTGACATTTCCGTTTCCATCATCATAAGTCCATGTAATGACATAGTTACCTTGAGTCGTATAAGTCAATGGATCTGTAGTGGTTCCAACAATTAAACCGACGCAATTGTCTGTTGCTGTTGGAATATTTGTTACAGATACAGAACACTCACCGGTGAGTTCCGCAAGATCTCTTACATCAGCTACAGGTGCAGTTACATCATCCACAATCACTTGTTGAGTTTGAGTAGATGTATTTCCGTTACCATCATCATAAGTCCAGGTAATGGTATAAGTTCCCTGAGCACTGTAAGAAGTAGGATCAGTTGTTGTTCCGGTTACTCCACCAACACAATTGTCAGTAGCTGTTGGCGCAGAAACACTCGCACCACACTCACCAACTACATCAGGCAGATTAGCTACATCAGCAACTGGTGCAGTTACATCATCCACAATCACTTGTTGAGTTTGAGTAGACGTATTTCCGTTACCATCATCATAGGTCCAGGTAATCGTATAAGTTCCTTGTGCACTATAAAAAGTAGCATCAGTTGTTGTTCCGATTACTCCACCAACACAATTGTCAGTAGCTGTTGGTGCAGAAACACTCGCACCACACTCACCAACCACATCAGGCAGGTTTGTTACATCCGCTACAGGTGCAGTAACATCATCCACGATCACTTGTTGAGTTTGAGTAGATGTATTTCCGTTACCATCATCATAAGTCCACGTAATCGTATAAGTTCCCTGAGCACTGTAAGAAGTAGCATCAAGTGTTACACCATTCACAGTACCGGCACAATTATCTGTGGCCGTTGGTGTAGGAACAATTGCAGAACATTCAACATTGATATCAGGAAGATTGCTCGTATTCGGAACAGGGGCCAAATTATCAATGACTGTCACTGTAGCGTCGCAAGTTCCGGTATTACCACTATTGTCTGTAACTGAAAGCGTTACAATATTAGTACCCAAGTTAAGGCAATCAAATTGACTCTGTGAAATCCCCATAGAGGCAACAGTGCAAGCTTCATGATCATGATCATATACATCCGAAACTGTAAGACTTGCTTGTCCGTTTGCATCCAGATAAATAGTAGCCGGCATACATTCTACTTCAGGAGCTATTGTATCCAATACGGTTACAGTTGCAATACATGTACCGGTTAGCCCCATCCCATCAGTAGCAGTAAGGGTAACTGTATTATTACCGATGTGACTGCAATCAAAATTATATTGTGATAAACTTAGGGTTGGAACACTACAATTATCAAATGATCCGTTATTGACATCATTTTCAGTGATACTGCCATTTCCGTTATTATCTAAATAAACAGTAACAGACTGACAAACAGCTGTTGGTGGAGTTGTATCAGCACTGGCATTAATCACATAGATACCGGTAGAAGGACATCCGGTATTATCGGCAACTGTTACCGTATATGTACCTGAGGCCAGTCCGGTAAAGTTACCCGTTGCTTGAGCAGGTCCTCCATTTAAGGAGTAAGAATATGGAGCAACGCCACCACTAGGGACTACATCCAAAGCACCATTATTCAAACCACATTGTGTGGCAGTGATCGTTTCAGATAAAGTGATTGTTGAACCTGTGCTCGGAACAACAACGGTAGTTGATTCTACACAATTATTTCCATCAACGATGGTCAAACTATACGTACCGTTAACTAACCCTGTAGCCGTTTGAGAAAAAGAAGTATATCCGCCCGGACCTGTCCAACTATAACTGTATGGCGATACACCACCAATCATCGTACCTGTTGCGGTACCATCAGCTTGCCCACAAGTAGCCGGTGTAAACGAAGTGGTAGAAGATACGCTGCAAGTAGCAGGAACAGTGATATTAAATGTGGCTACCGATGAAGAAACATTAGGGCAGTTATTATCTTGAGCATTGATGGAAACTGCATAAGTATTACCAAAGTTTGCAGGAGTAGCCGTAAAACAGAATGTAGCTGTAGCTGCACCCGGTACAGATGAGTTGACCACAAAGGTAGCCGGCGGAATAATTCCTGAAGTGGCTGTTAAAGTGATCATATTATTATTAGCATCGGTTGCATTCACATTGACACAATAAGTAGAACCGATAGGTACCACCACATTAGGTAATGGAGCGATAACCGGTGCACTATTAGAAGAGCAGTTGATAATGGTGACTTCCATGTCACGAGTGATCTCTCCTATTTTCACACCATTGCGATACTCCTCTACACGAATCGCAATAGTTGAACGCTGACCGAAAATCGTTGGAGTAAAACTAATTAATCCGGTACTTGGGTTAATCGTTACACCAGTACTGGACGCAACAGGATTAGTTCCTGAATAAGGGGCAACATAATTACAATTTAAAGGTGAGGTAGTAGTACCGCGACGAGCACTGATTAATGAATAAACTAAGGCATCGCCATCAGCATCAAAGGCATTTAATGATAAGGAAGCCAATTGGTTTTGACAGAAATTGCCAATCGGTGGATTTAAAAACACCGGAGAATTATTATTTAAAGCCGGATCATGTTTTAAAATGGTAGATAAGTAAAGCTCCTGACTACCGGGTGTTAATAAATTAGTGATACCATTTGGGCGACAACACAATGAATAGCCAATGGTGTACTGAGCTATAGTGGCCGGCAAAGTAATATTCCCTTCATATATGTGTTCTTCAACACCGGCAACTCCACTTGGGCTGGCGCAACGTGACACTTGTCCCGGGCAAAGAATTGAACGATCAATAATACCGGTTCTTGGTAAATTTATCGTCGTATTAACATTTACACCAACAGTGGTTGATTTATAGTTGACTGGAGCAGTAGTAGCCATCGCCACACCGCCACAATCTCTGTAAACTGTCAATTTGATATGATAGGTTGAGCCACTGACCCAAGTGTAACTAATTTCACCTCCTATTGCATGGGAGGCTTGACTTTTGATCGAAAAGGCTGTTAGAAATAACAGCACAAACATGCTGCTTTTTAGCATGTGTGGAATCAATACGGACATACCCGACTGAGTCCAAAATGAATTGGCTTTGTTTTTCATAGTATATTGTTTTTGGTTTAAAAGTGAACGTAAACTTAATATAGGAAGTTGACATTAGCAATTTTAGTACTATTAATTTTAGGTAACTTATTGAAAATTATATATTTACATAGGATTTATCCAAATGCTTAATTTCGATGAGATACTGAATACAACTTAATCATCAGGCCTTAAACATGCTTTGAAAAATAATTCCAAAATAAATCATATGTTGTAACACAATTTCATTTTGGTTCAAGGTAGGAATAATAAAGCATTTTGCCTATCTTAGCCTATTCAAAAAAAATCTCAATGACCAAAAATCTTCTATTTCTGATTTTCATTTCTGTGATCGCCATTTCATCTTGTAAAAAAAAGAAAATTGAAAGTGTCAATACGAATAATAGTAAGGACTCTCTCACCTATCAACCCAGTGTACCAGGATCTAAATGGACTTATGTCATGACCGTAGCCGGCGTCTCTAATACGACCTACAATACGACACGATTAACATACGATACGACCATCAACTCAAAAGTGTATCATGTTTTTAATAGTGAAACAGAAGGTCAACAATACATTCGTCAGGATGGCGACAAATATTATTCTGTGTTAACCGCTGCCACCAATAAAACGGAACTACTCATTATTGATGCCAGTAAAAATGTGAATGAATCTTGGGTGGGCGGTGTGAATGGCAGTGATACGTATACGTATACCATGAAGGAAAAATTTGCAACCTATCAATTGGATGGCTTTACCTTTAAAAACGTATTGAAAATTTATCAAGAACGTACAAATGGTAGTGGAAATGTTACCCTGAGCGGCGACACTTGGTATGCACAAGGTGTTGGTCAAGTGAAGACCGAAGGTACAATAAGCGGCATTTCCGTCGATATTAAGTTAATCACAGTAGATTTGAAATAAATTTCATTGAGATTTGCCTGAACGTCGGTTGTTCAAAGAACACCAATTAACGCTATTGTGTAGAGCGAAGTTATCCAAGTATCATATTGCTTTAGTGGAATCCATTATCATGTTTGATAAATAATGACTATGTCATCAGGGTATGATTGCAGCGTGTATATTAAAATATTTTGAGATTTGATTTATATTGTCGTCTTATTTAAATTCAAAAGACGATGAAAGTAAATTTAATATTAAACCTTTTTATACTTAGTTTATTCTGCCAAACCGCTTGGTCTCAGGTTCCTCAAAAAATGAATTATCAGGGAATCGCCAGAAATGCTGAAGGACTTGCAATCAATAATGCGCCGATAAGTATAAAAATCGCCATACTGCCTTCATCTTCAGCCAATCTGCCTGAGTTTTCTGAAGTTCATTTTGTAACAACGAATGAATTTGGATTATATACTTTGCAAATAGGTGCAGGTGTGCATCAATCAGGAAATTTCAAGTACATCAAATGGGAGCAGGGTAATAAATTTATTCGAGTAGCCATAGATCCTGTAGGCGGTAATAATTTTATAGATGCCGGCACCACAGAATTATTAAGTGTGCCCTATGCATTATATGCAGAACGTTCCGGAACGGAGACCGAAAAGACACGTGCAGGTACGGTTACTACGGCCGCCGGCACCATGGGTGATGCGAATAAATTAGCCAAATTTTTTAGTGCAGGAAATACCATTACCAATTCACAAATAACGGATAATGGAAATACCGTTATCATTGGCAATCCCCCAAGTTCAAGTGCAAACAATCGTATGCACATTTATACCAATAATTCGATTCAACAAACCTTTGTAAGAATGGAAAATGTGAGTCCAACCGGCAGCGGTCGATTTATGATGGGGAATGATAGCAGCAGCTCTTATGCTACTTTTACAAAGTATGGCACCGGTGTAACAGGGAATTATGGAGGATCTACTTTGTACCCCAATGCTAATATTCTGGCCTTTGGAAATAACGGACTTACCGCCAATGATGGTAAAGGTCGATTGCTCATTTCTTCAGCGGGAAATGTGGGTATTGCTTTATCAAAAACTTCTGGTACTAAAATTAAATTCCACGCTGATTACGCCTCAGAGAATGTTGGTATCGGAGGAGGCAGTTTACCCGTTGCCAATGTACATATAAACAATACCCTCACCGGTGACACTTTAAAAATAACCAATACAACTACAGGTCACACGATTAATGATGGTTTGGATATCCGTACAAACGGAAATGCTTCTGCCATTATCAACCGTGAAAATAGCACCCTTGATTTAGGAACTAATAATACACCACGTTTAACCATAGATGCTTCAGGCAATGTGGGCATCGGCACGACCATACCGGTATCCAAGTTAGACATTAATGGACAAGTTAAAATCACCGGCGGATCACCGGGAACCGGAAAAGTCCTTACCAGTGATGCCAATGGTTTAGCCAGCTGGGCGGTTCCAAGTGGCGGAGGTATGATGTCGGGAACTGCACCCGGTCAAATGTTATATTGGGACGGCACACAATGGCAACAGCTTCAACCGGGCCAATATGGAAGCACATTACATTATTGTAATAATGCACCGAGCTGGGGGCCTTGTGTGCCATTGATAACTTCTGATTCAATCAACATGATTACATCTACTAATGCATTAGGTCACCTTACCATTGTGAATAGCGGTGGAACAGGGGTTACAGAAGTCGGATTTTGCTGGAGCACGGCACAAAATCCGACCATTGGGAATTCCCATATTCCGGTTAATGTGAATTCAGGAGCTTCTTCTTGGGATGCACCTCTTGATACACTTTTAGGAAATACGACCTATTATGCCCGGGCTTATGCCATTAACTCAGCAGGAGTAGGTTATGGTGCACAATTAACTTTTAATACAAATGCAGCTGTAATCCCATTTATCCAAAATAACGGTATTGCTTTGAGTGATACTGTAAATAAAACCTATTGCATAGCTAGTGTATTGAATAATGGAGGCTCTCCGGTTACATCGAGGGGGATCTATTATTCCACATTTCCGAATCCAACGAATATGAATGCAGTACTAACCAATGGCAGTGGTAATGGGTCATTTCAGGTTACTGTGAACGCAGCAATAGGAACCATTATCTATTGGGTGCCATTCGCAACGAATGCAGTAGGAACGGCAGTCGGCACTCAAGACAGCTTTACAGTGACTGCAAATATTGGACAATATACCGCAGGTGGTTATGTTTTCTATGTCGATGGCACAGGTTTGCATGGAATGGTAGCGGCACCAATAGATTTAACACCGATTTCCTGCGATTCAGTTTATGTCAATGCGCCCGGCTATTTTACCGGTAATGTAACACCTTATACCATCGGTGGAAGTTTTTCAGGTAGCGTAACTGCCCCACTGTCCTTGGCTTTTGATGTAAACGGTTCCGGCGAGGTTTGCACACCTCCGGTTGTTACCAATTTAACCGGCAAAATTGCTGTCGTGGATAGGGGCACTTGTACCTTTTATGATAAAGTTTGGAACGCATATAATGCAGGTGCTGTAGGAGTACTACTTGTTAATAATGCCAACCCGTTGATTAATATGAACTTTGCGACCCCTCCCCCAAATATTCCAATCATGTTAATAGACCAAGCCATTGGCTCCAATATTAAAGCAGCGTTGGCAAATAATGTAGTCACTGTTGGTACTTTAGCTGCTTGCCATGCCGATCGATGGGGCTGCAGCGGAACATTGGTAACTCCGGATACTTTGTATGCATGGAATTTTAGTGACTCGGCGACAAATCTCATTGTAAATAATTGTTCTCAATCAGATATCGCGGCCAAACGTTGTAGCCAATTAATCCTTAACGGATACTCCGACTGGTTACTACCTACGATCGAAGCTGCAGATTGGATGTATCAGCAACTTTATTTAAATGCAGGGAATACATCCGTAGGAGGCACTCCTTTGCAGTTTTTGGATGATGCTTATTATTGGTCCTCTACACAATATGGTGCAGATAATGCGCTGACGGTACAGTTTACGTATAATACACCCTATTTATTCTACACCAATAAATTTATGAAAAATCGAATTCGCCCGATTAGGAATTTTTAAAAATATGCAATTCTAAATCACATTACAACCCTTTAAATAATTAGATTTAGGAAATCATGAATATTGAATACAAAATCATATCACATTAATTTATAACTTTCAATATAAAATTTCTATGAAATTAGGAGCCTTTTCTGTCAGTCTGAGCGTCAAAGACTTAAAAACATCTAAATCATTCTACGAGAATTTAGGTTTCAAAGTCTTCGCCGGTAGTCTTGAACAAAATTATCTCATCATGAAAAATGAGAATGCCCTCATTGGTTTATTTCAGGGCATGTTTCAAGGAAATATCTTAACCTTTAATCCTGGATGGGATGAAAATGCTCAAAACGTTGAGGCATTTGATGATGTGAGAACCATACAGCGTCATTTAAAGGATAAAGAAATTCCTCTCAGTTCCGAAGTCGATGAGCGCACTAGCGGCCCTGCCGGATTTATGTTTCGCGACCCGGATGGTAATTTGATTTTAATCGATCAGCATAGATAGTCTTTTAGGAATCCGCATCCATTAATATTTTGATACTTCCATGGTTCAGAATAAACATTCAATTGAAATTTATTGTGACTTCTTATAACTCTATGATCTAATTGCAATAAGCATAAACTTGAATTATTTTACCATTTATGAAATTTCCAAATTCCTTAAATTAGTTTATAGTATATCAATACATTAGAAATCTATATCTTCCTTCCTATGAATGAGACCTATTACCGCTATTTTATTTTGTACAAACCTGTGAACATGCTGTCCCAATTTGTAGGTGCTGAGGTTGGTCCATTTTTAGGTGATTTAGGTTTTAAATTCCCAGAAGGCTCACATGCCATTGGTCGTTTGGATAAGGAATCCGAAGGTTTACTTTTGGTCTGCACGAACAAAAAGGTAACGAAATTGTTGTTCGAAAGTAAAGTGCCTCATAGGCGAACTTATTTGGTACAAGTTCTACAAAAAATGACACCGGAGACTTTACAAAAATTGAGAGAGGGTGTGAGTATACGAATTGGTATTGAAGATTATTGGACCACGAGTCCATGTGAAGCAGAAATTATTGATAAGCCCTCCAATTTGGCGGTTTTAGAAAACGAATTAAAGGATTTTATACCGCAGACCTGGTTGCGGATAACGCTCACTGAGGGGAAATTTAGGCAAGTCAGGAAAATGGTTTTTACGCTACGGCATAAATGCAGAAGACTTATCAGGGAGTCTATTGAAGGGCTCAACATTAATGAAATGTCTGCCGGTGATGTCAGAGAAATTTCGGAAGAAGATTTCTTTACACTTTTGAAACTCTAAGCCATAGAATAAAGGATTATTCGAATTCGAAATACGTACTTTCGAAATACATTTCTGTCAATAGATTATTATGCATGGTTAAGGCGGCTTTAATAAAGGGGCCATCATTTCCCAAGTATTTTAATTCCATTCTGCCCATACCGGCTGTTTCGTAATAAGCACCAAATGCCAGGTGTTGAGGATTTCCTTCTACTTCGGCTGTAAAAATAGAAAACAACATCAAGGGGGTTGATTTGATATTTGGAGATTCATATCCGACCAAACGATGTTCTTTCTTACTATTTGCCTTTAACGTAATGAGACTATCCATTTTTGAAATAGAGGCTTTTTGCAAAAGTTCCGGTGGTATACGGCCGGCCAATTCCTGTGCGTAAGCGTGGAAAGAAAGCAAAAATGACAACAAAGTGAGCCAATATTTCATAGTAAATCAATCAATCGCGAAAGTAATAAAATTCCCTAATAATGAGGCTTCAAGGGTAATTTCACGAAATGATTTGAAGGCTGTTTTGAAAATATACAATTGAAATTTGTATAATATGAAAAGAACACTATATTTGTACTCCGTTTGAAGGACGAAAACATAGGTTTCGTCCGACAAACATGAGTTCTTCACACGAAAGTGTAAATTTTGGATCGGTAGTTCAGTTGGTTAGAATGCCGCCCTGTCACGGCGGAGGTCGCGGGTTCGAGTCCCGTCCGGTCCGCATTCAACAAATACAAACCCTTGATAGTTAACACTTTCAAGGGTTTTTTGTTTTAGAGGTACAACATAGGTACAACAAATTACTTCTATTAAAGTAGCGCCCCATTCGTTACAAGTTCTTTGAAGAGTGCTTCGCTTCGAAGCTTTATCTTGTCGCTTTCAGAAACTTGAAGAATTTTAAAGATTACAATGTAGACTAGGTCGATTAGTTTATTGCAGTAATAGTTAAATAAGTAACTGTGAAGGGAAAGACGTTTCGCAGAACAGGCCCTTTTAAGGGTTTTTATGTTTCAGGGGGCTGCTCAGAGGACGGAATTGTAAAGTAGTCTCAATACAGTTAGACTGCAGCACCTTTTTTTTGCTATGCTTATGTTGGCTTGGTCCTTTGGCTATGCTGAAAAGCGGAAAAGGCAATGTGCCAAAAGCGTGGGGAGCATAGCCACAAAAAGCATGACAGTTAAATATGGCGGCAACACCATAGATGCGGTGGAAGGGTTGGCTTTGTAGGTTAGCCTCTGCATAAGCCGTGCTTGTGGGTTAGTATAATGATTTATTGTAAATAGGATTTGTTTGAAAATCAATGTATATACTATGGCATTCAAAAGTATTATCATTAATAATGCTAATCACACCAAAGCCAGGAGGCAAATCATCAAAGCCCCATTTAATATTTTTGTCAAACTGAAATGATGCAGCAGGCGGAGAATAAAACTTTGTTTCACCGATTGTGGTTTCGTTCACTTGGTGTTGGTGACCATACAAAACAAGTTTAATATTGCTATACTGTTTGATAACTTCCAAAAACTCTTCCGCATTTTCAAGCATCCTATCATCCTTCCATGTCCCTGATTTAATTGGTGGATGATGTAAAGCGACAACAATTTGTTTTGTTGGATTTTGCTTCAACTCTAATTTTAAAAAAGCTAACTCTTTACTTGACAAAACTCCTCTATTACGATTTTTCCCGTCAGGAGAAAGTGCAACACTATTCAGAAGAATAAAATGGATTCCATTAGAGGTAAAAGATTTATCGCTTTTAATATTTGTCTGATTATTGAACAAATGAATTGCTTCCAAATTATCATGGTTGCCCGCAATCCAATAAGTCGGTTTGTTCAACGAAGAAAATATTTCTTTTGCGTTATGATAGGATTCTTCACTTCCATTATCTGAAATGTCACCTGTAATCAACACAAATTCAATTTCGGTGTTAAGTTTCTTTACTTCTGAAATTATTTTATTATGAATTTCATTGATGGGCATGTTGTGTAATTTAACATTAATTCCTTCAAGTAGGTGCGAATCTGTAATTTGAATAAATTTCATTTAACCTTGATATTTAGTATTTTGTTCCTTATCAATTCTTTCATATATCTGAAATAAATAGTTCGATTTAAAAACAATCTTGCATATAGGGGAAAATTCAAATAATGCTGATGAATTATTTTAATATTCTGTTTTTCCGTTTTGCTTAAGTGTGGGATAAATACTAGTCTACAATTGTATTCGATATTCTTAATGATTTTGAATTTCAAATTTTCATCTTCAGATGAATAAAGGCTGTTAAAAATAGATTGGTCGCAATCGGTTCCTAACGTAACTTTTCCAAATTGGTTGCCAATATTATTAAACCAAGACTGTATAAAGTTAACCACTCTATTATTATTTCTATAAAATATTACTCCCGTGTTTAACCTTTTTTTATTCTCAAATGAATCCGATTTTTCAAAAGATATTAATTTGCCGTTTACCCAATCTCTAACACATGCAATTAAGATGTCATGTTTCTTCAAATCTGAAAATACTCCATCTAAGTTCCCTAATATTTCTGTATCAGTATCAATATATAGCGTTTCTGAATATGGAGAATTTAATATGCACCAGACCTTTACTTTCCATGGGTGAAAATCTGAATTTAAAAAAATGATATTGTCAAAAACACATTCATTAATCTTTGAATTCGTAAATAGTGTTATCAATAAGCTTGAATTGTACTTCTTTAATGATTTAGCTGAATAAACCGCTTCATCCAAATATTTCTTACCAATTGCACAATATATTACACCTCTATTCATAAATAATTTAAGAATAAACTGAATAGTTTTGATACTCATCACAGCCGATGCAAATTCCTTCACGAGTTTCATTTAGCAAATTGTTTCGGTAATTATTCAATGCTTCCGAATTCCAAATGTTGCTCAAATTTCCACTCAACACATTTCCGAAATTCGTTTTGTAAATATAATCGTTGCAACATAGAATAATATTTCCCTCTGCTGATATTGCTAATTTCCTAAACGGGTAATTGCAGAATTTAGATAGAAGTTCTCTGTTATTGTCCTTAATTATACCTGCATAATTTGAAAGAACTTCTACTGTACTTCGCTTATTGTATGTGACTTTTGGATTGCTTTTAAAGTCACGAATAGTTTTCTCTAAAGATTTGGAAATCTTGTCGGGGGAAGATTTTCTGTCGCTGCGATAATCGTTGATGTTTATGTTGTCAAGTCCCTGAAGAAATAATTCATCTAAAAGTTTGCTACTTAAATTTTTACCGTTTGTTGTGATGTCAATAAAAAATCTTGCTGATTTAATTCTTGCATATTTTATCATTTCAATTAACCTTGGTTCAATCAATGGCTCGTTTGTCATATACAAGGCAACCCTTCCGCTAAATTCCATTTCAGCAAGATCGTCAATGACTTTTGTAAAAACATTCCAGTCCATAGATCTTAATGGTCGGCTAAAATGTGCCTGCGGACAAAATTTGCATTTGCGATTACAGTCTGTTCTTGTTTCCAAAAGAACTTGTGTGAACATTGGATAATTCCCATTGGCAACAAAATACTTTTTCAAATAATCAATGTCAGAATGAAAAGACTCATTCTTTCCTTGATGCATTTTGCGTTGTGCAATTCCATTCTTTTCTACATACATGGCAATTCGGTTTTAAGTATTTCAAATAGTTTATTGTTTCCAGAAGTCCATTCAACTTTGCTTGCATCTGCAGTAATAATTTTGTTAAACATTTCTTCAATTGTATTACTGTCATAAGAAAGAGTAACTCCAATAATATTTGGTGAAATATTTTGTGCAATGGTAATATTTGCTTGCTGTTCTGTTCCTCTAACTTCACAAGTAGTTGAAAAGAGTATTGATGGCAGATTTAATGAAAGCAACTCACTAACTGTGTTTCTCCCCCCTCTTGCAATAACTGCTTTTGTTGAATTGTAAAGTTGTGCAGGATTATGAATTTGTCTGTGTATGCCAATATTTGAAACACCATTTATTAAGTGGATAACTCTCGAATAAATGGTTTCGCAACCGCAATAAATATCAAAGTAATACTTTTGCTGCTTGTTTGCAAGTTCAATTATCTGCTGTGAAATTCGGATTGTGTTTTCAAAAAATAGCTCACTGGAATTCACTGTTCCACCACCCAAAATACAAGCAATACGATTGCTGTTTATATTCGGAATAATTTCATCAAGGTCATGTCTAATAAAAGTGTTGATAGAATGAAAAGACTTTTTGAAAGAGGAAGGCTTCACTACTTTCCAAAGTCCATGAACAATCGAAATGTCTGCTTTTGAATAACAATCTTTGAAAAAGAGTTGACTGCTTAAATTATTGTGTGGATTTTCTACATCAAAAGGATTAAGCAAAGCAACTACATTCACTTTTGGAAATCGCAACTTAATGGCGGTTACTAATAAGGGTTCACCGTCAATGAGAACAAAGTCTGGATTATATTCTTCAATTGAATCAATAATTGTTTCACCGCTTTTGCTAACTGGAATAATTCCAATTGAAGAAATGTCATTTCGGTTTTCAATATTTCTGAAATCAAAATTGTATGACTTGCTAAGTTCGTATCCCTGAAAATAAGTATAAACAATTGCTTCAAGCTTAACAGAAACTTGAAGCTGATTCAAAATATCCAAACCAGCTACAACTCTACCTAAACCAGGAAAGCCCCTAAATATACCTATTGCTTTCATCTTGAAAATAGAGTTTGAATTTCTGTGAATGAATATCTTCTGATTCTATGGCGATCCAATAAAATATGAGTTCCACCTGAATCGGTTGTGAAAACATTTTCAAATTGTGACTTTACAATTTGCTCAATAAACGGAGAAGTGTCGCCATAAGGATAGGCAAAGGAATTTATTATGCCAAAATGGCTTGATAAAACACTTTTTGATTCAGTTATATTGCTAAGTATTTCTTCCTCACTCAATCTGTTAAATGAAATGTGATTCGTGCCATGCGAGCCAATTTCCCACCCTTGATTTTTCAATAGATGAAGTTCTTCCATTGTCATGTGCTCCCGATTTGTTTTGTCCTTTGGATTCCACGCGTTTGTTTGTCCGATGTGGTTTGTGCAAACAAATACTGTTGCAGTAAAATTAAATCTGCTTAGGATTGGCAGTCCAAATTTCAAAACACTTTTGTAACCGTCATCAAATGAACAGATCAGTAGTCGGCTTTTTTCAAGAGATGAAAAATACTGTTCAGCAGAACAGAATTTGAATCCATTATCATCTACAATCTTACAGAGTACCTCAAGTTTTTCGATAGGTAAATCAACACCTGTGAAATTTGTTTCTGAAATATCATGTAGCATCAAGGAAATGATGTGTTCGTTTTTCAGTTGAATTATTGTGTTTTTTTGTAAAGACAGTAATTCGCCTATTATTGTTTTCCATTGTAAAATGATTGCTTCACTGCATACAATTTGTTTTATTGAAGTTGCAGCCTCTGCGGACAACTTCACAATATCTTTCTTAAAAAATGTCTCGGAAAGTTTTTCAGCAATTGATTCAGGCGTGGAGTTGAAAAAGATTAATTCAGGAAAATCAGTTCTGATTTGTTCTGCAACAAAACCAGTGTCTGTAATCATAAATGGTTTTCCAATACTTATTGCATCACCAATTGAATTTGAAACCCCTTCACAGAAAGATCCTTGTAAAGCAATGTCCCAGTTTTGCATTTCATCTAAAAACTGTTTCCGATTTAACACGCCTAAAAACTTAACACGTGATTTTATATGGAATGTTTTAATAATCTCATTGTATTTTGAAAGCAAATCATCATCTACAAAACCAGCAAGGTGTAAAGTGAATTTTTGTTTTAAATTTTGATTCAACAAAACCATTGCCTGTAAAAGGTTTGCAATTCCTTTCTTCTCGTTCAAATATTTTGCTCCTGTTCCAATTATTATTTCATTGCTGCTTTTTTTATTGGTTTCCTTAAATAATTTCTCATCAATGTTTATGATGTTGGGAATTACTCTGTAAATGACCTGCGGATTGTAAAATATGTTTTTGGCTCTTTGCATAAGTTCGTTTGAAACACAAACAAGTGCGACTGCTTGCTCAAAACACTTTTGATTGAAATGAAATAAGTCTGGATTAGAAGTTGCTAAATTCAATTCGCTTCCTCTTGGCATTGCAACCAATAGTACTTTCAATAATTTAGATAGTTCTGAAGCGAACAAACCATTTAAGCCGCAACCAAAAGCAATTATCAAATCGGGCAAATCCTTTTGTTGCTGTATAGATATATTGTTTAAATGTCCTCTGAAAAATAAATCTCTTTGTAAATTTGGATTGTAGCCGCCGCTTGCCACTTCTATCGTGTCTTGAATGACCTTTAGATTCAGTTGGTTCACATCATCGTTGATTGGTGATTGACTTGAAACAACAACCTCAACTGCAAATCCTAAATCGCAAAGATGGTTTGCAAGTTGTGTCGCACTGTTCGAAAGTCCGCCACCTTGCTTACCAAATTCAGAAGTAATTATCAGTATTTTTATTTTCATGAGATCAAATACAATCTTTTGGATGAAGTGTTAATCGGATATTCATAAGTCTTAAAAGAATCAATCGTTTTGCCTGTGAAAGTGTCTTGAATATTTTTTTCTGACAACCTAACGAAGTTTGGAAAAGCTTTTGATTCTGCTATAAAAGAACTGTCAATCACTTCAAGCAAAAAATAATCAGGACTTGCATTTTGGTAAAAGGACTTTAACTGAATCAAATAATCTTCCTTTGAATATATATTTTCAAAATAGACACAGTTTACTTGGATTAAAATGTTTGGCTTGGAAATGCTCATCGGATATTTTCCATGAACAACTGTTGCCTTACGCTTAAAAAAGTGTTCTAATTTTTTGTTTGCAATACCTGTCAAGAATAAATCTTTTTCAATGCCGACAACATTTTGAAAACCCAAATTCAAAATCAAAGCGAGTATGTCTCCTGCTCCCGCACCAATTTCAAAAACTGAATTGTTCCTTGAATAATTATTTAGAATGTTCTTTAAAACAGTCCAATAAACTGGCGGTGTAGATTCAGAATAGATTTTTGTCCACTCTGGTAACGCCTCGTTTGAATTGTCGGAATTATATTGCTTTAGCAGTGTGTAAAATTCATCCATGATGTTTCAAAAATATCTTTTATGTGTTTCTTATTCTCATGTGTCAAATCAAAGTCAAGTTTCAAATTCCCTTCTGTGTTTATCAAACATGATTGGATTTCTAAATTTGGTGTTAGTCTAATCTCTGCATAATTTTTACAGATGCCAAACTCAAATTTGAAACAAGGTGAATTAATGTATTTAATTGTAATCACTTTGTCGCTTGGAGTTTTAATCCACCATTTCAAAGAGCCATTGTTTTGATTTTCATGTTGACAACTTATTGAATCAAGAAAGGGAATTATTTCTTTCTGAAATTCATTATGCTTCAACGTTTTGTCATTTACATACGGTAAAAGTTTAAGTGAAATCGTATTGTCATATAGAAATGGAAGTAGATGTTTGAAATCATCAATGTTTGGCGTTAACAAAACATAATTAAGAGAGAACGAAACATTTTCCTTTCTAAGTTTTGAAAGATTTAGAATCAGTGAATCATACAAGTCAGATTTGGTAATGGATTTGAATCTTACTTTATCGTAAGTTGGAAACTGTATGTGAAGATTGATTCTCGTTTTTGAAAGTGCAGTTATGGTTTCATCAGTAAAGAATTGAGTATTTGTTGCACAGCCAATTTCAAGATTAGTATTGTCATTTAACCACTGAATCATTTTAAGTGTTTCGGGATTCATAAACGGTTCACCACCACTGAACTGAACTTCTTTTAGCTCGGTGTCTTCTAAAGATTGAATAATTATTTTGAAGTCTTCAAACTTTAGGAATTCAGAATTTGAACCGTTGAATTTGTCTTGCCCTTCATTATGGCAAAACACACACTTGTAGTTGCAAGCATTTGTTGTTAGAACTCTTAAAATTTTCCAGAAACTCATGCCTTCCAAATTTTTGAATTGTAAAATGTTTCTAACTCCGAAATATGTCGCCCAGTTATTTCTTTTGCTTCGTGGTCATACATTTCATAAGGTAACACAGTAATTGCATTAGTGGCAGTCGGGTTATATTGATTTATAATGTCCTCATGGTTAAGCAAACCTGCTATGGTAACGGAACCGCCATAGAGTTCATTTTTTACAAGATAGACATCAGTATTACGGAATTCCCTTAGCTCTTCTTTGAAGTATATATAAGATGATTCTGGGCAAATTACATTGAAATGTTGTTGACTTTCTGCCTTGAATTTCTCCTTTAATGTTTTCAACCTTTCCTTTCCTTGAGTTAAATATTCGTTCTCCTCTCCGTCAAGAAACACATCACTTAAATAAGGAACTGTAAACTTCACAAAAGGGTAATTTGCTTTTAAGTAGGTAACACATGATTCATATCCATCAATGCTCTTGTATGAAATCTCATTTAGCCGGTCAGGCGAAAACTTTGTATATTCTACTCGTCTGACAAGAATTTCTCTTGCCTTGATGTGCCAATTCAAACCAATTAACATATCCAAATCTCTTTTAAGCGCATCAAGGTCACCAGTGAACATGAGAGAAATCTTTCTAATTGGTCCTTCCCGTAAAAGCGTTTCCAATCGTTCTCTTGTTGGACGGGGAACAATTGTTTCTCTTTGCTCTTGCATTGTAACAAGCGATAAATCAATTCCAAAATTTGGAATTGATAAGAGATAATCAATTTTGTCCTCTGTAATGTAACTGCCAGTTGAAACTGTAGTGATTTTCTTTTGTGGAAAATAGTCAGAGGCGGTTTTAATGAAATCGTATATCAATGGGTGTAAGTAGGGGTCTGTGTGAGCAGCTACCATAACACCAGCACCAAGTCTTACAAAGTTGTGGCTATCATTGATAAACTTAAAACCTTCAAACAAATCCTCCATTGTGATTTCAGGCAACTTCGGAAACCTTTTTAAAATTGGGTCTCTGTGAACTTTGCAGAAAATGCAACCAACACCACAGTTCTTTGAACTGATGGGGATATTGCCCCAATTGATGATTTCATACGAAAATGCTTTGAATTCTTCTTTTGTCATATAGTTCGATTATATTTCATATTCATTTTTTCAACTGTAAATTTAAGTTCATTTCTGTATGTTTTTGGTGAAATTACTTCAAGACCATCACCAAATGACAGAAGAAGTTGCTTCAATTCGTGGTTAGGAATAACTTCTATTTGAATAATAAGGCCCTTTTCATTTGACTCAATCTTCTTTTGCGAACCGTGCAATGGCTTAGTCAATATGTAGGGAGTAATTTCGTTATCCAGTTGCATCTTTATTTTAATTGGTTTACTATTTGCTTGAAAACTAACTCCAACAATGTCTTCAAAGTATTCCTTGAAATTTGTGCCAGTATTTTTCTTGAATTTGGTTGAATCAGGTTTAATGCTTTTAATCCTATCTAATGGCAAATTATAGAGTAGTTTGTCTGTATTGTTAAGGCCAAATAGAAACCATCTTTTATTGAATTGTTTCAAATAATAGGGATGAATTTTTAAAAATTTAGGGTTTTTGTCTTTAAATGATTGGTATTCAATTACAAGAGTTGTTTCCTTTATAATGCTTTTATAAAGCATTGGTAAGTGCTCTAAACCAACGAGAAATTCATTTTGATCAAAGCTTATCACTTCGACTGTTTCATCTTGTTGAAATAGCGATTGTAGTTTGGGAACCAATTCGTTAATCCATTCAAACTGGGGAAGCCCTCTGAAACGAAGTAGAACCATCAATGCAGCATTAATAGCATCTAATTCTTCATCACTTATCTTTTGATTTTTGATGCTGAAGTTATCTTCACTATAGTGATATTTTACTTTTTTACCCTCTTTAATTCTTTCTAATGGAATTGACCAACCTGCTTCACTTTCCATAAATTTGATGTCATCAAAAAGTTGCCTTCTTTCTATTTTAGAACCTGAACCATTGAAGTCTTCCAATGCCTTATTCACTTCATCTAGTAAATCCTCGATAAAATAAATCTTGTACTTGTTGCTAAAGCATTTATCAAGTACCTGGTATCTTAGATAAGCATTTTTATTGATACTCATAATTCCGCTTTGTTAAAGGTTAAAGCATCCATGCCAAATTCATGAATTGCTATTGTATTATGCTTTGAATCATCTATTTTGAGAATTATCTTTTCAACATTTGAACTATCAATCAAACAATGGCAAGATGAAGATGAACATTTGAGGTAATTTAATTTTTCAATATGGTATGAGTGAAGTTTTTCACCACAATTAAAACAGTTCAAATACTCATCCTTTAGCCGAGTCGCATTCAACTCTATTTCCTCAAGCAAATCAGAAATTGCTTTTAAGATTTTATCCTGGTCAGGTCTACTTTTGGATTTAAATACTGAGTCGCTCTCAATAGCTTTTTTTACTTCTTCAAATGATAGTTTTGTTTCGGGGAATGAATGAAACTTGTAACTATAGCTGATAAAATCTATGAATTGAGTTGGTATATATTTTATATAATCTTTTAGAAGGTGTTTAAATTCATACTCGTTGAAAATATTATCTAAATATGCCATCAAAAGGAACTTTCTGACCAAAGTACCCAAGCGTTCAATACTATCAGGGTCTAATGGATTTATTTGAATTAGCTTTGAATCACTTATTATTGTTTGCTCAGCAAAATATAAGACGAAAGTATTCTTGCTTTTTAGTGATGAAAAAAGATTATCATCAAGATTAGGTTCATTGCCAATAATGACAATTTTGATTTGGTAATTTCCAATCGTAAGTAGAAAAGTTCCTTTGTCTGTTTCTATGAAATTAACTTTGCTTAAAAGCAAATGTTGACCACTTAGATTTTTATAATTCCCATTAAGTTCGTATTCCAAATTGTTTTTTAAGATATATGTAAATAGACTTTTACCATAAGCTCTAAGTCCTTTAAAAACATCTTGTTCAAATTTGATTTTTTCCAAATCGCTTTTTTCTGGCTTCACCTTCTCAAGTTCAATCCATAAAGATTTTATATACCTGTAATGTTTGTGATTTACTAATACATTCGTATTGCGAAGCGAAATAGATTGTGTGGCTCGTTTGTTTACCAAGTCGAAAAGGTCACTTTTACGAAGTAGCAATAGCCTTTTGTTGATTTGGTTCAAAGTTTCCTCTGTTTCAGTTAATGTTGATCCGTCTATGCTTTTGCCATGAAAATGGTCATCTTCATAAACAGCACCAATCAAACTCAGATTTCTATTTATCTTTTTATACCACCCCTTTTGGTCGTTTCTATTTTTAAGTAGTTTTTCATATTCAGATAAAAAAGATTTGATATCCTGGATTTCCTTCATCCTTGAATTAAGATAAACCAAGCACCTTTCAAGAAAAGCAACCGTTAGTTGATTTTCATAAATATCAAAATTTAACTCCAATTCTTCATTAAGAATTCTGCTTGGTTTAAAACTTACAATGCTTTTATGGATCCAATCTTCAGTATGTGACGCCAGGTATTGATAACTTTTAGAAGGTATCCTCTTTACCCTTGAAACATTCACTTTCTCTATCTCTCTTTCAAGCAAATAATGCGGCACTCTGAATATTTCTTCGAGGTGAAAAACCTTTTCATAAAGTTGTTTTTCAAACTCATTTAATCCTAATTTATTTTTGATTCTTCGGATTAATGGTATTACATTAAAATTATCATTTCCCGCTTTGTCTATGTCAATTGAAATATCAATGAATATTTCCTGTATGCTTTTATTTTTCGCTAAAAGTAATTCCTGTCTGATTGCTTTATTTGTTTGGAAGTTTGAATAAGTAATATCCTTAAAACCTCCGTCTTTATACATAATACAATACCTTCCAAAATCAATTTGATTTGGCAGGTCTTTTTCCAAGACAATTTTATCAATATATCGGTCATATAGGTTCATTATTTCTTATTTACTTCTATATCCAATAATTCAATAGCGAATTTAGGTTCAGACTCGAATCGTTTCTTAAAAAGGTCAACATAATCGTTTTTAAAACTGGATAAATTATTCTTATCTAAATCATAGCGATTCTTCAATGATTGAAATAATCGACTTGTAATCAAGTGATCAGCAGCTGAAGCTAAGTCTTGTTTATTATTTTTCTTATCTCCTGAATGTAAAAAGACAGAAATAAATCTTTCAGCTTGGCTTTCAAGTCTGTTGCCAACACCGATTCCTCGGTCTTTCAATAAAAGGGTTTCTATATCTGATGTAAACTTTATAAATGATTCCGACTCTTTAGTGTAGTGTTTTTCAGATTCTAGAAAATTATTTTGAAGCCAATTATAAGTGATGTTTAAAAGTTTTTCTTGTCCTTTTATACTTCCTTTCCCTGGATGGTTCTTTGGCATTTCCATCAAATTGGAACGGTCATAGGTTTTAGGTGCAAACTCTAAAGTAGTTTCATCATGATTCGCAGTTCCAATAAATCTTACATTTTCCGGAATCTTGAGTTTACCTCCTTTAATTAGTGCCGGTAAAACTTCATTAGGCGTGTTTGTCAGACCAATATAACGTTCAGATGGAGATTGTTCTAACAGTGATAGGAAATCAGCAAAATAGTGTTCAGGTCTTGAAAGATTCATTTCATCGAGTATAATCAAGAATAAGGTGTCAGAATATTTTAGCTGATTAGCTGTGTATAGAGCTTTAAAGAAATCGGTTTCTTTGTATTTGTGCTCAAAAGAATTGTAATAGCCCATCAAGTCCATGTTGTCTCTCCAACCTGATTGAACAGCACATATCCTGTAGGGAGCTTTATTTTGGTTGTCATCATCTACACCCACATAATATCCGTCAGAAACCAAAGCCTTCGCAAACTCTCTTGGCAAGCTAGTTTTTCCTGTTCCGCTTATTCCTTGCAAAATACTTATTGGTGACATGTGCAAACCCGCAAGAAATATTCTGATTGTTTCTAGTGAATAATAAAATGGTTTATCCGACTTGAATGCCATCCATTGCTGAACATAACTGGATAGGTCAACCAAATTAGCAGGAGTATCCTTTTTGGTTTGAAGATGATTGAAACCAAGGTTTCTGGCATCAGAATCGCAATTTTTAGCAAATTCAAAGGCATCCGTCTTTTTAGTTGATTCGCCTTTAAGTTGATCAATGGTTACTGATAAGTCGTCAATTGTTTTTTTCAATGAAGCTTCCCGAACTTTTGCACTTTCTATTTGATTCTTGTAAGCGTTAATTTCTATAACATAAGAATCCATATTGCTTAAAATACGTTTGAGTTCAAGTAATTCCCCTTCATTAATCTTTGATTGATACTCTGTTACTTTTGCCTGAAGCTCCTCAATTTTTGCTTGTTTAGTATCTAATTCAAATTGTTCTGGTCTTTCATTTATTTCTTTTTTCAGATTTTCCAATTCTTTAGTCAGAAAAGAATGTTGCATTAAAATTTCCTGCGGCTCTGTTGATTCAAAAGCATTTTGCAAGTCTTCAAAAAGCTGTTTTAAATTCGCATTCTCCTGCTCAATTGTATTTGCTTTACGCTGTAATCTTTCTAGTTCTGCGGTTTTTATTGTTAACTGCTCAGAATACTTGGTTTCAAACTCATCCTGCAAATCATCTTTGAAAATTTGTTTTTCAACTTCAAACTTTTTCTTTTCTCTTTTAAGTTCTGCCTGTTGCCTTTCAAAATCAGCATTAAGATTGATATGTTCTGAAAAATCCTCAATATTTTTCTTATGAAACGCAGACAGTTCCTTTAATAAATTTTCAGTATCAGTAAACACCTTTTGTTCGGTGTCTTTAATTGTATCAAGAAGCCTTCTAATAACAGCAGTGTATTCGCCATTGTCAAGAGCAAATTCCCTTTCTGTAAGCTCTTTGTCCTTTTTGTTATAGTCTTCTAGCTTCTTCTTTAAATCTGCTTTTATACCATCGGCTTCCTTTTTTGATGATTCTAACTCTTCTTTTAACTTACTTGTCTTATCTTTTTCATCCTTAGTTGACACCAATAGAGATTCCAAGCGTTTATTAATATCTTTTACAAAGTTCCAATATTTTGACAAGTCATCCTTTGTTTCAGATTCTTTCAATTTAGACTCAGATTCAGGAGTTAATTGTTCAACTGGGACTACAGATTGAAGTTCCTCTTGCTTAAACTCAATCTCAATTTTCTGCTCATCTGTAAGCATTGGTTTTACAGGTGCTGTAAGAGTTTGTTTAGCTGGTTGGTTATTTGGCGGAATATTCTTATTCCTGTTTTTATTCTTTCCCATATCAATTGAATTTAATGCAGTCGTTTATAAATGATTTTATGAAGCCATAATATTTTTCTACTTCTTCTTTAGAAAGGGGCTTCAAGGCCTTTTCGTTTGAAGTTTGTCCGTGGCCTTTTTCATTTCTCAGTTGAGCCACTTCAATAAAAAGTTCAATTCTATCATTCAGGATTTTAAACAGAACAGATTTGTTATCGAAATTGTAAGTAAGTACGAATGACACTAAATAGGATAGCAGGGAATTACCTTTTGCCAAATTGCCTCTGCTTGCGTTTAATAATGGCTGTGGCACTTGAGTGTTATTTGAAAACAATCGCTGGCGGTAAATCCCAATAAGACTATTCCTCTTTTTGGAAGAATCAATATCTAATTCCGCATAAACGATTTCATAAAATGAAGCTCTTTTCTCTTTGTCTTGCTTTAAGATATTTTCTAAAGCATTTTGTAGATTTAGAGAGAAGGAAACACTACCATCTAAGTCATTGAAATTATTGTTTTCAATAAGAATTAAGTTCTTTATAATTGTCTCAAGATACAATTGCAAATTTTTATCTAGGCTATTGAAACCTATTGAAAAATCGGATAGCAACTTTTCTTCTATGAGCTTGTTTAACTGTTCCTGGTAATCCGCAAGTATTTTACCACCTAATGTTTTTGCATCAGCGAATCTGTTATGAATACTTTCTAATAAATGTTTATTTGCCGGATTATTGATATAAAACTTTAGTGCAACGTTATCGCCGTAACCAAACGGGTCAAGCACTCTCCAATCAGGCTCATAGGTCTCATCTTCATGCTGGTGTAAATACACATAGGTGCAAGCCCAAACAACTTCAGGTTGGTCATTAAAAAATCGAACGCTTAGCTGACTGGATAACTTCTCATTTTTAACTTCATCTTCTTCTTGATTAATTCCTTTTCTGTTACTATTTTGAATAAGTTGTAATACTTCTCTTTCTGAAGGGCGGTTATAGTTAGACTTAGAATTATATATCTCGTCCAAGGGAATTGGAATTTCATATTTATCACCGCCATCTCCCTTTGTACCTATTACTATATTTGGATGCTGCCCCTTAAAATCTCCCAATAAATCTGCAGGAATAACTTGGCTAATGTAATATTGGTAAAGTTTATCTTGGTTAACATATTTGAATATATAACCAATTTTTTTCTTACCGGAATTAATCACCAAGCCGTCAACTTCCATTAACTTTTCTTTTCCTTTTTCGCTTAGTGAACCATGTTCATTTATAAGTTGCTTGGCTTGTAATTCTCCTGTAACCATCCAAATTAATTTTGAATTCAGCCCTGTATATTCAGCAATAGTTTCATCTTTAATACCTGGTCTGGCCTTAAATTTTAGAACAATCTTTTGGAAGAAATTTAAACCGTGTTCAAACTCATTGGTCTCAATCCGATACATATTTAACGGAATAGAAACCATTATGTATTTCTTTGAAAAAGGTCTTCTAACTTGAAAATAAATATTATTATATTCTATTGCCATATAGTTTGTCTGTTGAAAGGTTAATATAAAATTCAAAAAGACCTTCTACGTATGTTTTAGCAAAGTCATCTGCGAACATCTCTCCATCGCCCACAACAATGAGCAACTTTTGAGCACGTGAAAAGGCTACATTAAGCCTGTTTTCTATGGTTAAAAAGCCAAATACTTTTTTGAAATTGTCATGGTTGCGATTAATGGCATTGGAACGGACTGTACTTAGAATAACGATGTCAAATTCTTTCCCTTGAAATGAATCGACAGAGCCAATTCTCAGTTTTTCACGACCGTCAGCAGTTTCACGGTATTGTAAGGCAATTTCATAATTACCATCAGACTTTAGCTCAGCATATCCCTTCTTACTAGCTTCTTTAAATAATTCATTTACCTGCTTTGCATAGAAAGTGATGATACCGATACTTAAATTTTCGAAATTTGGGTCTGTTATTAATTCATCTAATATTTTAACTATTCGCTGGGCTTCGGCATTTCGTGATTTACTTTTACCGCTTTCTTCCATGCCTTTATTTTTTCTAAGGTCACAGAATACAGCAACTTTATCTTTTGCCCAGGGCAACTCTAATTTGTGTTTTTTAAGTTCTGCTTGATTTGGAATACCTGCTTTCAGTTCGTTTTTGTAATAAACCCTACTGATGAAATCGCCAATAAAAGGGTGCATACGAAACTGCTCAGTAAGTGTAATTGTCCTTCTCGGATTAGCAGTATGTAGATTCTTGAAAATAACACCAAACAATGATTCTTCTAATTTTTTTCTAGTCTCAGCCGCTATAAACTTATCTGACAGTTTTGTTGATGTTTCATCTGCGATATCATCCTCTAATAGATGCGGCAATTGATTCTGGTCGCCAACCATAATGATTCTTTCTGTGGCTTTAGCCATTGGAATAAGAAGATCCAATGGATTTGAACGGGCTGCTTCTTCAAGTATAACATTATCAATAATTGAATATGTACTCATTTCACGCCCACCTGCAACTTGATTGGTTGCCGCAAGGCTTTCTCCATAATCTTTAATAGTATTCCTAATATACTCAGCATTCCCATCAAGTTCATCTCTTAATACTTCAAGGTTTGCGGTAAAAAAAGTATCCTCATCTTCGTATGAAGATTCTTCTTTCTGCTTAAAAAATATTATCGCATTTTCAAGCCAACTTAATATTGAAATATTGTTACCTGAAACAATGGTATTTGCAAATGAATTAATTTTCTCTAAATAGGCTTCCTGAATTTCGCTTAGACGTTTAAGTATTTCCTTATCAGGATTGTCAACTGGGCAAGCTTCTAAAAATGATTTTTCTTCTTCCGTAAAGGGAATGTCGGATTTTAATAAGTGTTGAATTTTATAAAACCCATCGTCATTGTAGGATTCAAGTTCTGCTCGAATTCCTTTTACAATTTTTATATTCTTAAAATTCGTAGATTCATTAAAGTTCCTGTCGCCATTGATTTCTTTCCAATCATTCCAAAGTTGATCGCTTATATCTATAGTGGCAATTATAGTTTCAATAGCTTGCTTTAATTTCTGATCATTCCTTTCAGAAATATAAATTGATTTAATGTCAGTTAACTTTTTAGAAATTCTGTGGGTTGAGCCTTTGGTTTTGAGTCTTTGAAGAGAGTTATCAATTTGTAATTTCATTGCCTCAATCAATTTATCCTCAGCTCTTATATTGCCTTGCGTCTCTTTACCAACTTTTATTGTTGGTAGTCCTAGCGTGAAAATTTTTGAAGCAATGTGTTCAACAGTATCATTCTGGAAGGCAGAAACTAAAATGAGCTTGCCATTGTAATTCTTTCTGCTCTTTTCAGCAATTTCAATAAGTCTGTCGCAAATGGCGGCAACTACTGTAGATTTTCCTGTCCCTGGTGGTCCCTGTAAAATGGCAATATCAGGTGTATTAATAGCAATTTCCACAGCTTCTTTCTGATTTGCCGTTAAATCATCAACACCGAATTTGTCTTTCAAAAACTTTCTGGTTCTTTCTGTTAAAGCTTTTTCTTTCCTCTTTTTTGCTAACATAGCATCAGAAGCACCCTCTATAGCAAAAAGCAGATTTCTGGTAATAAATTTCCTATCCTCTCTAAGACTCTTTAAAGCCCTTTCTCTTCTTTTGTTTACAATCTCATCGCCTATTAGAGAGATAAGGAATTTACCTGTTTCAGGAATAGAACTTAGTTCATCATAAAGTTCAAAATAAAAATCATTACTTATTGATTTCATTAAGAACCGCTTATTTTCTGCCTGCTTTACTTCACCTTCCTTTTCTATTGTAAGTTCTAGTGAAGTGTTTAATAAATCATCCTTACTTTCGTTAATTGCTAATTTCAGTTCTTCTGTCAAATTTCCAATTCGAACTTTCGTAATACCATCTGGCAGAAATCTAATTCGGGTGAAGCTTAATTCACCAACCTTTTCTTTGAGTTGGTTTGCCCTTTCTAATTCAATTGCAGAATAAGTTTGCCATAGTGCAATAAGTGTATTGCCTTTAGCTTCTTCTGCTTTAATAGTTTCGTAAGCTTCTTTTGCTTTTGATGCCTCTACAAATTTGATTGACGGGTATTCAGCTACATTCAGTATTGAGAAGTCTGCGTATTTTTTGGCAAATGGCTTATTGGTTATTTTCTGAACAATCCATTTATTCTCTTTCACCAAAATATCAACTCGTTTGCGAAGACCGTGTATTGTGAAGCTTAAATCTGTATTGCCGGGATAGGTTTGAACAAAAATAAAATCAGATCTTTCGGATTGGAATACAAAATCATTATTAAGATTTTCAGATAACTTCTCAATCTTAACATTCTTATTTGCCAAGATTATATTGTCGCCAAAACCAATTTCAAGAGATTCGTTGAAAGTTTGGCTAGTGCCACAGGGAAGATATTTTATCTCAATGCTTTCATCTTTTACATTAGTAATCCAAAATAAGCTTTGAGCAATGGATGCTTTGTCTGTTTCATTGTCGCCAATAGCATTACTTGTGAATGATACACGCAGTGGGGCTGTGTTAAGGCTGAATAAAATTTGGTTGGATTCAATTTGTTCAGCTTTCAAGAGAATTGGCTTTTTCTCCCAATTTATAGCACCATTGAGGATTTTTCCAATAATGGTGTTTTGAAGTGTTTCTTCAGGAAAATTATTCAGTATGTCTTTTAAATCCGCCATATTAATCTATTGTTAGCACCCTTTGTGGAGTGTTTAAGTCTTTTAGGTGAAGCATATATTTTTGTTTGTCCTGTTGGGTAGCATCAACTACCCTTATTTTCTTTGGAGTGTCAAGAAGAATGGTTTTGCCACCTTCAGACAACCCATTGCGGGGACTTATATTGAACTTTACACCATTTAATGGTGTAAGTAAAATTTTCAATTCATCCTTTTCCTTCAAGTACTCAATTTTTAAAAGGGAAGCTAATGGCTCTATTTCGGTTAAAAGAAAATTGAAGGCAGCAATTTCCTTTGGAGTGTTTTCATCAATTAAAATTTCATCATAAACTTCCGGTTGTAAGCAGAACTGCTGTTTTACTTTGTGTGTTTTCTCATCATAATATTCAATTTCCTCCCATCTTCTCATTTGAATACGAGTCACTTTTTGAGGTGCTTGACCACAGAAATTACATTTTTTTGAATTGTTGTATGGGTATCTAAGATTGCAATTGATGTTACCACATCTCAGAAGCTCATTTAATGCAAGATTAAGCATGTCAAACCATTCTGCCATACTTGGTCTTTCAAGAGAATTATTTAGCCCTTCTTCAAAATTCTTTCTGAAAAGATTTAGTAGTTTTTCCGGCATTACCTTTTCTGAAGGCAAGCCGGTAGTCCTTTCATTCGTGTTGTCTTCAGAATGGTCAACCCAGGGTAATTTCCCTTTTAAGGCTTCTTCTTCCAATTCCGGTTCACCTTCAGAAACATAATCTCCAATTAGAGGGTGGTTTAATGTGAGTAGTTCATAAGCCAAAACAGCAAATGAAAAACAGTCGGACATGGTTGTATTTGGAGCATTATTAGAAATAACTTCAGGTGCACCATAAAAAGGGGTGTAGATGTTATTTACAATACTTGTTTTATACCTGAGATTGTCTAAATCAATCAAAAAAACATTATCTGATTCAGTCCTTTCAGATATAAAAACATTGTTAGGTGATAAATCACAATAGGCGAGGCCCTTACTGTGTAATGCTCTCAATAATGCTGCTAAACGAATAAGAACATTGTATCTTTTTAATAAACCTCCTGATGACAAATACCATTCTGCAAGATTTATATTTTCGGTTCCAAGTTTTAATGATGACAACGGAATCATTCCAGATGCAAATTCAGAAACATAACCATTCTTTGGTTGTGTAATTTGTCTTAATGGAACTGCAAACACTTTTTTATCTAACCCTAAATTTATTAGGAAATTGATTTTGGATTTGGTTGTATTGTCATCAAAACTTTGGTTGAAGAGTTTAACAATATGCTTTTTGTCTTTTAGCAAATAGGTTACACCTTGAGAACCTTCTCCAAGTTTTTCAAGCACTTCGTAACTAATATTTTTTGAATCTACTACGTTCATTTAATTTTTATTTGACCAGATGAAAATCATTGATTTATCATCATTGTTTTTTTCGGTTAGGAATTCTTCTAAATCAGATTTTAAAGCATCATTTCTTCTTGATTCTTCAATATTTTGAAATTTGTTTTTAAAATAGTCATGCAATGTTTCAATTTTTTCTGTTTGTAATTCGTCAGCAATGCCATCAGTTGCAATCAAAAAATCAAATGTGTGCCCAAATTCAAATAAGGCCAGTTTGAAATTTTCATCTCTACCAGAACCAAGGCAAACGGTCTCATTAGAGAAATCTTTACTTGTTGATTCTAAATAGCGAAATAAACCATCCATTCTAAGCGAAACCAGAACATCACCTATCTGACCAACAATTATTTTCTTTTCCTTTTTGAAAACAGCTATAAAGGAGTTGGTAGTTCGATAATCACTTACACTGCTGGAAATTGATTCTATTTCCTTTTTCCACCTTTCTTTTACCTTATTATTGAGGAATTGAAGTTCAGACGAAAGTTGAAATTTTTGTATTTCATCAATTACACTCTTACAAGCAATTTGTGCTCCTTCTAACGAATTTTTAGATGAACCTAATCCATCTGAAACTGTGGATATCAGAAATTCATCATTCTCAAAGACATTTATATAATCTTGATTGGGAATAGTTTCATGTTTATCGCCACGGATACTTGCTTGTATGATTGTAGTTTTCAACTCCATTAGAAATCAAGAGTTTCGTCATCAGGCATTTGTGGTATTTGCTGCATATCCGGTGTTTGACTTTTCATTCGCTGGGTAACAGACATTGTTACGAACCTGAAAAACTTCCTAATATCTCTAGCACTATCACCCAAAACTAAATATTCAGGTGAGCTTACAAATTTTGAAAGCATATTATGGTCAGCGTCATCACCAATTGCCATAGCAATACGGAAGGCTTTTGAAGACCGTCCATCATTAATAAGTTCATTCATTGGAGAAAGAAAATCATCGGTCGGAATACCATCAGTTAACAAAACAATTGTTGGTTTATAAGCTCTTGATGGAATTTGTACTTTGTCCTCTATTAGTTCTTTTAACATTGTAAACGCACCACCCATTGGCGTCCTGCCTTGTGCCTGGTATGACTGAGTGTTTACTTGGCTAATTGGTGTCAACGGGATGTCACAAGTTGCACTTTCACCCCCGAAGCTGAATAAAGAAATGTGAATTTCTGCCTTATTGCTGTCTTCGTCCTTTATTGAATTAATAAAGTCTTTGAGTGCGATGTTTAAGGCATCAATTTTACCATTTGTTCCCATACTGCCACTTCTATCAACTGCAACAATAACAGGAAGTGGTCTTGGTTTTTGAATTAAGAAGTCGTTTAATGAGTCCATATAATTACGTTTTTAAGATTATGGAGCAAAGTAAATACACACCTGTGCACTGTATCTGCATTGATGAAACTATTTTCGAATTGTTGGGTAATCTTTATACAGCTCATTTTATATGTTTTTAATTTTTGCAAAAAAACACATGCTCTTTGCCGTGATTTGGTTGTTTGCCATGGGTGAAGTGCAGGAATATCTCGATCACCATTTGGAAGCATTTGACTACAACCAGCAGGTTCTGCTGGAATACGAATTGACAGTTAGGCATGTAAGAGCTATCTTTTCCTATAACTAAAGGATGGCAATGTGTTTCTGATTTGCTAGAAGTCAATAAATTTGTCCAGATATCATTTGGAGCAGCCAAAATTAATCCAACTTCTGGCGAATAAATATCATATAATATTTGCTTCCAATCTTTCATTTAAATAAAAACTATTCTTTACTATATTTTGCTACGTTAATAAATCTTTTTTACTAAACTCATAATATTTTCAAGGTCATTTTCAGTTTGTATTTGAGAATCTTATAATTAATTTGAAACTTTTACAACATGACATTACAAATCAATAATATGACTATTATAACACATTTATATATTCTTCAATTTTAAAGTCCCTCTTTTCTGCTTTTTCAACAAACTCTTCAACCCAAATAGCTGGTTTTAAAAAGTATTTAGTTGGATTTAAATTAAAACCAGCTATACTCTTATACTCATCTTGATGAGACACAAGGTCAGTTATCACATTAAAAAAGGCATACGCATTAGACCCCTCCTGTTTGATATATTCTGAAGTTAATGAAATTGTTTGAGCATTAAGATCATTATACATTTTCTGTCTAGGTTCGTATGAAAAATCATTTTCATTTTTTATTGGTTTCTTGATATCTAACACTTTACATAATAATGGAAAATATAAAGATTCATTGATATAGAAACGTTTTAGATTAAGCATGTGATTAATAAAATCTGCTTTAGCAGATTCTAATTGACTTATGTCAGCATTTATTTGAAATAGGTCTATATTTCCTGTGTGGCTGTATTTTACTTTAATCGTTTTTTTATTAAATATTACGCCATTCAAACATAATTTCCTTACAAATCCTAATTCAAATGCTAAAGCGTAAGTTCTATTGTAACTATTAGTCACTCGAATAAAAGGAAACCATGCATCTTGCTCCCATACTTTTAAGTTTACATTTTCATGTATTAAATCAATATGACAAAAAGTCTTCCGGCTAGATGTAATTACTTTATAAACCTTCATATCAGCATTTACATTAAATAACTTTGTAAAAGCTTCTTTCCCGAGCTCTAATGCTTTCTGATTTGTGATGAGATTATAATTTCTTGACACTACACTCAATATATCATTATTCGATTTATTGACTATTGCATTATATTCATTTATTAATATTTTCTCAGGAGTCGAATGATTAAATAAAGTTGATTCAATTGGAATTAATTCAACATATACTGGTTCTTTTTCTACTTTAAAAAGTACATCTTGTAATTTAGCATTGGCACTTTCGTAGTCAATTTCGCGGTTTATATTCATAATAGTTTATTTGTTATTCATAAATTTATGTAAAAAAAATCAATCCAGTAACGCCTTCACCAAACAATCCTTCAAATCTGTATAATACTGAATATTTATTTTTGTAATCATTTCATCTGAAAGCTCATTCAATTGCTTCCTTGCATTAAGCGGTATCAACAATGTTGTTGCACCTTTTTCAACAGCTATCTCGGCAAGATTAACCGCATTGTATACCATATCAAGAGAACCTCCTAAATTCAACTGACCGACAATAACAAGACCACCTTTGGTATTTTTTTCAAGTATAGCACTGCACATTCCCATCAAAACAGCCATACCCATTCCATTTCCACTTTTTGAAGCATCAAAGGCTCTTAGTTGAATGGAGAATTCATTTAACCTCGAATCTCTATCGCCAATGAGTTCTTTATTTTTGCTGTACAAATTCTGCTCTGCGTACCTGACGCTTTCTTGAAAAGCAGGTGGAGATGGCTTATTCAAAATCTTTACACCAGAGCCAGGGTTTGAATTAATCTCAATTTTATATAACCCAGTTGTTTCTTCCTGACCACCAGCATTTAAAGCCCATATCTGACCAGGAGGCAAGGGATCTTCACTGATTGTATTTTCGCTATGTATTTCAGGAGTGGTAACAAATGTTTCTACACCATCTTCACCAATGCGGTAACTGAAGTGTGTGTTGCGAAATTCGGCAGAACCAATTCTCTTTTGTTGTTCTTTAACTCTTCTGCGGTATTCCATTGAAATTTTTATTGCCCATTCAAGTAGCTCATCTGAAATCGGAGCCTCTGGATTAGGTTGCATCAATTTCAATAAACCGTTTAAGGATTTATTCACCGCTGTGGTATCTCTACCGCTTAATGCACCGCCATAGTCTATACGTGGTAATACAGAAGATATGCGACTGGTATCTCTTAACCTTGTCCAACATTCTGCAAGGAAATCACTTACCAAACCAAAGTGGAGGGTAAAAAATGTTTTATTGAGTTTTGGAAAATCCCATCCGGGAGCAAATGCATGAATACGATCCATAAAGGCTGTATCGTCTCTCATCTCTTTTGGCATTGGACCAAATAAATGACTAATGCGTTGCTGATGCTCCACATCTACATCAAAGTTGCCTACCATTACGACACCACCATCAGCCCGAATAGGTTCTTTGCCGCGGCTAAACTCTCCACTTTCCATGTAGCCCTTCATAATATTTACGCCATCTTTTTGGTCGAAGGAAACACCGGATACTTCATCAAAGCAAACCACATCGTATTTGCAAACCAGACCTCTTTCACCACTGCCCATGTTTACAAACATTTTGGCTACTGTTGCTTTACCTCCTGAAACTAGATGGGAATAGGGTGAAATTTGCTGATACAGATGCGACTTCCCAGTACCTCTTGGACCTAACTCAATCAGGTTATAATTTCGCTCTACAAAAGGTATCATTCTGACAAAAAGAACATTCTTTGCTTTTTCAGTCAGGCTGGCGGGTTCCATACCTACACTACGAATCAAAAAGTCTTTCCATTCATCTAACGTAAAATGCTCTCTTCCTTTGTACAGAATTTCTAATACATTACGTTGTGATAATTGAATAGGCCTGATAGTACTAATACCAAACGGACGACCATTGTTTTCCTGTGCAATTGCTGCATCATATTCTAATTCTATTTCGGCATAAAAACCACCGGTTAACATTCTATCATTTGAATTTACAATCTCCGAGGAAATGCGAACCTTGTTTAATTGCAAACTTGGCAAAGTCGCAACATAACTATCAGAACCAGTGTCAAGACGAGCTGTGATAATGTCGATAAGTTTGATAGAGCCTTGCTCCTTGGCTTTCGATTTAAAATATTCTTCTTCACCTGGCCTTACTGTACGGTCTTGCAATTGTCTTTTTACAATTTCCAAACCTTCCTGAATTTCAGCCTCATTGGTGGTAGCGCAATACCTTCCCAACAGAAATTCTATGACATATGTAGGTACAGGATAAGTTTTGCGGAATTGCTCCAGCAAATCTTTTCGCACAATATAACCCTCAAAGGATTTTGCTGCTAATTGGTCTAAGTTATCTAATTCCATAATAGTATAATTTTAACCACCTACTGTGGTTGGTTTTTTATCAATTATTCGTTCGTTTTCATCTAGTAATACAATAGTTGCAGCCTGCGATTCGGCTTCATCGTCAACCATTAAGCTTATAGACTGCTCATTCAATATTTTGTTTTTCGACAACACAATGGATGTTTTTGCATCATTGTATTTTGTACGAATATCAATAGAATATCCTTCAGGTACTTCATTCGTATGAATCGTACATTTCAAATTTATCCATTTTACTAATTTTATTACCGATTCTATATTCAGCACATTCGAATTTTCTATTATCAGGGTCGGTACTAAACATTCATGTATGGATATACCGCCGTGAGCATACTCTTCGTTTACTTTGAAAAATGAAATGCCCAGAGCATAAGCAATATAAATGGAAGGATTCCAACGCCAGGGCAAATGCAGCAAATCGGTATTCGCTCCTTCTTTTATTAATGCACAGCGCCCCCAACGGGTTTCTGTTAAACCTGCATTGAGTTGGGTTTTAGGCAAACCACCCGGTAGTAATAACCAACCATGATCGGTTACTATTTTAATTCGTTTGATTCCTCTTTCAAATACTACATCCAAAGCCTCTTGCACCTGTTCAAATAATTCTTCAATGCGTTTTACCATATCAGCTTGTTCTTCGTGCCCTTTGGTATCTATGTCACCGATTTCCTGCCAATACTTTCCATCGCCTTGAATGTCGTTTACATTGGTTACCAATTTGAAACCGGCTGTTTTTAAGGCTTCACGAAATACGGGAGTTAAAAGGTCTTTTCCATTTTGTAGTTGCGGCCGAAACTCTGCAATGTCGCTTTGAATGGAAACAGCAGTTGCTATTGGTGATACATTGGGTTTTGCAGTAGGTGTTAATGAAGGGATAGCTGACCAACCTGCTTGCATCGAGACTTTCAGTTTCTGTTTTTCCAATCGTTTGCAAAACTCCTCTGCTAATTCATATCTAAAGGCATCTACAAACAGTACAAATGATTCAGATTCTGCAACTGCTTTTTGGGAAGTAAAAATGCTCGCATCCTGTTCCACCAATTTTTGAAATTTATGGGTGATGTTTTCTAACCAGGGTTGGTAGAACAAATGGATGATGGACTTTACAATTGTTTTGTCCTTCTCTGATTTCACTGCAGCTAATGCTTTACGCATAAACTGGTCAACCGAAAAGCCGTTTGTTGTGTAATAGTTTTTTATGGCTTCAATAGAAGAAGATGAAAACGTTTCATTTGCTTTTGTAGCCATTTGAACCAAATAATGCAAGGCATCCGCCAAAGGCGATTTACCTAACTCAAACCAAACCCAGTTTCTCCTTACACTATGTTCTTTGTCTAAATCTTGCAAGTTGGCCAATGCTTTTATTGTATCTTGTTTTGCAACTTTTGTTAAGGCCAATGCTAATGCTTCTTCCTTTTGTTCGTTTACTTGGGGCCAACTTTCATCGGGTAAAGCATACATACCTACACCTAAATCGGCAGGTTTGGCCAAACGGAGCAAGTCTTCCATTTCAGGATATTTGTGGGGCGCAGTGGCATATAATTGCCAAACATATTTCCAGGCGTTTTTCTGCGAACCCAATTTCTCCGCAATGGCTTTAATATTCTTATGATCAGGATCAAATTGGTATTGTGATTTGCACAAATTGGTAAATACTTCTCCTTTTCCTGCATCCATTGTATTCAGTATCACATCGCCTTTACACATCCATTTCAGTATAGTAGGGATAATATCGGGGAACAATTGATTATTCAGATAATCGGCATCTATAATGGTTTTATTGGTCAATACTTCCCAGTCTTGAAATATGGAAGGCAGGGTTTTCTTTAATGCATCTTTGGTAGCATTGTCTTTAGATACTTTAATCCCTAAACCGTTGATAGGATTTTCTACAAATGCCAGAATGCTCCATTCTCTTCCGTTTTCTTGTATAAACAGCGTACCTGTATATTGGTATTCTAATAAAGGTTGAAAATTGAACACTGCATTTTCTACATTACGCAAATCCGACTTGGCAACCCCCGGTAGGTAAATAACGGGAATGGCATTCGCATCCCAATTGGCTTCGGGCAATGCTTTAGCAATCATACATTTTAACCAAATGGCTGGACCTTGTTTTTTTGATGGTTCATAGTTTCCGTAAATAAGTAATTGAGGTATGCTTTCTTGCAACACCTCTATCACATCGTACCATTGGTTTTCAGGATCTGGCCAAAGGATGACCTCTGGCTTTACCATCAATTGGCTGTTGTGGTTTTCCGCTTGCTTTAATGCCTGTAAAACTTTATCGTATATACTTTGACTCATTTAAATATTTCATGTTTTATATAATCGTTTATTTTCTTTCCAGTATTTTCATCTAGTTTGTTGTCGGCATTCAAAACTGATATTTTCATGACGGCACAAGTATGCATCTCAATAGTTTTTGAAATTCCGCCTATAGTTCTGGAATATGAATTTAAATCTGGTATTGAATGAAATTCTCCTTTAGAAAAAAGTGGCGCTTCTTTAAAAAAAGCATGGGGATACAATAGAATGGCAGTCATTCCATCCCAATACTCATTGTATACAAACATTTGCTTCAAATCATTGTCTGAAGGTATATTATCTTCTGGCAATTTCCACTTAGTGTCTATAATGATGGTTTTACTATCTGAATTGATTACAATATCAGGTTTAATACTTTTCTTACGAGTTGTATTGGTTTGTTTCCAAAAGTATTTTTCCTCCTGCGGTTCAATTTTCCAATTGTGAATATTATGCCTTTGTATTTGGCGATAGATATATTCTTCCCAAAGATCATTCATGTCAAAAAGTATTGCCAATACATGGTTTTGACCAGCACTGATATCTGGTCGATAATTAAGCAATAACATAGCAGCTATTTCAATGGCTTCCCTATAGGATGATGTTTTTCGGTTAAAAACCAACTTGTCAAATGTTGCTTCGCTTACTTTTGGGTCACTTAATTCCGGAAAAGAAAGTAGTAGGCTATATACCCTATCCTTTAGTAATGGGCTTTGGCTTATAGACGGAATTATTTTCAGCGCTTTTAGCAATAGCTGATTATACATATTATCCCTATCATAAACTTGATGCCTTGTGTAGAATCGCTCCTTATGAACCAAATTTTTATGTATGTTCTGGCCAAATAATAGATTCCCTTTCAGTGAGGTACAATTTCCGTTTTCTAAACGGTATTTTTTTATTAGACCCTCATGTAAAAGGGATTCACATTCTTTTATGAATAACTCCAAATAAGCCTCTAGAATGCTGTTATATTTAAACTGCAAAGATGCTTTTTGGTGAGTATATACTTTCATCCAGTTGCATTCCCGCAGCATATCAATCAATACTTGCTGCCAGTCATCTTTATTCCGGGTTGGTTCTGCCTCTTTCCCAATTTTAGGTAATATTTCAATAGTTATATTTCCAACTTGTATCACCCCAACATATTGCTGAAACTTTACCCCATTGTAAGTTAACCTGAAAAAATTCCCTCCATGATCATCATTATATTTCCCCAATGCCTCCCAATGTGCCTTTTCAAAGCCCATGCTTCCTATGGGGAGAAAATCATATTCAAATACTTGTATGGGTTTATTAATCCTCATTTACAACAGGTGCTTGGGTTAACGTTAAAAAATCCGCTTCACTGAGATCTTCTGCATTTTTTAATTTATAAATATATTTGTTTTTGTATTGCCCAGAGAGGCCACTGCTGCCAGAAAACAAAGCAAATTCATTACCGGCAACCCGTTTGTGTGGCAACTCAAAAAATGCATCGCCAAGAACCAATCCAAGTTTTTCATAATCATTGTAAAAATACTCTTGCAATAAGGGTAGTATTTTGTTTGCGAAAGCGACCTTTAATTTTTCTATACTATCTACTTCCCAAAGCCAAGCATGTCCAATTGTATGGTCGGAATCTTTTAAAATAATTAACCGATCATTTAATGTTGTAAGTAATGTTTCTAAATACACTTGACCAGCCTGTTTTATTAACGTTTCAGGCTTAGGGGGCATAGGTACAAATGAAAACCTTCTGCGTAGCGCTGTATCTAATGCCTCCACGCTCCTGTCGGCGGTATTCATAGTTCCAACAATATATAAATTTGCCGGCACTCCAAAATGAGTCTGAGAATAGGGCAAAATGATATCAGTCATTTCATTTTCAGCACCTAGTCTTTTGTCATCCTCTATAAGTGTAATCAACTCTCCAAAAACTGATGATATATTACATCTGTTTATTTCATCCAGAAATACCACATACTTCTTGTTGTCTTCATGTGCTTTTTTAAACTTCTGTTTTCGGCTTTTTTTATCATCTAAAAGACATTCTTTAAGATTATTATATCCCGCTAATTGGGCCGCTTTTTCACAGGCCAAATAAAAAACGCCTTTCTTTAATTCATATTCCAACTCGCTTTCCTCCTCACCCCCTGCATCATTGTTCATTAATACAGGCTTTATCCCTTCGATAAAATCTTCATAACTGAGGCTTTGATGACAGGTGATAAAGCCATAATTTCTTTTAGCGGATTTCTTGCCTTGTGATCGAATCTCTTCCATTTGAGCAATGACTTCGTCTAGTTCGAATTTTGCCTGATCGGCGTTATCTAATCGCCATGTGGAATTGGGTTCTTTGTAAAAAAGCTGTACACCATGCCTATTTTGGTACTTTACGTTTTCACAATTGTCAACAGTATGGTTTTGCAAGGTGCCCCATATTCTAGCCCGCTTGTTTTGGATACTTGAAATATTAAATTTATCCTTGATCAAAGGATGCTCAAGGATGTTAGATACTCTTGTTGTTTTTAATTCTATCAATACAAGTGCTACAGTCTGCCACCATGTTAAATCCTTCAAAAAGAGCTCATAATTAATATCCTCTTTATTTTCATCAATCAACTTCCATTCATTGATGTACTCTAATAATTTATATGTTTTTCCAGTGCCAGGAGGTCCATACAATATTAAATTTTTCATTTCCAATTTATTTTTCGTGTCACTTAAATTTGTTTCAGTATCCTCATCCTCTGCTTCTGATTCTTCTTTTAACGAATCAAATATTTCTACATTATAATACGGAATAAATATCTCGCCATTAGCATATTCAATATCATCATCGGGTATTTGACTAAATGTGGTATTACCACTTGGCATGAACGAATACCTTAATTTCTTCATTTCCGGATCTATCCATTGATTCTTTGGCTCAAATAGCACCTCCACTTCACGATAAACCCATGGTTCATCTTCTTGGTTTATTTTTTTTCGTAAATTTGAAGGAAGAGATTTCACATTAGATATAATTTTTCCGATAAAAGATAATTCATCCCCACCATAACATAAATAGATATAATCGCCAATTTGAAGCTTGTTTGAAAATGCGATACCTTGATTCTTCCCAGTCTTCTCATGCATGCATATCCATTTATTTTCTTCAAATATCTCCCATAAACCAGATGCGTTAAAGTTCTTAGCAAATACCCCATGAGATATTTTGTAAATTCTTCTTCCATTCAAGTCAAGGCGTCGTCTGTAGTTAAGCTTTCCCTCTTTTGTAAATAAATGCGCCATGAAATCTATAGCAGCTAAATCCGGTTCTTTAACTTTATCATTCAGTTGATAGTATTCAAGAATATTTTCGGAGTATTGATTTGACAGACCAAAATATCGTTTGAAATTATCATGACTATTGTTCATTAAAGGAAATAGCTCTGGATTTAAATAAAACAGCCAAGGGGAATAAACGCCTTGTTTTACTTGAGCAATATTTTCTGATTCAAAATCCTTACAAACTTTTTTAGCACTATCAATAGAAGTAGCTTTAGATGCATTGATTAAAAAAGATCGAATTATTCTTAAATCGTCAGCCTGCAAACCGGTAATTGCGGTTTTGCCAATGTTAGTAAATCCATTGTAATCACACGCCAAACGCAGTTTTACTAATTCATCCCTTCGATGTTTATCTTTAATACAAATTTCCATGTACTTAATAAAATTTGCTTCCAAACACCTGTTTCCAAACATTTGAATCAAGCCGGTTAATTGCTCATTTGATATTTTATCATTCTTCAATGTTTCTAATATTATTTCCCTGAAAATGGGAGAACAAGCCTTTTGCTTTTGCCGATATCTATATGCTTCTGTACCCTTAAATTCGGTAAAGAGGGTAATAAATTCTTGTATTTTTTCTGTAGTCATTTAATTTGATTTACTTTTTAATTTTTTCTCTTGCAGCCTGTTTTTCCTCAAGGCTAAGATGTTTATCATTATCTCTCACCTCACCCCAAAAACTACCAGGAGGATTCTTCCCTCTGTCCACACCCCATTTTACATTAAACTTGTTACGGAGGACACCTGCTTCAACAAACGGACGAATGTTTAACCGAACCCCATCATTCAAATCAGGTTCCCAGCCGATGGGTTGTTGCTCTAATGATTTCCAACGAACAAAAATGTCGTAAGGGGCTTCGCCATGCAGGATGGCTTCCAAGTTTTCTTTGAGTTTTTGTGCAGCACTAAGTAAACCTTCTGCACCACTTTCACCTGCATTCTTTTTGGCTACACAGCCCCGTATCCAATCGTTCAAATAGGTATAGATGAGTTTGGAAAGATTATCCTTATCTAATTTGTGGTAATTGACCAAAGCCGAAAACCCATCTTTGCGACCATCCCAAATATGCCAGATGAAGGGACGGTTTTGAAACACTTTGCAATGCTGCACAAAAAAATCATCCCGCAGCCAAGCTTCTAAGTTGGTTGACTTTGCTCCTTCTTTTTGCAGGAGTTGGGTGATGGTTTGATTGTTCCATTCACCGGCAAATACCTGTTGCAGGTAATCTCTCAACCGTTCTGCACCAGCCTGTTCGGCATTGACAGATGGAATACAAAATATGCCATCCTCATCGCTGAGATGGTCGAATGCTTTTACGGCTTCAATTAATTGTCTTGCTTCATCTGCCAGTTCCATATCGGTGTCACTCTCCGCAGGCCAATGATAGCCCAATAATCTGGCTAAAGCAACTTGTAAGGGATTTTCTGTTTTGATTGGATGCCCATGAAACAACCATTGCGTAGGGTCATCGCTGTAGGGTTTGGGCAGGCCATTGGGGTATTTTTTTTTATATATGTCTCCCCATTCTTCAAAATTTACAGGTATCTTGACAAACGTATCATCCCCAATATTCATTTTCTGGTTAAATACTCTCAATTCCTTTTTGTAATTTTCACTGGACATAAGGACAAACAAATTTCCAACTTCCTCTTGATTTCTGGGAATAATTGCTACTGTATTCGAATCATAAAATGCCCCAGTATAAAGTGATAGTGGATTTGATCCCATGCATCTGATTAATACTCCTTTTTTCTTCCATGCTTCACCACCTCTTATCCATGCACCAGTTGATCCACCTAATCTTTCTTTCACATAATTTACAAATTCACCGTCTCCGTTCTGCCAGAATAATATGGAGTTATAGCCACTATATTCTGAATCATGATCTGTTGATGATTGTAGGAACTCCCACTCACTACCCACGCATTTTACCTCCCATAAAAACCTCCTAAATCTAGGGTCATCACCCGTACATAACCCCTTATTATATGTGGCATACTTAAATAATAGAGGCGATGAGTTCGAATTAAATTCCATGATTCTGGCATCAGGGTTCTTTAATTGTTCAAATTGGTTTGCAGTTTTTAATTCAACGGTTTTAAGGGCATCACCTTTTCCAATAACACTTTGTATATCTGAAACATCAAGGTCGTTGAAAAAATGTTCTTGAGATGGTTTTTGTTTTGATATAACAAGCAATATAGCTTTTACAACTTCGCCAGAAATTTGGCTAAATGCTCCTGCACCAAGTCTTGCAACAAATTGCCAACTTTCATTTTTTAACAACTTTTCTCTAAATTTTTTGTAAGAAGCTAGAAATAACCAATTTTGAGGGATGACTGTGGAAATTGTTCCGCTTCTTAAAGCGGTTTTAAACAATTTATCTAAAAAAATGTTGGCCAAATCTGCTTTTGCATCAGGGTGATTTTTTAAAGCATAATCCGCCAAGATTTCATCTTGTTTCCCTCTTGATAGGTAAGGAACATTTGTAATTTGCAAAGTATATTTCTTTGCCAGCAACTGTCCTGCTTTCGCAATACCTGCCGCCATCACACCTCGTTCCACTTGTTCTGTTTCAGCTTCGTTTTCCAATGCTCTTTTCAACACAGGTTGCAATTCTTCAAAATTGGCTGTAAAAGCATCTGCTTTAATGGTAGTAGGGTCAAGCAAGCTGCCCAATTCAGGTGCTAACTGAAAATGGTCGTATAACATCTTCATACCGTTTTCCATTCTCCCCTTATCATCTCTTGGTACATTGCCCACCAATTTCACCCAATCTTCTACCTTGCCTTTGGGAGCTATGCCAGAGCAAGCCAAATTCATTTCGGGTAGCTCTTTGTAATGCCCACAAAACTTCCATGCTGAGAGTGCCAAATTAAAAGCGGCTATTTGCGTACATCTTGCATCCAACTCCAGCCCGTGCAGGTTCTCAGCAATGACTTTGTCGGTGGCTTGTTCTTTGGTTAAACCTTCTTCGTGCATTCGTAATGCTGCAAATACAGGAAACAGCGAAGCCACAAAATGCCCGGAGCCCATACATGGGTCTAAGGAAGTTACTTCAGAGGTTTTATCTGGCCATCCTTCAAACTTACCTGCGGCCGGTGTGCCATCTTCCAACAAACGCAGGTACTCAAACTTTACAGGAGGTTTTACACCAGGGTTTCTGCTTACCCACCATGCACCCAAAGTATTGTCTATCAGAAAATGAACCATATAGGGTTCGGTAAACAACTGCGTAACTGCCGGTAATTTTTCTCCATCAATTTTATCGCCACTGTCGTTTATCCGTTTCTTTTCATCCGTTTGCCAAAACTGGTACACCCAACCCAATGCATCATCGGCTATGAAAATTTGGTTATCTAATGCATCAATAATTTCTTCCAGTTTTATTCTATCGTTGCTGGCATAAGCCACCTTCATCAAAGGGTCGTCTGTTCTAAAAATAGCTGGCAGCATTTTGCTGGCATAGTTGGCGGCTGCATCCCATTTATCTACAAAGCCTTCTTCTTTTGCCAACTCTTCACAATCTTCCATCGTTACCGCTACACCATCTGTATGCATCAACAAACCATTGGCTTCAAGAAACTTAGCAAACAACATTTTGTGCCAGGTTTCATACGCCAGTTCGTAACTAAGATGGTCTATTTTTTGTGCTCCATCGGCAGGCAAAGCATCTCCCAGTAAACGGGCTTTGCTCCGCAGGCTATTCCGCAGGCTGCGTTGCTCAGGTGTCATGTGCGCAAAGGGCTCAGGATGGTCCACCGCCATACCATGCAAGGCATTGAAAGCACCCAGCTCTGCCACTTTCCGTGCCTGCTTTACGGCTGCTTCCAGCGTATTCCGTTGTTGTGGTGTGAGTACTGCCATTATTTTAAAATGATTGAGCTTGATTCTTTCAATAAGGTTTCTAATTCAGTTTTCAGTTCTGCTACATAGCTATCTATCTCTGCCTGATTGCTGATGGTTTTACGAGGAAGGCTGTATGTTTTTGCCTGCGGAGCAGCCAATAAAATGGCATCTTCCAAAGCCGATTGAAATTGACCGGGCAAAGCGGCTATTTTGGTATCCCAAGTATATAATGAAGCCTTCTGCAATTGATTGAGCAAGGCATGAGCATCCAGTGCTTTAATCTCTGGTTTTACCAACAACTGATGTTTGGCTAAAATGCCGTGCTTTTGTTCGGGTGTGAGTTTTTTGAAATACTCATTGGCTTGCAAATCGGCCATACGCAAATCATAGAGAGTATTGTATTGCTCTTTGCGTTTGTTGAGTATAGCCAGCAGCTTATCTGTAATAGCCGTTAGAATGGGCTGAATCAAATCAGGCTCCTGAAGCAACAATCGGTTATCTTTAATGGCAGCGGTTTCAATTTTAAGTTGCTCCATTTCCGGTTCATCTGGTGCATGGTTATTTAATTCCACCAACAAGTTCCAAAGAGGTTCTCTTGCACTTACGAGTTTTGCCTTTGCACTCCAATCGGTAAACTTAGCTTGCAAGTCCTCTTTTTGTTGCAGTATGTCTAAGAGCCTTTCATTTCCTTCCTTGTTTTCAATTTCCTTAATGAAATCAATATTGATAGGTTCAGGTCGGGGAGAATCACCACTTACCTGTGCGGCAAGGGTTTTTAGTTTATCGAGGTACTCGTTTGAGTATGGAAATATTTCATGGTTGGGTGGGCAGGTTATGCCAGCATCCTGAAACAATTTGCGGATGGCAATTTTTTCTTTCGCACCTAAAATATGTATTTCCTTTTTGAAAGAAGCCTGGTTAATCTTAGCCACTTTCAAATCTGTTTCATTCGTAGAAATATGCTGCATATTTTTCAGCATAATCAACATGGCATCAACAGCATCCTGAGGCCAACCGTAAGGGGCTTTCATAAATTGGTTACGGATGTCTTTACCAGTTTTAGAACTATTGCCCATAAACCGAAGGATTTCTGAAGCAACAGGATGTTTGTCTATATCACCTGTATAGTTGATAGCATTTAACGCATCAGGATTACCCGCCAAAGCTCTGGTTAAAGCCTGACCCCAGTTTAAGAAATCGGCTTTGCTTTTGAACTCAGGGAATTGTCTATCTGCTATGCTGTTAAGGGCTTCTTGAATATTATCTTTAAAAGTGCCTGATTGAACTTTGTTGCCTCCTGCCAGAAATACAATGGTTTCATCGCAAATCTTTTCAATCAAATCCTGTATAGCAGTTTTAGCCTGCGATTGACGGGTTTCCATACTTTTCTTTGCTTGTTCACCTTCCGGAGTAGAGGGTAAGCCCATTGCATTAATAGCTAAACCGGCAGCTAAGAATTTGATGATCTCCGTTCTAATTTCAGGGTCTCTGAATTTTTTTACAAAGGCATAAGCCAATGGAGCATTGTTACCAGCGGCACGAATTTCATTTTCTACGGTTGTTTCATTTTCAAACCAACCATCCCGAATCCATAAATTCAATTTATGCTCGGTGCTTGGCATGGTGTCTTTGTCCCACAATTCAAAATCACGGACCATTCTTGAAGTACCTTGTGTAACACTAATACCTCTCGTCTTGTCTTTGAAATGAGCCACCATTTTTTCTCTACGCAGTGATTGAATTTGGTCATCACCTGAATTATTGAGTTTGATGTATTGCTTGGTAAATTCCTGTTCCCACTCTGCACCAATTTTTGTTTGCAGTTTGTACTCATCATTAATTGGCATCAGCACCTTTTCATCGACCAATTTTTTAATTAGTCCTTTTACTTTGGTGCGGAATGCATCTGAGTTTACATTCAGATTATCAATTAACAAATCGGCAATGGTATTGTCGTTGGATTTGATACCTGTATCAGAAATATTGGAAGTGATTTGGTCTAAAAGAAAAACAGCACTTAATATCCTGCCTTCAATTTCCACATCACCACCTTTAGCTTTTTTACCTTGAATTAAATTGCTGGTATCATTCAATAACAACCCTGCCTGTATAAGGTCTGCACGGGTTTGTGTAAAAATAAAATCGGCAGGAACAACAGAACCTACTTCTTTTTCAGCAATTGTTTTTAAGCTATCATCAATTAATCGTAGTTGATTACGCAATTGACCTGATGTACCTGCAACATCAACCACCTGTAATACTTTGTACCAGAATTTTCTGGTGGATGGCAGCAAAGGATAATCTGCAACCAATGTGTTTTTATCTTCGGTGAGATAACCAAAAACAGTCCCTTCCAGATTACGTGAAATTTCACCTGATGATGCATCCAGTTTTGTATTCAATGGAGCAATGGCAGTAGGCTTTTTATCCAAAATGGTTTTACGAATAACCGTTTGGATGTCGGTATTAGTTAACTGAATAGGAACCCTGAAACGTGCCATTAATTTTTGAAGAATCGGAGTATCGGTTAATGCGTTTTGACCTGTACCCGCCAAAAGAAATTTACCATCGAAACGGGAGCAGATATCTTCAGCCAACAATTGTACATCAAAAGCAAGATTGCTATCCTGCCCAATAAATTGTTGCACCTCATCCAAAATAATAATTGTGCAAGGAATTTTATCGCCAAAGGAAAGTGGTAGTATTTCTTCCCTGATTGTTTTTACGAAATCTTCACGACCAATAGTTTCCACTCTTGCAAATTGTGCCCTGAAAAGTTCCAATAATTTTGCTTCACTATCTGCCATTTCTGGCTTCATTTCCAATACTGCTTTTGCCAATGAAGTGGAAACAAATATTCTCTCAATTTCGGTTTTTAAATTTTTACCTCCTGTTTCCAAAATTGCCAGTACACCATCATAAATATTTTCTTTCTTTAGCCAATGCACAAATTTGAAATGATGATATTGCTGCGGCAGACCTAATGAATTAAGAAAGATTTGCAAAAAAGAATAGCGTATATCTTTTGAAGGGAAATCACGCAGTGTACCTGCGATGGATAATTTGCCCTGTATTTTCTGTTTGCGGTCTATTTCAACAAACAAGTCCTGTATGTCCTGCGGTAAAGGCTTTATACTTCGGGCTGTTTTACCATTTGGAAATTCAAAATCATTCCAAAGGTAACTGGCCATTTTTACCAAATGTGATTTACCACTACCATAAAAACCACTTACCCAAAATGCTGGCAAATCAGTTTTTCCATCCTGCAAATAGGTAAGGTAAGTTTGAAGCATTTTCCTCAAACCCTCATGGTATTCACCTTCACATACAAATGTCTTTAATTCGTACTCTACAATGGAGAGGTCTTCTTTTTCATTGATGGCTCTGATCTTGGCAACCCCTTCGTTTTTGAGGTTTACTTGCTCTGGATTCAGTGTAAATAATTCTTTATTCTTCATTGCAGTTATTTTATAATGTTATTGGCCTTGCTAAATAGTCCCAACCATCTCTGGCATCGAGTAATCGGTAATGGTTATGTTCAAACTCGCCCGGGAAAAAGATGAGTAAACGACCTTTAAAATCTTTGTCGCAACTTTTTAGTATTTCAGATAAACGGGCAAACCCGAAAAGTGCAGATACGTCTTTCAATGCAATCAAGGTATCCTCATCCTGCTCAATTTTCTTTAGCTCATTTTTTAAAAACTGAATAGCGAAAGGAATGAACTCAGCCTCCAATTGGTCAACTATATATTCAGGGTTGCTGAAATAATCTTCTTTGTATTCATGGTTAGCCATCCACGTTGGAAAGCATTGTTTTAAAGAAATGCCTTTCCATTTTTTGCCGGCTTTAATGGCAGCGGTTTCAAAGTCACCTAATCGTAAATCAACTTTACGCTGTTCCGCTGGGTCGTAAACTAAAAACCAAATTCTTTCCTGGCCTGACAATGCAGATGACCAAGGTTCTTTTACAACCTTTTCATAAGCCTCAACCAATAGATCAATTCGTGTTGCCATTTATTCCAATTTTGTTTAAGAGGTTTGTAAAATTGATTGCAGTTACACTACCTGCATATTGATACTGCATTAAATCTTTCTTTGCACATTCGATGGCAAGTTCTCTGAGTCTACTTTCATAAAGGCACAACGCGTTTACGCCAATACTGTGCCAAATAAAATCACCTCTGTCACCATTGAGGTAAGCCAGTAAAAAGGCAAAGCAAGCAACACAATAGGTTATCTCCGGCTGTGTTCTGATGTTCTTTACCTTTCCCTCAATAAAACCAGCCTGTTTCCATGAGCTTGCAATGTTTTGAGCCATTGACCTACGGGTATTTGCCGAATATTGATTGGGATGATACTTTTCAATGACTTCTTCAAATAATTCTATTGTTGCTTTTTCCCCAGACTTTACGCTTTGCAAAACCTGAACACTTTCAGCCAATAAATCATCCTTATTAACTGCATACACAAAAGCAATCAAAGGCTTTTCATTTGGGTCTGAAATTTTCCAGAAGTATTTGAAAGCAACAAATGGTGGATACTGCATATCAAAGCCATAAAGCCGTTTCAAATAGTTGGCAGTTTTTTCAACACCTGAGTTAGATTTTTTGCCTGTCACATTATGCCCTAATGATTCCAAAAAATTATCGCCATCGAGAGAATAGGCCATCACCTTTTCCAACTCAGCGTACATCATTGTTCTGCTTGTATGTATGGTTTTAAATTTCTTCACTTATTCTTTTTCTTCTTTAGGTTAATATTTTTCTCCGCCACCTGCATCGCTTCATTTGCAAACTTCTCATCTTTCACTACCGCATAAATTTGGTCCGCCAACCACAACGTCATTAATTCATCACTATTAGCTTTTAGCGCACCGGCAATAATAGGTATCTGTTCTCGTTTGCGCTGTCGTATGCCTTTCTCTATTTTACTCAGTTGTGCAGTATCCATTTCAAGCAATGGCGCAACCTGTCGACAGTATAAATGTTGCTTCTCCCTGAGTGTCCTGATTTTTTCACCAAACTGGCTGTTCATGGTTTTAAAATTGGTCTGTCAAATAATGATAAATGTAATAAAATGGAAATGAGTACTAACTATGGAAAATAGAAAATGTGGAAAACTTTAAATGCTTATGGAAATGGTCATTCGAATCAAGTACCCCATAAATAACCTTAAAAAACTATGGATTTCATTGTGCCACATAAACTTTCACTCCTCAAAACGGCAAATCATCCCAATCATCAATATCCTCATAAACAATTTCATCCATAGCTACGATGGATACCACCCTAAATGAATCCACAGACCGTTGAACGTTTTCATCTGAATGAAAAAGTTCTAAGGTGAGCAAGCATCCGCAAATTTCATGATTGCATCCTTCCGTTCTATAAACATGATAAACATAGGGATCTGATACAAAATCCAAATCCTGTTCTGACATCCGCAAATGCATCACCCTTGATGTATAACGAGCATATCGCAGGATATCATTAAACGTATTTAAAAAACAGTAAATCGGTAATCGATAAAATATCCCGTCTTCATACACTAAAATCAACGCATACACATACTCAGCATCTATAATTTCAAAGTGACCCAAGTAAAACAAATCGATACACAAAAAATGTTCATCGATATCCATTTTATAGTCCGGCAAATTGGCCACATCCAAATCCCATTCATGTTTGTCAAAGATGTATTTCAAATATGTAGCATATTCTTCCAGTCTTGGAAGTCCATCTTGCTCGAGCTCCTCATAGGAATTCATCAAATCAGGATATTGGAATGGAATAACACGGGCGCCTTTCAGGACATAAGCCTCACCAAATTTTAAATATTGTAAGAGCTCCTCCTCGGTACATGCACCGCTGAGATAAATATCATGATAGAGAAATCCGGTATAAGTAGTGGTGTCAAAGCCCATAAATGACAAGGCATCTTGGGCTAAGGTCCATTCATCTTTAGCGGTTCTCAGAATTTCCACACCGGTTTGTGCCGGCGAAAGAAGAAATTTCTCAGCTTCCTTCAATAAGCGATGATAAACATATTCTGCATTTTCTTCGATTTCATCTATAGTGAAAGCGGCTTGCTGCAAAATATTCGAATAACACAAAGCCCCGGCAGGCAAACCAAATTTTATGAGGATATCATCTTCTAGTTCAATCATCTTCAACCCGGGACCATCTTCAATGGGTGCTGGTTCTCCTAAATCGTGCCAGGCAGCTGAACATTTTATGTACGCTTTTATTTTAGGAATCATGGTCGCTTTGTGCATAGAATGGTTGTTTTGTGTACAGGGTTAAAGTTAATTTTCAACTGCATAAGGAGTATGAGCAGTTACACCGGATTCAATAATTCCGCTGCGTACACTCCTTACGTACCCCCACCCTTATCTTTGCTTCCTGAATGAAAATCCGGAATATCATTCTTCGTTATTTAAATCTTTATATCCTTTTTTCTCACCCTAAAACCCCCTATTTATGAGTAGCAAACACCAAGTACATAACCTCATCATCCTCGATGAAAGCGGATCCATGGAATCCATTAAAGAGTCCATCATTTCAGGTTTCAATGAAATCGTTCAAACCATGAAAGGCATTCAACTTCAATATCCTGATCAGGAACATTTTATTTCCATGGTGTCTTTCAATGATCTGGAAACGAAAACCATTCATTTCTATGAACCTGTGAATTTGTTGCAGGAAATAGACGGTACAAAGTATAAACCCAATGCCGGAACTCCCCTCTTCGATGCCATGGGATTCAGTATGGTGAAAATGAAGAATTCATTGGCGGAGCAAACCGACTACAATGTTCTCGTCACCATATTGACCGACGGTGAAGAAAATGCTTCTAAAGAGTATAACCACAAATCCATCAAAGCCCTTGTCGAAGACCTTAAACAAAATGGCTGGACCTTTACCTATATTGGTACTGACCATGAAGTAGAGAATTTTGCTGCATCCATTTCAATAACCAATCATATGCGCTTTACGAAAAACAAAGATGAAATGAATGAAATGTTTCAAAAGGAAAGCAATGCAAGACATCGTTATTCTGACAAAATAAGATCCAAACAAAGTCTGACCGATGATTTTTACGATGATTCCAAATTGCTAGACGAAGACCCGAAGGACAAAAAATAACGCACTCGTAAACTATAGCTTTGGCTCGCTCAACTAAGGCGATGGCTCGCTCAACTAAGGCGATGGCCCGCTCAACTAAGGCGATGGCCCGCTCAACTAAGGCTTTGGCGCGCTCAACGATAGCTTTGGCGCGCTCAACTAAAGCCTTGGCGCGCTCAACTATAGCTTTGGCTCGCTCAACTAAGGCGATGGCCCGTTCAACTAAAGCTTTGGCTCGCTCAACTAAAGCCTTGGCCCGCTCAACTAAGGCTTTGGCTCGCTCAACTATTGTGATGGCACTGTTAATAAGAACGAAAATGGGAGTCATAAATTGACGAAAAGCTTCAAATAAAAATAGGCCCTCTTACTCAGGCTCATTCTCACTCGGAATAGCCCTGCGTTAGCAGGATTCAGGGCTCCCGAACGCACTATAAAAGGTGAACGGAATATTCATCGGGAGCAAAAAGAATTTATTTAAGCTTCGAAATTTCACTTGTTTACCCTAAGCCGGTTTGTCATTAGATTCCTGTTGCTGAACCTCTGCCATAAAATCCTCAAGCTGAAAAGGGTCCTTCGGGGGCATATGGTCCATATTGAGCCAACCCGGTATCGCCATCAATTCTCGAAGAAATAAGATCATTGTAATCAGATATGTTGCGGTATAGGCCAATTGAGGTATGAAACGATAATCATCTCCTATTGAAAAAACATACCAGAAATTCTTAGAAAAGTAAATGGAGACCAATAAACATTTGAAGGAATCTAATGCCGTTTTATTTGGCTTCCTGATGTAGTGGATCAAATAGATGATCATGATTAACCCACCTGCAGATGCAGCAAACAATCGTCCGTAAGGCCAATGTTGTAGCATCATGATGAATCCAATGACTAATAAGATACCACTGACCATCAGGACCTTATTGAATGGAGAGTGCCTAAACGAACCCAGACGATACATCCAACTGTAGGAAAGCAAAAAGGCAATAGCCGTCAATTTTGATAAAAATGGTATGTAAAAAATATAATCCGATAAGATGCCCAGGCTAAAACAGGATAGAATGAGAATGAGATAGTATTTGTTTTTCATGCTTGATAAAAATAGGCGGAGAATTTCGTACCGACAAGAAAATAATCAACCATATGATTGTGCTTCCAAAGCTGTAAACCAGAATGAAAGAATTATTTATATTTGAGTCAGGTTATTCCAAAGGCTTCCATTTTATCCTATGAGAAATCCATATTTTTTTTGTTTTGTTGCGGGTATATTTCTGTCATCCATTTCTTCAAACGCACAAGTTACATCCTGCGATAAACTTAAGTCTGTCATTCAATGTATTCGACTCGGCAGTCAACAATTCATGGGTGAGCCCCTCAATAAAAAGGATGCCACACCAACACAGTACGGTTCTAAAATTAGTGTTTATCCGAAAAATAATGCTTGGCTGGTAACCCGTAAGGGAAGCAAATCACCTTATATTTATTATGAATACTTATCTGAAAATATCACTCCCGAAAAATCATTATCTGTTTTCAATTATTTCCTGTACGCCCTCAAAGCTTGTCCGGGTGCAGAAAAACTGACAGAGAAGAAAGTTTTTCCTGATACGGAAAAAGAAGCCATTTACAACTCGGGTGATTATAGTATCCATCTATTTCTTCGGAAAAAATATATGAAAAGCACATACTATGTTTTATTAGAAGTGAGCTTCATGCAGCCTGAAGATTTTTATTAAACTGGTATTGGTATCCCTTTCATTCTCATTCTCATTCTGCTACCTGGGTCCTCCCCACCCACAAGTACAAGTAGGCTTATGATGATAGCCATTGCAATGTATGGCCCTTGGTGCTACGGTATGTTTCACCCATTTCCCCCAAGTATAGACATCGGTATCGTAGGTTCCGAATAAACTTTCAACTATCGGATGTGTGGATACTGTCCACACACGTGCGGTACAACCTAAAATATCACCTCCATGTTTATGCAGAAAAATTTCACCAATATTCTTCATAAACTGTTCTCCCTTCTTATCGCTGGCTGCAAAGCAATTAAACAAACCAATCCTAGCTCCCGGTGCCATAGAGTCTGACATCTCATCCATCATCCGAATCTTTTCGGCATATTCTCGCCTCGAATCATTCCTGGACCTGGCATCCTCCCGTGCAGCGTCTATTGCCGCTCTGATATCCGCCTTTTCCTGCTTGCTCTTGGCTTTTTTCAATAAACGACTCAACTTTAATTGCTCTTTCGTAGCCTCCTTATAACCATTGATCGCCTGTTGATGATAGCGCCGCAAAGCATCTATATCTGCATCTCCCGGGAAAAAACCACCGATATGATGATTCACGGCATTTCCATGTCCCATCAAAACCATTTTTCCTACCTGTATGCCACGCTTACGTAAAGAACCGATATACCGATACATCTCTTCAGGACTTTTCGGACAAATCGTATAACTCAGCGACTCATCATGTGCCGCCATTTTCATCATCATCTCCCGCTCTTTGGGTACATCTTCTAAGACCACCGCTATATTAACAATACGGGTCACTTTAACCGCCTTTTGCTTTTTTGTAGATTTTTTAGTTTGTGCTTTCATGATGTTGAATTTGTATCATAAAATTACAAACACTACAAGTTCAAGAAAATGAGATACATCATGTCTCAAAATTTTGAGGTGTTGAAATCATTGCATAAAAAAACCGCAGTCTCCTGCGGTTTTTAATATTTCATCTTTATTCAATTATTTCGGTTCCTTGGGTGTCTCGGCTTCTACTTTTATAGAATCCTTTATTTCAGGCTTACAACAAGCAGCTGTACAACCTTCTTTACAAGCACCACCTTTACCATCGCAGCAATCTTTCATATCGCAACAAGCTTCTTCCTGATCGCCACAGGCTGCACCTTTTTCTCTACCTTCACTGCAACAAGCCTTATCTGTTCCTGATTTGCATCCACTCATCACTTCGCTGCATTGCGCTTCTGTACAACCGGCATCTTTACAGGCTTGCATACTTGTTTGCAAACGCATGATGCGATGCTCCTGAATACTGTCGGCATGTAATTTCGCCAAAGTTGGTGCAATTACCAAACTCACAATACTCATGAGCTTGATCAAAATATTCATTGAAGGACCTGATGTATCTTTAAATGGATCACCAACAGTATCACCTGTTACAGACGCTTTATGCGGATCAGATTTCTTATAGAACATTTCTCCGTTGATCTCCACTCCTTTTTCAAATGATTTCTTCGCATTATCCCATGCACCACCGGCATTGTTTTGGAACATACCCATCAATACACCGCTTACGGTAGCACCGGCCAGGAATCCACCCAAAACCTCAGGACCGAATACAAATCCTATGATTAAAGGAGATACGATGGCAATGGCACCCGGCAACATCATTTTCTTAATAGATGCATCTGTTGAAATAGCTACGCATTTGTCGTACTCCGGCTTACCTGTACCTTCCATAATCCCCGGAATGGTACGGAACTGGCGGCGAACTTCTTCCACCATAGCCATGGCTGCTTGTCCTACCGCACGAATGGCCAAAGAAGAAAAGATAAATGGTATCATGGCACCCACAAACAAACCGGCCAATACATCAGCACGATAAATATCAATACCATCAATTTTAGCAATACCTACGAAAGCTGCAAATAAAGCCAAAGCCGTCAAAGCCGCAGAGGCAATCGCAAATCCTTTACCCGAAGCGGCAGTTGTATTTCCTACTGCATCAAGAATATCTGTTTTCTCGCGCACATCGGCAGGCAATTCACTCATCTCTGCAATTCCTCCTGCATTATCCGCAATAGGACCAAAAGCATCAATCGCCAATTGCATCGCTGTAGTGGCCATCATACCGGCGGCCGCAATAGCAACACCATAAAGTCCGGCACACCAGAAAGATCCGTAGATACCCGCAGCCAAAACGATAATCGGCATCATGGTCGATTCCATACCAACGGCTAAACCGCCAATCACATTGGTGGCATGACCTGTAGATGATTGTTTAATAATGGATAATACCGGACGCTTGCCCATGGCGGTATAATATTCTGTAATGATACTCATCAGGGTTCCGACAACAAGTCCGACCATGATGGCACCAAATATTCCGTTGCGTGTAAATTCATGTCCGCGCAAAGTCATTTTTTCCGGCATCAAATACATCACCAGGAAATAAGAAACGATGGCAGTCAATATCATGGAACCGTAGTTACCCATGTTTAATGCTTTTTGAACAACAGCAGTATTCAGTTTTGCATTTTCGGAAATACGAACAAAGAATGTTCCTACAATAGATAATACAATACCAACGCCCGCAATCAACATGGGCAATAAAATTGGAGACATACCGTTGAACATTTGAGCAGTACCTGCTGCTGTTACGGTTTCTGAACCTAATACCATGGTAGCTAATACTGTAGCAACATAAGAACCAAATAAATCGGCACCCATACCGGCCACATCTCCTACATTATCTCCCACATTATCTGCAATCGTTGCAGGATTACGAGGATCATCTTCAGGAATCCCTGCCTCAACCTTTCCAACTAAATCTGCACCAACATCAGCTGCTTTGGTATAAATACCGCCACCTACACGTGCAAATAAAGCGATACTTTCAGCACCCAATGAAAATCCGGTCAATACTTCGATGGCTTTTTTCATTTCAGCTGCATCAAACATATCGCCATGACTCATCGAAGGCACAAACAAATATAATAATACGATAAATATGGCACCTAAACCCAATACAGCCAATCCGGCTACTCCCATACCCATGACGGAACCACCAGTAAAGGATACTTTTAAAGCTTTACTGAGTGAAGTACGAGCCGCTTCTGCAGTCCGAACATTGGCTTTGGTAGCGATATTCATACCGATATAACCGGCAAATGCACTAAATACAGCGCCTACAATAAACGAAATGGCTATACTCCAGTGACTTTCAGGATTGGCCTGTCCCATAACACCCAATAAAATAGCGGCAATAATTGCAAAGTAGGTGAGAATTTTCCACTCGGCACGCAAAAAAGCCATTGCCCCAACTGCGATATGACCGCTGATTTCTTTCATACGATCATTTCCTGCAGGCTGTTTACTGACCCAAGCGCTCTGTATAATGGTGTAAAGCAATGCTATCACACCGAAACAAGGGACTAAATAGAATAAATAACTCATGTTTTTTTGTGGTTTTTATTAAAGAGGCGCAAAAGTAAGAAATCCATGTTTAAAAACGAAATAGTTTGGAATTTAGATCAAAGCAAAAAATGAGCCCATCATTCGTTTTAAATGTGAGTGATGGATATATAGACAGGCTTTTAAATCCTATATATTTTTCCTACACCTTTCCTTTTTACTCACGAAAAATAATGCATAGATCATGAAGATACCCAAGTAGATGCCTACAGTCTACTCAAGTATTCCAAAGGAGAAAATCCGGAATATCTATAAAAAAAGGCTGCCCTTTTTTGGACAGCCTGTTCAACTAAATTTCTAAACATATTAATAGCGATAATGATCTGCTTTGTAAGGACCGTATTTAGGTATACCAAGATATTCACTTTGGGCTTCAGTCAATTCATCCAATACCACACCAATTTTAGATAAATGCAGTCGGGCTACTTTTTCATCCAGGTGTTTAGGTAAAACATAAACTTTATTTTCGTACTTATCACTGTGGTTCCAAAGTTCGATTTGAGCCAATGTTTGGTTCGTGAATGAATTACTCATCACAAACGAAGGGTGACCGGTAGCGCAACCTAAATTCACCAAACGACCTTCTGCCAATACGATTATGTCTTTACCATCAATATTGTAAAGATCTACTTGCGGCTTGATGGTATCTTTTGTTGAACCATAATTGCTGTTTAACCACGCCATATCGATTTCGATATCGAAATGTCCGATATTACATACGATCGCTTTATCCTTCATCACACGGAAATGTTGTTCGGTGATTAAATCGCGGCAACCACTCGCGGTCACAATGATATCCGCCTCTTTTACGGCATCGATCATTTTCTTCACTTCAAAACCATCCATAGCGGCTTGTAAAGCGCAAATCGGATCAATTTCCGTAACGATCACACGGGCACCTGCACCACGTAATGATAGGGCACTTCCTTTACCTACATCGCCGTATCCGCCTACAACAGCTACTTTACCGGCCATCATGACATCCGTAGCACGGCGAATGGCATCTACCAGAGATTCCATGCAACCATATTTATTATCGAACTTCGACTTGGTTACAGAATCATTCACATTGATGGCAGGAATTGGCAAAGTGCCTTTTTCCATACGCTCATATAAACGATGCACACCGGTGGTCGTTTCTTCACTGAGGCCTTTAATATGTTGAATCAATTCAGGATATTTATCAAAAACTATATTGGTCAAATCACCACCATCATCCAGAATCATATTGAGCGGGCGATCTTCGCTTCCAAAGAATAAAGTTTGCTCAATACACCAATCCGCTTCTTCCTGAGTTTGTCCTTTCCATGCATAAACACCAATTCCTGCAGCGGCAATGGCTGCTGCAGCCTGATCTTGGGTAGAAAATATATTACATGAGCTCCAACGAACTTCTGCGCCTAGCTCAACCAATGTTTCGATCAATACGGCCGTTTGAATGGTCATGTGCAGACAACCTGCAATACGAGCACCTTGTAGTGGTTTTTTAGCGCCATATTCCGCGCGAAGAGACATCAGACCGGGCATTTCTGCTTCTGCCAGACGAATTTCCTTTCTTCCCCATGCGGCCAGCGACATGTCGGCTACTTTATAAGGGAGGCTCAGGTCAATTTTGGTTTTTGTTTCTGTAGACATACTTTATTTTTTTGCAAATGTAGTCAATGGGTCCTTAAGAATGAGAACCCATCTACTGATTTTGGCTATAATATATAGTTAATTCAGGCCCTGATATGCTTTAATTGTTTGCTGATCATGGAGCAGCGAATGATTGAGCCATTGTCTGAAAGCCAAATAATAAGGAATATAACGACGACCAACACTGTCATCCATCCATCGATTAACTATTAAAACGGAATCGGTTGGAAAATGATAAATACCTGTCAAACTAGTATCGTAATAGGTTAAAATGTGATCATTCATCATGAAATAGACCAAAGACTCATTCAATGAAAACACAAAATTTGGAGAAACGGTGTCCATAGCACTTTTTCCATAGGCGAAAAACGGATCCGGATAATGCAGGATATCCATCAGAGTAGGCAATATATCGATTTGTTGAAATGGACGTGTATGGGCTCTGTAGGTCGTATCGAGGGAAGGTGCATAAAACAGAACGGGTATTGAATGCAGCCCCAAATCTTTATTGTAGTAATTCTGATCGTCTGTAGTCACTAAGAAATTGTGATCCGCTGTAATCACAAAAATGGTGTTCTGAAACCAGTCCTTATGTTGTATACTTCTGAAAAAATCTCGCAAAGCCTCATCTGTGTATGAAATACCTCTGTAAATTCCTTTTAAATTTCGAATTTGTTGATTTTTATATTGTGCGGGTAATGCAAACGGCTCATGCGAGCTCAAAGTAAAGACTGTAGAAAAGAAAGGCTGTGGTTCCCGATCGAGCTCCCCGGCCATGAATTGCAAAAATGGCTGATCCCATATTCCCCAAGTTCCATCATAATCTTCCGGCACCGGATACTCATCACGGCCATAATACTTGTCATACCCTGCATGTTTGGCGAAAAGATCAAAACTCATGGTTCCATTACTTCCTCCATGAAAAAATGTGGAATGGTAGCCATAAGGTTTTAGTAAATTTGGAATCGTCGTGATGGAATTTGCTGCATAGGGCGACATGGCAAAAGCCTCATCCGCAAAATGCGGAATTCCGGCCACACAGGCAGGTATCCCATCTGCCGATCGAAATGCGTTGGCAAAAGCCCGGGTACAGACTAAGCTATGAGAGGCAAGGCTATCTATAAATGGGGTATAACTTTTACGTCCGCCTAATGCCGTATAAGACTTCCCGAAACTCTCCAAAACGATTAGTACCACATTCATTTTACGAATGGGCTCAGTGGATTGATAATGCTTTACAGGTTTGAAGTAATAATTCAATTCATCTGATTTAAATAATTGATAATCAATTAATTTTTTTGATCCAAAAGTATGCAAAATTGAAAACGGAGTATTGACCACCAAGGGTTGATTTTGGTTATTGGCAACCTTCAATGCGTCTACAGGCATGATCGGTCGCAATTGAAATCCGCCGCGAATAATGAGAATGGATAGCCCTGCGGTGAGTACCAAAATAATCAATCGGGCACGGATCTTCATCGAGGGAACGGGTTGTTTGAAGGTCTTATTGATTTTTCGATTCATCACGAAAAACAATAAAGTAAGAGAGATCATCAATACCGTCACATACCAAAATCTAAAAATATAGCTGGGCAACAAATTGAGAAAATCGGATTGCCGGCCTATCAAATCCAGTACATCAGCCGTCATTCGCTTTCGGACATAAGGAAAATACCCGATATCCCCTAAATCAAACAATATGAATATCACATTGCTGATCACAAACCAAATTTGTGCTGCTTTTTGATACATGCGATGATAAACCATATTCACAGGTAACAACATCAAAAAGAGATAAGGCAGATTAATTAAAAAAATAACAGACAAATCAAAACGTAATCCATTCAACATGAAACTACCATACTCCGCCAATCCTACCCCGGCAAAATGAACCCGATTGAACAGAAAAAACAACAAACGACTTACCTGATATATACCTGTCAACCCCAACAACTGTAGGATGACGATCTTATAAGGATGTTCTTTAAATATTTTTCTCATTAAAAAACTCCCCGAAGGGAGTAGTTTGATTATTGATGTTGATACATTTTAGATATCTGTGGCTTCGCCATAAGCTGCAGCCGTTGCTTCTTTTACAGCCTCACTCATGGTTGGATGAGGGTGAACAGAATTAAGAACTTCCTTATACGTTGTCTCTAATTTACGTCCAAGTACCGTTTCAGCGATTATTTCAGTGACATTGGTTCCAATCATATGGGTACCCAACCATTCACCATATTTAGCATCATAAATCACTTTGACAAATCCTTCTGTATTACCTGCCGCCGCCGCTTTACCGCTGGCAACAAATGGGAATTTACCTACTTTAATTTCATATCCGGCTTCTTTTGCTGCTTTTTCAGTGAGTCCGGCACTGGCAATTTCCGGTGTGCAATATGTGCAACCCGGTATATTTCCATAATCCAAAGGCTCAGGTTTATGATCGTGCTTTTTCTCCTGATACGCGATGAATTCTGCACAAACAATGGCTTCCTTACTGGCGACATGCGCCAAAGCCTGAGTCGGCAATACATCCCCAATTGCATAAATACCCGGAACATTGGTTTGGCAATATCCGTCAACTAGGATACGACCTTTTTCGGATTTGACACCGACCGCTTCTAACCCAATGTTCTCAAGATTCGCAACCACGCCCACAGCACTTAACACCATATCCGCTTCCAATATGACTTCACCGGTAGCCGTTTTCACTTTGGCTTTCACTCCTGCCCCGGATGTATCAACGCTTTCAACAGAAGCATTGGTCATGATGGTCATACCTTGCTTTTTAAAGCTTTTTTCCAATTCTTTTGAAATATCCTCATCCTCAACCGGCACAATGCGTGGCATAAACTCCACGATGGTCACTTTGGTTCCAATACTGTTGTAGAAATAAGCGAATTCCACACCAATTGCACCACTGCCGACTACAATCAATGACTTCGGTTGCTCCGGCAGCACCATGGCCTCACGATAACCTATGATCTTTTTACCGTCAATAGGCAGATTGGGCAAAGTACGCGCACGTCCCCCGGTGGCAATGATAATATGTTTACATTCGTAGACCGTTGTTTTGTTATCTGCAGCAGTCACTTCAACCTGTCCTTTCGATTTTATTTTCCCATAACCCATGATCACATCGATCTTGTTTTTCTTCATAAGAAACTGAACGCCTTTACTCATTTTATCCGCTACACCGCGGCTGCGTTTCACCATACCACCAAAATCCGCTGTAGGATTTTGTAACACCACCCCATAATCAGAAGCATGCTTGGCATATTCAAACACTTGAGCCGATTTGAGTAAGGCTTTGGTAGGAATACATCCCCAATTGAGGCAGATCCCACCTAAGCTTTCCTTTTCAATCACAGCTGTTTTGAAGCCCAATTGAGAAGCACGAATGGCGGCTATATATCCTCCGGGACCGGCACCGATTACGATTACATCATAGTTCATAGACAAACGAATTTTTTATTTGAGGGGCAAAAATAGACAAATTGAACTGAAAAGTGAAAAATATAAGCGATGCACATACTTCTAAGGAAACAGAAGCATAAGTGCTTTCTGATAACGACTGGCACCGACAAAAACAAATTGCCGCTTTGCAGGTTTGGAACTGACTTTTCGTTGACGTAATGAAATGTCTACAAAACGATATTTATGCGGGATATATTGATAGGTTTCATCATAGGTGAGCACTCCATAATTCCTGGTTGAAACAGACGGCTCATCTCCATCCATCATATCATAATTACTGATTGGATTGTGAATTCCAACCGTATCAAATTCCATAATGGGCGGATAATTGACTTCCGCAATGAAGTAATTCGAGAATCCCGATACTTCGATTTTCTTCTTTTGACTGAGACTTTCCTTGTCATAAAAAACAATCTTGTCCCACTGTTGTTTAATCACCTCTTGCAATTGAGAGCTGTAGAAAAAGTAAACCGGACAGAATGTAAAATTGTTTTTAAAATCTTGCATCACGGATTGGTTTATTTCTTCATCTGTGGCAATGACTTCTTGCGCTTCTTTTTCCATGCCTCTTTGGCGATAAGCCTCAATTTTATTGGTCGATTTTTGCAAAGCAAATAAAATGACAGAAGGTCTTTGAAGTTTAACTTTCCGGGTCTGCGCATGCGACAGCTGAATACCAATAATCCATAAGAAAAGCAATTGAAAGATTCTCTTCATATCCTGATGTATGTATTCCAAATATAAGAAAATAATTACACAACCATTGCCCCTTTTTCTCCAAACGAGGCGCATTCATTTAGCTTATCAAAAGCGGGATGATTATTTTTCAGCTGTATCCCGATGTTTCATGCGCGTGTTTTTCGCCTCACGCAAAAACTCAGAAGCAAAAATAAAATCATTCAGATAAGGGTCTTTGTTGTAGATGATATCCTGATTGCTACCCTCCCATTGCTTTTTCCCTTTATATAAATAAACAATATGATCGCCGCTCTCCATAACGGTATTCATGTCATGGGTATTCATGATGGTCGTGATATTATATTCTTTGGTAATTTCAATAATCAGACGATCAATCACGAGGGAGGTCTGGGGGTCGAGTCCAGAATTGGGCTCATCACAAAACAGATACTTCGGGTTCAATACAATAGCCCTGGCGAGTGCCACACGTTTTTTCATTCCCCCACTTAATTCAGCAGGAAATTTTTTATTGGTATCTTTTAAATTCACCCGATCCAACACTTCATTTACACGATGCATTTTCTCTGTAACCGATTTCTTGGTAAACATATCCAATGGAAACATTACATTTTGCTCTACCGTGAGACTGTCAAATAAGGCTGAACCTTGAAACAGCATGCCTATTTTTGTCCTTAATTCCTTTCGATCTTTGTCCTCCATATTCACAAAATCAACACCATCGTATTTGATTTCACCCTGGTCGGCTTGCACCAAACCCACTATACATTTGATGAGTACGGTTTTACCACTCCCGCTGGAACCGATGATCAAATTCACTTTGCCGCTTTCCATATTACACGAAATATCATCCAATACGACTTTGTCGCCAAATGATTTCGAGATTCCTGAGATTTCAATCATATTGTTATAAGCTTAGAGTAATAAGGCCGCCAATCCATAATCTGCAAATAATATCAAAACGCAACTGACGACAACGGATGTAGTGGATGCACGTCCTATTTCTAGAGCACCTCCGCGAACGTTATATCCAAAATAAGCCGAGATACTTGAAATGATAAAGGCAAAAGTGAAGGCTTTAATCAAACCGAAAGTGAGGTTAAAGGGAATGAATTCTTTCAAGAGTCCTTGGGTAAACTGTTGCTCCGACATAATGCCACTTAGCGTTCCTGCCAAATAACCACCCCAAATGCTTAAAAACATGGAGATGACGATAAGACATGGAATCACGACAAATGAAGCGACGATTTTAGGCAAAATAAGATAGGTTTTGGTATTAATACCCATTATTTCAAGGGCATCGATTTGTTCACTGACTCTCATATTCCCCAATTCAGAGGCAATTTTAGACCCCACTACACCGGCTAAAACAATACAAACCACAGTGGGCGATAGCTCCAGAAAAGTACTGTCGCGAATGATCTGGGCAATGACACTCTTCTGCACGAGCGGGCTGATCAACTGATAGGCAGTTTGCACCGTTGTCACCGCCCCTAAAAAGACCGATATCGTAACTACGATACCCACTGATCCGATGCCTATTTCAGAGCACTGATGGATCAATTCTTTCCAGTAAACACGCGCATTTTCAGGCTTGGAAAACATCCCACCCAACATAATGAGATACCGTCCGATATGTTCTAATAGCTTTATCATTGAACGATCAAAAGTACATCGTTGACGCGTTAAAAATCATAAAATTTGAATCCTGGTCATTATTTTTTTGAATGAAGGACCACAAAGTCAAATTCTCAGTCTCCGACCCATTCGTTCATATAATTTCTTCGTCGCTCATTGGGATCCAAACAATATTTAGCGGCAGATGCGCTTTCAGTTCCATGGTCTATCGTACAAGGGCAATAACATGGAACCCTGGCTGCTTGACTCAATCCGACAGGCTTTCAACGCCCTCATCTATGCCTGAATAGACCATAGCACACGCCAAGAAATAGCGCAATCAAGCATAAAATCGCCAGAAAAAAAATAAAGCTGAAATAATTCACCCATCCTTTACCGAATTAAAGAATAAAAACCTATCTTCGCGCACTTATTTATTTATTCACAAACTAAAATAATTTCTATTATTTATGTCAGTTAAAATCAGACTTCAACGTCATGGTGCTAAGAAGCGCCCATTTTATTTCATCGTCGTAGCTAATTCTACGTCACGCAGAGATGGAAAATTCATTGAAAAATTAGGAACTTACAATCCGTTGACCGTTCCGGCTACAGTTCATGTGAATCGCGAACGCGCTTTACATTGGTTACATCGCGGTGCCGAAGCAACCCATACGGTCAATCGTATTCTTTCGTTCAAAGGTGTTTTGTATATGAAGCATCTGATGCGCGGCGTTAAATTAGGTCTGTTCGACGAACAAACCGCCATGCAAAAATTTGAAACATGGAACGCTTCCCACGAACAATTGGTTGCTGACCGTCAGGATAGCCACAAAAAATCTAAGGCCGCTTCACGTATCCAGCCTATTATTAAGAAAGTAGAAGAAGCCGCTCCGGTAGTTGCCGAAGCTGCTCCGGCCGTAGAAGAAACACCGGCTGTAGAAGAAACTGTTGCTGAAACACCGGCAGTTGAACCTACAGCAGATGCAAACGCTTCAGAGGAAGCTCCTGCTGAATAAGTTAATTCAAGAATCTTTATATAAAAAATCCCGCAAATGCGGGATTTTTTATTTCTTTCATTCAACCTAATTAGTTGACTGCTATCACTTTAGTGTCCTTTTGCTTCTCTTCTACTTTAGGTATTGTAACATGCAATACACCATCTTCATAACGAGCAGTAATTTTCTCGGCATCCAAATTCTCATTCAAATGAAAAGAACGCTTGAAGGAATTGAGTGAGTACTCATGACGAATATAGCGGCTTGTTTTTTCGGTGTTCTCCTCTTTCTTTTCATAGGAGATTGTCAACATGTTTTTCTCAATTGCCAGATTGAAATCTGATTTCTGAACACCCGGCGCAATGACTTCTAAAGTATATGACTTTTCATCTTCGTGAATGTTCACCGCCGGCTGACTTCCTTTAAAACTAGTTTGAAAATCATCAGTGAAGAATTTGTCCATCAAATTGAAGAATCCGGGTACCGTTGGCAGGTTTTTTACTTTTACGTGTGTCATGGTTTATGTTTTTAAAGGTTTATAATACTTTCCATTAATCAAGTCTTGTACCAGAGCAAATTTACAGCCATTGTGTCGCTTTATTGCAAAATTGTATGCCATTATGTCCATTTATTCGAATATATATCGACGATAATCTGTCAGATTACGAAAATCTCCAATTACATTTGCCCCATGAAATTGAATCGAATAGCCATCGCACTATTGTGTGTTTTTGCTATTGCATGCCAAAACAATGCTCCATTGAAATATAAAACTTATCGTTCAGATAGTTTGCATTTTTCATTGAAAGCCCCCGAAGATTGGCAAACAGAAGAAAAACTCCAAGGGCAAAAGACATTTGCCCTGACAGAATCCCCCAAAGACAGCCTCAAAGAATACAAAGGCAATCTGGTCATTTGGCTGGAAGAATTACCCATACCGGTGGCCGATTCCGTCTATGCACAAGCTGCCGTAACACAAATCAAGATATCTAATGCCCAATTAAACATATCGCCCCTAACCCAAATACTAAGGGGCAACAAACATTATTTCCATTTTCAATTCGATTTTTCGACGGTGGACAGTATGCATTATGCGGTGGAAGGATACACCCTGCTCCATCAACTTCACGCCTATAATATGATCTTTACTTGTGAAAAAACAAAGTCAGCTACTTACAAACCCATCCTGGATACCATACTCAACTCATTCACTGCATTATGATTAAATATTTAGCCTTAGGGGATAGCTATACGATTGGCGAAGGTCTGGATCCTTCAGAAAATTTCCCTAATCAGGTGGTCAGGAAACTTTTGGAAAAAGGGGTTTATATTCAATTGGAACAAATCATAGCGGTGACCGGATGGACTACCGATGAACTTTCTGAAGCCATTGCAGTGCGCAAGCCCCATCTTCGGCATGATTGGGTTAGCTTGCTTATCGGTGTCAATAATCAATACCGAGGGAGAAGTATTGAAGAATATTCATGGCAATTCTATAGTTTACTATGTCAAGCTATTCTGTTTGCCGGTGGAAAACCGGAACGGGTAATCATTTTGTCCATACCGGATTGGGGTCTTACTCCATTTAATGTTCAAAAGGATAAGGTCACGGTTTCTTCGGAAATCGATCAGTTCAATCAAATCAATAAAACCTGGGCGGAACATTTCGGCTGTCACTATATAGACATTACCATGTCCACACGTGAACATGCCGAACTAAGCGAATATTTAGCTGAGGACCAATTACATTACTCAGGAAATGAGTACGCTATATGGGCAGAAAAGGTGGTTCAAATTATTCTGGCCGGTTCAATCTGATGATACATTCTTGATCGAATCAAACAATCGGTCAATCTTCTCTTGCTTTAATATTTTTTGACCTTGAATGCCTTCAGCGATCAAACGCTTGCCGACATGGGCCTGATATTGAGTCACTATTTCTCCTTTGTCTGTAATCTCAACAAATGTGGCTGTATAGAGAACTTCATCCCCGATAAAAGCCGGACTCCTATGTTCCACTGTTATTCGCGTGCCTATTCCTTCTTCTCCTTCTTCTTTCATTTCTAAAACAAAAAGTCTTCCACTCCATTCTGCATCCCGGGCAATTGAAAAAGTAGAGTATACATCATGTACTTTGCCGCTTTCAAAGGCAGCTATATCGGCAGATGTAACCACCTTAGTATATTCCAGGATATCTCCCGATTTGAATATGAGTTTCACGTTTGAAGAATTACATCATGTGATCAGTTTGGATCACAACTTTACATATATTGAAAATTCGTCTTAGGCGTAATCTGATGAAGCACTTCAAACATCAGTTTAATGCAATGTTCAACGTCATCTTTATGCACGGTTTCAACTGTGGTGTGCATGTATCGCAGCGGAAGCGAAATCAAGGCACTGGGTACGCCACCATTACTGAATGCAAATGCATCCGTATCCGTTCCGGTAAATCTGGAAGATGCCTGAAGCTGATGAGGAATTTTATTTTTCTTGGCTGTATCCAAAATGATGTCCAACAGTGTACGATGTACTGCAGGTGCATAGCTCAATACCGGTCCCTGACCACAAGTAGCCTCGCCTTGCGCGGCTTTACTCATCATCGGGGTGGTGGTATCATGCGTCACATCCGTACAAATGGCCACATTGGGTTTGAGTCGCTGAGCGATCATGGTGGCGCCATTCAAACCTACTTCTTCCTGTACCGAATTGACGATGTATAATCCAAAGGGCAGTTTCTTTTTTTGTTCTTTTAGCAAGCGGGCCACCTCAGCAATGATGATGCCTCCCATGCGATTATCGTGCGCACGGGCAATCCAATAACCATGATTTCCTTCTTCAAAGCCTTCTGTAAACGTACATACACTTCCTACATGAATGCCTAATTCTTCTACTTCTTTTTTATTCTTACAATTCACATCGATCCAGATCGTTTCAATCTCAGGCTTTTTCTCAGTTTGTGGTGTTCTCACATGTATGGCAGGCCATCCGAATACGCCTCTCACAATTCCTTTCTTGGTATGGATATTCACTCTTTTCGAGGGAGCAATTTGATGATCACTGCCTCCATTCCGGCACACATGAATAAATCCGTCATTGGTGATGTATTTAACAAACCAGCTGATCTCATCGGCATGGGCTTCTATCACAACCTTGAACGGAGCATCAGGATTGATAATACCCACCACGGTTCCATAAGGATCCACCATGTGAGTGTCTATATAAGGTTTGATATAGTCCAACCAAATTTTTTGACCGCTGGTTTCATAACCTGTGGGCGATGCATTATCGAGGTAAGCCTTGATAAAGTCCATCGAGGACTGACCGAAAAATTCTTTCTTTGATTTTGTGGATTTGGAAGTTTTTGCTTTTGCCATGTCGTTTATTATTAGGCGAATATACATCACAACCGTTTAAAATTCAGTGCCCCTATCCTTCTGCATTGTTTTTATTGTCCCTTAAATAATGGCGCGTCAAAACCTTCTTCAATTCCCTCACCATGACCTGATGGGCCAGGCGGTCGGCATCATCGAAAGAAGCCGGGAATACATCTTCTGTCGATTTTTGCTTCTCATCAATATCGATCCGGTAGAATAATCGATATAATTGCTGATGATCAGTTTGTAACAAAGAGCGGATGATGGGACTCAATTGTCCGTGAAGTTCTTCATAGGCCGATTCTATTTTACCTGAAAAATGAATGACGATTCCAAACTGATGAAAATCTTTCATGATTTGTTCAGCCGTTTCCTGCACCACATCTTCTTTGTTCAACCATGATCGAATATTGGATGAATGAACTTGGGGAAGATTCATAGCAGAAGATTATTGCCCCAGCAAGAAGCGAATCATGAGACCTGCCCTTGTGGTTGTTATCGGATAAGCATTCGAAACATATGGAATACTTTGACGTCGGTCGTAGAAGAAGCGAAGCGTTACATTTTGAGTCAGGATGTAATCGATGGAAGGAGAAATAGTAATCACTTTTTGTCCGCGGGTGGCACGAGATTCCCGTTGGTCCAATCGGTTGATGGTGGTATAATCATCCCTCAAACCAAAATCCGCTTTGATGTTTACATCACTCTTCAGTTTATTCAATCCGAAATAAGGTGTATGAATGGTTACATTTTTAACCCTGAATCCACCACCGATTGAAATTTCGCTCGTCTTGGTTTCACTCAATTGGAAATCAATTAAACTCATACTCAAGGTTCTGGCCTTTTTGTATTCGACATGCAAATTCAGGGAATTCTTAAAGGTCGCATCGATACCGACGAGAGGACCAAAATTCTCCGTAATGGTCATATTCGGTACCATGAAATAAGGTACGTAGTTATGTGAAACGGAATCGATGAAGGATGGGAACCCGAGGGCGTACACATCACGATACATGAGTGAGGATGTAAAACTATTCATGGCCAACGAACCGGTATAGGAATGATTGAGGGTAAATGTCTGGAAGATATTTTTGAACATTTTCGTCCGGGCAAGTCCGCCATAATTGACCCGCCAGTTCGGCATCGGCAATATATTCCTGAAAGGATTAGATCTAATATCTCCGCTCTTATTGTTGTTTTCGAGAAGCGGATAGGTCTTAGGATCTTTACCGGTATAAGCCGAAAGAAAAGCCGGAATCAATACGTCCTGTGCATAACGCGTATATCCTTTCTTAAAGTCTTCATCCTCCGGAGCATTTTGATTCGCAGTATATGGATTGATGAGTCCCAATCTTTCTGAAATCACCTGACGATTATTTTCAAAATCAGAGAAGGCTGCTGTTAGATTATCTTTTCCTTTCTTTTGAAACAAGGTATTGATCGCAATATAGGAAATGCTGAACCCGCCGGTTTCGTAAGGATTGAGGTGAGCGTAATCGAGTCCGCCGCCAAGGGTATCTTTATACAATTCAGAAAATCCTTTATTAAAAGTTTTCGTGAGGTTCAAATCAATTCTAAAATCTTTGATCGGTTCGAGGTTGGCGGTAATATTCAATGATTGCGAATATTGCTGCATGAACTGACCGTTAAACAAAGAGTCGCGGGTCAATACATTATCGTTTCCTTTACTCTCCAGCCAATAGCGATCGGGTTGGTAACCAAATGCGAATGGAATTTCCCGGTTATTGCTATTGCGCCAGTTAACACCCAGATACTGCGTACTGTCCATATAACCGGGTAAAGTGGTTCCCTGATTTTCATTGTAACTAAAGCTGGCCCTTTTCACCATCATCAACAAATTCCCGACAAAGCGCACTCCGTCTGAAGGATTGAATTCCTTCTTCTTCTTTTTCACCGGCGGCTTCTTCACCACCGGCTTCACAGTCTTTTTACCAAGCGTATCTTTCTTGCCTTTGCTGTTTTTATCACTTGAGGTGATGCTGGCATTCGGATTATTATTAAACACCTCTATTGGCTTAGTGCTTCCGCCGGTGCTATTTGAACCTGCTGTTTTAGGCTCATCTTCTCTATCCTTAGATTTTTCTTTGGTTGTTTGAGGTTGTTGATCAGGTTGATCGGGCATACCGCCACCCTTTCCGGGTTCTGTACGTCCGCCACCCGCACTCACACTATTTTTACCGTCCTTGGTATCACCACCTTTACCGGTACGCTCACTACCTTTATCGGTACCTGATTTGCCCGGAGGTGTCGCTTTATTACCTCCTTTGTTGTTGGTTGGCTTTGGCGATGCTATGATTTTCAGCACCTTCCATTTATTATAGAGTTGAGTAAAATTCAATTCGCCGTTCAACTGTTTGTTTTGCGTATTGCCTATCGTATTTCCTAAACTCTTCGCCAATAAAGAAGCAGAGGTCCAGGTATAGGTCGCTCCATAACTTGCTCTCAAAGTGGTCCAATCCAGCAATGGGAATTTCGCCAATGGCACATTGTAATTCGCGTTTACGCCTTGCGTGAAATTGGTATTCCTTCCCAATGAAGATACATTATTCCAGAATGTATCTTTCTTCTCCTGGGTATTGAGACGACCGTATGGTTCATCGATCCTTGCCATATTCGTGGCATTGTATTCGAGAGACAATGACTTCGTAAAATCCCAACGGAAATTATAGGCGCGACTCCATGTGAAGAATTTATAGTAATTCGGTTCTATCGGATAGGCCCCTTCATCAATATTTCGAACTCGGGTTTCCCCAAACGTTCTGTTCAGTTGATTTCTAAATGTAAAGTTGGCAGGCAACAGATTGAAATTAAAATCACGAATGAGCTGATAATACTTTCGCTTTTGAGGAATCAGTTTCTTGAATGGCTCAATCGGTTTTGATTTGATCGTATAAGCATAACCTAAACTCGCGGCATGTTCATCCAGCTGATCTTTTTCCAATAATGGATTATGTTTATTGGTTTGCGTATAAGAATAACTTACATCAAAATTCTGCAAATCCCAAGGGTCCTTATGTTTGTTTTTGGTTGGGGTAATGCGAACGTTTTGGAAATTAATACTCTTAATGGATGTAAAATCTTGAGCTGCTTTTTTCACAGAATCACGTTCTTTGCCGGAATAAGCATCTACCTTATCTTTAAAATTAATATCCAGATCATAAGGATCGTAAATCGGATTGCTGACCGTTTGAGAGTAACCGGCAAATACCGGCAGTTGAACACCCCATGATTTAGGTGCGAATTTGCCCAGATTTAAATTGGCCGAAACATCAAACTGAGAAAAATTATCTCTGAATCTTTGATTCACTTTTTGATCAATATTTCCGTAGCCTGCCGTATGCATATTCCCGCTAAACTTCAGGGTACCCAAGTCTGCCAATTGCACATCTACCCGACCCAATGCGGCATAACCGCCATCTTCTTCCATATTGGAGAGTCGTAATTCATTGAACCAAACTTCCACGCATTTTTTACCTCCATCGTCAGTCGGATCATTCGGTGTTTTCTGTGGATTCAATACACCCAGCATGGCCACTTTCACATCACCCAAATTCGGATTACCCACCACCTTGATATAATTTCCTTTTGCATCTTTTACCATATAAGGCACTAAAGGATTGGCGCCACTGGCATTACGATTCTTCTTGGCATTGATCAATTCGGAGAAGATCAATTCCATATTATTTTTTTCCGGCCAGATGGCATTCGGGTCAGAGGTTCCCCATGCGGTGAGGGTCAGCGGTATTTGATATTCATAATAGTTGCCCACGAAATCACTCCCTAAACGAACAAAGGCACGCACATCACCATCTTTCAACCCGGTGGCATCGATCGCCTCGGCATGCAGGAACATTTTCATGGATTTGAACTGACGTAAATCCATACCTAAGGATTTGAAGGCCCCTTTTGCATTACCATCTTCCAATCCGCAAATTTGCATGGAAAGCGATTGCTCATTCTGCAAGATGTTTTGTCCGTTCGACACTTGTTGTTGCTGACGCTGAATGCCCGGAGGACTGACATAACGAATCGGTGAACGACCACTGTTTTCTTCCAGACTCACGCTGTACAAATTAAAGGTCGTTGCATTATTGTCATCATCCGGTACAATCTCTCCAGGATTCTTCAAAGAGAAGGTATAACGACGCCATTGATTACGACCTAACTCGAGGCGTGCAAAACGAAGGATGACACTGTCCTGGAAATTGGTCAGGAACATCCTTACAAAACGAATGGACTTAAAATCCGGGATATTCCCTACACGACTGGTATACTCGCGGATAGGTACTTTAAATTGATACCAGGTTTCATTTTCAGTATTACCGTTTGGCATACGAACCGCAGTGATTTGCTTATTCACGATATAGTTTTCACCCACATTCATATTGGGTTTTACATCGATGCGATATTGGAAATATTGTTCGTTCTCGTTTAGGGTATTGTCCTGATTAATATCTTCTGCCTCCGGCACATTGGTAAACGCATTGGAAAACTGTGAATTATTGCCCGATACCGGTGAATTCCCTTGAGGGTTGTTGAATCGGCGATAGCGTTTCAGAACGGGCAATTTGTCGCCATCATAATCCGATCCGCGGAAGTGATGATAATCGTCGCCCGACGGGTCGTTCAGAGCATCTGTATAGACTTTAGAAGTGGCACCGAATGAATTTTGAAGATCATCCAAATACCCTTGAAAACGTGTCTTCTCTTCATCATTCAACATACCGTCGTAACCGACATCTTGTGCTGCACGGGCTGATTCGTTATTATCGAAAGCCGGCGTCAATTGTTGTTGGAACCTAGGAATATTCGACCAGGTTGTTTTATCCAGTTTAGCCGGATCGGTCGGATAAGGCAAACCGTTCTCAAAGAACTTACGGGAATCTTTCAGGATATCTTCCGAAATATTTCCCAGATTGATATAGAATGATCCACCCGGATCAGTAGGCCTGTTGATGAAAGGATCCATCATCCAGAATTCAATGAACTCTACATTGGCCGTTTCAAAATCACTGTAGTCAATCGGACGCATGATACCCCCCCAACGTTTAGTCGGATTGAGTAATTCGCCATTCGCTGTTATACTCGTTGCATCAAAATTATAAGGTCCTCTTTCTTTCGGGAAATAAGCCAGATCTAATGAAGTCAAATTCCCTTGTAAAGAAGTATAGGATCGTAAAGGGAATACATCCTGTTGTTGTATCAAACGCAGATAGTGATTTGACAACTGAGCCGTATCTTTTTTCAAATGATCCGGCATACAACTTTGTTTGGGATCAGAGAGACAAGGATCGAGATTATACCAGGCTAAACGGGCACGGTTTTTACCGTAATTCAAATTGTTCACCAAGGTGGCTTCAGGGAACAAAACATTTCCCAATTTATCCGTAGCATCCTGTGGTGTACTGGCTATGCCCCATTTGGTGACCGGGAACTTCAAATCGTAACCGCTGCGGGTCCCTTCAAAGTCATCAATATAGATATTACTCTGTCCGCTTTCATCGTCAATAAAACGCGAATGCCCCGGAATGATTTTAGCCACCTCACCACTCGCGACCACCATAGAAGGAGCCGTCGTAGAAATAATCGGCAAGCGGTCTATGATCTTGGTCAATGTCGGTAAGTCACTTTGGTAATTGGCATCCAATCCTAACACCGTATTTTTAATCGGGTCTTCACCAAAAGTTACTTTATTAAAATAAGGTCTTTCCGATAAACGAAGCATGGTGCCCCCTACCGTAAAATTTTCATTGATAAAATAATCGAATCTGGTACCGATGAAATTCTGAACCTGGGTACCGAAGGATGCATTATTCTCATAGGTCACATTAATCGGTATACCGGAATTTAAAATACCTGCATTGATGATTTTCAATTTACCGATACCATAGTCGATGGTATAATCCTGATTCTCTGTGAGCTTTTGTCCACCTGCCGTCACCGATACCGATCCCGGAGGTATATTAAATCCACCCAAAAATATTTCTGAGGAGTTCGACGCCTTATAAGATCCTTTGATCAGGAAACGATTATACTGCGGAAATTGAATGGCAATATTCTTGGTAGAATCATAGAGCAAACGATACAAATACTTTTTCTCCAGCTGCACATTGCCGCCGAAGACTTCTTTCATATCTTCCCCGAAAGGTTCGAGTACCGGGAAGATAATTTTACCCTGTTGCGAATTGATGGTAATACCCTCAACATAATCGAAGCGCCCATCGGGCTGAGGATCGTTTTGATTGTTCAAACGATCGAGATTCAATAAAGTAATTAAAGGAATACCCGCTTTAGGGCCTTCCGGCAAATAGCGTTTTTCACCACCACCCGGATCCTGATAGAATACGTTCAGGATAAAATCGTCATTGCTGACTCCGCTGGCCCCGAGGGAATAAATATTTTTCATCATCAAATCCCAAAGCGGTACCGTAGGATCCGGTGAGGTTGATTTCAACATTTTCAGAAACAATACTTTCGGGTTGGTGCTATCCGGTGGCAGGGATTGTGCAAATTCACCCACTTGATACACCTTGCCGTTATTGGTATATTCAAAGGCCACACCCACTACATCATCCGGTTGCAATTGTGTATTAATGGATACAAATCCGAGCTGGGGATTATACGTAAACTCCGAAGGATTTAATTTACGGGCAAAGGTCTTTTCAAAATCCACCCGACCTTTCAAACCTAAAGTTTGCATGGCATTCACGACGCCGCCAATTTCACGGGAACCGGGTGCCTGAACAATTTGCGTATAGAGGGTATTGGAATTATTGTCGGCGGGGTTAGATGTTGCCTTTGAGAAAGTAGTACGATAAGGATTCGATTCACCCAAATCCATGAGAGCAACCACATCGCGGGCATTTTCGGTAGCTCCTGTACGGTTGGTGACCCATACTTCAATCCGGTTGATATTGTTGAGGGATTGAATGATGGGGAAATTCTTCAGGGCCTTATTGTAATTATCGCGGAAAGTATGGGCTAAGAGGAAGTGTCTGAAATCTTCATATCCATCGGTGGAAATAGAGAAATTTTGGGTTTGTGCCCCACCCTTAACCTGAAAGCTTTCCTTTTTAGATTTTTGTTGAGACGCCACCGCATTCACCATCAATCGACCAAATTGCAACTGCGTTCTTAAACCGAAAAGCGACTGTACCCCTTGAATGAGTGAAGTCTTGAGCGGGAAGCTGATATAGCCCGCCTCAATTTCCCGGATGATATCATCTTCCTGTCCGGCATACTTCAGTTTCAACTGATTTTCAAAATCGAAAGTCGCCTTGGTATTGTAATTGAAATTCATACGCATCTTCTCACCGACTTTGGCAAGTAGATTAATATTCATATTCATGTCGAAATCGAAAATGCCGTATTTCTGCGCACTTTGAACCAGGGTAGGATTTTTTACATTCTGCCAGTTACCCCCAAAAAACAGATCCACATTCCCCTGAGGTTTTACTTCAATGGTATTGCCACCAAAGATTCGGTCAAACAAGGCATTGCCCAAATTCACTTTTGGAACTATGCCTCCTTTTTTGGAGACCTGGGTAATGGATTTCTGACGTTTTTTAAAATAAGCCTCTTCATCTTTCCCGGCCTGGTAGCGGAGAAATTCTTCGTAGGTCATGTAAGAAGGGGCGCGATAATATGAGTCGCCGACCTTTTCTGTAATCGAATATTCCTGAGAATCGGGATCGTATTCGACGGTCGTTTTAATATTTTTCGGATCGTTAAGGTCAAATTGAGCCGGCGGGTCTTCGTTGAACTTATCTCCTACCCGGTCTTTGATATCAAACTTCAGGGTATCCGTTTCCGATTCCGGCGAATCGACGGAAGGCACCTCGAAGGGCACGAAGGCATGAGGCTTGGCATCACTGATGAATAAGGCGGCCCAGGTGGTGCCGAACATCATAATGAACTGAAATAGGTATTTAAGGGCTTGCTTCAATCGTCTAAATGTTTTTCAAGGCTTGTTTGATCAATTCTTCCAATTCCATGTTGCCCCCCGACTTCACGGTTTTCTGAATGGCAGTTTGGGCGGCATTTCTTGTGATACCCAGACTGATCAGGGCTTGTAACGCATCCTCTTCGGTATTATTGTGTACGGCACTCTGAAATTGGCCGCCGGGTTTCATTTTGATGAGCTTGTCTTTCAGTTCCAAAATCAGTCTTTTGGCCGATTTGGCGCCTATGCCCTTGATTCTTTCGAGGGTTTTCTCGTCTTCCTGAACGATGGCGCGGAAAATCTCGTCCGGTTTCATGCCGGAAAGCATCATTCGGGCGGTAGAGGCGCCGACTCCGCTGACGGAGATCAGGTGCATAAACAAGGTTCTTTCTTCTTCGTCGTAAAAGCCATACAAAGAAAACCCATCTTCTTTCACTTGAAGATAGGTTAGCAGGAGGCCCTTTTCGGCGTGTTGGATTTGAGAGTAGGTATGCAGACTGATATTGACTTCATAGCCTACACCATTCACTTCCATCCACACAAACGCAGGGTTTTTGGTTTTATATATGCCATTCAGAAATACAATCATAGAAGCACACAAATATAGTATTTTTAGTCATTTGAAGAAGATGAATATGGGTAAGGGTAAAGAGTTTAAGATTAAGGTCATTTTAAGACCGGACCGTTAGTGAGAGCAGGAATAGAAACGTATCAGAAAGGCCCCGATTCATTGGAATTAAGCGAGCTTTTGTTGGAAGTTGGCGAACTTTTGTTGGAAGTTGGCCGCTCTTCGTTGGGGTTGCGCCAAACTCCGTTGGAGGGAGGCCTTCCTTTGTTGGGGTTAGGCCAAACTCCGTTGGAGGGAGGCCTTCCTTTGTTGGGGGGAGGCCAAACGCCGTTAGAGGGAGGCCTTCCTTTGTTGGGGGGAGGCCAAACTCCGTTGGAGGGAGGCCTTCCTTTGTTGGGGTTAGGCCAAACTCCGTCGGAGGGAGGCCTTCCTTTGTTGGGGTTAGGTCAAACTCCGTTGGTGTTGAGCCAAACTCCGTTGGGTGTAGGCCTAACACCGTTGGGGTTGGGCCAAACTCCGTTCGGTGTAAGCCAAACTCGTAGGAGTATGGCGGCACTCCGTCAAGGTTCGGCCAACCTTCAACGCGATTTGTTGAATCTCCAATGGGATTTGTTGAATCTTAAAGGGATTTGTTGAATCTTCAACGCAATTTCGCGAATCTCAAACAAAATCCGGCCATATTTTATCCGGATGTCGCGAAGTTTTGTCAGAAAACCTGAAAAAAGGGATCTATTTGATTGAAATCTAATTGTTTGTGCCTCAGGCTGAGCCTCTTGCTCTGGACTCAGCGGTTTTTTGTTTGGGGTGTTAGTCTGAATCAGAATTTACAGAATGCCGGGCGCAAATTGTCTGAATCAGAATTCACAGAATTTTAGAATTTTCAGAATGCCGGGGTGTTAATTGTCTGAATCAGAATTTACTGAATTTTGGAATTTTCAGAATGCGGGGGTGTTAATTGTCTGAATCAGAATTCACAGAATTTTAGAATTTGCAGAATGTAGAATTGGTAAAATGTCTATTTTCGTTATATAAATTGTTGTAGAAATATAAAATTAGTTAGGTGGAAAAAGATCAATTAACTTTCGATATCATTGGCTGTGCGATGAAAGTACATTCAGGTATGGGACCTGGATTTCAAGAAGTGATTTACCAAAGGTGCTTAGCTATTGAACTTAGAAACGCAGGCCTTCATTTTATCCGTGAGCAAGAACAAACTGTGTATTACCATGGAATTGAAGTTGGTAGCAGAAGGGCTGATTTTATTATAGAGAGCAAAGTTGTGGTAGTACTAAAAGCGCTAGTGAATCTTGAAAATGTTCATATCGCTCAAGCTAAAAATTATGTTGTGGCTTATGATTTACCTTTGGGATTACTGTTTAATTTCGGAGGAAGTAGCCTTCAACACAAATTAATCTTTAATCCGAAACACAAAAGCAGTTAGTATTCTGTAAATTTTGAAATTCTGTGAATTCTGATTCAGACAAATAGATTGCTTGTCTGAATCCCATGTCAAACTTCCTTACGAATTACGCTGCACTTCATTCAAGACAACATCCTTCTTCTGAAACGTACTCCGCATGAGGGATAGTAGCGGAAAGCTCCCGCGAGGCTCTGCTCGCGGGACTTGCAGCGGATAGCCCGACCCCGTATGTACGGGGGCATGCCCAAATCATTACTTCCCGGTTACTACCAAACGTCTGATAGCCATTTTGCCTTCAGAAGCACAACGAACGATATAGATGCCGTTGGCCCAATCGGAAATACGGATTTGAGTTTGAGTACTATTCAAGGTTTGGCTAAATACCTGGTGTCCGTTGATATCTGAAATCGTTACGGTAGAATGTGTAAAAGGTAATATCAAATTGACTTCCGACACGGCAGGATTAGGATACATGGTGATGGGAAAATCGGATGCTTGTACATCATTCACCCATTCAGCAGATTTGATGACTTCGTATGCACCGATATCAATCTTACTGCCTTGTATGCGCTGATTGCCGATATAATCTGTGGGCAAAGCATTCACCCCGGTGGAATCTCCTTTGTCGACACAAGGTGATGTGGTGGTGATACCAAAATTCGCTGTAGTGGCATCAGTGGTATAAGCGTTATTGGCTGTAGGTGCTATGAACTGTGGCGCACTGCCAATTACATTATGAATGGTATCGCCGATGAGGGTAAAATTGCCAATGCCATACACCGCATGAGAATAATTGGTAGGCATATAATTATTGTCGCAGGAAATTTTATTGGCAGAATAAACACCGATGGCATAAGTAGAATCGGTCATACCCGGATAACCGTTGCCTGTCAGAATATTGTTCTTGATATAGACTTCCGCCTGAGGATTCAAGACCATAATGCCTTTCGCAATGGGAGAACCTGAAGTATTATTTGCAATGGTATTGTTTGAAATTTCGGCACGGGCCGTAAATACATAGATACCGCCGCCGCCATAGGCCGAATAGTTGTTGGCGATCACATTGTTTCTTACACGATAATACGTAAGGGCAAACGTAGTGGCCCCTTCATTGTAAGATAAGTGTATGCCTCCTCCCCCGCCGGTAGCACCACAATTTCCATCCATCTGTTGGTTGTTGCAAATCAGGTTATTGTCGATATCGAAAAAGCCCGAACGGCAACCGATGGCGGCCAACTGATCGCAGATATTGAAACGAACCTTATTTCCCACGATGCGACCATTGCCGACCGTCATTTTAATCGGCGCCGAATCGTTGATCATCTCATTGTGATGTATATCATTGGCTTCGATGAGGATATTATTCCAGGTGCCCCATATGGGTGAACCTTTAATATTGTCGTAAAATTCGCAGTTGTGTATATGAGTGTATCCGCCGCTATAATTGCTGGTATGGATGATGCCGAATACACTGGTATTATCGTAGATCGTGCATCGGTCAAACTCTACGGTATCGGAAGCGACATTGGTGGAAATGGATATATTATCTCCGGCCACATAAAAACCTGTGCCGGCCGTATTATGATAAATTTCGGTATTGGATACTTTCAGTTTACGATAAATGGTGAGGGTATTGCAATTTTGAATAGCGCTGTTATAACCATATTTAGTATCCTTGAGGATACAAAAATTCAATACCGAATTATCGACTCCCGAACCGGAATAGGTCATGAAATGTATACCATGCCAACCACCGGCCGTGATGGATTCATTGGCCCAGCCCGTAGTATCATCCGCCTGAAACGTAATTTTCTGTGCGGCGGTACCATTGGCGATCAAGCTACCGGTGACGACCATTTTCGTCGTGGCTTTAAACCTTACCACTACACCGGGCTGTATGGTGAGACTGCTACCCGCATTGACACTCACTGCATTATTGATGATGTAAGGAGAACCGGCTGTGGTCCATGTACCGGAGACGGTTGAGGAAGTAATTTGAGTTTGTGAAAATGCTGCCGTAGCCATAAGCATCAACAGGAAGGATAATAATGTTTTCATATGGGGTAAGACGTGTATGTGGGAAAATTGGTTAGAGGAATGGCGAATGGTTGTAATTATTATAAATCATTATAATTCTAAATTATCTATGATATCTTTTAGTTCATTAGGTTTTAAATCCTCTTTTTCTGATTTGTCATAAATGGTCAGAAGATATACAGTTCCCATTTCAAAGTAAAAATAGGTGATAATCCTTGCGCCACCACTTTTGCCTTTACCCTTACTGCCAATAGCCAGCCTTATTTTATAGCAATGATTACCTATATAAATACCACTTTCAGGGTCTGTATTGATCAGGTCAATAAATTCTGAAAATTCATTTTTCAAAGAAGGGAATTTTTTAGCAAGTCGTTTTAGTTCTTTTTCAAAACGGTGTGTTGGTATAATATTATAACTCATTCAAAAGCTCTTGTGCAGATTTTAGTTTTATTTTTCCTTGTTTATGCAGTCGTACATCTTCGGCTGCTTCCTTAAGATCGGCCATCAAGCGAACAGCAGCTTTAGACATAGGTTTCACTTCCTTTACAAATGTTAGGCTTTTTAACACTTTCAATCCGAAATCAGCGTCATGGTCAGGTATATCAATAATTACTTTCATCTTTCCTTGTTTAAATTTTGAATCTTACTATTCAATATATTTCTTAAACCCTATTTTCGGTGATAGCTTATAAATAAATTTCAATCATTTATGAATTCCAAAGTTAATCATTTTGACTTGGAAAGACAATAAGTTTCAGCTTAACAATATCTACTACATGCATCAAATCCGTAATCATTTTATAAAATCTGACGACCGAAAGATAACAATTCCTGAAGGCCAATTTACACCACCTCCACAATCAAAAACTTCAAATAATTGGTATTGTCCATATGCCATACGATAGGATGGTCTGCGGCCTGGGTGCGGAAGCAGACCTGGCGAATTTGTTTCTTAGCATCTTTGGCCGCCATACGGATGATGTCTAGAAATAAATCAGGCGGTACAAGATTGGTGCAGGAAGCTGTGACCAAAAATCCGCCGGACTTGACCAGTTTCATGGCCCGAAGATTGATTTCCTTATATCCGGTAATGGCTTTTTCGATATTCGCACGGGTCTTGGTGAAGGCCGGAGGATCGAGCATGACCACGTCCCATTTCTTATCTTCTTTGGCCCATTGCTTCAACACATCAAAGGCATTGACGGTCCGAAATTCGCAACGATCGGAGAGTCCGTTTAGCTCGGCATTTCTTCTGGCCGTCTCTACCGCAAAATCGGAGATATCGAGTCCGAGCACTTTCTTTGCACCATAGTGAGCGGCATGCACGCCGAAGGTTCCGGTATAACAAAATGCTTCCAAGACATCCGCATCCTTGACGATGTTTTTGATCTCTCGTCTGTTATCTTGTTGATCAAGAAAGTAACCCGTCTTTTGTCCATTCTCGATATCGACGATAAATTTCAAACCATTTTCGTTGATGATAATTTCTGTCGGAAAGGGATCGGATAAAAATCCTTTCTTTTGTTCGAGGCCTTCCAATTCACGCACGGGCACATCGTTCCGTTCGTAGATTCCTTTGGGTGAAAAAATTCGATTGAGTGCTTTCACAATCGCATCCTTCCATAAATCCATTCCCAAGGACATGGTTTGCAAGACAAAATAATCGTTGAATTTATCGATGATGAGCGAAGGCAATCCGTCGGCTTCTCCAAATACTAAACGACAATTTTCGATATAGCCGAGTTTCTTTTTATAGTTCCAGCATTGCAAAATGCGGTTATAGAAAAATTCATCGTCAATCATTTCGTGGATATCTCTTGTGAGCAAACGCACTTCGATCTGTGACTTGGAGTTGTAATACCCGCGTCCGATAAAGTTACTTTTACTATTGTATACATCCACAATGCCCCCATCGGGTGTGCCTTTGGCCACAGAGGCTATTTCATTGTTATAGATCCATGGATGACCTTTTAGCACACGGTCTGAGATTCGAGATTTGAGGATGACATTATTCATAGGAATGGGATATTGATTTGAATGAAAAAGAATGGGCGAAGGTAAGGTCTGATCAGCGTTTCACATAGAGCATAAATTTCTGCTTAAAATGTTCTTCACGAAACAAATCATATACATGCCACATCATGGGCTTGCAACCTGATGCAGAGATCTCTTCATGCAAATCGCCCCCTTTCAAACAAATCAATCCGTTGTCGAATTCCGCTTGCTGACCTTTACGGATGAGGGGCTTGGCCCAATTCCATAAGTCACCCAAGGGTGCAACGGCACGACTCACGGCAAAATCAAAACTGTTCTTTTCTTTGATATCTTCTACCCTGCCCCAATGCGTTTTGACATTACTGAGCCCGATTCCCTGAGCCACTTCGGTCACCACATTGAGTTTTTTGCGAATGCTGTCAGCCAGTACAAATTCCACTTCCGGAAAAAAGATGGCTAAAGGAATGCCGGGAAAGCCACCGCCGGTACCGATATCTACGATACGTTGCCCCGGCACAAATTCGAATACGGCTGCAATAGCCAGAGAATGCAAAACATGTTTCTCGTAAAGGCTGTCAATATCTTTTCTGGAGATCACATTGATGCGTTCGTTCCATGTGGTATAGAGTTCCTTCAGTGCAGACATCTGACGATTTTGTTCGTCTGTAAAATCAGCAAAGTATTGAGTGATTATTTCCAACTTTTATGAGTTTTAAAAAAGACATAAGGAATATTGCGGATATTGTAAATCAGTTGCCACAAATCAAAATACAAAATCCATTTAATCAGGTCATTCTCTTTCAATACACGGCAACAACGGTAGAAAATGAAAAAATGAACCATCATGCGCAACAAGAATATGCCAGCCGTAATAAAAATGAAGTGGTAGAAAAAGAAACAAGGGATTAAACTGATCCAAAAGAAAAAATGGCTCATGGCATATAGCCCCAGGGAGAGTTTATGTTTTTGCTTGTAAAACTTACCCGTACTCAAATGACGACGTTTTTGATATTTCCACTCCTCGAAGGTCTTCTTAGGTTCGGAAAAGGTAAAGGCTTCTTCATGAATGACCACCTTGGTATTGTTTGCCGTTGCCACCTGATTGATAAATAAATCATCATCACCGGATACAATATGATGATGCGATGAAAATCCTTTGACCTGCATGAACAGTTCTTTTCGATAAGCCAGATTACGGCCTACCCCCATATAGGGCATACCGGCCAAGGCATAAGAAAGATATTGAATGGCCGAATGCAGGGTTTCAAAACGGATATATTTATTCACGGCCGTTTTATTTTTATTGTATGGACTATAGCCCAACACAATTTTCTTGGATTCCGAAAAACCTGAGGCCATACGGGCCAACCAATGTGTACTGGCCGGAATACAATCGGCATCGGTCAGGAGCAGATGTTCGAATCGGGCCGATTTGATCCCCATCGATAAAGGGAATTTCTTTCCCGGTATCAATTTAGCCTCCTGTGTCAGATTCACGGCATGCAAGTGAGGGTATTGTTCCTGTAATTGATTGAGCAAATAAAACGTATCGTCTTCGGAGTTATCATTCACCACCACCACTTCAAAATATCGTCTCCCATTTTTCTGATAGGTTTGTTCCAGTAATAACGGAAGATTTTTCCTTAGATTTGCCTCCTCATTAAAAGCAGAGACAATAATACTTACCGGAAATCGGGCTTCTTCAGGCAGTTCTTCCTTTTGATGATAAAAGGCCAGACGGGCAAAAAAGAAGAGATCATAAAATAACTGAATCAAGGTGAACAGGCCGAAAACCGCACACAGCAACAGGTCGGGAGTAATAGACATCGGCTTCAAAAGTACAATGGTAACATGGAATTTCAAGTAAACGCTACAGATAATAATTCACAGGCCAGGGCCGGAACCTTGATAACTGATCATGGGGTTATCGAAACCCCCATTTTTATGCCGGTCGGTACCATTGGTACAGTGAAGGGGGTCACACAGGAACAGTTGGCCCAGGATATACAAGCACAAATCATCCTTGGGAATACCTACCACCTGTATCTCCGTCCGGGCACAGAGATTCTGGAAAAAGCCGGCGGATTGCACCGATTCAATCATTGGGACAAACCCATACTCACCGATAGCGGCGGATTTCAGGTATTTAGCCTCAGTGGCATCCGTAAGATCAAAGAAGAAGGAGTCGAATTTAGAAGTCATATTGATGGCAGCAAACATTTGTTTACACCCGAAAGTGTCATGGATATTCAGCGCAGTATCGGTGCCGACATTATCATGGCTTTTGACGAGTGCACGCCCTACCCTTGCGAATACGATTATGCTAAAAAATCGATGCAGTTGACTCACCGTTGGCTGACCCGATGTGTGAAACACAAAAATGAAAGTGAACCTTTATATGGCTTCGAACAAAGTTTATTCCCCATCGTTCAGGGTAGTACATACAAAGATTTGCGTACCCAAAGTGCAGAGTTCATCGCCGGAATGGAATGTGATGGCAATGCCATAGGCGGACTCAGTGTGGGTGAACCGGATGAAGTGATGTATGAATTGAGTGAACATGTCTGCAGCATCTTGCCTAAGGACAAACCGCGCTATCTCATGGGCGTGGGCACACCGGCCAATATACTTGAAAACATTGCCCTCGGTATCGATATGTTCGATTGCGTAATGCCCACCCGAAATGGACGAAACGGCATGTTGTTTACCACTCAGGGAATCATTAATATCAAAAACAAAAAATGGGCCGATGATTTTTCTCCCATCGATGAAGGGCTGGATTGTTTTGCCAGCCGGAATTATACCAAAGCTTATCTGCGACATTTATTTACGGTGAGCGAATTGTTGGGACTGCAATTGGCCAGCATACAAAATCTTTCCTTCTATCTTTATCTGGTGAAAGAAGCCCGTAAACATATTTTGGCCGGCGATTTTTTGGAATGGAAAAATCGAATGGTGAAAGTGTATAGTGAGCGCTTGTAGGTTTTCAGAAAAAATCGATTCCGTTTTTTTATTCAAAAGATATTTTGGGCGGCAGACACGCTATTCGCTGCAAGTCCGCTCCGCCGTGGCGGATGCGGGCTTTCCGCTGCTATCGTTGCCGCTCGCGTCTCCTTTACAATCTCCGTTTTTTATGAATCAGCACGAGGGCTAATGCTCCATAAAAAAATCCATTTCCGCTTCAACATAAAATCTTCTACATTAGCCTCATGATTAGAACCATCATTGTACTCTTAGTCACTTTAATATGCATTCCTTTAGCGGCTTGGTATTTCGGTACGCCCCTGAATGACCTCCAGATACACATGATCAAAACTTCTTTTGGCATGATGAGTATCGCAGCCGTGAGTTGCTTTATCGTAAGTGAGCTGACCAGAAATTGTAGTCAGGTCGATAAACTCTGGAGCACCATTCCATTGCTCTATACCTGGTATTTTGCCTGGGCATCGGATTGGAATTCTCGACTGGTTTTGATGGCCGTTCTGGTTACACTTTGGGGCATACGTCTGACTTATAATTTTTCGCGTCGCGGTGGCTACAACATCATTCCCTGGAAGGGCCATGAAGATTACCGCTGGGAAGTGCTTCGACAAAATCCTGCTTTGAAAGGCAGATGGAGATGGGCACTCTTCAATTTCTTTTTTATCTCCTTCTATCAACAAACCCTGATTCTTTTATTTTGTCTGCCGGCCGTGATGGCATCTGTTGGCACCCAAATTCCACTTGGCATTTATGATTATGTGCTGGCATTTTTATTTGTCGCTTTCCTGCTCATCGAAACCATAGCCGACCAGCAACAATATAATTATCAACAAGAAAAATGGCGACGCATACATGCCGGAGAAGCAATCGATGGAGAGTATGCCACCGGATTCATTCGTACCGGTTTATGGCGCTGGGCGCGTCATCCTAATTATGCCTGTGAACAAACGATCTGGCTGATCTTCTATTTTTTCAGTGTGGTGGGCAGTGGCGAATGGTTCAACTGGAGTCTGGCCGGCATAGTCCTCTTGATGATGTTATTTCAAGGCAGCGCCAATTTTAGTGAAGAAATTTCCGCTGGTAAATATCCATTGTATACAGACTATATTAAAAAGACCGGACGTTTTTTGCCTAAATTATTTTGAGGATAGGAACATACACTTTAAAATAGATTCGTTTCGTTCGTATCCATTCAGCATTTTTTGTCATCTTTAAGGTTGAATTTCCATGGTATGAATCGCTACAAGGCATCTTGTTATGTACTATTTATCATTTTCTGCTTTAATGTAATTTCATTGCAAGCGCGAGAGGCCTACTTTCCAAAGCCCGGCGGAAAAGTGGTGAGCGATTATCATCATCTTTTGAATGAAACGCAAACCGAAGATCTTGCCCAATTGATTCGCGGTGAGTATGAAAACAGCAGCAATCAGTTGGCTATTGTTTTGATACCCACACATTATCTGGGTGAACTTTCGATTGAAGAATATGCCCATCAATTATTTAATCAATGGGCCTTAGGACAAAAAAAACTAAACAATGGTGTACTGCTCATCGTCACAGGATCGCGCCAAGATAGTATTGGACGGAAAGTAAGAATAGAAGTAGGATCAGGACTTGAAGGCGTTTTGCCGGATGCCATGTGCAATCGAATTTTGACCCAATTGCTCATTCCTGAATTGAAACAGTATCGATACTATGAAGCTTTATTACAAAGTAGCAAAGCGATCTTGGCATGTATGCATGAAGAAAACCAAGGACGTCGACCGATGTATAAAAAGCAAATCGATGAACATGATTTACTGCGTGATGAAGCCGGACTCCTTTCTCCGGATGAATTCAGACAATTGGCAAAACGATTGGAACAATTGCAACCTGCAGTCCTTCGGCCTAATTTGATTTACCTGCAAGAACACCCTCTTTCTAATCATAATTTTTATTTTGCTGAAGCGTCCACATCTTTTCCTTTATTTGCATTGAGCGTAAACATGGGTGTCTCTTTTGTGCCACATGGTGACAGTATACGCATCCTTCGTCAAGATCCGATTTATGCTTTGACCGCGCATTGCGACCTCAGTGCGGATCCTCGTTTACGACATGAGTATGAAGATCAAATTCGAAACTTAATGATACAACAAAAGCCCTGTGAAGCACTTCAAAAATGTGTCGATCTGTATGAATTATCGTTTCAGCCTCGAAAAATTATCTTTTACAAGTTATTGGCTTCACATATTGGATTGATTATCATTATGCTTCTACTCTATGTTCTGATCAAATGGAAAAAAGCTGAAACACTTCGAAAGCATGTCATCCTCAAAATAGGTGTGATCATATTACTACTACTGATTTTCTTTCTTGGCATACTCAGTATTTTTTCTGCTGAAATGGCCTGGGTACTTCCAATAAGTTCCTATTTATTTTGGACGACCGGACAACAATGGTTGTGGGGCATCCTATTTGCATTCATGCATGTGGTGATGATTGTTCTGTATTATCCGCTAAGTCAATTTTTCATGCCCGGTTTTTGGCGCGGTGGTGGAGGAAGCTCAGGCAGTGATAGTAGTTATTCCGGCAGCGCTACATCTTCTCAAAGTTATAGCAGCAGTTCGTATAGTTCGGGTTCTTCGAGTAGCAGTAATAGCGGGTACAGTGGCGGTGGCGGAAGTAGCGGAGGCGGCGGTGCATCCGGATCCTGGTAATCTTTGTGTCTTCTTCTAACTTCCATCAATACGGGCTATGGATATCTTCTATGGATTATGTGATATGATGCTTGTCGATTATATTTGTTTCATGCTATCTTGCATCTGCTGCATAATCAGGTTCACCTTATCCGGATGAAAATATCTACTATAAACATGTTCTGCCTATTGATCCTCATTACGGGGTGGATAGCCTGCGACACCGAACCTGAATTGATTCCGCCTCCGGCAGAAGACAAGGACCTCATCATCGCTTCCATCCCTCAGTCTGCCCGTTCAGAAATTTCTCCGGTGGTACTTGAAGAACAGATCATCAATGAGGAAAGTATGATCGTCAATCATCGATTGGAAGAATCGACCAAAATAGATAGAGATTCTTCCGGAAAAGCCGGCTTTGCCTTACCCGAACGTGCAGGCCCTGCCAGCGCCGAATATCAATATTACATTGTGGATACCTTGCATCATTCTCCGGAAGCCAACATCCTGTTGATTGGAAGGAGCTATGCGTATGAAAATGTCATCTGGCTATGCATATACAACAAACATAAACAGTTGACCGAACATCGGGAAGTGTATTACGACAATACGGAAGGCATGCTGGAGGTCGCATCTGAAATCCGAAATAATAAAATTCATATCTATACCGCGAATGAATTTGAAGTCGGTAACAAAAAAGACACAGTGATTTATCGTATCGACCGTGAATACAAATTGGTGAAAGTTTCGCAATAATTCACTACCTAACTGCTTATGCAGGACCAAATCTCAAAAAGGCTTCCTTTAATAAACTTTCCCGATGATCAGGATGTGCGATTTCAATGAGTGCATAGGCCCTTTGTTTCAAATTCTTGCCGAATAAATTGACAATCCCGAATTCTGTCACGATATAATGAACGTGAGCTCTTGTGGTCACCACCGAAGCACCCGGCTTAAGAAATGGGACTATCTTGGATTCGCCCTTATGCGTGGTACTGTTAATGGCGATGATCGGTTTCCCGCCTTCTGAAAGATTGGCTCCGCGGATAAAATCCATTTGTCCGCCGACCCCCGAATACTGATAGGTGCCAATGGAATCGGCACAGACTTGTCCGGTAATATCAATTTCTATGGCACTGTTGATCGCGACCACTTTGGGATTACCACCGATCACCATGGCGTCATTCACATAATCAGATTCGAGAAAAGAAAATTCCGGATTATCGTCTATAAAATCATATAGTTTACGACTGCCAATAGCGAACGTAGATACCACACGACGCCTGTGTTTTTTCTTATATCGATTCGTGATCACACCTGTTTTCATCAGATCAAGTATCCCGTCAGAAAACATTTCAGTATGGATACCCAAATCTTTATGACTGCCCAATTCTTTCATCACAGCATCCGGTATTGAGCCAATACCCATTTGCAGGGTTGAGCCATCTTCAATTAATGAAGCGCAATGATAACCTATTTGCAAATCGGCTTCTGTTTGTTGGGCATCATAATGGATCTCCGGCAAGGCTTCATCGACAGCGACCATCGCATGAATTTCGCGTACATGCATGAGCCCGTCTCCATGGGTACGCGGCATTTGAGGATTTACCTGTGCGATGACGTATCGGGCATTTTTTACGGCCGCTCGGCTAATATCCACCGAAATGCCGAGAGAACAATATCCATGCTTATCGGGCAAGGAAACATGTACCAAAGCCACATCCAGAGGAAGAATATTTTGGTGAAAAAGTCGGGGAATTTCACTCAGAAAAACCGGGATATAATCACCCCGATTGTCATTAACAGCCTCTCTGGTATTTTCAGAAACAAATAATGAGTTGAAATAAAAACTATCGGGATATTCGGGCTGCAGCAATTGCATATCGCCCAAAGTCGTTAATGAAATAATCTCAACTTTTTTCAGTGAAGCGGCTCTGCGTCCAAGCGCTCGGGTGAGATGCAGTGGTGTAGCAGCACTGCCTTGTACAAACACCCTTTGTCCTGACTTTATGGTTGATACAGCTTCCTCAGCCGTAATGAGTTTGTGTTGATAATCCATGGCTCACAAAGATGAAGAAATAAAATGAATCAAAAGGTCGTAAATCTTCTTAGTTGTTGATTCCGTCGATTATCTTTAAACTTTCAATGATATGAAGTTCTCAACCGTCAAATCTGTCACACCTGCATGAGCCGGAAATTCATTTTGGTTGCCATCCTTGTTGGGTTCATGACAATTGATCTCTATGCACAAGAAAAAATAAACGCCTTACCCAGCTATGGTGATGTCAAAATTTTGGGTGACATCTGCGAAGCGGTTTCCGGAATGCAGGTCAATATGCCATCACAAATTAAATCTTCGGATACCAATTTATCCGGAAAAATTCAGGGTCAAAAAATTTTAATCAGTGGTACGGTATATCAACAAGATCGTATGAGTCCGGCAGCCGAGGTCATTCTTTATTATTGGATAGAAGATGAAACGACACCCTATCGTGGATGGATTAAAACGGACCCGGAAGGACATTATTCTATATTCACTCACAGGCCCCGGCATACGAAACACCTGAAAATTCCGGCAGCCATCCATTTGGCAGTACAAGAACCCGATCCGCTCATCTCCTACTGTCTGGATGACTTAATTTTTGAAGATGATGTTTATTTATCCTCCGATTACCGTAAGCACCTTAAAAACATAGGAGGCAGTGGCCTGTTAAAAGTCATTATACCGGGTGATATCCAATTTATTCATCATGATGTGATCCTTGGTTTAAATGTGAAAAATTATCCGGCTAAAGAAAAAAAGGTCATCCGGTCGGGATTGGATATTGGCGAATTCAATCCATCATTTTTACCCTTTCATGCCTGGGGGCCCGATGCAGGCACCCGTACTTGCATGACCTGCAGCTATGGTCGATTTCATGGCATCATTTATTTTGTCGGCGAACATGTCGATTGGACGGAAATTAAATCCTGGTTGAGTTTTTTAGAACAACAAAGTTTGCAAAGAGGACAATACCTGAAAGTCTTTTTCGTTTGGGGACAGTCTGCAGGATATGATGCAACCGCACGCCAGCTCGACTTGGAGCGCATCGGTAAAGAATTAGGCATACAAAAACTGGCACTCACCTATGTTCCATCCTTTACAGATCATGAAAGCGAAATGGATCAGAGTAAAATAAATCCATCGGTCGATAATACGTTGTTGGTTTTATTGGATGGAAGCATTATCGATAAATTCATTGATCTGAAACCCAATGCCGAAAATTTCAAATTGATTTCCGGCGTGTTGGATAAAACTAAACGGGACGAATTTGATTTAGTGGTGCCGGTGAGGTAAGTGAATATCAATGAGCACTTGCATTCTATAAAACATACAGCTATATTTGAATGATTATCACGGCCCCATGAATTACCGAATCTTCCTGTTTCTGCTCAGTGTATATGTAATCGGTTGTAACGATGATGTCCCGCCACAAGTAATCCATCAGCAGTTGAAAACTTTATCACTTTCGGATAGTGAAGTAGCCGGCATTCGCTTGTGTACAGAAATCCCTTCCATTTTAGCAGACTCAATAAAGAATGGCAAACAGGCCAGCAGTTTAATCAATTTAAATTGGCCGAGAAATACACAAATACTTTATGTGAGATTTTTAGATGGCGATCCTGTCATTCAGGAAAAAGTAAAACAAGCTGCAGGTGAATGGGAAAATTATTGTGGTAAACATTTCAGTTACGAACATACGGCCCGACCGGACATTACCATTTCATTCAGGCAACCCGGCTCCTGGTCCAAGATCGGAAAAGCCTCTCGCGAATGCAGTCCCTCCATGAATTTAGGATGGCTTACATTGGCTACACCGGCTCAGGATTTGAAGCAGATCGTTCTGCATGAGTTTGGACATGCACTGGGATTAATTCATGAGCATCAAAACCCCGACAACAACCCTATTCATTGGAATAAAGAGATCACCTATGCCTACTATCAAAAAACACAAGGTTGGAGTCGTGAAAAAACGGACAAGAATCTGTTTCAAACCTATGACGAAACCCTGATGAATGGCGGGAGCTTTGATCCAAAATCCATTATGCTCTATGCCATTCCAAAATCATTGACCACTGACAGTTTTTCTACCACTTGGAATCATGAACTATCAGATGAAGACAAAAAAATAATCGGCATTTTGTATCCGAAAAAATCCTGACATGAAATCCATCCTATTTATTTTATCCATATTGCTTTTTGTCTCTTGTCAGGAAGAAAATGTTCAAGAGGTAAAAAGTAAACCAAAAGAACAATTCATCCCGCCTACGGCTGATCGGCCCGGGACATTGACATTAAATTCAAAAGCATGCTATTTCGATGATGCCGATTCGATGGAAAAGAAACTTAGTTTGAAGTTAGAAAACCCAAGTAACAGGGAGCTTGAGCAGGTTGAGTCCATCATGAAATATTCATTGTTGCCTCAAAATTTTAAAATCTACCGGGGTGATATCGACAATGCATTGGCAACGGTTGTCAACCGTCAGCGCTTGATCGTTTACAATAAAGATCTGTTCAGGACCATGGATGATTTGGATCAATCCTATTGGTCATCCCTTTTTATACTCGCACATGAAATTGGACATCATCTTGCAAACAATATTACCGACACAAGCGATGCACTCAGAGCTGAACTCGAAGCGGACCAATTTGCCGGTTTAATGTTGGCCAATATGGGTGCCGATTCAAATCAGGTTTTGGCTGCCGTAAAATCCAGATTCATATCCAATGCAGAAGACACTAAAACGCACCCGGCCAAGCACCGTCGCATATCATTTGTAAAAGAGGCATGGCTCAAAGCCGGGAATATTCGCAAACAGTCGGCCATCCCCCCTCCAATTGACGATGCATATACCCGATCGGCGGGAACTTCCTTGTCAGATGGCTTTGGAGCTACCAGCAGCGGGTTTGATTATACGGCACTTTTATGCAATTCTGAATCGGATTGGCGCTATGTTGTAGACAAAAATAATGCTCCTCTGAAAGTATTAAATCGGTCCGGTAAAAGCGAGGGTATTGAAACAGGTTCTGAAAATTATCAGGGGATTATTTTGGATGTTGTGCACCGACCTAAGCAACCAAATTATCCTTCTATTTTGGGCCTTGAAATAGAAGTCCTGATTACCGCTGTAGATGCCCGAAAAAATCATGCCGCAATAAAGGTCAATCAACGAAAAAAATTCCTGGTCTATTTTGATTCCGGCAACAGTTGGGTTGCACTTAATCCCCTGATATTTTTCGCCGGAGGACGAAGGTTTGAATTCGACCTTTACGACCTCAAGAATCCTTCCTTCACTTCAGGCTTATACCTCATCAGTTGTGCAGATGCCATTCAATAGTATTATACCTAATCTTCCCTCAAATCATGAAAAAATACAAACTCCTATTGTCCTTATTGATAGCAGCCTTCCAATTTCAAGCTTGCATGAATTCCGAATCGGGGAATGAGGCGATGACGAAAGAAAATGACGAATATATGAATATACATGCAAGAGCATGTTCATTTTCTGAAGTGGATAGCGCCTTTAAACATATTCGACTACAGCTAGTAACTGCCGATACACAAGAGCTATCTATTTTCGAAAAGATCATGGCCACAACCGGGTTGCCACAAAATTTCAAAGTATATACTGCCGATATTCCTGATGCTTTAGCCATCATGCAGAAAGATGAACGACTGATCATTTGCAACAAACAGATGCTCAAAAAAATGATCGATCAAGACAGTACAAATTGGTCCGTGCTGTTTATTCTGACCCACACTATCGGACATCACCTGGCAAATCATCTTTCGGACAGTACGAATCTGATCACTGCTGAATTAGAAGCGGATCGATTTGCAGCCGGCATGTTGTATAAAATGGGGGCAGATTCGGGTCAGGTACTCCGTGCATTGCGTTCGGGCATCATTACCAATCAGCAAGATACCCGTAATCATCCGGCATTATCAAAAAGAATTTCTGCCGTAAGTGAAAGTTGGCAAAACACTGCAGGGATAAGGTATAATACCATTACACCACCGAGTATGGATGATTCTCTGCAGGTAAATTCATTCGAGGAAGCCGACTTGGTCTACAATACTTATGTGACAGGATCATCTGATGCACTACATGGTAAAACGCAGGGCGATATAGGACAATATTTCACTGTTCAAAAACAAATACAGGGGGTCATCGTGAGTGTAATCAAAGAAACAAAGTCCTATGACGAAATATCTCAACATAAAAACGGTACTTTCATCAAGGTTTTGGTTTCCATTACCAAGGGTGTACCTGATTATTTTGTCAACAATAAAAAATATACTTTTTCGGTGGCCTTCGAACCAAGATCAGGGAAAGCTAGTCTCAACGATTTCTATGCATTTTTTGCCCCCGGAAGAAAAATAGAATTTAATGTGATCGATCTATTTGAAGGATACGACAGTGGGGAGAATTTCATGACCAGGGTAAAGACATTGTGATTTTGAAATGTCCGATTTCTTTTGATCGATGTACATTTCTTACTTTAAAGACTGCTGTTCTAATTTCAATTTTTTATCAAACCAAAACGTTCCGAAAGGCAATAGGGAAGCGATACCGGCTGTCAATGCACGCGAGAAAGGCCATTTTCGCAATATCCATACCCTTAAAATGGCCAAGGCCAGAATGACAAAAAGGGCGCCATGTATCCAACCATTGACAATAACGGCTTGGGGAAAATCAAAAATATATTTGAGGGGCATAGAAACACATAATAATATGATATAAGAAATCCCTTCAGCGATACCAATCCACCTTAATTGTTGGAGGGCGAGAATATGTTTTTGCATGTTGCGAAGATAGGCGCTGTTTGTTCAGTTTGGATTAATGTTCCTATTAACTTAAATGCTTTGGAGGGTCCCCGTACGAAGACTCCGGACGAATGTACACTTCCTCGGGGGCAAAATAAAAATGATTTAATGAAATGAACACTGAATGCAAAAACGTTTGAATGCGGGTTACTTTCCGATACAAAAATTATAGTTCCCTTTATTATCAAGCACTTACAGAGATTGGGCAACAAATAGACAACAAAGGTGACTAAAACAAGTGCAAGAGTACAACAAAGAAAAGAAAAAATGTTGTTGCCTTTAGGGTGT
>JAEUVB010000019.1 GCA_016786845.1 Chitinophagaceae bacterium | reverse complement strand
GGTGACATTGGTAATTTGTAAAGCCGTTGGTTCATTGATTACTAAGGTCGTTGTAATGCTGCAATTGTTTTGATCTGTTGCCGTAACGGTATAAGTCCCTGCGCTAAGACCGCTATAACTACCCGTTGCATTGGTGATATTACCGGCTTGAAGTGTATAGCTAATTACTCCCGTTCCGCTTGTGGCAGTTGTGGTAATGGTACCATCTGCGCCCGCATTGCAAAGTACATCCGTTGCGGTGGCTGTGGTCCAGCTTAAAGCTGTCGGAATACTAATGTTCACTACAGATGAAGCGGTGCAATTATTGGCATCTGTAGCGACAATTGTATAGCTGCCGGCACCTGCTAAATAGGGTGACGTTTGTGCGATTCCATTTACGGTATAGTTAATCAATCCGGTACCACCGGTTGCATTAAAGTTGATGGTCCCATTGTTTCCTCCACATAAAGGATCCGTGCCATTTGCGATCAGATTCAAATTTGTCGGAATGCTAATCAGGACAACAGTACTGGCAGTACAATTATTTGCATCACTCGCTACAATCGTATAACTTCCGGAAGGTGCAACATAAGGCGAGGTTTGAGAAAGTCCATTCACGGTATAGGTGATCACTCCGGTTCCACCTGTTGCACTGAAATTGATCACCCCATCACTTCCACCACATAAAGGATCCATTCCGTTAGCGACTAAATTCAATGCAGCAGGTATCGTAATAGACAATACTGAACTGGCTGTACAATTATTGGCATCTGAAGCTATAATCGTATAGGTACCCGTACCGGCGGCATATGGAGATGATTGTGCCGCACCATTCACCGTATAAACAATAGGACCTGTTCCTCCGCTTGCATTGAATATCAGACTACCATTAGACCCAAAACATAGCGGATCAGATGCAGAAGCCGTAAGGTTCAATACAGCCGGATCGGTGAGCGTAAGCACCGAACTCGCCGTACAATTATTGGCATCCGTTGCAGCCACCGTATAGGTTCCCGAAATCAAATTCAAAGGAGAAGTTTGAGCCACCCCATTCACGGTATAATTAATCACTCCGGTCCCGCCGCTGGCACTAAAGGTCAATATACCAGTACCACCATTACACAATGGATCAGTGGCAGAGGCACTCAAATTCAACACGGTTGGCACTGTTATGCTTACGACACTGCTCGCTGTACAGTTGTTGGCATCAGTGGCTATAATGGTATAGGTTCCGTTGCCGGCAGGCGTGGGCGAGCTTTGCACCACACCATTCACCGTATAAAATAAAGCACCGGTACCTCCGGAAGCGCTAAAAGTCAAAGTTCCATTACTGCCATTACATAGAGGGTCCACAGCCGACGCAACTAAATTAATCGGCGCCGGATCCATGATCGTCAACGAGGTTGTAGATGTACACGCCGTCGCATCTACAACGGTGATGGTATAAGTTCCTGCTGCAAGTCCACCAAAACTACCTGTAGTATTGATTAAAGCACCCGGCATCAGGGTATAAGTCACCGTGCCACTTCCATTAGCTGTAATCTGTATGGTCCCGTTGTTTGAATTCACACAGGTCAGATTACCAATGGAAGGCAGATTAATGGTGGGCCCAATGGGCTGGGTGATCGAAGCGGTTCCGGTAATCGAACAACTATTCGCATCTGTAGCCGTCATGGTATATGTTCCCGTTGCAAGTCCGGGGAAAGTGCCGCTTGAATTGCTGCTCCCACCGGGCATCAGCGAATAATTGATTGTTGGATTCCCGCCTATGGCTGTCGCACTAATCTGCCCGACATTCCCCGCACCACATGGAATATTGGTCACAGACAAATTATTCCAGTTGAGTTGTGATGGTTGTGTGATGGTCGTTGTGGAAGTCTTGGTACATCCGGCCGAACTGGTCACCGTCACGGTATAAGTTGCTGCCGTTAAATTCGAAAAAGTAGCCGGGCTCGCATTCTGAATACTACCTCCCGGTTGCAAGGTCATAGAAAGCGGATTATATGTCACTGCTCCCGTCGCTAAAATCGATCCGGTATTGTTTCCATAACACAATACATCCGTTGGCGTCAACGTCAAAGTTGGTGTCGGCTCAACATAGATGGTAATCAGACTATCCCTGACAGGGCAACCCGGAAAGGATGCTAAAACGTGATATGTGGTTGTTACTGCCGGTGTAGCTGTAACGGTCGTACCCGTGGTCGGTGTTGTAGATCCTGCGGGTGTCCAACTAAAGGTCATATAAGCATTCGCCGGTGTTGGAATGGCAGTCATGGTCGTACTTTGCCCCAAACAAATGGTATCATTATTGGAAACATTGTAATTCGGATAATCTAAAATGCTCACTATGATACTATCCGTGATGGTAGAAGAACAAAGGGTCCCGTACACATAAATTTTTAAGTTCTCAGATCCCTCCGCCAATGCATCCAAGACCGGAGTGATGGTAAAAGTAGTTGTCGTTGCATTCGCCGGAATGGTAACGGAGTTCGGCAACAGATTACAATCAACTCCATTCGTTGCGGTTCCCGCATACACCAAATTGATGTTTTGAGCAAATGGCTTAGGATAAGGTCTTGAAAGGGTAACCACGGATGCATTACACCCCTCAACCGCAAATGGATTTCCTGAAGGCAATGTATTGGAAGATGTAACGGTATCAATGGTGGCAGCCTCAGAGAAAAAACTGTTGGCTTCCAAAAATACCCCCGAATCCAACACATGATCAAATACATCGGCAATCGCAAATTTCATGTGATAAGTCGAGCAAGGCGTAACCGCCGCTTTAGCCAATAATTTTGCAGTCATCCCATCATAGATGATTGTCGTACCAAAAGAATTATTGATAAATAACGCATTATTAGGCGGAGCACAGGGAGCAGTTACCGTACCACAAGGATTCGATGTCGATCCGTTAATGGTATTAATCGAAACCGGACAATTGGTTCCGGGTATCAAAGCCAGATTGGTTGGAACTGCATAACCCGGACCCGAGATAAAAAATGAAAAGATATCATTGAAACTCGAACAGGTATAACTCGTATATTCTTCTGACCCAAAACGATAGTTGAATTTAATCGTATCACCGATCGGCACAAAATCAAATTCCAATTTACACAAATCATAGATTTGACCGGTCGCTGCATTCTGCAAATCTGCATCCCCTCCCGTCGTATTCGTACTGGTACTGGCAAAATTAAATGCCGCCGTATTGACGCCAATGGCATTTCCGCAGGTTAACACAATACCACTATCCATGGTCAGTGTGGTGGTGGTCGCCAAATCGAATTTGCCACTGCCGTTAAAACCACAGGTTAATGTTGGATTGGTATAAACCACGCCCGTCCCAACCAATCGGTCGACCAATTGCGCTGCTGTTTGATTGGGGGTCACGGTCATTTGTGCACGAGCCGCGAATGACCACATTACGACACATAAAAAACAACAAAACTTTACCCTAAAAGATAAATTTATCTTCATCAATTAATATTTAATACTCGTTAACTTGTAAAAATACGGTTAATTCTAGGTTTTACCAATAGGTCCGGATGAAATATTGATAACCTGTGAACACTTGAAACCCTTATTGGACAAGCATTTAAATGCTGTTATAACAAGTATCCAATCTTGCCCTAACCGCTCCTGCGATGAAGAATGGACTATCCGCATGGACAATGTCCTCCCCAATCCGCAGAATTCTGCTTTCACTTAAGGATTTTATTCAGCATCTTGCACACAAATACCCTTCATGAGCCTGATCATCCTGATCGTATTAGTTATTTTTCTCTCCTATGCAGTGCTCCTGCTCTTTTATCGTGATGGATGGATCAGAACGCCTGAAACCCTAATAGATAAACAATTTGAACCCCAATCCATAATCAGTATCATCATCCCGGCCCGTAATGAAGAAAAACATATTGGCCATTTATTAAAAGATCTCCTCTCACAATACTACCCTTCTTCTAAGATGGAAATCATTGTGGTAGATGACCATTCCACCGACCAAACAGCTTCTATCGTTCAATCTTTTCAAGGCGTTAAATATATCCCTTTAGCCGACCATACCCAGGGAGAAATACTCAACTCTTACAAAAAAAAGGCCATCACAATTGGCATTCAAGCCAGCTCAGGACAACTCATAGTCACCACGGATGCTGATTGTCGCATGGGCCCCTTTTGGCTTCATAGCATAGCCGAATATATTGAAAAAAATCATTGTTACTTTTTAGCCGGACCGGTTGCCTTCCAAAACCGGGGACATTGGTTTGATACTTTTCAATCACTCGATTTCACCACGATGCAAGGTATTACTGCCGCAGTCATTTATACCCGATCGGCCACCATGTGCAATGGCGCCAACCTGGCCTACACGCGCAGTCTGTTTGACGCAGTCGGAGGATTTAGCGGCATCGATGCCATTGCCAGCGGTGATGACATGTTGCTGATGCACAAGGCTGAACAAAAATTTCCGAAAAGTATTCGATACCTGAAATGTAAAGAGGCCATTGTAACTACTGAACCGGTCTCAACGGTAAAAGATTTTTTTGCACAACGCATACGCTGGGCTTCCAAATCATCCAAATTTGAAGATCGAAGATTAAAATGGATATTGGGGTTGGTGTTTATTTTCAATTTGGTATTTCCAATTCTCCTGATCGGATCCATTTTCTGGCCGGCTTGCTTGTTCGTATTTTTCTCATTGCTCATAGCCAAAACCATAGTGGAACTACTCCTGCTCTATCCGGTCTCACAATTCTTTAATAAACGGAATGAACTCCCTATTTTTTTTATCTTGCAACTCCTCCATATTCCATACATCATCTGCTCTGCCCTGATGGGACAAATGGGCAGCTATCAATGGAAAGGCCGGCAAGTAAAATAGAACAGCAACAATGACAGCCCCTTCATCATCCCGCTTCTGGAAACGCTTTCGAAAAAACAAAGCGGCTATGGTGTCTTTGGTATTCATTGCCATCATGGTGCTGGTGGCCGTCTTCGCCTATCCGATTTGCCCTGACGATAGTACAGATGCCAATACCTCTATCGTCGAACTCGCTGCGCAAAAACCTGGATTCTCTTGCCTGCTCTTGAAAAAGGAAAAAATGAAGGCTCAAAATATCAGCGCCTTTTCTTATTTGCTAAACGGCAAACCTGCCAATATCGAATACATTCCCATTCGAAATTATAAGTTGACTAAAGACAGTATCCATGTCAACCATATGCTCGATGAAAACATCACCGAACCACTCTCCTTCAGCTTAGCACAAATCAGCCTCAACGAAAAAATCAACGAAAAAAATGCTGTTGAAAAATTAATCATCCAACGTACCTTCTGGCTCGGCACAGATCGCTCCGGTCGGGATGTATTATCCCGATTGATTTTAGGAACTCGTATCAGTCTGGCTGTCGGTTTCATTGCGGTCATTCTATCGATTTTTATTGGCGTGATGTTGGGTGCCATCAGCGGTTACTTTGGCGGATGGCCCGATCAATTCATCAGCTGGCTTATCAATGTCATCTGGGCCATACCCACCTTGCTGCTGGTCTTTGCCATCACGTTTGCTTTAGGTAAAGGATTCTGGCAGATCTTCATCGCTGTCGGCCTCACTATGTGGGTGGGCACGGCTCGTCTTATACGCGGACAAGTCATGGCACTCAAAGAAATGGAATACATACAGGCCGCTCAAACCATGGGCTTCTCTTCCTTTCGAATTATTACGCGACATATTCTCCCGAATGTGATGGGACCGACACTCGTCATGGCAGCCAGTAATTTCGCTACCGCCATCCTCATCGAAGCCGGATTGAGTTTTCTCGGCATCGGCGTGCAACCGCCGGTTTCATCGTGGGGACTCATGATTAAAGAACACTATAATTTTATCATCACCAACCGCCCCATGTTGGCCATCATTCCCGGTCTCGCCATCATGCTCAATGTACTCGCTTTTAATTTATTGGGTAATGCTTTACGCGATGCATTAGATGTGAAAGGAAAAATTTAATCTCGATCATTACCTTAGCACATCTGTTGCAGCCTTTCTCTTTCCCATTCTTTCTCTTTCTCTTTCCCTTTTTTCTTTCTAACGCACACTCTCACTCTCATTCTCACTCTGTTCACCTGCGGGGTATCCGCTACGATCGGTTGCGCAATGCACGTTCACATTCAACATGACGTTTAGTTCTTAACGGTTTCAAATCAAGGGACTTCATAAGCAATCATTCAAACAAATGACCTGCGCCCAACATTACTTTTTCTGATGGCATCTTCCTTTTCATATAAACACCTTTTCAATATTCTCATTACTTTCACATCATGAAATTACATCTCAGCTTCGCCCTCCTTTTTTTGCATCTCATATCATTCGCACAATCTAATACCCCGCTCGATTCCGTGCTGCTCACTCACTATAAATACCGCAATATTGGACCCTTCCGCGGTGGACGCGCCAGTGGTGTTTGCGGTGATCCAAAAAACAAACAGGTCTTCTATATGGGCACGACCGGTGGCGGAGTATGGCAGACAAAAGACGGTGGCAGCAACTGGAAAAATATTTCTGATAAATATTTCGGCGGCAGTATTGGTGCAGTAGAAGTGTGCCCCACCGATCCGCTCCTGATCTATGTGGGCATGGGCGAAAATACTTTACGCGGAAATGTGAGCGAAGGTCGCGGCCTATGGCGCAGTTCGGATGGCGGCAAACACTGGAAACACATCGGACTATCCGACACCCGTCATATCACGAAAATTATCTTTCACCCCAAAAATCCGAACATCGTTTATTGTACGGCCATCGGTCATTTATTTGGCGCCAATGAAGAACGTGGTGTTTTTAAAACCATCGATGGCGGACAACATTGGGAAAAAATTCTTTTCGCCAACGACGAAGCCGGCGCCTCCGACATCGTAATGGATCCTTCCAATCCCGATATTTTATTTGCCTCTACCTGGCGTGTGAAACGTACACCCTATAGTTTCGAAAGTGGCGGCGAAGGCAGTGCCCTTTGGAAGAGTATCGATGGCGGCGAACATTGGCAAAACATTTCACGAAATAAAGGATTACCCAAAGATACACTCGGCATTATCGGCCTTACAATTTGTCCTTCCAATACGGATAAAATCTATGCCATCATTGAAAGCAAAACAGGCGGACTGTTTGTCAGCACCGATGCCGGCGAAACCTGGACCAAGAAAAATGATGAAAGCAAAATCCGTCAGCGTGCCTGGTATTTTAGCAAATTGAATGTGGATCCAAAAAACGAAAACATCATGTATGTCTGCAATGTGGAGCTGTATAAAAGCACCGATGGCGGTAAAAGTTTTTCTCAGATCTATACCCCTCATGGCGATCATCATAATTTATGGATCGACCCTGAAGATGGTCAGCGTATGATCGTTGCCGACGATGGCGGCGCTCAGGTGAGTTTCGATGGTGGACAAAATTGGAGTACCTACCACAATCAACCCACTGCACAATTTTACCGCGTCACCACCGACAATCATTTTCCTTATCGTGTACTGGGTTGCCAGCAAGACAATAGCAGTGTGCGCATCCTGAGCGAAACCTACCATGGCGAAATCGGCTCCCAGGACTGGAGCAGTAGCGCCGGTTTCGAAAGCGGACATATCGTAGCCGATCCGCTCAATGATGAAATCGTTTACGGTGGAAATTATGGAGGCTACCTTTCCCGTCTCAATCATCGCACCGGCGAAAATCGTAACATCAGTGTCTATCCGGTCAGTCCCATTGGCGAAGGAGCAGATACCCTCAAGTATCGTTTCCAATGGAACTTCCCCATCTTCTTTTCACCCCACAATCCTAAACGATTGTATGCCGCAGGTAACCATTTATTTGTGACCGAAAACGAAGGACAAAGCTGGACCAAAATTTCACCCGACCTGACCACCAATGATAAAAAACGTCAGGTGGCCAGCGGTGGTAACATCACCAAAGACAATACCAGCGTAGAATATTATTGCACCATATTCGCAGCCGCAGAAAGCCCGGTGCAGAAAGATTTGCTTTGGTGTGGCAGCGACGATGGACTCATACACCTGTCAACAGATGCCGGTAAAAATTGGAAGCAAGTCAACCCGAAAGGTATGCCCGATTGGATGATGATCAATTGTATCGAACCTGACCCGTACGATGCAGGCACTTGCTATGTGGTCGGCACAAAATACAAATTGGATGATGAAACTCCCTATATCTACAAGACTACCGATTATGGCGAACATTGGGACCTGATCACCGATGGCATTGCCCCTAATCATTTTACTCGTTGCCTCAGAGCAGATCCGGTGAAAAAAAATATTCTCTATGCCGGCACCGAACAAGGCATGTATATCAGTTTGAATGGCGGTGAATCCTGGGAAAGCTTTCAACTCAACTTGCCTATCGTACCCATCACCGATTTAGCCATCAAAAATAATGACCTCATCGTGGCCACACAAGGACGAAGCTTCTGGATACTTGATGAACTGAGTTTTCTTCATCAACTGAATAAAAATATCACCCTCAAGAAACTCCATGCCTTTACTCCGGCTGATGCTTATCGTGCCGATGGTTGGAAACGCAGCAATCCCGGCAATGCAGGCATGAACCCGGAGAAAGGTGTGGTCTTTCAAACCTGGATCAAAAATGTTGCAGACAGCACAAAGTTGACCATCACCATCTACGACGATCAACTCAAAGAGATTCGTTCTTTCAGTAATAAGTCTGCCGCAAAAGAGGATACCCTGAGTATCACCACCGGCATGAATACCTTTGTTTGGAATATGCAAGTGAAAGGCGTTGAGCCCATCGATGGCATGATCCTTTGGCACGGCAATGTAGATCCGTATAAGGTGCCGCCGGGAAAATATAAAGCGAAAATAAAAATGGACACGGATTCTGCATGGGTGAATTTCAACATCCTCAAAGATCCGAACTATACCATCTCTGAAGCCGATTATCAGGCCCAATATGTTTTCCTCACCAAGGTGAAAAACAAATATGAGGAAACACAAAAGTGCATTAAAGACATCCGCACCATGCGGTCTCAAATCAATGCGCTCAAAGATAAACTGGGGAAAAATTATCCTGCCGAGCTCGATAGTCTGGGTAAAAAAATCAATACCGCCATCAGCAGCATCGAAGAAAATCTCTATCAAACCAAAGCCAAAAGCGGACAAGATGTACTCAACTATCCAATCCGACTCAATGATAAATTGTCCGGTATTTTTTCAGCCGCCGATCAGCATACCGCCCCTAGTGCTCAGGTACAGGAAGCTTTCACCGATCTATGTGTCGACATCGACAAACAATTGCAATCCTTCCGCAACATCAAGGATCGCGAATTGAAAGATTACAACCGCATCATTCGCGAAAAGGATATTGATTATATCATGATCAAAGAGGCTGAGTAAAATACTTTTGGAGCTCAGCTTACTCTCATTATTCAGCCACTTCCCGTCATTCGCTGCTATCTCCGACGAAAACAAGCGGAGGATATCCGCTACTGCCGGGGCTAAAACTCAGGGTCTTTATCTTTACTGACCTGAGTAAGCGCCTCTCCAAATCAACATGGTCACATCAACACATTATTCCTATCATGTGAAGATATGGATCATTCGATTTTTTAATCCCACTCCTTATTCATTTTAAAGGTTTGTGAACCTTCTCTGAAGACCAATGTCAAAAAATAACTCCCGGCACCTAAAGCGGAATTATCAATCATGAATTGCGATTGATTTATTGTCTTTTCTTCGATTAATCTTCCCACCACGTCATACAACAGATAGGAAACGATATTTTCATCATCCTCATTTTGTATGGTCCAAAAATTGTGAGAAGGATTCGGATAGATGCGGGTATGTTGATGGGTCAAAGTTGGATTGGTACTGAGCGGAAACTGAGTTACCAAAAAACTCCCCATCATGCCATCATCTTCATGATGTAAAATGTGACAATGATACATATAGGGTACACTGTCATTGGCAAAATCTTTGAATTCAGTAATGAAACGCACACTATCTCCCGGCATAATTAATACCACATCTTTTTTCCCTTTTTCGTAAGCAGGAGGCGCAACACCATTAATATCCAAAATATAAAAATGAACATCATGAATATGAAACGGATGTGCGATCATGGATTTGTTATGTATCGTCCATACTTCTTTGCGGTTTAACAGCACATATTCATTGATACTGTCCATATGAAATAATTTACCGTTGAAGGCAAAGGGGCCCATCGCGAAATTGGGTGTTATCCCCATACCGCCAATGGTATCGATTTCAAATGTTCGGTATACGGTATTGGCATCTGGCAATAATGGACTCAATGTGCCTAATGTTGTGGGGATACTTGTAATCGGGTTGGCGGTTGGTGATGTCACCCTGACTTCCAATAAATTAAAATCAGTCCCGTTCAAAGAATTATTGTAATAATCCATAATTTGATTGACTCCGGCATCTCCTACACTATCTGCACCATACACCCCTTTGGGCAATTCACTTCCGAAACATTTCAAGTAAATGGTATCATTCTGATAAGCCGATAAATCCACTAAAATTTCTACCCGTTCACCATTGGAAAGTAATATTCGATTCATGGTTTGCGGTGCATCCAATAGCCCCCCATCGTTTCCAATTAAAGAGAAATTCATATTATTGGAAAACCCTATCTGGAAAGTTCTTTGAGATGCCCCGTTTAATAAGCGCAGTCTGACTACCTGAGCCGGTAAATTTTGATACGGATTAATCGTCGCATTGACCATCACCACAGTATCCATAAATGTTGCAATGGCTATTTGATTTAGCACATCAAACTCTTTGGTTTGTATCGCCAACGGAATATCATCCACACCATATGTTCGGGGCAAATTCAGCGCAGCTTCTTGTGCGTCCTTTACGATAAAAAAACCGGCTATCCCTTTTGATACATGCCGGTCGGTTTTGTTGTCTCCGTGCGGATGATACCAAAATGTAGCGGCATCATTCATCACATCAAAATTTGGCGACCAGGTTGTACCCTGATTGATAATTTGATGTGGCCCTCCATCATGTTGAGGTGCTACATGCAAGCCATGCCAATGCATGGTAGTCGAATTTCCGCTACCGGTTAGGGAGTTGGTGACATTCAAGGTGATGTTGTCTCCTTTGTTCACCATGATCGTCGGCGCTAAAATATTTCCATTGATCCCATAAGTATTGGTGTTGATTCCGCTCCAAAATTGCGTCACCCCATTTTGTACATTTAAGTTAAAGGTTGTACCTGTCAACACCGGCGGAATCGCCAAGGGGTTTTGTGCAAATAAAGTTGAGGTACAAAAAAGAAAGGCTGCAATATTCAGGTATTTCATGGATGTAATGATATATAGTGAATGTTAAATGACATCTTACTGATTGTTCAATGTTCATCCATTATACGCATTCACATCGTCAAATACTGCATGGGCAATCATCGTGTTATCATGGCCATGCGCTAAACGCGGTGTAAAAGCAATTTGCATCTTCGCCGATGAAGCAAGTTTACAAATTAAACTTTAGAGAAAAGCCATATTAATGAATGACATTTAATTTCCTGTTACTTGTTTTACCTCCGGCCCGGATCCGAATGCAATAAACCCCGGATGCCAGTCCTTCTGTATTGAATTGCTTGTTGACGATACCTTGTTGGTCTCGGTCCTTGCTGATATTCGCAATGAGGTTTCCGGTCATATCGGTGACATCGATTTGCAAATCGCTTAATGCTTTCAACTCCACTGAAATATTGACCATACCGGTTGAAGGATTAGGATAGATATCTGCGGAATGAATATTTTGAGCGACATCATTTACACCTACCGGAGCAAATAAAGCCAAAATGCTGTCATGCATGATGGTCGTATCACTATTACTGAAACTTAAGGTAGAAAACATGACTCTTCTGTCCGGCGATTTACCACCGAGCAAAACGACAGACGGCATCCCAAATCCTCCATAATTCGCCACCTGAACGGCCCCACTATCATAGGGTGCATATAACATTAGGTTATTGTTGGTCACCCAATCTGCGGTTGCAGTGCAGGTTGTCGTGTTATTATAAGGCATAGCATAAGCCGTAACCATATTGGGATATGAGACCAATATATTATTGACCATGGTTTGTACTTTTTGAGCGACCGGTGGACAAGAACCACAATTATCCATAAAGAAAAAAACTACGACCGCTTTCCCCGCATCCAATTCAGAAAACATATCATGACTGACGCCATTACAATCTAAACCGTTAATCTGCATGGGCGTTTGTGCTTTGGAAATCGTTGCCACGAACATCAAAGCAATAGATAAGATTGAAAATATATTTTTAAACATGGGATTATTCATTTAATGATTAAAGGATAAAGGTACAATTAAAATTTAATGATTAAAGGATAAAGGTACAATTAAATTGAAGAAAATATCTGTGTTTAACACCCGCAGCCACCGAATTCATAACCTGACGAACTATGCTTTCATCCTTTCACTAAATGCCCATTGTCTCTCTTCCTCATTCTCATTCTGTTTCCCACTCTCCTAAAGTAGTCTCGCCCGGAATCGAACCGGGATATCAAGTTCCGGAGACTTGCATACTATCCATTGTACTACGAGACCTAATCGTAAAGGGTTTCCTTTACGGGGCGCAAAAATACACGGAGTTTGAAAACTATGGGTGTTTATTTAGGTTTTATTTCACGCCCCCGCCATGGCTTGCTCTCCTTGCAGAATGAGCGCAAAAACGGCGTAATTGATAATATCCCTGAAATTGGCATCCATCCCCTCCGAAATCACGGTCTGACCGTCATTGGCGAGAATTTGTTTGATGCGTAAAATTTTCGTCAGGATCAGATCGGCAAAGGACTGCTGACTCATATTGCGCCAGGCTTCGCCGTAGTCGTGATTTTTATCCTGCATCAGCCGGAAACTCTCGGCCGTATGCTTATCGTAAAGGGCCATGGCCTCATCGGTCGGCAAATCCCACTCTTCATTGCCCGCCAATTCTTCCTGTATCAGGGCGATGATGCCATAGTTGATGATAGCCCCCCATTCGCCCTGCACATCATCGGAAATCTTTTGTGTGCCCAGTTCCTGTATAGTTCGGATACGCTGTACTTTAATATAGATCTGATCCACAATCGATATGGGCCGCAGCACGCGCCAACTTGTTCCATAGTCCGTATTCTTCTTCAGGAAAATGTCCCGGCAATGCCCTGTAACTGCTTTGTATTGGAGTTCCGTATTAGCCATTCTGTGCTATCTTCGTGTTCAATGGCCAAAAATAGTTTAATCCCTGCGCATTCACTAATCAATCTCAGGGGAAAATTACTGGATCTGTCTGCGCCCCGCATCATGGGCATCCTCAATGCCACGCCCGACTCTTTCTATAATAAAGGCCGCGACAGCCAAATCGACCAACTCCTGGCCAATGCCGGACTCATGCTCCAACAAGGTGCAAGCATCCTCGATATTGGCGGTATGAGTTCTCGTCCCAAGTCCGACATGATTTCTTCAGATGAAGAGTCAGAACGGATTCTGCCCCTCATTGAAGCCATCCTCAAACATTACCCTCAAGCCGTCTTGTCGGTCGATACCTGGCGGGCAGCTGTGGCTCGTCAAGCCCTCGACGCCGGTGTGCACATCATCAACGATATTAGCGGCGGACAACTCGATCCGGAGATTCTAAGTGTTGCAGCCAAATATCACGCGCCCTATATCTGTATGCATATGCAGGGTACACCTCAAACCATGCAAGACCATCCTCAGTATGAAGATGTGGTGAAAGAAATACTTGATGATTTCATTGCCCGAATTCAGGTCTTCAAAGCAGCGGGTACCACCGATATCATTCTCGATCCGGGTTTTGGTTTTGGCAAAACGATAGCACACAACTATGCCCTGCTCAAACATTTATCTCTATTTCATCTCACGGGCTGTCCCATTCTGGCCGGTATTTCCCGCAAGTCCATGGTCTACAAACCCCTCAACCTCGATGCCGACCATGCCCTCAATGCCACTACGGCTCTCCACATGGTGGCCCTGCTGAACGGCGCGAACATCCTTCGCGTACACGATGTAAGGGAAGCCATGGAATGTGTCACTTTGTACCGGCATATTGAAGAGGCCTGATCATTTGAATGTTTCGTCCGCGAAGCGACTACCTCCTGGCAATTCAGCTAAAGATATTTCCCTGTCATTTTTTATTTTGGGCATGCCCCGCCGCGGCGGGTCGCGCTATCCGCTGCAAGTCCCGCGAGCAGAGCCTCGCAGGAGCTTTCCGCTACTATCGCTCATGCACAACACGTTCCGGAAGTTAATTGTCGTGTTGAATGAATTGCAGTCTTCGCAGCATTCAATGAATCAACCATCCGTTCAGTCCCTCAATCTGTGATCCAATAAACACGCCGCATCCCCCACTTGTCTCCTCCCCCTCGATGAAATCCCTTAATCTGTGATCCAAACATCCATTTATACAATCCTATCAATCTGTGTGACCGATTATTCTTACATTAGCATCCTCATGAAACCTTCCGTGTTAATTATAGGTCCGGCTTATCCCCTCCGCGGCGGACTCTCTTCCTTCAATGAGCGACTGGCGCGACAGCTGATGCAAGAAGGTCATCCCACCGAAATCCTTACCTTCTCTCTACAATATCCCTCCTTTCTCTTTCCGGGTACCACACAATATTCTACCGATCCGGCCCCGAAAGATTTAAACATCAAGGTCCGTATCAATTCCATCAATCCCTTCAATTGGATCAAGGTGGGCCTGCAACTGCGCCAACAAAAACCCGATCTCATCATCGTTCGTTATTGGCTGCCTTTCATGGGCCCCTGTCTGGGCAGCATACTCCGTATCGTGAAAGGCAATGGCCACACCCGCATCATCTGTATCGCCGACAATGTAATTCCGCATGAAAAACGTTTCGGCGATCAGGCCTTTACCCGCTATTTCATTAAACCCATCGATGCCTTTGTAACCATGAGTGAAAAAGTGATGAAGGATCTGACATCGTTTACTTCAAAGCCTTCACTGCAAGTCGTTCATCCCCTCTATGATAATTTCGGTGAGGCGATTTCCAAACAAGAGGCCCGGCAACATTTACAGATCGATGCCACCACGCATATCGTCTTATTCTTTGGTTTCATTCGCAAGTACAAAGGACTCGATCTCTTATTCGAAGCCATTGCCGTCTTAAAACACCAGGATTTTTTTACCGCACATCCCGTTAAGTTTTTAATCGCCGGAGAATTCTACGAGGCCGAACAACCCTATCTCGATCAGATTGCAACCCTCAACATACAAGATCATCTCATCCTTCGTCATCATTTTATTCCCGACAGTGAAGTACGCGATTACCTTAGCGCTGCCGATTGTGTGATACAACCTTATAAACAAGCTACCCAAAGCGGTGTGACGCCCCTGGCCTATCACTTCGAGAAACCGATGATCGTGACCAATGTCGGCGGACTCCCGGCCCTGGTGCCTCCTTCTGTGGGTCTCATTGCCGAACCAACCCCTGAAGATATTGCCGAAAAAATCAAGCAGTTCTTTTCCTCCGATCCTTCACATTATATTGCCGCCATTCAGGAAGAAAAGAAGAAGTATAGCTGGCAGAACTTAGTGAAAGCCATCTTATCTTTGAGCCATTCAAAATAGATTATGATTTATCGAAGTAAAGCCCCTTTGCGCATCGGATTGGCCGGCGGAGGAACGGATGTAAGCCCCTACAGCGACCTCTATGGCGGGGCCATCCTCAATGTGACGGTTTCTTTAAGTGCCTATGCCAATATTGAAACGACCAATGATGGAAAGATCAGCTTGAAGGCTTTCGATCGAAATGAAAGTGAAAGTTACGATATCGGAAATACCCTGCCGCTCACGGGCACGCTAGACCTGCTCAAAGGCGTTTATAATCGTATCCAAAAAGATTACCCTTTCCAAACCCAAGGCATACGCTTATCGACTTTTGTAGATGCACCGGCCGGTTCGGGCTTAGGCACATCCTCTACCCTGGTTGTAGCCATATTGGGTGCCTTTGTAGAAATGCTGAAACTCCCCCTCGGCGATTATGATATTGCACATTACGCCTACGAAATTGAACGCAGCGATTTGCAATTGGCCGGTGGTAAACAAGATCAATATGCCGCTACCTTTGGAGGGGTCAACTTTATGGAGTTTTATGAAGACAATAAGGTGATCGTCAACCCGCTGCGCATTCGAAGCCAGTATATTCATGAGTTAGAAAATAATTTGTTGTTGTACTATACCGCATCCAGTCGCGAAAGTGCCACCATCATCAAACAGCAGCAAGAAAATGTTCATCAGAAAAAATCTGCTTCCATTGAAGCGATGCACAACCTGAAACAACAAGCCCAGCAAATGAAAGAGGCTTTACTGAAAGGCAAGCTGCATCAAATCGGCGAGATCCTGGATTATGGGTTCCAGCAAAAGCGAATGATGGCTGCCAATATCAGCAATAGCCATCTCGATGACTTATATACCCTCGCCAAATCGGCCGGAGCCACCGGTGGAAAAATCAGCGGTGCCGGCGGTGGAGGATTTATGATTTTCTATTGCCCCGGCAATGCACGCTTTGCCGTGATGGAAGCTTTGCAAAAAGTAGATGGCAGCTTTATGCCTTACTCATTTACGAAGCATGGCCTTCAGTCCTGGACAGTGGAGTAAGTAATTAAAAAACTGATCCATTTCATAACGGTTTATTCTAAACCTATTCAATAAAAAAAAGAACACGACTCATATCGAATCGTGTTCTTTTTTTTATGGATAGATGAATGTTACATCATCTTCAAATGGTCTTATTGTACAACAATCTTCTTCACCAACTGCCCTTGATGAGCCGTTTTAATCTTCAGGAAGTAAATCCCTTTCGCCGCTTGATCTAAAGTAATGAGTTGTTTATTTTTCAAATCACCGGAGGCAACGATAGCACCAATATTGTTGATGACCTCATAAGAGGCATCACTTAAAATCTCCGCAAATTCAACCGTAAAGGAACCTTGATTCGGATTAGGATAAACGTTCACCGAAGCGGCATCAATATCCCGAATACCTGCAGGCCAAGATACTTGCGTTACGGTGATCCATCCATCGTTCAAATCAAAGAACACATTACCTGCACCTTTTACTTTAACACGCCCCCAAGTTGCATTCACATTAGGAACCGTAATGGTGGCCGTACCTGAATTAGGCACTCCGGTCGCAACCGCCGTCCAGGTCTTGGCACTATCAGGTGAGAAGAAGATGTCTACATTCGTAGCAGCAACCGGTGCGGTAGCCGTACCGGCCACGTTCCATGTAATGGTTTGCTGACTGTTTCCTTGCCATGGCGTAGGAGTTGCCTGACTCGTTACACGGAATAATTCCGGATTGGTAGAACGTACATCCAATTTCAGAGTATCCGTACTGGTGGTAAAGGCACCATATCCATTATGAATATCTCTCAGGGTACAACGAAACTTTAAAACTCTGGCAGTATCCGGCAAACGCTCGCCTAAATAATACTCCAGATTTTGGATCAACTTAATACGGGCAGGGAAAACACGCGTTGGAGATGGGTTTGGAAAAAAGGAACGTAATATCGGTGCCACGGTTGTCGGTGCATTCCATGCACCTCCACTACCTCCACGATCATATTCTTCCCAGCAATAAAATAAAGAATCACCATCGGCATCTGTACCACTTGCTGTCAATTCAAATGGTGTACGATAAGGAATGATATAGGTATTGGCGATTGGGTTCAATGTCGGAACGGTATTTCCAGCACTCACTGAAGCCGCACAAGCCATTACGGATGTTCCGGTCATTTGTTCCAAACTGCGAATATGGTAGTAGTCATCACTATGCGGTTGGATATCGTCGCTGCCGCATATACCGGCATATCCTTGTATGGTTGTGGCACTGCCAATTTCGAAAGCACTTGAACTACTCCGGTTTCCATTGCAAGATCCGGTTACTGAATTAAAAGTATGACTACCGCCAAACTGATGTCCCATCTCATGGGCAACATAATCAATGTCATACGGATCACCTACAGGATTAGAAGAACCTGTAACCCCCTGAGCTTTTGAATTATTATTACATACACAACCCAATGAGGCAATACCACCACCACCGGTACTAAATACATGACCATAATCGTAATTGGCCGATCCGATACGGGCGTTAACGGTCGTTTGGTTTTGTCCCAACATCGTACCACCATTATTGTTAGTATAAGGATCTGTTCCGCCAGGTAAGAAAATCAACGTATCATTATTCGCAACCAAATTGGCATGCATCGAAAAGTCTTTTTCAAATACGCCGTTCACACGATTCATGGAAGTGACCATCGCACTGAGGACACTTGCCTTCGTTGGAGTAGCTCCGCCAACGGCTGTTGAATATTCCATCGTACAAGCTAAAGCCAAACGATAGGTACGCTTATTGGTACCATTGGTTTTATAGGAATTGGGAGTGATGGTTTGTCCGCTTAATTCAATCTGACGATCAACCGCAATTAATTCGTGCTCGTCCTCCGCTCCGCAATGCATGCGATCATTCAATCCCTTAGCGTAATGATGTTTGTAGTATACCACATACCATTCATCATTCAAATTGCTATACGGATCGATAAAATAAGTTTGCTCTCCGTTCATGATCATGGCATGAAATCCGAAGACGGTAAAATCGATTTTAGCGGTGATGCCGGTGTTCTCTACATTCACAGCGGTATACGTTTTGATTTGAGGATACTTAGCCGCCAATGCAGGTTCCATCATGGGTACTTCAAAAATTCTAAAATTCATGACGCCGCCATCCGGTGTTGGCAGGCTAATCAAAGAGGATAATCCGGAAGCCTCATCAGGAATGGTTAATTGCTGAAGCTTGAAGGATTGTACATCCAACTTCGCTAAAGCATATTCCATCGGAATAATTTTTCGTTCACCCGGAACAGAAATGACCTTCTCCCCGGAGATCATCCACAGATCATTCAATGCGGTGGCCTGTGTTGCAAAGAAAGCACAACACATCAGAACAAAGAGTACTTGTTTTTTCATGTTTATTTATAGTGTTTTATAAAAGAAGTATTAGCGCTCAAATTTTTCCTTCCTGAAATTCGGATCATCCTGCGCATAGGATGCATAAAACTTTTGACCGTTGTGAAGGAAAGACTGAATATAATATTGCTTTCCGTCATAGGTCACCATCATACGGGTATTGACCCCGTCCATTTCAATGCGGGCTGCATTCAATTGATTCTTTTCTTCATAAGCCCTGAAGGTCATCAATTGAGGATATTTAGCTTGTAATGCAGAATCCATGGTCTCCACTCTCACCAAAGAAAATTCCTTACAATGCAAGGTCTTGTCGACGTATAGCGGAAGCATGATTTTCTGATTGCTTTTAAAGTAGGCCGTCATTCTAAATAAAGAATCTAAGCGAGCCTCATTAATATTCAACAAGCGATAATAGGCCGGAGCCTGAAAATTCTCAGGAAATTTAAATCCTTTTTCTATAGCCAGATACCATGCCGGCATCATATCGGTGGATGCACATAGTCTCAAACTATTGACTGTACTCGGAGCAGCCACCGGCGGCACTACCTGAGTTTGTTTAACGATCTTCTTTTTTCTGGTTTTCTTCTTATGTTTGGCAGAGGCCGAAGTCACGGACATCAAGAGTGCCATGCCCAATACGATAAACTTATTCATGTCCGTAAAATTAATGTAAGATCATTCAAAATCACTGAAAATTGCGGTAAAATTGGCAATTTCTCGAGATTTGCCAAACACATGCCAATTCCCTTTATAGTAAATTTCATAGGGCACTAAACCCTGCCGGACCGGCTTGAGTTTGACCTTCATATCCACATCAAAATCGTAAAACCAGGTGTGAAAAGATAAGGAATAATTACGCGCCACGATGGCATCATCTTTTACCCGGATCCAGGTCCTTAGTTCATTGATCACAACATCTTCCGCCTTTTGAGGCAAGGGCTTGGCAGTAAATACATAACAGTCATCTCCGTTATACATCTGCCGCGATAAATAAAACTTGTATTTCCTCATCGTAGGCTGTTCAAAGATCGCCACATTTTCTCCTATACCCGGTATCCCTTTGATGCGTTGCCCCGGATTAAAAATCAGAATGCGAAGTTGCTCCTCATATTTTGTGGTGCCTTTATACGTGACATTGCCTACGATATTCGATTCGTTACATATTTTCCCCTGCGTAAAAAATAAATGGGCATATAAACGGGCGGTATAATACTGATATTCCTTTTTCCGATTATAAAAATCACCGGTCACCTTTTCCCTGACTACTTTCATCGTCCGGCATCGATTGACCGATTCCTGATGGGTAATGCTATTCAAAGATGCTTTAACCCCACCCTTTTTGTCCAAAATTTCTATATCATTGTACATAGTGTAGGAAGCCAGTCTCAGGGTTTTAAAGGCCTTATAAAAAGTGGTATCCTTTTTTATTTTGACAATGAAGGAAGGCACATCAAATCCTTGCTGGACAGCTTTGACCATGACCTCATCGAGTATGAGTCCCTGATAGATTTTTTCCTTTCCCGCAGGTTGGGCTTTTCCCTGAATCAAAAAAAAGCAAAACAGGATGGTCAGGAATACACGGATAGGTTGTACTTTTAAATGATAAATACAGGATGATGCGAATTTTACTTTTCTTATTGGTGCTCTCATTGACAGGAATTCATCTAGAGGTTAACGCGGCGGGAGCTTCCCGTAGTGACACCATAGACATTCGCAAAACTATTATAGAAATTGATATGACCGACTTTGTGACGCATATTATTTACGGGCATTCCACACTCGATGTAAAAGCCAAAGTCAATAATGTGAGTCAATTAATCTTTGACCTTGAAGGATTAACGGTCGACAGTGTTAAATGGAACGGACAGTTGACCACCTACAACATGAGCTCACCTAACTTGAGTATCAATTTACTGACCACCATGCAAATGAATGATACCGCACTGGTTGATGTTTACTATCACGGTGTACCCGTTGCGGATGCCACCTGGGGCGGTTTTTCTTTCGTAGGGAATTACGGCTTCCAAATGGGTGTAGGCTTCAATGCTCAACCGCATTCCTTTGGTCGCACCTGGCATCCCTGCTTCGATAATTTTGTGGAGCGATGTCCTTATGAATTTTATGTAACCACCACCAACGATAAAATGGCAGTCTGCAACGGTATGCTTCTCGACAGCGTCACGAATGCCAATACCACGAAAACCTGGCATTGGAAACTCAATGAAGAAATACCCAGTTATCTTTCCTGTGTGGCCGTTTGCAACTATGTGTTTGTAACCAAAACCCTGAACGGAAACAACGGAAATGTAGAGGCCCTCATTGCCTGCGAAGCCGTCGATAGCAATAAAGTAAACGGATCCTTTTCTCACCTGCAGGAATCATTCACCATGCTGGAAGAAAATTTCGGAACTTATTTATGGCCTCGTGTAGGCTATTCACTGGTACCCTTTAATGCAGGGGCCATGGAACATGCCACCAATATCCATATTGGCAAACCATTTGTTGATGGCACCTTAACATACGAAACCCTTATCGCACATGAACTGTCCCATCATTGGTGGGGCGATCTGGTGACCTGCTCTACCGCCGGCGACATGTGGCTCAATGAAGGCTTTGCTAGTTATTGCGAATTACTGCATCAGGAATACACTTACGGCTATGATGATTATTTGACCGACTATAAAGCCAATCATTTCAACGTATTGAACAAAGCCCATATCAATGATCAAGGCTATCGGGCTGTCGCTAATATGGATAGTCTGCATACCTACGGCGCAACGGTTTATAACAAAGGCTCCGATATGATACATACCCTCAGAACCTATTTGGGCGACAGTTTGTTTTTTAACGGCTTGACTGCTTTTCTGGATAGTTTTAAATTTAAATCGGTTTCAAGTATCGATCTGAGAGATTTCCTGACTGCCTATAGCGGAAAAGACATGAGCTTCTATTTCAACAATTGGATCCTGGCCCCGGGCTTCACCCATTTCTCCATAGATTCAAATATTGTGACACCCAACGGCAACGATTTTGAGACCCAAATATTCATTCGTCAGCGTAAGCATAAAAGCATAGATTACTATACGCATGTGCCACTTGAAATTGGCGTGTATGATGAGAACATGAATGAAATTATTTTTCAGGTAGACTTCAGCGGACGATGTATGGAGTTGGATGTCACCCTGCCCTTTAATCCTGTCATGATATTAGTCGATCCGCATCACAAATTGAGTGATGCCATTACTGAAGAACAGAAAGTAATTAAATCAACCGGAAGCACCACCTTTAATCAAGCGAAATGCAAGATCTATACGAAGTCTGTGGTCAACCCCAATGATTCCAGTTTTATTCGTATCGAACACAGTTGGATCGCTCCCGACCGTTTTAAAAATGTATCCAACAGCAATGGCTATATACTTAGTGACAGTCGCTATTGGAAAGTAGACGGAATTCATTTAAACAACATCACGGGATTAATTCAGTTTGACTATAATGCCGGTGCCAATAACGCTTATCTCGACAGCACATGGATTCAAAATACAGAAGACAGTATCCGATTATTTTACCGTAAAGATGCCACCCAGGAATGGACCTTCGCTTTGGATAGTATTAAGACTGGTTCACTCGTCGATAAAATCGGTTCGCTCTATTCGAAAGAAATCAAAGCCGGTGAATTTTGTATGGGTATCAAAAGAAGCAATTATACTGACCCTATGGTGAGCGATGCTCCTGCGGGTGGTTGTGGCGTGGTGACCCATGTATCAAATCCTGTTCATCCTACAATGAAGAATATGACCCTCTATCCAAACCCTGCGCATGAACAGCTCCAAATTCTTTTTCCGGAAGGAATGGACCCCATCATCGCAATAAAAATCATGGACCTCAATGGTCGAAGCGTTTATGATGGATGGATGATGAACACGATGAATACCGGACAAATAAAATTGCCTTATTTATCACCCGGACTCTATACTCTGCAGGCGAAAGACCAGCACCGTACCTTCAATCAAAAACTTGTCGTTGAATAATGGCTTGATTTAAAGAACGTATGAGGAAACACTTTTTTTACTTTACAGTTGTAGTGACGTTTATATTTTTTCTGAGCCATTCCTACGCCACGGCTCAAACAATGTTTACGCAATATTTTCCGTGTTCATTTCGGATCCGTCTGCCAAGTACCTGGCTCGTATTGCCTCTGGACAAGGAGCATCATCCCGACTATTGCGATTATCAGGTAAAAAGTCGGGATGGCGCAGAAATCATGCGCATGCATGCACTCACCAAAGGTCGATTTCAATATGAAACATTGAAAGAATCTTATGAGGCCTCACTGAAAGAAATGCCCGTAGACATTACTTACAAGTCCTTTCATGAAAACTGGTTTGTCATCAGTGGCATCCACAAAAAAACCGGGCATGTCATTTATTGGCGATCCTTTATGGGCGAAGCTTTTGTCATCGACCTGATCCTCGACTATCATCCGGGCAGAAGAAAAGACATCGATGATTTTATCCCGGAGATCATGAAATCTTTTTATAGCAACTAACCGATTGTCCTTGCAATTATTCAGCTACATTTGGTGACATTCAACATTAACCATCCATCATTAAACATTAATATAAAATGTCCATTTGTATCGCCATCGCCGTCCCGGACGGTATCGCCATTGCGGCCGACAGTCAAACCACCTGGAATAAATCCATTACTCAGGTACTACAAAAAGACACCAACCAAATGGTCGATTTGGCGCAGCCGATACAACTCCCCATCAGTTGGTCGCGTATGGCCCGTAAACTTTTTCAGATTCGACTCAATGATATCCCTTACGCCATTTGCACTGCCGGAATTGCACTCATCAATCACAAAACGATTTATTCACTCTGCAAGGCACTTGAAAAAAAATATACCGGCGATGGTACTTATGAACATGCCGTGAGATATATCCTCGATGGCATGAAGGCTGAACTCCGTAAACAATTTAAACTCGATAACCTCGCCGATGCTCACGCTTCCATGGTTCTTGAATTAGTGATCAGCGGATTTGATGAACAAGATGTATCCAAACCCCATATCGAAAGCTGGATGATTTTCTCAGGCAAAGCGAATGTGGGAACCGGCACCCTGCTCGATACGGGAGAATATCGAAAATGGTCCAACGTCATCAACGGTGAACATACCTTCGGCGGTTGCTGGATTGGCCGCACCGAATTTATTTCTCATTTAGTGACCCATAAAAACCCGCAAATGCCACCGATACAAGGACAATATGAATTATTATCGCTGGCCGATGCGCAAGACTATACCCGTTTTCTGGTCGACTTTACGTGTGAATATCAGCGCTTCGCAGCCATGGTGCCCGATTGTGGCAAACCCATTATTGCGGCTACACTCACCCCGGAAGCTTATGTTGAAAATATTATCAGCTAATTTGTTGATTATCAACAAATAAACTAAAAATTATCATTTCCGTTTTGTATGTTTGTTCTGTTGAATTCAGATTCGGTCTGAAAACAGCGGGGGATTAACTACTGACACATAAATAGATCGTACTCATGTGAAAACATGGCTTGGACTTTTGTATTTAAAAAAACAAGCACTGTAAATACTGAGCATATGAAAAACAATCTAAAATTCTTCGCTTACATACTCTTGTTGATCAATAGTGTGGGCGCATTATATGGAGGTTGGAACCTCATGGTGAATCCCGATGGTGAAAGCTTAAATCTGCCCATCGAATTTCTGGAACATACCCCCTTCTTAGATTACTTCATACCCGGCATCATACTTTTCTTAAGTAATGGCGTTTTTGGTATAGCTGTAATTATTGCCATGTACAATCGAACTAAAAATTATTCTTCTCTAATCATGTTTCAAGGCATACTGCTCTTGGGATATATATTGACGGAGATCGTTTTGATCAAGACCTTTTCACCCTTGCAACTCATTGCCGGGGTCATAGGCATAACCTTAATGATCCTGAGTTATATGCTGATCAAACTTCGTGACAATCGTCGGGGCAAACAAAAATCCATGTCTGATCTCAACGTTTCGCAAAATCAATAGTGACCTAATTTGTCCGGCTTACTGTACATTTGTTCAACGATTTGATTTGACGCCTATGAAACTGGAACAGAAAAAACAGAAAGTCGCACCCTTCAAACAATTTTTAAAACGAGTTGCCCGATATGCAGGGGTAGCCATGTTGTTGATTTTATTTTCTGTGGTGATCGGGCAATTGGGCTATCATTATATTGCCGATGTCAGTTGGATCGACAGCTTTCACATGTCCTGCCTTATCCTCACCGGCATGGGACCTGTGGTCGAAATGAAAACCAATGCAGCCAAAATATTTTCATCTCTCTTCGCACTATACAGTGGCGTCGCCTTTTTAAGTTCAACCGCCGTTTTTTTCTCACCCATCATACATCGCTTGTTACATATCCTCCATGTGGATGACGAATCGAACAGCGACTAGCCAAACTTTCCAATCTATCCTTTTTCTTTCAACCATATTCCCTCAATGATTCATTTCGATACGCTTGAAACTTTTATCCTTGAAGACCAACGTGTCATGCTTCGCCCATTGCAGTCGGAGGATTTGAATCACCTGCTGCCCTATTCAGAACATGAACCTGAAATCTGGACCTACTCATTAGTTTCGGCTGCAGGTGCGGAAAACATGAAAAAGTATATCGACCTGGCCCTTCAAGCCAAAAGAGCCCAAACGGATTACCCATTTATCGTTTATGATAAACAGAATCAGCAGTACGCAGGTTCCACCCGTTTCTATGATATTCAACGCCAATTCGATACCCTCCAATTAGGCTATACCTGGTATGGCAAAGCATTTCAAGGCAGCGGAATCAATGTCCATTGCAAATTCCTCATGCTGCAGTTTGCCTTCGAGCAACTCGGTATGCATCGTGTTGAATTTCGGGCCGATCACAACAACGCCCGCAGCCTCGCTGCCATGAAAAAAATTGGCTGTACCCTGGAAGGTGTATTGAGAGAAAATCTGCCCACTCCCGATGGCCGTCGAAGAGATAGCGCCATCTTAAGTATATTGAAAGAAGAATGGTTCAACGGCATAAAGGAAAAACTCTCCCAACGCCTGTAGACCGGGAATGAAGAGCCAAAAATACTAGGACCTTTGCCCACTCCCATCTTGTCTAAGCAAAATCAATACCCTACCTTTGCGCCCATGCAACTTTTAGACGGGAAGGTCGTTTCCCAACACATCAAGGAAGAAATCAAAAAGCAAGTAGAACAACTCACCTGGGCCGGCAAACGTCCGCCCCATTTGGTAGCGATACTCGTGGGCGAAAACCCGGCCAGTAAGGCTTATGTAGGATCGAAAGTGAAGACCTGTGCCGAACTGGGCTTCGAATCAACCCTCATTTCGTATGACGCAGCCGTTACCGAATCTGAACTCCTGCTGAAGATCAAGGAATTCAATGCCAATCCTTCTGTCGATGGTATTCTGGTCCAATTACCTTTACCCAAACATATTTCCGAAGACAAAGTCATCGAAACCATAGATCCCGGTAAAGATGTCGATGGATTTCATCCGGTGAACTTAGGTAAGATGATGTTGAGTCTGCCCACTTTTGTTCCCGCGACCCCATATGGCATTATGCTCATGCTGCAACATTACGGCATCAAAACCGCCGGCATGAATTGTGTCGTCATCGGCCGCAGCAATATCGTCGGTACACCCATGAGTTTATTGCTCAGTCGAAATACCGAACCCGGCAACTGCACCGTCACCATGTGCCATTCCAAAACCAAAGACATGAAGGCACTCTGTAAAGAAGCCGATATCATCGTGGCCGCCATAGGCAAACCTCGCTTCGTGACCGAAGACATGGTCAAGGAAGGTGCCATCATCATCGACGTCGGTATCAATCGCGTGGAGAGTACGGAAACAAAATCAGGATTCCGTTTAGTCGGTGATGTCGACTACGAAAACGTGGCTCCGAAATGCAGTTACATTACACCGGTTCCGGGTGGTGTCGGACTCATGACCATTTGCGCCCTGATGAAGAATACTTTGCTCGCGCATGCCAATCATACCCAATCCTGATTGATGCCTGATATAAACTTTATGTACCCTGTCATGGAAACCTTCTACTCGATTCAAGGTGAAGGCGCCTATCAGGGACATGCCGCTTTTTTTATTCGCCTGGCCGGATGCGATGTCGGCTGCGTTTGGTGCGATGTAAAAGAAAGTTGGGATGCCGGTGCACATCAAATGATGAGTGTCGATACACTCCTGAACGAAGTGAAACAAACAGCCGCAAAAATTGTTATCATCACCGGTGGCGAACCCCTCATGTATGATTGCGCTCCGCTCACCGAAGCACTTCAGGCGAACAATTATCGCGTGCATCTCGAAACATCTGCAGCTTATCCCTTAAGCGGTTCATTCGATTGGATTTGCGTTTCTCCTAAAAAATTCAAAGCCCCTTTAAAGGAAGTATTAGCACGTGCCAATGAATTGAAAGTCGTTGTCTATCACAAGAGTGATCTTGCCTGGGCTGAAGATTTTCTTCCGCAGATTTCCGATGATTGCGAACGTTTTCTTCAACCCGAATGGAGCCGCGAAAAAGAAATCCTGCCCTTGATGACGGATTATATTCAGCATCATCCTACATGGAAACTCTCCCTGCAAATTCATAAGTACATGGGCGTTCGATAGGACGGTCATCCATCAGCATCATCCTATCCTTCAATTCTTATTTTTTGGGCGGCTGACACGCTATCCGCTACAAGTCCTCACGCCTCCTGCGTCGTCGCTGCGGGCTTTTCGCTACTATCGTTGCCGCGGATCCGTCTCCGAAACAGGCATAGTAAAAAGAAGAAATTCTTAACAGATTTTTGTCGGCCTCAAATCCAATCGGATATTTTACACCCGTAATTTTGTATTCATAAAAAAACATTATTACCATGAAAAACATCTTTGGAATTGTCGTCATTTCGTTGGTAACATCCATTGCTACCTACACCTTTGCCACCCGTTATATTCATTCTGATCCCGTGCAATTGATCGGTGATGCACCGACTCAATCATCGGATTTACATTACGCCAATTATACCGATGCCTCCCCTTCACCGGATGGCGGCTATGTCAATCTGGAAGAGGCCGCCGAAAAAGCAACCCGTGCCGTCGTGCATATCAAAACAGAAACCAAGGCCCGCGTCGCCCGTTATCAAAACCCTTTCGGTGATGATTTTTTTGATCAGTTTTTCGGTCAGCGCTATTACCAGCAAATGCCTCAACAATCCAGCGGCTCCGGCGTCATCATTTCTGCCGATGGATATATTGTAACCAATAATCATGTGGTCGACGGCGCCGATGAAGTGACGGTCATCCTCAACAATAAACGTTCCCTCAAAGCCAAACTTATGGGGCATGATGCCTCTACCGATTTGGCCCTGCTCAAAGTGAATGAAGATAATTTACCCTTTATTCCTTACGGCAATTCAGATGATGTAAAACTCGGACAATGGGTGCTGGCCGTCGGTTATCCGTTGACTTTAGAATCTACCGTTACGGCCGGTATTGTCAGTGCTAAATATCGCAACATCGGCATCAACAAACGCCAGGACGCATCAGCCCCTGTAGAAAGTTTTATACAAACCGATGCGGCTGTTAATCCGGGCAACAGCGGAGGCGCCCTCGTCAATTCACGCGGCGAACTCGTGGGCATTAATTCTGCCATCGCCTCCCCTACCGGTTCCTATGCCGGTTACTCCTTCGCCATTCCGTCCAATATCGTCAAGAAGGTCGTAAGCGATTTAATGAAATTCGGGAACGTACAACGTGCTTACCTCGGTGTCGGCTATATCGATATGAAGAATGCTACACCCGAACAAATGAGTGCGTATAATCTCGACAAGATCGATGGGATTTATATCAGTCAAATTTATGATGGCAGCAGTGCCGCCTCAGCAGGTTTGAAAGAAGGTGATATCATTACGAAAATTGCCGGGAAAGATATTCGCACCGGTCCTCAAATGATGGAGCTGGTGGCTCAATACAGACCCGGCGATAAAATCGACATTCATTTTCTACGAGGCGGCAAGGAATATAAAACGACTGCCGATCTGAAAAACAGATTGGGTACTACGGATATCGTAAAAAATGATGCCGCTACCCAACTCGGCGCCACCCTTCGCGAACTCACCAAAACCGAGGCTCAACGCTACAGATTATCCGGCGGCATCGTAGTATCCGAAATCAAAGCAGGCGGCGCCATTGCCCGACAAAGCCGCATGAAAAGAAATTTCATCATTACGCAAGTGAACGATAAGGATGTGAAAACCTTGAATGATATAGAAAAGTCCATTGACGGTGAAGACGGTCCCATACAAGTGGGTGGCATCTACCCGGGTTATCAGGGATTTTATTATTATCAGATCAATCTGAAATAATATGATCATTTGCATATTTCAACAGGCCTCGTGCCTGTTTTTTGTTGGCATAGCTATTGATTATATAGGCGCGATGCTACATTTTGCGCCTGAATCTAAAATTATACTGACAAAACGATAGAGAAATATGAATTTTAACAGACAAAGTTTCGGGAATTCCGATGATGAGATAGATATCATGCCAATTGTTCCGTTGACTGAAGATGAAATGACGGATGAAGAGAAAAAATCCTTACCGGCTCATCTGGTGATATTGCCCCTGAGGAACATGGTGCTGTTCCCGAATGTGGTGATTCCCATTACCGTCTCCCGCGAGAAATCCATCAATGCCCTCAATGAGGCCGAAAAAAACGGAAAGTTCATCGGGGTGATTTCACAAACGGATTCCAAAAGTGATGACCCGAAGTTTAAAGATATAAATACCATCGGTACCGTTGCGCAAATCATCAAGCAGATCCGTATGCCCGATAACAGCATCACGGTGTTCATGCGGGGCAGACTTCGCTTTGAAGTGAAAGAATGGATACAGGATGAGCCCTTCTTTAAAGCTCATGTCGATTATTTGGAAGAACATCTGCCGGAAATGGATCAGGAGTTTTCAGCCATGGAATCTTCCGTGCGCGATTTCGCTGAGCAGATCATGCAGAAGTCTCAAAACATCCCGCCTGAAGCGACCATCGTATTGAAGAATATTGAAAACATTTCCTTCCTCAATCACTTCATCGCTTCTAACCTCAATTGCGACAGCAAAGAGAAGCAAGCCCTCTTGGAAGAAAGTGATTTCCGTAAACGAACGGAAGCCTTACTTCGCTTATTACAGGTTGAACTTCAGCATGTAGAACTGAAAAACAAAATCACCAATAAAACCAAGGGTGAATTAGATAAACAACAACGTGAGTATTTTCTCAATCAGCAACTGAAAGCCATCAAGGATGAACTCGGCGGCGACACCAATGATCGGGAGATCAAGGACCTGCGCAAGAGAGCCGAATCAAAAAAATGGAGTGAAGCTGCGAAAGAAATGTTCCAGAAGGGTGTAGAAAAATTGGAACGTATGCACCCGTCCACACCGGATTATTCCATCACCTACAATCACCTCGATTTAATGCTGGACCTGCCCTGGGATGAATATACCCAGGATGTTTATGACATCAAGAAAGCGCGCAAAGTGCTCGACAATGATCATTACGGCATGGACAAGATCAAAGATCGTATCCTCGAATATTTAGCGGTATTGAAATTGAAAGGGGATATGAAATCGCCCATCCTGTGTTTCATCGGACCTCCGGGAATTGGTAAGACATCCTTAGGTAAATCGATTGCCAATGCCATCGGTCGTAAATATGTGCGTTTCTCATTGGGCGGACTTCATGATGAAAGCGAACTGCGCGGACATCGTAAGACCTATATCGGAGCCATGCCGGGACGTGTGATACAGTCGCTGCGTAAAGTTAAATCCGGCAATCCCGTCTTCATCCTCGATGAGATCGATAAGATTGGCAGAGACTTCAGAGGAGACCCCAGCAGTGCCTTATTGGAGATCTTAGATCCGGAACAAAACCATACCTTCTACGACAATTACCTCGAGCTGGAATATGATTTATCCAAAGTGCTCTTCATTGCCACCGCGAATAGTCTGAGCGAAATACAACCGGCCTTACGCGATCGTCTTGAAATTATAGACCTGAGTGGTTATGCCGTCGAAGAAAAAACGGAGATCGCCAAAAAACACCTGATCCCCAAACAAAAAGAGGCCCATGGTTTGAAATCCTTTCAAATTAAAATGGGCAATCCGGTCATTGTAAAACTCATACAGGAATATACCCGCGAAAGTGGTGTTCGTGAGCTCGAACGACAATTGGCATCGGTGATGCGTAACCTGGCCATGAGAGCCGCTATGGATGAAGGCACCAAAGAATTTGAAGTGAGCGAAGCCATGGTAGAAGAGATACTCGGCAAGCCAAAATATACCAATGATTTGTTTGTGAAAGCCAATCCACCCGGTGTGGCCATCGGACTGGCGTGGACCTATGTGGGCGGTGAAATTTTGTTTATCGAAAGCAGCTTAAGCAAAGGCAAAGGCGGACTCACCCTTACCGGTAATTTGGGTAATGTGATGAAAGAAAGTGCAAGCACGGCCCTCTCCTATTTGCAAGCCCATGCCTCCTTGCTCAATATCAATCCGGAGGTATTTGAAACCACCAATATCCATATTCATGTGCCGGAGGGTGCTGTACCAAAGGACGGACCGAGTGCGGGTGTAACCATGCTGACGGCCATGAGCAGTGCGTTCACGGGCAGGAAAGTGAAACCCTTTTTAGCCATGACGGGCGAGATCACCTTGCGCGGACAAGTATTGCCTGTAGGTGGTATTAAAGAAAAAATATTGGCGGCCAAGCGTGCCGGCATGAAAGAAATTGTACTCTGTGCCCAAAACGAAAAGGACATTTTGGAAATCAGTCCGTCCTATATCAAAGGATTGAAATTTCATTATGTACATGAAATGAATGAGGTGCTGAAAATCGCCTTAGTCAAATAATCGTTTTAAATATTTAACATATAAAAACAGACTTCGTATATTCGTTAGATGAAGTCTGTTTTTTTTTACCTCCTGTTATTGATTTCCGGCACTTGTTTTTCACAAAACATCGTGATTGACAGCTGCGGGAAAAACGATACGCCCAAACTGAATGCTTACGAAGCAGCCTATTTCAATCAAACCTTGTCGATGGAGAGGGGCACCTTTGATTTCACCGGCAAGCGAGTAGCCTTCTTCGCCGGCGACCTGGGTGCATATCAGACCCATAAGAAAGAATTCTTTGAGAAGTCGGCCAAGCCTGCTTTAAAGGCCGGCAAACGCATTTCCAACGACCTCATCATCCTCAACAAAGAAGAAATGGCCAAGGCCGGTGTAGATGCCATACTCATCAGCTGGTCTAAGAAAAAGATCAGTGTGAAGGTGAGGAAGAAATTGGTGAAACGGGCGGCGAAGCATTAAGACGCATGAAAAGGTCTTTTGTCCTTTCATGAATGAATGAGTATTATCTATAAGCAATATGATTAATGCCCCGGCACTCGGGGCATTACTTATTTACCTTCCCTCAGGGAAGTGCTTCGATGGGGCTTTAGCCTGCGGGGAATAAATAATAACTGACGGATGCAATCGAAAAACGACAGATGCTATCAACACATGACGGATGTAATCAACATACGACACAAGCAATCAACATACGTCAGAAGTAATTTACATATGACAGAAGCAATTTACATACGTCAGATGCAATTTACATACGTCAGATGCAATTTACATACGTCAGAAGCAATTTACATACGTCAGATGCAATTTACATATGTCAGATGTAATTTACATATGTCAGATGTAATTTGCATATTCCACTTGCATTCAACATAGAACAGGGAAATTCAACAAACGAAAAAAGTTAATCAACATACGACAGATTCAATCCACATACGACAGATTCAATCTGCATACGACGGATGTCTTCCACATACGACAGATGTCATCCACATACGACAGATGTCATCCGCATACGACAGATGTCATCCGCATCAGGCCAAAGTCAATCAACATACGACATATACCATCGACATCAGGCAAAAGTTAATCAATATTCAACAAATCTTAATCAACATACGACAAATCCTAATCAACATAGGACAAATCTTAATCAACATACGACACATGTTAATTAACATACGACGGATGCAATCAACATACGACAAATTCAATGGTATCATTGCTTCCGGTTCGTGAAGACACGCACCGGGGGGGGGGTAAATGCTCATATGCATGATTAGTCAACATCCGGCTTAAGAACAAATCCATTGAAGTCTTGTCTGCATCAATGGTAATTCCCATGAATGCTTGTCTATGAGAAAATGAGTTTATTGTAATTTCTCTCCTCTTGCCAATTTTTCAATCATTTCCTTCATCCGTTTTTCGCGTGTCTCTTGTTTTTTAGCGGTTTGCAGTCGAAAGCCGATAGCGAAAAGATTCGTTTTATTGAGACCCTTAAAAAACGCTTCTGCCTTTTTGTTCTTACTCAGTGCTTTCAGAAAATCTTCCGGTATGGTCATATGACTGGGAGAATCATAAGCTTGTTCCCATCTGCCGTCCGCTTTAGCTTTTTCGACAGCGAAGAATCCCGCGGGTCTCATTCTACCTTCATGGATTAATCTCTCCACATGACCGATATTAATTTTAGACCAAATGCTTTTCTCTCTTCGGGGACAAAACTTTTGCAAATAGGCCTTTTCATCGTATGAATTCTTTTGACCATCAATCCACCCGTAACACAGGGCTATATCGAGTGCTTCCGCATAAGTGATGGTTTTTTCCCCGGAATCTTTTTTAAATATTTTGAGCCACAGCCCTTTTGATTTGTTGTGATTTTTTTCAAGCCATGTTTCAAATGATTTAGCGGTCTTGAAACTGATTGTCGCTAAAGTATTAGATGTAGTCATGATGTTGCTTATTCCGAACCTTTGTTTGGCACTAACGAATTTCCACTTCAAATAGTTGGCGATTCCGAAGCATTAAACTGTTTGCGGCCAATGTATCCGCCTGAGGCGGACAAAGAGATTCAATTGAGCCCTGAACTGCCAATTTCTTGTAGATGCGGTTATAAGCCGTTTTTCTATTTGTCATTTGTGTTAATTAGTTCAAAAATTAAATCTGTCAAAGTCTGCACATCACTTTCAATAGTCCCTTTCATATATCGTTCGTAAACACTTCTGCTATCAGGCGGGTTAAGATTTAATGTCAAACCTTTTTCAAACGCCAGCAGTCTTAAAAACTCTCTTTGTGTTCGTCCGTTTCCTTCTCTGAATGGGTGTAAATAATTGACGTTATCTAAAATTTCTACCAATTTCTCGGTTAAGATTTTTTTGTTGTCTTTGGGGGTTTTCTTGAACTCTGCAATTAAACTGTCAATGTATCTGAAAGCATTGTCAAAATGCGAAGTAGGGAAGAACTGCTTACCGTCTTTGCTAATTTCAACTGTCCGTTTTTTCCCTGCCCAAGCGTATATGTCCTTAAATAAATGTTTATGAATTTCAAAAAGGCTGTCAATACCCTTTATTTTTATAGGGTTTTCGTAAAGTTCTTGAAGTCGCTTAGTTACAGCACTGCTCTCAACAAAGAGCAATACATCGGAATCTGAAATGTCATGTAAATTCTTTAAAAGTCCAGTCTTCGGGTCTGTGTAGGTATAATCAGGGTCAATGTATTGATAAGAATTAGACATAGGCTTTTTGTTTGGCAAATACAACAAGTTCCTTTAGTGAAATTTTTCCTGTCACATAGTCCCGTATAATTTCTACACCTTTCGGCGTCGGTTTAAACCCTTCAAACATATTACTCCCCAAGGCGTTTGCAGTGCTCTCTAAGGTTTTCATGTCTGAAAACTTTACTCCCATGATGGTCAAGTTACTTCTGTCTATTTCTATTGTATTGAACATATTTTTTACCTAAAATTCTTTTCAAATTTACAAAATATTTAGGTCAAATCGTTAATTATCTGTCGCTTTAAAATGGCATATAACGTTACGACGGCCTCTGCTGTAGCTGCCCTAAGAACCGTAAAACATCAGGCTACAACAAAGCTAATGAATCATTCTGATTTCGCGGCGACCAAGGGGCAGCTATTGCTGTAAGCCGTAGGTTATTGACAGTTTTCAACCCTGGTGTGTGTCTTCAAGCACCGGAAGCCGAATGACTGGTAAGAAGAAATGGCCAAGGCCGGTGTCGATGCCATCCTCATCAGCTGGTCCAAGAAAAAGATTAGTGTGAAAGTGAGGAAGAAATTGGTGAAGCGGGCGGCGAAGCTGTAAAAGATTTTTTATAGTATTACTTCCAGACCATCTCTATGTACATCAGTACATTTATAGAAGCTGTTATTAAACGCGATGCATCCGTAATCCCTAACTTGAAAGCGATAAACATTTTACAGTGATAGCGAATTTTCTAGTTCTTTCAAGCATCCACTAAACTCCTAAATTTACACTTAGTTAATGGTAAAATGAAACTTACTATACTCTCCAAGTTTTTGCTGTTCAATAATGCCACACAAAGAATGTTTCGACGGGGAAATTACCTTTCAAACAAATTTATTCTCTTTTAATTTCTGTATAGATGAGCTCTTTCGTGATGGATTGTTTTGAATCCTTAAGTGAAAATTTAAGTAACCCATAATCTATAGAAAAATAGGTATGACAAGTAGATTCAGTAGCAGAATCTATATTGCTTACTTTGGTCAAATTTTCATACACTTGAAAATAGGTTTTACCTTTTACATTAATACTGTCACAAAATCCCCAAAAGGTATGTTCAGTTACAATTAACGGCTTGTATGGCTGTTGAATAGAAGATTCATCGATAAAATCATTTGTAAAAAGCCTGCTATCAAAATTCAATACTGAATCTTTTTTATATAACATAATCCAGGCACTCACCCTATTTAATTTTGCTGATGCCATATACTCAATAAAAAATGCCGGATTAGTACCCACCTTTTCAGAACCTGTTAACCTCATAAACCTAACTTCCATACTTTCTGTATTTCCAAAAGGACCAATAAATTTTCGTATTTTATCCATTCGATTATTTGTAACTTTAAGCGTATCTATTTTTTGAGTTATAGAATCTTGAAAAACATATATACTCCCTTTTAAACCACCGGTCGTATATTTTAGGTAATCACTCAAGTGATAATTCTTATCTAAATATTTTTTACACGAACTTGTTATCAGAATGAAGATTACAAGGGTGTATAAGACTCTCATAAATGCCTTATTTTGCCCTATGCAATTGTATTTACTTCGATTTTCTTTCATTATACAAGGGCTTTAAATCTATTTGAAAGGTTAACCCATGTCTTGGTATTGGCGAACCAACTTTTAACATCAGGATAATTTTACAATCAAATTTACCCTGAATAGGATATCATTTTTGATTTTATACATGATTATTTTTTTCATTCGTTAGAAATGAGTGTTACGACCTACTACTATCGCTGTGTCAGTCTCCCGCACCGGCGAATAGGCGTCAAGATAATATTGAATTCCCAGGTGCGTGTCTTCACGGGGTGGAAAAGGGATTGTTTTGTGGCTCGCTATGACGCTAAGCCAAATCTTTCCCTTTGCTTCCCCCGGAGCGTGTCCTCACGCACCGGAAGCCGAATGACTGGTATGCGGTGCGTGAAGACACGCACCACGGGGTGGATAGGATTACTTCGTGCCTCGCCATGTCGTTAAGCCCCATCTTTCACTTTCCCTTTCACTTTCCCTTTCACTTTCACTTTCACTTTCACCTGCCCTTTCTCCTTCCGCCTCTGAAAGTGCTTAGCCCTGGAAGCACTTTCAGAGATTCAGGGCTCCCGAACGAAGACTTTCAGGTGAACGAACTTGATATCGGGAGCAAAATAAAAATGACTCTTTTCATCGTACAGACTCTTTATTAGTAATTCATTCGCATTTGAAAAAAAATGATGTATTACCTTCGCGGCTCATAAGTTCTTAGAAAAGCATATTTCGAATACTAGCATGGCGTCCGCGACTATAATTCCGGACATGGAACATGGGCAAGCTCTTTTAAAGGTAAGAGGCACTTTTTCACACACTTCATTGTTTGATGCACAAATAATGGCGTTCCGCAGGCTAACCTTTTGGGATAAGCAATTCATCGCGGGCTTCATTTATTCACATCAAACAAATTACATGACAACATTCCAGGAACTGGGTTTGCAGGAAGATTTATTGCAAGCCATCACCGAAATGGGTTTTACAACCCCCACCGAAATCCAACAAAAAGCGATACCGGTATTCTTAAACCGTGAATCGGATCTTGTGGCCCTCGCCCAAACCGGAACCGGTAAAACAGCAGCCTTTGGTCTGCCTATCCTCAACAATCTGGACCTGAACAATAAAAATACGCAGGCCCTCATCATCTCCCCTACCCGTGAGCTCTGCATGCAGATCACGAACGATCTCAAAAACTACAGCAAATACCTTCGCGGTGTGCGCATCACCGCCGTCTATGGCGGTAGCAGCATCATGGCCCAGATGAAAGACATTCGGCAGGGTGCTCACATCATCGTCGCTACACCCGGCCGACTGATTGACCTCATCGATCGTAAAGCCGTGAAGCTCGATTCGATTGATACCGTAGTATTAGATGAAGCCGATGAAATGCTGAATATGGGTTTTCAGGAAGATATGGAAACCATACTCGCACAAACGCCTGACACCAAGGTAACAGGATTGTTTAGCGCCACCATGCCTACTGCCATCCGCAGTATCGCCAAGCGTTATCTGAAAGAAAGCGTAGAAGTTTCTGCCGGAAAGAAGAATGCTGCATCCACCGACATCACCCATCAGTATGCCGTGGTACATGCCAAAGACAAGTTAGCTGCATTAAAACGCATCATTGACTTTAATGAAGATTTTTTCGGTATCATTTTTTGTACCACACGTATAGAAACACAAGACATCAGCGATGCCCTGATCAAAGCCGGATACAATGCCGATTGTCTGCATGGCGATTTGTCGCAGCAACAACGCGACAAAGTAATGGGTAAATTCCGTAAGCGTACCATCCGCATTTTATGTGCCACCGATGTGGCCGCCCGCGGTATCGACGTGAACGACATTACCCACGTCATCCATTATCATCTGCCCGACGATATTGAAAACTATACCCACCGTAGCGGTCGTACAGCCCGTGCCGGTAAGAAAGGAATTTCCATTGCCTTATTGCATATCCGTGAAGCTTACAAACTGCATCAGATTGAGAAAATGGCCGGTGTGAAATTTGAGAAGTTCCTGATTCCGAGAGGCGAACAAATCATTGCCAAGCGCATTCAAAATTATATACAAGCCTTCTGCGAATTTGATTATAAAAATGATGCCGATGTGGTGTTGTTGAGCGAATGGACCTCTCCGTTGTTACAAATGGATAAAGAGGAATTGGTCAATCGTTTATTGGCCCGTGAATTAGGCAAGATCGATACCAGCTATACCGTACAAGCCGACCTGAATGTAGATGAACAATCTAAATCGAGTCGTGGATCAGATCGCAGTTCAAGTCGCGACCGTTTCTCTAAAGATCGTAATGATCGCGGAGACCGTCGTGATCGCGGAGATCGCAGTGAAGGTTTCAGCCGCAGAGATAAATTTTCTTCGAATGAAAATACCGTCAGACTCTTTATCAACTTAGGTAAGAAAGACAATATGCGCTACGATGAAATGCGTGAATTGATTTTCCAAAATACCAAAGTGAGTGGGCATAATATCAAAGACATTGAAATGAAAGGGGTCTATTCCTTTTTTGAAACCGATGAACAAAGTGCCTCACGCATACAAGACGGATTTAAGAACGTAGAAGCTTTTGGTCGTGAAGTACGCGTTCAACGTGCCGACGAACAAAAATTGGGCGATGAAGGTTTTAGCGAAACACGCGAACGTAAACCTTATGCCCGTAAAGAATTCGGATCGGGTAAATCATCTTCAGGATATTCCGGCAGCAAATCCGGATCCGGCTATTCTTCCAATAAACCCTCTACAGGATTTGGCGCGAGCCGATCGGCAAGCGGGTCTTATGCAAAGAAATCTGATTTTGGCAAAAAGACGGGATTCGCTAAAAAGGCGGATTTCCCAACTAAAGCCAAAAAGAAGAAGGATGATTTGTCATGGTAATCGCATTTTTATAGCATTTCATTGGAGATAAAATGAATGAATACATCAATGGATGGTTTTTTTTAACTAAATTTGGGTTGAACAAAAATCAATTCATGAGAAAACTATCCATTTATGCGAAAGCATGTTTATCGACCTTCGGAATTCTATTGGTAGGTTATACCGGGGCAATGGCACAGGTAGATAACTTTACTGTACATATTGACAGTGTTTATGAATCTGCTACAGGTCCAAACATTGCCGGAAGTCCTGATACCGTATTTATCCAATTAAGCATATCTTCCACAGCCCCTGCACCTCCGGATCCCAACAGTCTGAGATTAGCCAACTGGCAATTTGGATTGAATGTAACGAACTTTGGTGCCGTATTCCCTGTGGGTTCAGTGAGGGATTTTTCCTTTGTAGAAAATTCGAACAGTTTATCCGGTGGCGGATTGAGCGGCACACCGAGCTTCCCGCCTACTGCGGCTCAAGGGTATAATACCATTACCAATCAAATGCGTGCTACAGCGGCAACTGTAAATATCAGTGCAGCGACTTCTCCCATCGTGACGGGCGGCCCGGCAAATAAAATCAATATTGGTACTTATCGCCTCACAAGCTCTTTAGGCTTTATTGTGAATGCGCCTTTACAACTCAGCTGGTATACCGGCGGATCGAATGCGAACAATACTTCATCCCGTGTGAATTTTTACCTGGGCTTTAATACCAGTCCATCCAACGCAGGATGGTTACCGGCCAACTGGCAAACACCGCCTACCATTACGTTGAATCCAACCACTCCTTTACCGGTTCAGTGGTTGTCATTCGAAGGTCGTAATATCGGTACGGCAGATGAATTGACCTGGTCTACTTCTGTAGAAGAAAACAATAGCGGATTTAATGTATTGTACAGCACCGATGGTATTCAATATACCACCATCGGCCATGTGGAATCTAAATCTGTGAATGGCAACAGCAATCTTCCTTTAAGTTATTCCTTCATTCATACCTCACCGGTACAAGGACATAATTACTATCGCCTGCAACAAGTAGATATCGATGGTAAGTCCACCCTGCATTCGAAAGTAATCGACCTGATTCATCAATCTGATGTCATCAGCGTGAATCTGTATCCTAACCCTGCAGCAGATGTATTGCATGCCGATATCTTCACCGAGCGCGATGCCCGTATGACTTTAAAGATCAATGACCTGAGCGGACGTACCGTGAAAGTGGTACAGTTTGATCAAACAGCAGGTACACAAACTTTGGATGTGGATGTGAAAGGATTTGCAGCCGGTGTTTACAATGTGCAAGTGCTGAATCGTGATGAAGTGATCTTTAACGGCAAGATCAATAAACAATAATAATTTTATTATCAATAGAAAAAGGGCTGCAGTGATGCGGCCCTTTTTAATAGTATGATGCCTGATATTATTCCAACAACCCCTGATCCTCAATATCATTTCCGGCTATCCCTTTAATGGTGCCGAGTAAGTGATGATTATTTAGAAGTACCTTATCGATTTGTTTCTCTCTTTCCTTCCAAAGTTTCTCCATTTGAAATCTTTCCTTATCGATCGATGATTTCAGGTAGAGATAGGCTTCATTAATAGCGCGCATCTGTTGGGTGAATTCGTTGCTGGTAAAATAATTGTACAGCATTTCCTTTTTCTCTCCTTTGTTCTCTTGCGACTGCTGGGCACGGGCCACATTCATGATGCCTTCACGCAGCACCTTGATCAGGGAAACCACTTCTCCAAATTTACAGATCCATACCCCTTCCTTCTGATCGAAATTTCGAATATCATCGGGCAATACCTGGGTCACGAGCATACTGATATCCGCCTTGACCAATAACGCATCGGATTTCAATTTAGGAATCCATTCCTTTCCAAACGCTTTGGCCCGCTTGCTTTCGAAAACGATTTTGCCGCATTCCTTGCCGAATTCATTTCGCACGATGAGGATACAATCGGCACCGGTGATCCCTTTAGGCACTTCCTGCACCACATCATAGGGAAAGGCTTGTTGCAGGATCTCTTGCAGGGCCAACTCTTGTACCTCACCCTGGGTTTGCATGGAGCCTTGTTCGAGTTTACGCGTCATTTGTTCAGTCAAACGCTTCTGATCATTGAGTTGCTTTTCGAGTTCGCGCTTTTCCAAATCGTGTTTCTCCTGCGCCTTCGCCACAATATCCAAGGTGAGTCTTTCTTTCAATTCTGTTTCTAATTCGAGGCGGAGTTTGTTGAGTTTGTGGGCCTCTTCTTCTTGTTGGTCTTGCAGTGCTTTTTTCAATTGAAGCACATCCAGTTCACGCTGGTTGAGGAGTTTGAGTTTCTCTTCCTGTTCTTTACGCTGAGCTTCCAGAAATTCGAGTTTGGCCTGTTGTTCCCCACTGATTTTTTTCGTCAGTTCCGCTTCTTTTTCCTTGCCTAATCGTTCGAGTTCTTTACTCAGTTTTTCCGCGAAGAGTTCATTCTCCTTTTTCTTTTTTTGTTCGAAGTCCTCCTTCATTTTCTGGAGTTCATTTTCCTTTTTGGCAAAGGCTTCAATGATCTCCCTATTTCTGGCTTCATAGCCTTCGCGGATGGATTTTTCGATATCCTCGGTCAATACATCTTCCAGATTAAAAACAGCGGAACAAGAAGGACAGGTAATGGAGGTTTTCGTATTCGTATTCATGGTTCGAGTATTGGGTATCCGTCATAACGGCGTGATGAGCAATAAAGGAAACCAAAAATACATGGAAATTCAGAATAAAAAAGAGGTGTGCATATCCTTCCGGTGAAACGGCTCAATATACCTCGAGACACCTCGGTTTGAAACCGCTTTGATGCAGATTTCAAAACAAGGATTAGCCTTGATTCACATTTGACAAAGCCAATCGCCGGGATGATTGTAATTTATGCCAGGTAAAATAAGACAGTCCCAGGGGTATGAGAAAGATCAAAGGTGCAATGCTCATCTGCATCGCATCGCCGGAAGATATATGACTAATAAATGCAGAGATAAAGGTAAAAGCGAATCCGGCGTAAACCCATTCCTTGAATCGGGAAACAAAGGGGATGATCAACAAAATCGCCCCTATCATTTTTGCAACGGCGAGTTCCACTCTAAAATAATCCGGGTATCCTAAGTGAAGAAACGCTTCTTTGATCGTGGGGTTGGCAATATAGTAATAAGCGGAGAATATCATCATGAGCGAAATGATGGCGGTAGAAGTCCAATAAATCATTTTAGTTTTTTTCATTTTATTTTTATTTAGAAGGCAAACCTACTTACATTTACTATCCAAAGGATAGCACTATCCAATTGGATAGCACTATCCTTCAAGAAAGTAAAGCCCCATCACATGAGTGTACCTAAGAAAGAAACAGAACTGAAACATCAAGATTGTCAAGACATCATCCGACCGGTGAGAGATGCACTGGATGTTTTGAATGGAAAATGGAAACTGGCCATCATCGGATCACTGTCCTTTGGAACCAAAAGGTTTGGACAGATCGCGAAAGAAGTACATGGCATTACCGACAAGGTATTATCTAAGGAACTCAAGGATCTTGAAATGAACCGATTGATTAAAAGAGATGTTTATGACACCTTTCCGCCTACAGTGGAATACTCTATTACTGCTCATGGAAAATCCTTAGAAAAGGTCATACAAGAGCTCAGGATCTGGGGATTAGCACATCGAAAAAAGATACTCGGAAAGTAATCTGCAGCGCTATTTTTCACTTATACTATTGGCGCGCATCAATTTGGCGCGCATCAATGCTTCAGTGGCCGTTTCTTGATCATGCCACCTTTGGTATCCCGAATACTGCTCATGACCACAAAGGCATTTGGATCGATCTTTTCGATTTCGACATTCAGCTTATGCAATTCCAAACGGGTGACCACTGTATATACAATGTCGATCTCTTTCGCCATACCCGTTTTCCCAAAACCTTGTTTACCACTGTAAACGGTAACACCCCTACCCAGCTGTTCGATAATCATCAATCGAATGGATTCACTATAGGGAGAGATAATGGTAACCCCCATATATTCTTCGATCCCTTCAATGATAAAATCGAGGGTCTTGGAGGCCGACAAATACGTAATCATTGAATAGAGTGCGATTTCTACAGAAAGGAAATAAACCGCAGCCGAAAAGATCATTACATTGATCACAATGATGACATCGCCGATGGTGGCTCCGAATTTACGGCTCAAATAGATGGCCAAGACTTCTGTACCGTCGATGACGGCGCCTCCGCGAACAGCCAGTCCGATACCGGCTCCCAGAAAGAATCCTCCGAAAACGGCCACCAATAAATTATCTTGCGTGACATCGGGAAACGTGACGGTAGCCAGACAAACCGCAAGCCCGGTAATGGCTAAAGAAGTTTTAATGGCGAATGTTCGGCCCAGTATGTTATAGGCTAAAATGACAAAGGGAATATTGACGGCTACAATCAAAACTGATAAAGGCCAAGAAGTTACCGCAGAGATCAAAAGTGAAATACCCGTAGCGCCGCCGTCAATAAAATGATTGGTCAGTAAAAAGCCTTTGAAACCAAATGCCGCTGAAAAGATGCCCAAAGTAATCAGGATTAAATCTTTCATCGCCCTTAAACTTTTATATTTCAGGTCCCGCAATCCTTTGGCCATCACATAAGATGAAATGCCGCTACGACCCGGTACGGTTTGCTTTTTCCGGAGTATGGTACGAAGAATGATTTTGGTCCACAATGAATGCATAGTTCAATTTTAACAGGCATGAAGATCGAACTAAAGCTCGATGCAGATAAAGTTACGCGATTCTGCCTGAGTGGCTGTCAGGATATCGGATATTTTATCTATACCCTATGAAAATGAAAATTCGAAGAGGTTTATGACAGTATACTGCCGGCTGCATCTTCCCCCGTATTGATGGCGCCTTCCATAAACCCTTGCCAATCAGCCAAATGCTCCCCGGCAAAATGGGTATGCAGATAGGGTTTCTTCAATATTGGCTGTAATCCAAACCACTGACCTTTGCCATAGATGGCATAAGCGCCTTTCGATATCTCATCATCGCCCCAATAATAATTGGTTTGTTTTTCAATGAGTTTTTTCACATCTCCGAAATAGGGCGAGAGCGATTGTTGGATCATGTCCGCTTTATAGGCATCGGACTGATTGGCAATGACAGCCGCTTTATCGCCTATGGTATAAGAGATCAAAACACCTTTGTGTGAAGCTTGATTCTTAGTGGCATGATAAAAATAATGTACGGGCATATCTGTCACCATATCAAATCGTTCTTCCTTCCAGAATCGGTCCTTAAATAAAATCGGATTCTTATTGATGCGCGCATACTGAAGGGCATCCATGGCATTGCGCATCTCCGCAGGCAAAGCGGGTTCCCATTTCATTTGTTTGACGGCAAATGTGGGTGCGGTGCAAATCAATTTATCCGCGACAAATTTTTCGCCATTGCTGCAATAGACCGTCACTTTTTTGTCTTGCACGATGCGATCGACGGTGCAGCCTAATTTAATATTCTCCTTTCCTACTTTCTCCGCAAGCTTTTCCGCGAGTCGTCCGTTGCCGCCTTTGATCTTATAATCCATTTCATTCTTGGGACTACTTTCGGCATACTCTGCTAAGGCGGCAAAGGCCGATACCGAACGAATGGTTTCTCCGAAATCGGTACTGTCGGCGAGTTCGCGGATATCCAGATCGCGACCGTTACATCCATTGTTGACGAGATAGCGCCACCAATCCATTTTATCTAATTTCACTTTATCGGCTTGCGACATCTGACCATAATTCTTCAATAAGAGATCAAACTTTTTTTTCCATGCCTGAGAATAATCCCATTCATTGTCTTTAAAATATTTTCCTTTATAAATGAGGTGGGTATCGAATTGATTATTCTCCAAAGTCAAACCCATTTCTTCCGTCAAGGCGATCAATCGTTCGTGAGAGGCCCCTACCCATTCGGCGCCCAATTCAATCACCAGTTTCTCTTCTTCATCCATGGTATGAGAAAATACCCGTCCGCCGATTCTGTTGCGTGATTCCAGGATGATATACTCTATCCCTTTTTTCTTCAGGGCATAAGCCGCAGACAAGCCCGCAAATCCCGCACCGATGATGATGACTTTAGGCTTTTTTTGTATGGCAAAATTTGCGAAGGACGATTGGGCGATGAGTAAACCGCCGGCAGCCATGGAGGCTTGTTGAATAAATTTTCTTCTGGATAACATAGGAGCTTGATGGTTTGGTTCATGAGGTTGGAAGCAAACATCAGTATCATCAAGAATTGAGGTCGATACTGATGGATATTGCAGCTTGCCTAAACGAAAATACAAAAATTATTGAATGGGTATCATTCATTGGGGAACCCGTAATTTCAATTAAGAATTTGTATGCCTTCAAATTTAGAATTTCTAATAAAATAATTTAGACCATATTCTACAGAAGAGTATATTAGCGAAACATTTAAAACATTCCATCTATGTCAAACCCAACTCTAAAAAAAATGCTTCAACCACAAGGATTATCCGCTTTGGTGCAAACAAACGAAATCGAAACCATCGTAGTGGAGGATATGCATATGCCACATGCCGGAAAAGGAGCATGCAAACTATGTTCGTGCAAGCAATTTGTTTATGGAGGGGGGCGCCGAACAGAGGCCATTACCAATCATAGTTTTGTCGCTTGCGATAACTGTGGCCATGAGGAAAAGGCGCATGCGTAGACTCGTCTTATATCGTTTTACTGAACTTTGAACTGAGGATCACTTCAAGTAAAATACTGTATAGGAATGGTTCTTGTAAAATATTTCTAAAACGTTACGTTCCCACCTTAAAATAAATTACTTTCGGATATTGTTTTCTGAATGAAAGTCCGCCGAGTCATCCCTACCTTATTATATTACCTCAGGTTTATACCTTTCAAGATCAATTTTTTCTTGTTTTTGATCATTGGTCGTTTGGCTTATCAATCTTTAAAACATGTGAAGGCCGATACCGGATCCTTTTCGGGCCTGCTCCTCCTCATGGGTAAAATGGTCTTTATTTTTGTATTGCTCACCGTAGGATTTTCCTTCCTCTCCGCCCTGTTTTGCTGGATCCATTTTTTATGGAAAAAAAATGTACGCACATCTTCTGCAGTAGACATTACCATGGATACCGAAGCCTACAAAAATCATCAACTCCGCATCATCACCCGGCTGCCCTTTGCGCTCCGTCCGGCCCTGGGTTTTGTGAAGATGAAATTGGGCTACGATAAAAAATATTTCACCGAGACATTCATCCTCGCCGATCGGGTAAAGAAACAATTCATTTCCTTTCGCGCCGGTGTGGAAGGACAGAACACCTTGCTGCTTCCGGATATCCGGGAGTATCACTTCTCTACCGCCATTCTCTTCTTTGAAGACATGTTGCAATTCTTTTCTTTTCCGGTGGTGGCGCCCGTCCATTGTCAGGTGACCAATATTCCGGAAACCCTGTTGCAAAAAACAGAGGAGCTTCCGCCTAAGAAAACAGAAGAAGAACTCGTACGCATCGAACAACTGCGGAAAGTAGAAGGTGAACATCTCAACTATAAAAAATTTGAAGACTCCGATGATGTCCGCCGTATAGTATGGAAGATCTTCGCGAAGAATAAAGAGCTCGTGGTGCGCATACCCGAAACCATGGATCCCTTCGCCTCCCATATCTATTTGTACGCCAGTTTTTTTCATGCATCGGCTTTGGATACCTATACCGAATATCAGAAGGTCATGCTCAACCGATTTAAAAATTGTGTGTGGACCATTTATGATGCCCTCTCGAAAAAAGAATTTGAAGTTCGATACATCAGCGATCAAACCATACACGAACCGGCAGGCGATGTCAATAAAACCCAGTATACCATTACGGTTTCCGACTGGCATCAGGACCTGGCCCTGAAAGAATATTTTAAACCCCGGTCGGGCAGTGTGCTTTGTATTCATTCCTTTACCGATCTGAATGAACTCAAAGACCTGCTGCCCCAATGCGATGCACAGACCACCATTTTCTTTGTGAAGCTGAGTAAGCCCTTCAGAAGTTATGCCCTACTCAGTTGGATCAGTCGCATCTTTTTATTGCCGACAAAAAACCACCTCAATCAGCTCCGTTCGAAATGGCCCCTCATGCCCCTTCGTTATCAAGTGCTGCAACAAGAAAAGAAAATCGAACAAATTTTATCCGGCAGTGATTTAAATGTAGAGATATTATGATGCAAGTGATCAAGAAAATATCTGTCCTTCGGTTTCTGGCACAAGTGCTGTTCATCTTGTTGCCCACCTCTCTCATTGCGCTTTTTATTACCTGGAATACTTCGCACTATTTCACCATGCTGAAAGAACAATGGATGTCGCAAGCCATTTTCTTTTCTTCCGGTTTGCTGATCTCTTATTTTATCTATCAGTTTCGCTTTCGATTCCTACCCCTCTTTTTATTGCTCGTGTTTGCACTCTATTCGGGATATGCCATACTCGACAATTATGCAGTTGGTGAGTTCGACAGCTTTTTCATTTCTATTCAGTTCCTGGTCTTTGCCTATTTATTTTCATTCGGCTGGATCTGTGGCTGGGGACTCAAACGCGTGTCCTTCTTCCCCATCATCTTGTCGGCCATACTCCTCATGATTTCCCTGGTGCTGATTTCCAAAACCAAAGAAATCACCGTTGGGCAAATGTTGCAATCCCTCACCCCTATCGCACTCTATGGTGTTTACATCATCTATACCAATGAGGCCTTGCGCAATACCGAAAAAACAAATGGCCGATTCTGGTGGCGATTCAGTTCACGCCTTGTGCTCTTTTGTTCTCTCCTCCTCCTCCTCTTCGGTGCGGTTGTCTTTATTATGTATCCGCAAATCAAAGAACGCATCGCAGATTATGGCGGACAAGGCAAGGAAGGCGACAACTCCATGTTGAAAAACAATCAGGATGGTACGGTTGAAAACAAAGAATCGATGGGCCTCAATGGCAACAATAAACGTAACAGCAATCCCGAACCGCTGTTCTGTGCCCATATTGAAAATTATTTCCCGGGTACGGATATTCCCAACCCACTCTACCTCACTTCATTTCACTTTACAAAATTTGATACCCTCACCGAAACCTTTGAACGCGACTCGCTGATCAAATTCAATGATGAATTTATTCCTGACCCTTCGCGCATTCCATTATTCTTTACGTATAAAGACAGTACCCGACTGCGCAATTCTTTCGGCTTCCGCAAACGCAGTACCATAGAAATTGAAGTCTACAAAAAACGTTTGTCGTCCAAAGCCTTTATCTCCCCGAGTACCGGATTCTTTGTTCAACCCATTACCGTAGAAAAAGATTTTCAAAAAGAATTTACCTCTGCCTATCGTGCCAAGAGTTATGTGTCGGAATTGAACAGTGCTTACTTCGTTTACAATACCGATGATCCGAATATTCGCGGCTTTCAGGAACAACGATTCAATGAGTTGCGCAAAGCACCCGGATATGCCAACATGGATAAGGCCTTCATGGATTATTATACCTTCTTCCCGAGTGATCCTAAATACAGTCCGATCAAATCTTTGGCCGACAGTATATCGCAAGGCAAGACCAAGGTGATCGATAAAGTAATTGGAGTGCGTGATTACTTCTTACAGAAGAATGCGCTTGGTGAACAAGTGTATGCCTACAGCGACAATCCCGGTATACCCGGACTACCCGGTGCATCCAAGCTGATGTACTTTTTGTTTGAAAGTAAGAAAGGATACTGTGCCTATTATGCCGCGGCGACAGTCTTCATCCTGAGAGCGATGAAAATCCCTAGTCGTGTGGTGACCGGATTCCTCACCGTCGATCGTAGCGATAAGAACAAAGGATGGTATTGGTTTTATGAAGATCAATCGCACGGATGGGTGCAAATTTATTTCCCCGAGTATGGCTGGATCGACTTTGATACAACGGTCAGCAATGAAGAAGCCGAACAATCGCCTACGCCCGATGGCACCCCGCCTATGCAACCGCCTAAACCCCTGATGGCTGCGAGCGGAAAAATCATTAGTGTCGATACCCTGAAAAAGTTATCGGTGATGCGCATGAATAATCTGATCTTTAAAGATGTAGAATACAGCAGCATCAGTCTCGATTTGAATATGGACCTTCGTGTGGCAAATGTGTGGAAGGACAGCATCAAAATGCCTATTGCTGCATTGAAAAAAGGAGATGATGTGATGTGTGTGTCTTATGCCGAAAAACTCAAAGCATATTCTGCAGAAAAGACGGCCGATCTCCTGGTGCGCAAATTACCTTCACCAGCACCGATCGACGAGATCTATATAAAGGACCTGAGCAAGGAAAAAGAAAAAGAGGCCGACAAAACCAAAGCCGAAGAGAAACCCGTGACTTGGTATTTGAAGCATACCTTGTTTATAGCGCTTAGTATTTTCCTGGGACTTTTTGCCATACCGGCTATCGTGTATCTCTATTACAGACTGCGGATCAAAACATCCAATGTGAATCATCGGGCTTACTATACTTATAAAGCCGCAACCTTCTTATTGAATCAGTTGCAAGTGAACCGGCAGAATTTAACTTTATACCGGTTTGCACATCAATCGGTTGATCCACGCTTCCATACCCAATTCGGACGCTTCATGAATATCTACTTGAAATTGAAATATGCGGGACAAAGTCTGAATGCCGATGAATCGAAATTCGTCGAACAATTCTACCCGCCTTTCCAGCAATCTGTTCGCAAATCTTTTGGACTATTTACCCGCATCAAACGTTTCTTTAATCTTAATCAATTCATACAATATTATTTCTTACCGGAACCAGAATCCAAATCTTAATACTACGATGGAAAACAATCAATCCACAGCCCCTGTAGAAAGGGGTCTCGCACCGATCGAACAACTGATCCAAAATATGGAAACCGTGATTCGCGGTAAACGCACCCAGATCAAACAAGTGATTACTTGCCTGATTGCACGAGGACATATTTTAATGGAAGATAATCCCGGTACCGGGAAAACGGTTTTAGCCCGAACCCTTGCAGGATCGATCGCCGGAAATCAATCCCATAGTGCCGAATTTAAACGGGTACAGTTTACGCCCGATTTACTTCCGATGGATTTGCTCGGCACCCATGTCTTCGATGATGTGAAGAAGGAATTTATTTTCAAGAAAGGACCTCTCTTTTGCAATATTCTCCTGGCCGATGAAATCAATCGTGCCTCACCGAAGGTGCAAAGTGCCTTGCTCGAGTGTATGGCTGAAAATCAGATCACCATGGGCGAAATGACATATAAACTCGACCGACTCTTTTTCACCATTGCCACACAGAATCCGATTGAAATGGAAGGAACCTATCCCTTGCCGGCCGCACAGCTCGATCGTTTTGCCATGAAGATTTATTTTGGCTATGTAGATGAAGCCACGGAGATGGATATCTATAACAATTACCTCAATATCAGTCATAGCCTCGAACATATACGTCAAGTAATGAATATCAACGAGATCGTCAAGCTCCAGGAAGAAGCCGAGAAAGTATTTGTACACGAAGAAATTGTCAAAGCGGTGAGCCATATCGTCAGAGGATCACGTGCCCATGAAGGCATATCGGTGGGCGCCTCTACCCGTAGCGGCATCAGCTTTCTGAAATGTCTACGTGCCTATGCTTTGGTACAAGGAAGGAGTTTCGTGATTGAAGATGATGTACAGGATATAACGGTGCCCGTGCTCGATCATCGTTTGATGTATAAAAACAAAGAAGCCAAACAAAATGCCTTGTCGCAAATACTGGGTAAAGAAATGGATCGATTGAGTAAACTAAAACTGTATTAAACTTCGTATGAACTTCATGCGTTTCATCCATCATGCTTATTGTCACCGATTCCTGCTTGTGGTCGGTTTGATGGGGCTGTTTGCGCATCACAGTCATGCCCAATCGAAAGCATCACTTCGATATGAGATTGATGCAAAGCGCGGGGGCATGGCGTTCAACAGTAAAGATGCCTTACCCCGGGGTCGTGAATTTAAACGCATCGACAGCAGCTATTATGTAGGCTGGATGTTTGAAGGGGCTTATAAGTTTGAACACGCCGCTGATCATTTGGGATTCAAAGCCGCGGCCGAACAACTCGATAAGGCCATGAAACTCATGGACATAGATTTTCGTTTGCAAATTCGTACGCGCACGGCGGATGTATTGCAATATATCTCCATCATGAAGTTTCACCGCGATTGGGATTTTATTGCCTATGCACTGATGAACTGCTACAGCAATATGGATAGGCCCGACCTGGTCTGGGAGATGCTGCAACGTTGTAAGAAAGCCGATTTGCAGGATGAGATTTACATGGAAACTTTTCACTACCTCGCCTGGACCGTACATCGGAATCGTTTTTATACTTCAGATAAATATCCCTTTCTGAAAAACAGCATTGATGAAAATGAACAGTATGCCAACAAACTGTTGGACAGCTCGGCCTTAAAGATCAAACGCGACGGCAACCGGAATAAAACTATTTTCAGTGCCGATTATGTAGGGACCAAGATGCCGGGCGTATGGCATTACAAATCCATTCTGTATAGTTATCAACTCAATATTGAATCGGGGGCCTATTACTATGAAAAGCTGAGATCGACGCCTCAATTTCCGGCAAATAACTATGCGACTTTCTGTGGCATACAAGGCAAGTTTAAAGAAGCGGAGTTCTATTATGATCAGGCCAAGAAAGAAGATCCGGGCGATAAGCGGATGAAGGAAAGCTACTACTATCTCTCCATCATCAATCAATATAAAGCCACACCGAAGAAAGGCATTGCCGAACTCAAGGACCTCCTGAAAGCCAATGGATCGACACCCGGATTTGGATGGTATAATATGGCCCTTGCACGAGATCTTCTTTATGATGGCGAAATCAGTATAGCCAAACGTTATGCCGAACGAGCCGAGCAGTTTCAGGAAATTCATATCGGTACCACACTGGGACAAAGTCATTACGACTTCACCGCATCCTTGCTCAAGCTGATGGTGAAGATGAAGGAAATCGAAAGTGTGAAGTTTCTGAATCAAAACTGGTGGTATAGTCCTAACGATTTGAGTCGCCTTGCCCAACTGACCATCGAAAAATACGGGCTACAATTTCTCATCATCAATCAGTTTGCCAGCAATCCCGAGCGGGACCGGGTCATCTATAAACTCTTCTCGACCGAGAGTACTGTCAGCTTCGATGAGGTTTGGCATTTGATCGACGGCTTCAGCACGAATTATTTTCTGGAGCGATACACCGAACAAATGAGCAGTGAAAAGCGATATCAGATCAAACGCTATCACAAATTATTTGCTGCGAAGTTGCTCATGAAAAAAGGAGAATATCGTCAGGCCTCAGCTTATCTGGAAAGTATTTTAAATGAAATTCAGCTCGATGCCGAATACGAAAAATTATTATTGGCGAGGGTGTATGAAAGTCTTATCATATGCAAGAAAGAATTGAAGGAAACATCCGGGATGAAAGACCTGGGCCGATTATTCTACCAACACTATCCGCAGCTTATTCCGTTCAGCGGCTATACCATGCCCATGCAATTGCATACCAATGCCGGCGCTAATGAAAAAGACATCATCGACGTGCTCAAGAAAGCCAATATCGAGTGGGTGAAGGGCAATGCGAGCGATATTCCGCAAGTGTATATAACGTTTACACAAAAAGACAAACTTCCGATTATTCAACTCAAGGTCGATTATAACGGTGAGACTGTGGTGCCTTTGTCGGAGTTCACGTATAAAGATCCCAAGTTGGCCGGAGAAAAACTGTGCTATGCCATTTTCGACATCGGCGATGATGATAAGGGGTTCAATATGAAATGATGAATGATAAATGTTTAATGTTTAATATTCCGGAATATAGGTTACACCTCGGCAGATCCCGGTCTGGCTACGGCTTATTCCACTTCGTGGAAAGCCTCCAAGCCAACCGGGATGACATTCCTTAATTTAGATTTCGTACGATTCGAGTGTTTGGTGAGATGCTGAGGCTTACGATACTCCCGTTACGGAGTCTTAATGGCCTTAGAAATTTAGCGTTAAGAAATAATCGACCTGAGCCGTTAAGAAATCCGCCCGGGCGGACTGTCTGACGAGTGACGCAGGAGCGAGGAGTTCAATTGTTTTAGGCGAAGGTTGATTATTTTAGCTAAATTTCGACAGCCTTGACTTTTTGCCTGCCAGGAGTGAAACCTCGTGGCTCCACTTTTGTGTCAAAGCTTGCTCCGCCTTTGCGGAGACAAAAGTGGAACCCCCGGTAGGGCCACCTTTGAAGTATGCTAACATTAGTTAATTTATACATGTAGTTTCGTAATATTGAGCGACTAAAAAACGACCACCCTACTCATGCATCCCCTCGCCTCCATCATCAACTACCTCATAGCCTTAGCCGCCCTTATTTTCATCCTGCTCAAGTTGTATCGCAAGCGAATCGAAAATCCGGGCTTACGACTATACGGCATACCGATCCATATGGTAATGTATATCGGTTTTGTGGGGATAGGTATATTTGCCGCCTTGCTGGTGGGGGTATTGTTTTTTCAGTAGGATGATTTTGAAAGGCATAGGTCCATAAGCCAAATTCTATTGTCACCATTCCCTATCTTTGAATCGACAATCTTCTGTTGCCAAAAATCATTTCCTTCATGAAACATTTTCCGCTCCTCTTCCTTTTAGGATTCACCCTCAGCACTCAAGCACAAACAACCCTGGTTCCCAAGGACTACCGCTTACAACAAAAAGAAGATTATGCCCGATACGAAGCAGATGCCTTGCGCTGCATGGCCTGGCTCGACACCCTGCCCATGACCCGCTTTCATGATCAGCGCAAAGCCGTCAAACAATTTCTGCAAGCATGGATACAAGGACATCCGGATATTCATGTCGAGTTGCGCGAGGAAATGACAGAATTCATGACCCGCAATCCTAATCTCCTCATTTACTTCCTCATCGGATGGGCGCGCCATGCCTTACAACAACCTGCAGATCGCTACGATGAAGTCTTGCTACATGCAGCAGCCCTGCGCAACGTGTTGGCAGTATATGAAAAAGGAGAAGGCGTAAATGATGATGATTTTCTGGATGAAGTGAAACAACAGGAAAAACATAAGCGCCTTGAAAAATGGATCGCCCGGGAATTGAAAGCGGGGTTGCATCAATGAGGAATTGTGGGCAGGTGATTCGATAAAGCCAAATAATCCTACTCAAGATGCGCTCAACTATTTTATCCACTTATCCTTCACCCTACTCCCTATTTTCTACTTTCTGCTATACTTTTACGGTTCAAAGAAAAAACGATGTCAAATTTTACCCTGGCCATACACGGTGGCGCCGGCACCATATTAAAATCTATGCTCACCCCCGATCTGGAATTGAAGTACAGACAAGGTTTGCAAGATGCACTGGATGCGGGCTATAAAATACTTGAACAAGATGGCACCGCCATGGATGCCATCGTGGCTGCGGTGAGTAGTCTGGAAGATAATGAACTCTTCAATGCGGGTCGCGGCGCCGTCTTCACTAAGAAAGGGGTCAACGAAATGGATGCGGCCATCATGGATGGATCCAACCTCGCTGCCGGTGCTGTAGCAGGTGTTCGCAATATCAAAAATCCCGTGGTCCTCGCCCGTGAAGTGATGTTGCATTCCGGACATGTGATGCTGAGTGGCAATGGCGCCAAAGAGTTCGCCCTCAACCGCGGTATCGCTCAGGCCCCCGACGATTACTTCTTTACCAAATATCGCTACGATCAATGGATCGAAATCCGCGACTCCGACTTCTATCAGCTCGACCATAAGGAAGATAATCTCAAAGGCATGGCCCACGAAGAAAAGAAATTCGGAACGGTGGGTGCCGTAGCCTGCGATAAATACGGTCACCTCGCCGGCGCAACATCTACCGGAGGCATGACCAACAAACGCTACGGCCGTATTGGCGACAGTCCGGTCATCGGTTCGGGTACTTATGCCAACGATGCCACTTGCGCCATCAGTTGCACCGGTCATGGCGAATACTTCCTCCGTGCCGTAGTCGCCTATGATGTTTCCTGCTTGATGGAATATAAAGGCCTGTCCCTGCACGAGGCCTGCGAAATCGTCGTCAAAGATAAACTGGTGAAAATCGGTGGCGAAGGCGGATTGATCGCCGTGGATGCAAAGGGCAACTACGATCTGTGTTTCAATAGCGAAGGGATGTACAGAGGGGTTAGAACCTCGCAAGGCATCAATACAGTTGCGATTTACAAAGACCATTGATCCGCCCCGGCTTCTTAATAAATGGTAAAAGGCCGGATCTTCATCAAAAAATAAAGCTCTTTACCCCGATGAATTGAAAAATTCGTTGTTTTTTTAACCTATAATAATTTTGATGATGAAGAAGTCCCTGATGCTGATTGGCTTGTTGGTGATGAATACCCTGTTGTATGCGCAACAAAAACCACCGATTGTTGTAGGTTTTTATAACCTCGAGAATTACTACGATACCATCAACGATCCCAATGTGAACGACGATGAGTTTACCCCCGACGGCGCCAATGCCTATACCCCGGCGGTCTTCATCAAGAAAGTAGACAATTTAGCCTCGGTGGTCTCCATCATGGGCGTGGAACAAAATCCGGAAGGATTGGCCTTCTTGGGTGTGGCCGAAATTGAAAACCTGGACGTCCTCAAAACCTTGTGCAATCACCCCAAACTCCGTGCCCGTGGCTGGAAGGTGGTGCATTTCGACGGACCGGATGAAAGAGGCGTGGATTGCGGACTCCTGTATAACCCAAAAATGTTTAAAGTGATGAGCGCCAGCTCTTTAACCGTGCCGGTAGAAGTTGGCGATAGGCCTACCCGTGACGTATTATATGTTGTGGGCAAACTGAATGATGATGTGGTCCATGTTTTCGTGAATCACTGGCCCTCACGCAGAGGCGGCGAAAGTGCTACCCGAGAAAAACGCAAGATCGCAGCCGGCGTCAGCAAAAAGGTCATCGATTCCCTCATGAAAATAGATCCCCTCACCAAAGTCATCGTCATGGGTGACCTCAACGATGATCCCATCAATGCGAGTGTGACGCAAGTATTGGGGACTAAATGGAAAACGAACGAGGTGAAACCGGGTGGCATGTTTAATCCCTGGACGGCTTTCTACAAACGCGGACTTGGCACCATGGCATACCAGGACACCTGGGGGCTCTTCGATCAAATTCTCATTTCTTACGGATATCTGAAAAGCAGTTCCCCGGGATTACATTATAAAGAAGCCATCGTGTTCAATCGTCCATTTATGATTGAGAAATTCGGGCAGTATAAAGGATATCCAAAACGCTCGTATTCCAACGGGGTTTGGAACGATGGTTACAGCGATCACTACCCGACGATTCTCATTTTGAATCAATAACAGAATCCCGACTTTCTGTCAGGACCATGAACTCGGTTCCGAATCCTTCCTGAAGTTTTACCAGGGACTCAATGAAGTCCTCCCCATACCATTTAAAGAAAGTGAGGTAGTTCTCCTTTCGTTCCTGAAGATTACCGCCCGGGAATAATCGACTCTTCAATTTCTCGATTCGTTCCAATTGGATATGTTCCTTCTTCCGTAAGGCATTCCTGAACTTCCCGGCGATTTGGGTCTGTATCTTCAAAGCCTTAGCCCGATGGGCCTGCATGCTTTCCGCGAGATTCAAACCAGATTCGCTGGCTAAAGCTATAATTAAGTCATACGCTTTAACTAATTGCAAATCAATATCTTGAAGTTTTTTTAATGACGCATCATTTTGAATGATTTCATTCCCTAACTGAAGTGATGCTTTAAACAAATCCTTTATTTCCAGACCGGCCTTGCCTTGCAGTTCTGCTTCCTTCTCCGGGATGACCAGGAGTGAATTCCGCAGGAAAAGCAGGGGGTATACCACCCCGTAATGCTCAAACAAGGTCTTCATTTCCAGCCAATAGGCCAGCTCACCGCCCCCACCGATGAAGGCGATATTGGGCAAAATGGCTTCCTGATATAAAGGTCGGAGAATTACATTGGGTGAAAAATATTCGGGGTGCTCCGAGATCATTTGGTCGATATCCTGCCTGACAAAATGGACGTTGGTGTTCACCACCTTCCACCCTTCTCCATCTTTTTCGATGCGTTCGCGAAGACCTTCCTTGAGGTAAAATAGATTTAAATCCCGGGGATTAGCCTGGGCATTATAATGAAGTTTAAGCTTTTCGATCTGTTCGCCTACGATGCGTGCAGAAGTCTGATGCAATAATTCATCCTGAAGCACGGGACGAAAATTCGCTTTCAATTCAGGATCATCGCCGTCTATTATAATCAACCCGTATTGTTGAAAAAGCGCATGGACAAAAATCCGTGTGGCCTGTGCGAGGGTATGGGTTCCATTATAAGCGTGCCGAAGCAGTTGAATCATTTCCTTTTCCCGGGGCAACTGATCGTTCAGGGTTCGGATGATCTCGTCCCGTATGCCGGTCAAATCCCGGGTCGACATCCGACCGCAGGCTCCTGTTTGTTCCGTGGCCCATTGATAGGATTGTCCCCCATAATAGAGTGCACCGATTTCGTCCAGGTCGTTATCCTCACTGCCCATATAATAAACCGGCACAAATTGATAGTCAGGGTAATGCCTGGCGCATTCCTGCGACAAACGAATCGCATGCACGATTTTATAGATAAAATAGAGATAGCCTGTAAAGATATTCGGCTGATGGGCGGTGCAAATGGTAAAAGTTTTGGAAGATGCCAAAGCATCGATATTGCGTTTAACCGGATCTCCCGGCGCAACAGCGCTATACTGCTTGTTCAAAGCTTTTACTAAAACTGCCCGGTCGACCGGTTGTTCCTGTTTGCGCTTGATTTGTTCGCCTATGGCCTTTACCGAAGGAAAGTCCTGTACAAAGGACTTGAGTTGATCATCCTGAGCCAGATAATCGATCACCAGCGGAGAAAAGAATCCTGTATCGGCATAGGGTATACTTGCTTTTTGAAATTTCATTTATATCGTTTTGCCATCGGCCATTTTCAGAATACGGTCAGATTGTTGGGCCAACTCCGGATTGTGGGTCACCAATACAAAAGTTTGTTTGAGGTCGGCCCGCAAATCCTTGATCAGGGCAAAGATGGCTTCGGAATTTTGACTGTCGAGATTTCCGGTAGGCTCATCAGCCAGCACCACTGAGGGATTATTGATGAGGGCACGTGCTATGGCCACGCGCTGTTGTTCACCACCGGAGAGTTCATGCGGCTTATGATGAACCCGATCTTTGAGTTGCATACGGTCGAGCAATTCCATGGCACGGATTTCTGTTTCCTTTTTCGAGGTGCCGGCTATCCATGAGGGTACCGATACATTTTCCAATGCACTGAATTCCGGCAGCAGATGATGAAACTGAAAAACAAATCCGATTTTACGATTTCTGAAATCGGCCAGCTTTCTCTGAGAGAGAGAAAATACATCGACACCTTCCAGAAAAACCTTGCCCGAATCGGGTGTATCTAAAGTACCCATGATATGCAGTAAAGTACTTTTTCCGGCACCGGAAGAACCAATGATACTGACGATCTCGGCACGGTTCACAGAAATGCTCACACCCTTTAAAATAGCGAGTTTCCCGTAGTTTTTAGTGAGGTTTTCTGTGGATAACATTATGCAAACATAAAGATTTGGAAGTTATAAATTTAATCATACATTTGCGCAAATTAACAATTAACACACCATAAATTTATAATATGTTCTGGAGTCTCGAATTAGCTTCTCATTTAGAAGAAGCACCCTGGCCGGCAACCAAAGATGAACTCATCGACTATGCCATTCGTTCAGGCGCCCCGATCGAAGTGATCGAAAATTTGCAAGAATTGGATGACGAAGGTGAAGCCTATGAAGGCATCGAAGATATCTGGCCGGATTATCCGACACAAGAAGATTTCTTCTTCAACGAGGATGAATATTAAACGAACTTAAAAAAAAAGAAGTGCCCCTCGAGGCACTTTTTTTTATGTCTATGGCTTGATCCATTTCAGCCGGATATGTTGCTTTTGATGGAGTATATCGACCAGATAAAGTCCGGCAGATAATCCTGAAACGGGAATTCGGGTTAGTCCGTTTAAAGAACCCAACTTCACATTTTGGATTCGTTGCCCGGTCATATCATAAACTGTGACTGCCACTTCCTGGTCGACAGAACCTGAGGAAGTAAATAAAATCAAATCTGAAGAAGGATTGATAAGACCTATGCGACTTTGCGTTACACTTTCATCCACCGAGGTCGGTGCCGGAAAATTGAAATGGAAGTAGCTCATCATCGGATAATGATCGCTGGTGGTATTGGCAAAATCGGTCAGATATTTTTCAGGTTCAGTAAAGATGAAACAACTGCTATCGGCGTAAGACGGAAAGAGGGCATTCGAACAGACTACATTATCGATCATATGATCGGTGGTGCCGGTATAAGTGCTTTGTCCGGGGTAATGAGATGGCAGAGTGATGCCCTGATAATTATTGGACAATAAATATTGATAAGGCGTTACGGTTTGTCCGCTGACCGGTGTGCCCTCGAGGTAATCGTTATAATCGCCGATGACCAACACTTTTTTCCCGGGGAACAGAGCATTCAAACTGTCCGTCATGTGCTGTACCCCACATTGGCGGCGCTGATAATCGGCGGTGGTAGAACCGGCCTTACTATGAATATTGGCGATGATGACCGTATCGCTATTTCCATTCAACAGCAATTTGGCCTTCATGATGAAAGGGTATCGGCCCGAGGAAAAACAATAGTAGGCCGAAGTATCGGCAGGGTAAGTACTGGCTAACAAACCGAAGGTACCGAGGTTTTGAATTTTAGACGTGTTGTAGATATACGCCAATTTTTGACATCCCGGATAATTGAAAGATGATGTTGATGTGGCTCCGGAACCAAAAGGCGCGACCGCATATTGGTAATTGCTACCGAGCGATGACGTGATCTGCGCCAACTGATTGATGTTGACCACTTCCTGCAGACAATACACATCGGCTTGCATATCTTTCAGCACTTGTGTCGCATTAAGACGGGCGAGGTTGGTATCGCATCCGCAAAAAGAAGGATCGCCAAACCAACGCATATTCCAATTGGCCACTTGCAGGGTTTGCTGATCGGGTAATGAGGTTCCGAGTACATAGACTTTCTCACCGAGCGGAACACTTCCGAGTGCAAAGCTGATTTCCTTGCGATACACTTTATCCGCTACCGTAGGCGCTGTGCGCACAAATACATTTTGCATGAGTCCGGATATACCTGATGTATAAGTCAATTGAGATGCATAGGTGATCCCATCTTTCGACAATTGAAAAGGAGACGGTGCGGTGACCGTCAGAGGACCGCCTGTGAGATTCTGATACATAAACGTAAATGAACTTGCACCCGAATATCCTCCGGCCAAACCATCGCCGGCATGAACGAATTGTTTGTAAACAAACAGACTTCCATCGGTGACCGTTACATCATCGATGCGCCAATCGGCTGCAGCGCTATTGGTCGACAAATACTTGAAGGCGATATGCAGGGGTTGACTTTTATAAGCATTGAGGTTGACAAAATTGGTATAGAACCATGAAGAAGAGTTGGGCAAAGCCAAACCGACGGGAACGGGTATCCAGGTAGCGGCATTGGGATTGCCGGATCCCGAATAATTGTTGGAGACCAATACCTGTAAAGGAGAGCCATTGAAAGCCGTATAATTCCAAAAGGCCAGTTGCGGACTTTGGTAAGCACTCAAATCCAATAAAGGAGAAATCAGCCAATCGTCATTGGTATTGGCACCGCCGCTATAGCCATTCATACGCACCCCGCTGCCGATATACCCTGAGGTGGTACATTGCCATTGTTGCGTACCGGACACGGAATAAGATTGCCATCCCGCAGGCAGACCACTGACACAAGTGCTAAAGTCCTCATACAGATTGGTGGCTTGTGCCTGAACCGATTGAACTTGAAATGAAAATAGAGAAACACAAAATAAAAGGATGGCCATTTTTTTCATGGTGCGAAGATATTCCATTCCGCGGAAAAGCTTAAACTGAATCGGGCCCTTCGATTAGAAACGGGGTGTGGGTGAGGGATGGAAGCGGTAGCCCGCACGAGCCGCAGGCGAGGAGGACTATGAGCTGACAGCCCGACCCCGGAGCGTGCCGAACGAAAACTTATTCAATACACGAAAGGCCAGTTGCACGCAAGGGGGCACCCCCAAATTATTTAAGCCTGTATCTCTTCGTAGGCATTGGACAAGACATTTTCGCTGTTCATTTTCTTCTCGTCGATTTCACCTTCCCAACGGGCGATGACGGCACTGGCGAGACAATTGCCCATCACGTTGATACTGGTGCGGGCCATATCCATGAGGGCATCGATACCGAGAATAATATAGAGTGGCCACTCCTTTAATCCGAAGGAAGCGACCGTGCCGAGCAGAATGACGAAGGAGGCGCGGGGCACACCGGCCACACCCTTGCTGGTGATCATGAGGGTAAATACGATAAACAATTGCTGACCGAAACTCAGATCCATACCGCAGGCCTGAGCGACAAAGATGCTGGCGAGTGAAAGATACAATGTGGTCCCATCGAGGTTGAAACTATAACCCAAAGGCATCACGAAAGAAACGATTTTGCGGGGCACACCATACTGTTCCATATTCTTCATGGCCTTGGGGAGTGCGCTTTCGGAACTGGCTGTCGCAAAGGCGAGTGTAAAAGGTTCGGAAATCACCTTGAATAAATTTCGAATATTGAGTTTGGCAAAAAATGCGATAGGAATCAATACGAGTAAAACGAAAGCAATGAGGGCTCCGTATAAAGTGAGCACGAGATAGATTCCATTGAGCAAAACGGCGATACCCATTTTACCCACCGTATAAGCGATAGCACCACCAACACCGATGGGTGCGAAATACATCACGATATTGGTAAACTTAAACATGGTCTCGGCCAGGCTCTCAGAAAATTCCAAGAGTGGTTTGCGCATGCGATCGGCGAGCATGGCTAAGGCAATACCAAAAATAATACTGAAGATGACCACTTGCAGGACTTGTCCTTCGGCGATGGACTTGGCAATATTCTCCGGAAAAATATGCAAGAGAATATCCTGCCATGTTTGATGTTCGACCTTGGGCATTTCCTTTCCGAGATCGGCGGGCATAGTGATTCCCGAACCGGCACGTGTTAGATTGATGGCGGCGAGTCCGAGGAAGAGTGCGAGTGTGGTGGCAAAATAAAAATACAGAATAGACTTCCAGGCGATGCGACCAACTTGTTTGAGATTGGAATGACCGGCAATACCCACCACCAATGTAGCAAAGATGAGGGGTGCGATGATGGTCTTGATGAGTTTGAGAAATATCTTACTGAGTACATCCAGTTTCACGGCCACTTCCGGGAAATCGTATCCGATAGCCACGCCTACAAACATGGCTACGAAGATCCAGGTGGGCAGTTTCTTTTGCATCCAGCCATAGATGAGGAGTAAGGCAATACTAATCCAGCGCACCGGCATGAGGTTGGCATCCGGAATGTGCAGGAAACGTGTATTGAGCAGATGGATCAACAAGACCAATGCCGTGAAGATGAATACTATCAGCGAAAAATGTTTTTTGTTCATAGCCATGATTTCAGGAGATCATTAATATCCTTTCCGTAGAGGATAAATATAGTTGAATATTTTGTTTGTAGGTAGAATGATCAAATACTTGGTTAAATTTGATGCGGATAACAAGCAGATCAATTTCTCAAACCATCAATCATGAGTATGGACATGCGCCCACTTTGCGAACAATGCAATGCCACACTGCTGCAGGATGGCGTGGCCTTTATCTGTTCGTATGAATGTAGTTTTTGCGAAAATTGTACGGAGACCCTTCATCATATTTGTCCAAATTGCGGAGGCGAACTCGTGAGACGGCCACGACGGAAGATAAAGGAAGAAACACCGGATCAACACTAATACATGCAAGAGCTGGATCAATACATACAATCATACTTCGGATTGGAAGAACATGAAATCGCAACGATACAGCAATTGTTCAAACCAGAAACCCTGAAGAAGCATGACTACTATTTAAAAATGGGTCGGGCCTGCGAGCGACTCAGTTTTATTCGTTCCGGATATCTGCGCATTTTTGTGACACAGGCCGATAAGGAAGTGACACAATGGATTTCGACTCAGGGTTATTTTGTGACTGATCTGAGCGCCCTTATTTTCAACACCCCTGCCCGATGGCATATACAGGCATTGAGTGATACGGAATTATTTACCATTTCAAAAAGTGATTATCAATCCATCGGTGACCTTATTCCGCGATGGCATCAGTTGGAAAAACTATTTATCGCCAAATGTTTTGGGATGCTTGAAGAGCGCGTCTTTAGTTTGCTGTCGATGTCGGCAGAAGATCGGTATAAATTATTACTCGACACCAATCCGGCCCTCCTGAATGAAGTGCCTCTTCAATATCTTGCATCCATGTTGGGCATGAGTGCGGAGACCTTTAGTCGCATTCGTCGTAAAATGATGGAAGCCTAAATTCTTGACTTTTGTCAATTTCATGCATGCATTCGGTCATCATCTTTGTATCCTAAAACAAACAAGATGAAATACGAACTGAAGACCCAAATTGACATTCAAGCACCGGCTGCCAAAGTGTGGGAGGCATTGACCGATTTTGCATCCTATCCAAACTGGAATCCATTTATTAAGAATCTGAGCGGCACGGTTGAACCCGGACAAAACATATGCTTACGCCTCGAACCACCCGGCGCTAAAGGCATGACCTTCAAACCAACAGTATTAGATTTCAAAACGAATACCCTTTTTCGCTGGCAAGGACATTTGTGGATCAAGGGATTGTTTGATGGTTTGCATGCTTTCGAAATCATTGATCATGGAAATGGCACATGTACATTCATTCAAAGCGAAGGCTTCGGCGGCCTGTTGGTGGGTTTGTTTAAAAACATGATAGACAACCAAACCCGTAAAGGTTTTGAAATGATGAATGAGGCCTTGAAAAAACGGGCGGAAATCGACCTGATAACATTGAGCAATCAATAAGGTTTATACTGAGCAAACCGACATATTTCATTGGCAACTGACAAATATCATACATTTATCATGTCATGATTCATTGAATCCTGCATTACATTTATAGCAGAAATGAATCACTTATGAACAAACTCCTCTACTCCCGATTCGTTATCGTCAAAGATGATTTTTATCCCGACCCTTACAAGGTCTACCTAACAGCAAAAAATGCAGAATATTATGAACCGGAATGGGTGACTGGATTTCGCAGTAGGAATGTCTATCATGAATCGGGGATGAAGAAAAAACTGGAACGAATCCTAGGCATTAAAATCACTCGTTGGGACACGGATCCGGTCGAAGAAAATGGCGTATTTTATCAAGGATTTTCAAAAGGGAAAAAGAAAGAAATTCCGGGAGTCCATTCCGACGAGCCCTATAATGATATTACGGTATTGATTTACCTCACACCCGGATTGCCTTACGATTGTGGCACTTCACTCTGGCAACATAAAGAAAGTGGTCTCATTAACCCGCCTATGCCGGCTGATGCCCGTCGTATGAAAATGTCCTTAGCCGATCTGAGGGAACAATTGGAAATCGATTCCAAGATGAGAAGTCGTTGGCATGAGATCGACCGGATCGGCTATCGCTACAACCGTATGGTGGCTTATCCTTCCGGCGTATTGCATTCCGCGACGAATCACTATGGCGAGAACATGGAAAATGGAAGATTGTATCAGACTTTTAGAATTGGTGTGGATTGGGATACGCTGAAGATGAAGGATTAGTTTTTGTAATTCTAAGTTACTAATGTTTAGTTTTTAGTTGGAGTGATATTGAGATGGTCATCGCGATGGATAAGTTTAGCCCCGGCATGTTTATTGTTTCATCCGAAGCTTGTAAATATCCCATCCGTCCCCATCCATCCATCCGTCCAATCCGTGTTCCCCTCACATCTATATCAGTAAAAGTCAAACTAAATTTCCCATCCGTCCCCCATCTATCCATCCGTCAAATCCGTGTTCCCCACACCATGCGTAAAAACTAGCATTAATCCGGAAGTCGACGGAAGAAATTCCATCGTTATAAGTCGGCCGTTCCTACGGAACTGGGTATGCATCCCATCCGTTCTAATCTATCCATCCGTCCAATCCGTGTTCCCTTCTCTTGTACAAAAAATCTTTACCTCTTAAACAAATCCGACAACAATCTCTGGTAAGCATACAGATCCACCGGTTTTACGCTAACCATCTCGCTCAACAGGAAAATCTTTTCTTCCTCTGTAAAACGATACGCCTTTGCGATGAGGGCCACATCGATTAGGACTTCCTGTTGCGCGGCATTTAATGGCGTCGGCAATCCGGTCTTGCTCCTAAAATCTTTCACTGCATCTTCTACGGCCCAAGCCCGATCACCGCGATACATTCGATGGATCATCTGAGAAACTTTTTCGGTTACATCCACCATGCGGACCGGTTTGTTTTTATTCCAACGTAAGACCATTTCACTGTCGGTAAAACGAATCAAAGTCTTCTCTGAACTGCGATATGATTTGCGCGCAGTGATCTTTTTCATTTCCTCGATTGCAAGTTTTTGTAAACCGGCATCTGCAGGTCTAAATCCGTAACGATAGTAAAACCAGAACGCACCCGATTTGATCCCATCCGGATTGTCGCGGCCAAATTGATAAGGTTCTATTTCGATCGCATCGAGTTGAAAAACTTGTCGATAGACACGCAGCAACTGACACATCATATAACCCGATTCTCCACCGCGGAAGCATTCAAAAATATTGAGACCGAAACGAGCGGATTTGCCCATGACCCAGGCACCACCGTAAGCTGCCGGGAATCCGTTTTTGAATAAGGTATATCCCACATAGGAACAAAGCGCCAATTGACGATTGGGCTTCAAACCATAAATGGCGATTTGTATACCCCGTTCCAATTCATACAGTCGCAGACTTTCAAGATCCGTAAAACTGGAAGGATCGGTTTCCCGCATGGTCAGCATCAAGGATTTTCGGATGACATCCATGACCTCAGCCCGATCTACATCTTTTAGTGGCAGAGGTTCCGGCAAGGCATCATCCATTAATCGCTGATGATCGAAACGTTTCAATATGTCTTCATGAAAGAAATGAGCCTTGATGGGTAATCGGTTATAGGATCGAGAGAAGGAAGCTTGCGTCAAATCAATGGCCACAAATAATTTGAGGGATTCGAACAAATAATCTTTGATCAAGGGGAGCGCATCCAGTTGAGCAAATTGAGACAAGAGAAAGGTCAATCTATTTTTCGGCGATATATGCAAGGCATCCAACAAATCTATATTAGACAGCCCCGCAGTAGTTTCATCTCGTTCGAGCGCCGGCAAGGTAAATCGAAGCAGGGTGTTCAATTCCACCCCATCCGATTCAAAGGAATCAAGACTCATTCGACAAGCCCCTTTCTGCCGGGTCTCCAACCACATCAGCAATTCATGCGAGAATCGGGTGATCATGGTGGTATAGGGCAGACCGCAATCGTTGTATTTCGGATTTGATTTTTTTCGTTGCTCAAAGAAATATTGGCGTATGCGAACGAATTCCTTTTCTGCCAGTTTCAAGACCTGATGATCATGAGGATGAGCTGCCAGAAACATCAGCATCTCATGGTAACGAATCAATGTATCGGCATCGGACCATGGAAGGGCAGATAATTTTTTCAGTACATCACATTGAATTCTTACCGATTCCGAATCGCAACGATTGAGGATGGCTTCAAGTTGTTGAAGCCATTTGAGAAAGGGGCGCATACTTCAAAAGTACAATGCAATGAACGGATATAAAAGAGGGTAATGTGCTAAATGAACATTGATGATCTTCTCTTTCTAATTCTCATTCTGCTCACCTGTATCTCTTGGTCGACGCACGCACACCCCGGAACGGGATTCAGGGCTCCCGAAAGCGCTATTGAATCGACCGGGGTATACATCGGGAGCAAAAGAATTATTGTTCATGAACCGCTGTGTCCAAAGCGAGAGACTCAGCCTAGACCGCAAACATGAGGCCCACGGTCGTGCATGCCCGGCCCGTGACTATGCACGCCCGGCCCGTGACTATGCACGCTCGGCCCGTGACTATGCACGCTCGGCCCGTGTCCATGCACGCTCGGCCCGTGACCATGCACGCTCGGCCCGTGTCTATGCACGCTCGGCCCGTGAGTATGCACGCTCGGCCCGTGAGTATGCACGCTCGGCCCGTGTCTATGCACGCCAGGCCCATGAGTATGCACGCCAAGCCCATGACCTTGAAATGTGACCTCACATAAAAAAAGGCCGCATCTCTCAATGCGGCCCTTACTTAGTACTTAGTACTAACTACTTACTACTCTTTATCCCAAACGCCTTCTTCACCTGATCCACATAGTCTGTTTTTTCCCAGGTAAACAATTCCACTTTCATGGTCTTTTCATTGGCCTTGCCTTTGTTGAAGACCTTGGTCACCGTTTCCGGCTTGCGACCCATATGTCCGTAGGATGCAGTTTCAGAATAGATTGGATTGCGCAATTTGAGACGTTGCTCGATAGCATACGGACGCATGTCGAAGATCTTTTCCACTTTACGTGCAATTTCACCATCGGTCATGTTGACCTTGGCCGTACCGTAAGTGTTGACGAATATTCCGCAAGGCTGAGCCACACCGATGGCATAGGAAACCTGCACGAGCACCTCATCGCACAAACCTGCCGCCACTAAATTCTTGGCGATATGACGGGTGGCATAAGCCGCACTGCGATCGACCTTACTTGGATCTTTACCACTGAAGGCTCCACCACCATGTGCACCTTTACCACCATAGGTATCTACGATGATCTTACGACCCGTGAGTCCGGTATCGCCATGAGGTCCGCCGATCACAAACTTTCCGGTCGGATTGATATGATAGGTAATTTTATCGTTGAATAATTTTTGCAATGCCGGCTTCAAAGTCTTTTTCACACGCGGGATCACGATCTCCACGATATCCTTTTTGATCTTGGCTAACATTTTTGCATCCTTATCGAAATCATCGTGCTGGGTAGATACGACAATCGTATCGATACGAATCGGATTGTTATTGTCATCGTATTCAATCGTCACCTGGCTTTTAGCATCAGGACGGAGGTATTTTAATTCCTTACCGGCTCTGCGGGTTTTGGACAATTCCTGCAATATCTTATGAGCCAGATCGAGGGCGAGTGGCATGTAGTTTTCCGTTTCACGGGTAGCATAACCAAACATCATTCCCTGATCGCCGGCACCTTGAGCATTGGCTTTTACTTCGAAGCTTTCCTTTTTCACACTGCGATCGACACCACGATTGATATCGGCACTTTGCTCATGGATAGCCGAAAGGATACCGCATGAGTTGGCTTCAAACATATATTCCGCTTTGGTATAGCCAATTTTACGAATCACCTCACGGGCAATTTCCTGTACATCGAGATAGGCTTCTGATTTAACCTCCCCGGCCAATACCACTTGTCCGGTGGTAACCAGGGTCTCACAAGCGACTTTTGAATTAGGGTCGTAGGCTAGAAAATGATCAATCAAGGCGTCCGAAATCTGATCGGCAACCTTGTCCGGATGTCCTTCTGAAACCGACTCAGATGTAAATAAGTATGGCATAGTTACTGTTTTTTAAGGTGGGGCAAAAGTAAGGGTTAGCCCTGTATAAAACAATTTACTTCATTAGTTTTTAAGCGAACTGAAATCACTGTGTAAATCAGGGATTTGATCTCAGATAAACCGGCCTTCGGGCTTAGGTATGATTTTTGTACAAACAAGCGAATCCAAGGGGTGATAACCAATGTCATATAATTGTAAAATATTCGGTTTCATCGCCAAAACGCAAAGCCCTCCGGCATAAATTGTTACTTTTACTACGCTTATGAAGCCACAAAATCTACTCTTTACCCTCTTTTTACTGCTGTTGAATATCCGGTCCCAAGGTCAGGCTTCGGTACAGAATTGCCTGGGTGCCATTCCGGTTTGTCAAAATTCCTATACTCAAAGTAGTTCTTATACCGGTCCGGGGTCCTTGATTGAACTCAATGCGTCGAATCAGGGTTGCCTCACTACCGGAGAAAATAATTCGGTTTGGTATATCATCAATACGGCCACTGCAGGCAATCTGATTTTCACCATCACCCCGGCCAGTTCCAGCGATTATGACTTTGCAGTTTGGGACCTGACCGATAAAGCTTGTTCGGCGATTGGCAGTGGTCTCGCACCCATTCGATGCAACTATGCTTCATTGGCCAATTCAACAGCCGGCGGATTAACGGGCCTTTCCACTTCTAGTTCTCAAGCGTCTATTGGAGCCGGCGGTGGTTCATTTAGTAGCGCACTTCCGGTGACGGCGGGACAAACATTTGTGATCCTGATTAATAATGCTTCGGGCAGCGCCAGTGGGTACACCATCAATTTTGCCGGTTCTACTTGTCAGGTGATCGACAATGTACCCCCAACTTTAAAAAATGATACCATTACCTCAGGTTGCATTGGTGCAACCAGCATGAAGGTTTTGCTTTCTGAAAATGTATTGTGTTCTTCTCTGGCAGCGAATGGAAGTGACTTCAACTTATCGCCGGCCTCCGTGGGTATCACATCGGCAAGCAGCACATCATGCAGTGGTGGTGGCAACTATACCAACCTCATTACCTTAAACTTTTCAGGCCCCATACCCGCCGGTAGCTATACTCTTTCTATCGTCAATGGAAGCGATGGGAATACCTTGATCGATAATTGCAATAATGCAATGGTACCCGGAGGAACTTTAACTTTTACGGTTCAGCAACCGCTCAAGGCCACTGTCACCACCCAATTTGGCTGTGCGGGGTCGCCCAGTGGCGTGATTACCGCAGGTTATATCGGAGGTACGCCTCCTGTGGTCTACAAACTCAATTCAGGTGCATATTCTTCAAACAATACGTTTAGCGGTTTATTGGCAGGTACCTATACGATTTATGTAAAAGACATCAACAATTGTGTGGACGATACTGTGGTGACCCTGGTGCAATCACCGCCGGTGAATATAGTAAGTACTGTTGTGACCAATCCGCTTTGCTATGGCACCAATAACGGGAGTGTGACCATCACGGCGAATGGAGGCAATCCGCCTTACACGTATAATGTAAATACCGGAGTCTATGGCACATCCAATGTGATCAATAATCTCGGACCCGGTAATTATATCGTACATGTCAAAGATGCCAATGGTTGTATCGATGATATGGTGATCTTCTTATCGTCTCCCGGTCAAATTTCCGTCAACACCCTATCCATCACCAATACGACATGTGGAAGTAGTAATGGTGCCATCAATGTTTCGGCATTTGGCGGCACTGCCCCGATTAATTATGCGCTGAATACGGGCGGGTTTCAAACCAGCGGTTCCTATACCGGTTTGGCCGCAGGCAGCTATACCATACATATTAAAGACGGCAATAATTGTTTGAAAGATACCATCGTCAATGTATTGTCTATCGGTAGCGTGAACATATCTTCTGTAACGGTAGTTCAACCCAGTTGTGCGGGCAATTCAGGCTCACTCACCATCAACGGGAGTGGTGGAGTGACTCCATACATCTATTCCATCAACGGAACCACATTCGTTTCCGGCAATAGTTTCAGTTCACTTTCATCCGGAAGTTATACGGTGACCATTAAAGATGCCAATGGATGTACAGCAACCTCTGCCGCCACCCTGACTTCACCCGGCAACTTGCATTATCAAAGTGCCACGGTCATATCACCAACCTGTATTATTACCGGAACGATTACAGTTGTCGGCACCGGAGGTACTACTCCTTATAGCTACGCACTCAATGCGGGCGCTTATGGCGCTTCCGGCACCTTCACCGGTCTGGCGGCTGGTACTTATACCATACATCTGAAAGACAATAACAATTGTGTACATGATACCATCATCTCTTTGAGCGTGACACAGGTCCCGGTCATTACCAGTTTTAATATCATTAATCCTTCTTGTAGTTTTCCAACCGCAGGGAGCATCCATGCGAATGTGAGTGGCGGCACACCGGCCTATACTTATTCCATCAACGGCGGCTTGTTTGTGAGCGGCTCTACTTTTTCAGGATTGAGTGGCGGCTCCTACACCATCACCGTGAAGGATGCGAATGGATGTACAAATTCCAGTGTGGCCACTTTAAATTCTGCCAATACCCTCTCCTTTACTTCATTTGCCAAAACCAATGTCGGTTGCGGAGGCGCACCTCCGGGCACCATTACCGCAGTAGCCGGCAATGGTAATCCTGCGTATCAATATAGTTTAAACGGTGCAGCATATCAAGCATCCGGAGCCTATACCGGTTTGGCTGCAGGCACATATACCATTACGGCAAAGGATGCGAGCAATTGCACCGTGAGTAGCGTGGTGATCATTACTTCATCGGCTATCCTCACCATCAACAGTGTAACCAAAACCAACTCCACCTGTTTTAATCCCGGCAATGGTACCATCAATATTTCAGGATCTGTAAGTGCAGGGAATCCCACGTATTACTTAAACAATGCGTTTCAAACCACAAGCGGGTCCTATTCAGGTCTAGGCCCGGGCACCTATACGGTGAGTATCTATGATGCCAATGGTTGCCATAAAGATTCTGTAGTCACCATCACCGCGCCTCCGCCTTTATACTATACCAATGCAGTCATTGTATATCCGCCATGTAATGGTGGCACCGGTAGCATCAGCATGCAGGGCATCGGTGGTGTTCCTCCTTATACTTATGCATTGAATACAGGTGCGTATGGTGGAACATTCAGTTGGAACAATCTTCCTGCAGGAAACTATACTGTACATCTTCAGGATGCCAATGGCTGTATTCATGATAGTTTAATTTATCTCATCCAACCGCCCATACTATTGATCAATGGTCTGGTCTTACAAAACGCCTCATGCAGTGGAGCTGCTACGGGAAGTATTACCGTTACACCCACCGGTGGCACTCCGGCATATTCTTTTGCTTTAAATACCGGCGCATACGGACCAACCAATTCATTCACCGGTTTGGCCTCTGGTACCTATACTGTGCATGTAAAGGATGCGAATAATTGTCCCAAGGATACCGTGATATCGATTAATAATAACGGGAATTTTAAAATAGTGGGAATGAATAAGGTATCGCCTTCCTGCTATGGCGGAAATGATGGCTATGTGATCATCACCGTGACCGGGGGCATTTCACCTTATCAGTATGCTTTGAATACAGGTCCCTGGTTGAACTCAAATAATTTCACCGGATTGACTGCAGGATTTTACACCCTTCATGCCAAAGACAATAGTGGTTGCTTCGCCGATTCGGTCATCTATATCGGACAACCTGTTCAGGTTGGATTCTCTTCGATCAATATTTCACCTACGCTTTGCTTTGGAACAAATACCGGTGCAGTCAGCATGAGTGGCACCGGTGGTACACCTGGGTTTCAATATAAAGTGGATGCCGGTGCATTTGGTGCTGCAAGTTCTTTCACCAACCTTGCTCCGGGCACACATACGGTCTCAGTAAAAGATTCTAAAGGCTGTATCAAAGACAGCGTGATTACCATTGGCCAACCCACACCCGTTGGGTTTACCAATGTAACAGTCATTCCTCCGGGTTGCTTCTCTTCAACAGGTACCATTACCTTAGCCGGCACAGGTGGGCTATCACCTTATACCTATGCCAATGGAACCGGTGCTTATACTTCCAGTGGGGCATTTAGCAATCTACCCGTTGGCACCTATACGCTTCATGTGAAAGACGCCAATGGATGTACGCATGATACCATCATCTCTATTTCCCTGAATCAATTGATCTTTTTAAATTCATTGTCTTACTCTCCTTATATCTGTCCGGGTGCAGGGAATGGATTCATTAGTGTCATAGGCAGTTCCGCAAACACCCCGTTGAGTTATTCATCCAATGGAGGAACACCACAAACCAGCGGAACCTTTAATGGTTTAGTGGCCGGTGCCTATACCATTCATATCGAAGATCAGCTGGGCTGTTTTATTGATACAACCTTGACTATTCAAACCGCACCACCCATCCAAATTCAAAATGTTATTTTGCAAAGTCCTTTATGTTACAATACCACCAATGGCAGTGCCACCATCAACGCCAACGGTGGATTAGGCAGTTTGAAATATGCGGTGAATACCGGCGCTTATGGCACCGCCAATACTTTCAGCGGACTGGGTGCAGGGACTTACACCTTACATGTAAAAGACAGCATCGGTTGTGTAAAGGATACCATTGTCAACATTACGGCACCAGCGGCGATTACAATAAGCTCCATTTTGATTCAACCACCTTATTGCAGCAATGCAGTGGATGGATCTATATTAATTACAGCAGCCGGTGGTCAATCGCCCTATCTCTATGCCATCAATACGTCTTTGTATACAACCAATAATAATTTCACCAATCTCTTTCAGGGTACCTATACTGTGCATATTCAGGATGTCAATGGTTGCACCAAAGACACCATCATCGTCTTGACACCTGCCAGTTATATGAACTTCATCAATGTGGTGGTCACCAATGTCAGTTGTAAATATGGAAATGATGGGGCCATCAGCGTAGGGGTTTCGGGCGGATTCAGTCCTTACCAATATGCCATCAATACGATTTCAAACGGCACCTCGGGATCCTTCGGAAGCTTGGGTATTGGCAGCTATACCATTTCAGTTACCGATAATATTGGTTGTGTGGAAGATACCGTGCTCACGGTCACAGAACCCTTGTTCCCTGCCGAAGCTTTACTGCTCAACATGGTACCGAATAAATGTAAAGGCGACAGCATCGGTATTCTCACCATGGGCGGCACCGGTGGCACCCCACCCTATACTTACTCCATCGATGGTATCAATTTTCAAACCTCACCGGTATTCGGCGGATTACATTCCGGTACTTATACCCTCACGGTGAAGGACGCCAACGGATGCATCGATGATACGACCGGTACGGTTACTGAACCTGCTACTTCTGTACAATTGGTGCTGCTCGGCATTAAAGATCAAAGCTGTTTGGGTGTGAATGATGGTGCCATTACGGTCACCACGGATTTCGGTGTTAATCCTTATACCTTCTATGTAGATGGTACTTCCAAAGGTGCCGATACGATATTCCAAAATTTAAGTCCGGGTGAATATATCATTGAAGTCATCGATTCCATCGGCTGCAAATCGACCGGCAAGTATACTGTAGATCCTTCCGACCGCAGACCCTATATAGAAATTGATAGTCTGAGAGGTGTACTCTGCGCAGGTGATAAAAACGGATATCTGGAATGGCATGCACGCGATTGTTTCCCGCCTTATCGATATACATTTAATACGGTTCCTTTCGGACATACCAACTATGCCGATGGCATCACCAATGGTTCTTATTTCATTCAGGTCACCGATACCATCGGCTGCTATGGTGATACCACAGTGACCATTATGGAAGGCAATCCGATCGACATACAGGTGGTGAGCACCCCTGCTTCCTGTCAGGGTGCCGGTGATGATGGCAAGGCCAGTGCTCAAGTGATTGGTGGTGTGAGTCCTTTCTCTTTCCAATGGAGTGGCGCCACCACCAATGATCCGGATGCGATCAATTTGATGTATGGTCCTCAATGGGCCTATGTGCAAGACTCACTGGGATGTATTGATTCGGTACAATTTAATGTGGCCTACGATCCTTGCTGCCTGCTCAATCTGCCAAATGCTTTCTCGCCGAATGGGGATGATAAAAATGATATTTTCAGGGTAATCAAATACGGGAATATTAAACTGGTTTCCTTAATGGTTTACGACCGTTGGGGCAATCAGGTATTCAAAACCACCGACATCCAGCAAGGCTGGGACGGTAAATACAAAGGCCGCGATGCCGATGTGGATACGTATTTCTATCTGGCCCGATATAAATGCCCGCTCAACGATGAGACCTTTATGCTGAAAGGCGACGTGATCTTAGTCAGATAGTTTCCGCGGCAATTTAGAATCTCTCATTTTAATCCTTATTTCGTAGGTTTGCACCCATGTTGCGCTATTCGCCTCATTTCCTGGGTTTTATTGTGGGTTTCAGCTTATTGCTGTCCTGTTCAGGCGGCAAACCATCTGCCAAAAGCAATGATTTATCTACCCGATTTCCGGAAACCGAAAAATTGAATTCGGAAATTGCCTCCGACCCTAAAAACGCTGATTTATATTTTAAGCGCGGGAAATTATTACACAAACTTTTACAAGATTCTTTGGCCCTCATCGACTTTCAACAAGCCGTCAAACTCGACTCTACGAAAGCGACTTACTTCAGTGCCATCGGTGATATTTTATTCGAACATAAAGACATTTCCGGCAGTATCAGTTGGATACAAAAAGCCATCACCATCAACCCCGATGATGAGACGGCCCATTTGAAAATCGCCAAGCTGTTTTTGTATACGGCTGAATATCCGAAAGCCTTCGCAGAGATCAATACCGTATTGCGCAGCAATGTCTATAATCCTGAAGCGTATTTCCTGAAAGGCATGTGCTATAAAGGCATGAAGGATACCAATAAGGCTATCAGCAGCTTTCAAACGGCCGTGCAAACAGAACCTAAATTTGCCGAAGCCCACCTACAACTGGCGCTTTTGCATGAGGCACGAAAAGATCCATTGGCTTTAAAGTATTATGAGAATGCGTTTAAAGCCGACACCACAGATCTCGAACCCATTTATGGTCAGGCCATGTTTTGGCAGAATCAGGAAAATTTTCCGGAAGCTAAAAAAGTGTTGAACCGTATCATCAGCATAGACCGTCAATTCCATAAAGCATTTTACAATATGGGATGGATGCTCTTGCAAGAAGATTCAGTCGATAAGGCCGAACGTCAATTCAGCATTGCACTCGAACTGAAACCCGATTATGCCGAAGCCTATTACAACAGAGGTCTCTGCAAGGAAATACAAAAAAAATATCCCGAAGCCTACGACGACTATCAGCAGGCTTTAAGTTTCATTCCCGAATTTCAAGCGGCGACTGAAGCTTCGAAACGTGTCAAACCTTTTCTAAAAAAATAAATAATTTATGTCCCTGATTGCCCCTTCCATTCTCTCCGCCGATTTTTTACAACTGAGCAAAGACGTTCAAATGGTGAATGATTCCCAAGCCGATTGGTTTCATCTCGACATCATGGACGGGCGCTTTGTACCGAATATCAGTTTCGGATTGCCGGTAGTGGGCGCGATCAAACGTGAAGCAAAAAAAACATTGGACGTGCATCTCATGATCGAAGAACCCGGAAACTATGCCGAGGCATTTCAAAAAGCCGGTGCCGACATTCTGAGTGTTCATATCGAAGCTTGTCCTCATCTCCATCGCAACTTACAACAGATCCATTCCCTCGGCATGAAGGCCGGTGTCGCCATCAACCCGCATACCCCCGTGAGTCAATTATTTGATGTGCTGCACGATGTGGATGTGGTTTGTATGATGAGTGTGAACCCGGGCTTTGGCGGACAAAAATTTATCGAATATACCCTGGATAAAATTCGTACCCTTAAAGCAGAAATTAATCGTCGTCAATTGAAGACCCTCATTGAAATTGATGGCGGCGTGACTTTAGACAACGCCAAAATCATCACCGATGCCGGAGCCGATGTGTTGGTGGCGGGCAATACGGTTTTCTCGGCTGCAGATCCGACAGCGACCATCGCAGAATTGAAAAGAATCACCTCAGCCAATTAATTCATCAACCTATGCCTTACCGATATTTATTACAGGCATTCGTTATTTTCATAGGGTGTAGCACTACGTTCCCGGCCATGTCTCAAAAGAGCATACTTGGATTTCGCAGTGGCTTAATGATACTCTCTTCCAATAAAGTCAATGACCAATTCTCAGGTCGTCAGTCTTTTTTGAAAAACCATTTCTCATGGGGCAAGGAACTCTATATTCGGACTCCCATAAAAAACAAATGGCATACTGAAATTGCACTGACTTCCTACAACTACCGCACCGACCGAATTACAGCCGGTATCACCTACGATCAAAAAGTGACCGTGGTGGAATCGAATATCATTGTGCTGTATGATGTGAGCCGCCCCCTGATCGTTTATTTCCCCTATCTCTCGAAACTGACCTCTTATATGGGATTGGTGATTGCACCTCAAATGCATATCAATCGCGGCAATCCTTCAGGCATCGATGACAGACCCGAATCGGTCATCTCCTATAAAACAGGTCTGCAATTTTCTACCTTCATTCCAATATACAAAAAACTGGGTCTCAGCTCTGCGATTAAATTCAAGACCAAACCTTTCGATAAATATTATACCGGAAATTATATTCAGGCCCGACCCAATGCCGAAGTAACCTGGCTCACGGGCATGTATCTCCGAATTTGATTGTATTGAATTGCGAATCCCCTATTATTTAGTTAATCCTATGAATCTTGGGTGAGCACATCAACTAAGAAAAGCTCTAATTGAGCCGCCGGTAAAAAACAGAAATACCTTATCAGTACCATACCATTTTCACAAGCCTAAACTTGGCTACGATGTAGATTTTGTTTCAGCATTCCATTTTTCATACCGCCATTCCCGTATAAAAGGTCTTCACGATTGATACTCCATGAATGCATTTGCATTACTTTTACCCCTTCATGAGGAAACTCAATGCACTCATTACCATCATTCGATTACCCAATCTGGTATTCATCTTTCTGACCCAGATCCTGGCGTGGCATTGCATCCTGAAACCTGCTGTTCTTTCAGAGCATCAGTTACCGACCCTGTCTACTTCCCACTTGCTCTGGCTGGCTTTTTCAACGGTATTAATTGCCGCGGCCGGATACATCATCAACGACTATTTCGATATCGGCATCGATACCATCAATAAACCCGAGCGGGTCACCATCGAAAAAATATTCAAGCGTCGCAGCATCATCATCTGGCATATTCTGTTGAATGTCATCGCGCTGATGATCGCGGGTTATATCGCATTCTATGAGGTCAAACTGCGGGTATTGATTTTTCAAATCATCAGCATCTTTTTACTGCTGGTCTATTCTTCTACCTTCAAACGCAAACTCATTATCGGCAATATCATCATTGCCCTCCTCACCGCGCTCACCCTCCTGAGTCTGGCTTTTTACGAGCCACATTTCAATCTCTTGTCCTGGACTCAAATGTATATGAAACGTTTTTGGATCTATGTCATCTTCGCCTTCAGCATCACCTGGATACGGGAGATCGTGAAAGATATCGAAGATGTGAAAGGAGACCTGTCGCAAAACTGTCAAACCATCCCCTTGGTGTGGGGCATCAACAAAGCTAAACAGGTGGTGTATGCCCTGATCAGCATTTTACTGCTGCTGCTCGTGATCACCATCATCCGTTATTATGAAATCAATACGGCCCTGGTCATCTTCCTCGGTATTGGAGTATGCCTCCCCCTCATCTATGTATTTTATTTACTCGTGAAAGCAATCCATGCCAGCCAGTTTCACCGCATCAGTACCTATATCAAAATCATTACCTTGCTGGGCATCTTGTCTATGATGCTCATCTGATGTATTCTTGCATCATGAAGCAACCCATCATTCTCGCCTCCAAATCGCCCCGCAGAAAATATTTGCTCGAACTGGCAGAAATCCCTTTTGAAATCATCACCCAAGATACGCCCGAAGATTTTCCGGCAGATATGCCCATCGCAGATGTGCCTGTACACATCGCCCGACAAAAAGCCCTGGCCATACATGCCCTGCATCCTCAGCGAACCATACTTGCTGCGGACACCATCGTGGTTCTGAATGACCGCATCATTGGCAAACCCAAGGATGCTGCCGATGCCGAAAACATACTGAGTTTATTATCCGATCAGGTGCACCGTGTCATTACCGGTGTGGTCATCCTGCACGGCGATCGGGAAGTGGCGTTTTCTGATACGACCGAGGTGAGTTTTCATGCCCTCAGCCACGATCAGATACAGTATTATGTTTCCCATTACAAACCCTTCGACAAGGCCGGTGCCTATGCCATACAGGAATGGATCGGCGCCATTGCCATTCGCCGCATCGACGGGTGTTTTTACAATGTGATGGGATTGCCGATTAGTCGGGTGGCGGCTGCGTTGCAGAATGTAGAAAGTCCTTTTAGTTAACAGATCCTGATACTATAGAGTTTACCAGTTCATTTTAGTCAGTGACTTAGATGACCATAAATTAAAAAACACTTATAACAACCCGACATTCGGTGCCCTACCGGGGGTTCCACTTTTGTCTTGACACAAAAGTGGAGCAAAAAGTCAAGGCTGTCGAAATTTAGCTAAAATAATCGAAATGCGCCTAAAACAATTGAACTCCTCACTCCTGCGTCGCTCGTCAAACAGCAATTGTTTCTTAACGGCTCATTTCGATTATTTCTTAACGCCAAATTTCTAAGGCCTTTCCTGCTCCGTAGCGAAGAGTATCGTAATATCCAGCGATTCAAAGATTGCCCAAAATGAACGAAATCTAAATGAAGGAATGTCATCCCGGTCGGCTTTTAGGCTTTCCACGCAGTGGAACAAGCCGAAGCCGGACCGGGATCTTTTGGGGATGAACAGATTTCCGTCTCCGCAGTGTCTCCCGCCTCCGGGGACACTGCGGCCTCGGGGACACTGCGGCCTCAGAATCTTTCAGACTCAAGAAAAGCCCTGTATTGAAAACTCCCCCCCTCCCGGAAATATCCCTCAAATCACCCTCACTTTTCTGTTGAAATATCTGCCTATGCTGTACATTTGCTGCCTGTAAAAACAGTAACCGTCTGATATGACTATTACAAACTTTGATCCTAACTCCATTGGGATCGCTTCCAACAACATTTTTGGTCTGCCCACCACCGAAGAGAACGCCCGATTGATGATCATCCCTATTCCCTGGGAAGTCACCGTATCGTATCGTAATGGTACAGCACGCGGACCCGAAAAAATCCTCGAAGCCTCTTATCAAATCGATCTATGCGATGCCGATGCCATGAACTTCTGGCAGCAAGGTTATTATATGCCCGAACCCGACCGCGAGATCGTCAAGAAAAATGATTTCCTCCGCCATTGCGCCGAACTCATCATCTCCAACCTCAGCGAAGGCGGCATGACTTGCGACAATGCCCAGTTGCAGAAAAAACTCGAAGCCATCAACAGCGGTAGCCTGGAACTGCAACAGCGCATCTACGACCAGGCCATGGCCTATTACAAAAAAGATAAACTCGTGGCCCTGGTGGGTGGCGACCATAGCACACCCCTCGGATTGATGAAAGCCGTGGCTGATACTTTCGGTGAATTCGGCATTCTGCAAATCGATGCCCACGCCGATCTCAGAAAAGCCTACGAAGGCTTTACCTATTCGCACGCATCCATCATGTACAATGTATTGCAGGAAATTCCAAAGATGTGCAAGCTTGTGCAAGTGGGTATTCGCGATTTTTGTGATGAAGAATACGAACTCATCCAAAGCAACGACCGCATCAAAACCTTCTTCGATCACGATATCAAAGAACGTCAGTTTGAAGGCGAAACCTGGAAGCAGATCTGCGACGACATCATTGCCCAACTCCCCCAAAACGTATACATCAGTTTCGATATCGACGGTCTCGATCCCAAGCTGTGCAAAAATACAGGCACCCCCGTTCAGGGTGGTTTTGAAGCCGAACAAATTCAATACCTCTTCAAGAAGCTGGTCGACAGTGGCAAGCGCATCATCGCCTTCGATCTCAATGAGGTGAGTTGCGGCGAAGACAGTCTCGACTCTATCGATGCCAATGTGGGCGCGCGCATCCTCTACCGCATGTGCAACCTCTTTATGAAATCGAATACGCATGCCTAGGCAGTTTTACTTTCTTCGCATCATCGAAGATCTGCCCAAACGTATCCGCCAATGTAAAGCCATGCACCTCATGGCCTCCCTGCTCCTCCTCATTTATGGTCTGCAATATTTATTGCTCGAAGAACTGAGTTGGATCTATGTACTCGCCCTCATTCCCCCGCCCCTCCTCATCATCTTCATGACGATCTTCAAAAAGAACTTCGTCGCCGACCCGGCCAACAACCGCATCTTTCGCATCCTCGAAGCCGGATTCCTCCTCATGGGGTCTATGCACTTTTTACAAAACAATCAGGTAGTGCCCGCCCTGCTCTTCGGCTTCGCTTCGCTCCTCACGGCAGGACTGCTTTGGATGGAGAGCCGCATCTTCGGCGAACAATTCATCGACTTCTCTGAAGAGGGCGTCAGCATACAGCTCGCCTTGCAAGACAAAAAAATCCCCTGGTCTCAGATCCACAATATCCTCATCCGCAATCATTATTTGTCCATCGTGTTCAGTGACGGACAAGCGCAACAATACCTCATCCGCAATCATTACAACGACGATGAGCTCATCCTCTTCTTTTCTTTTTGCCGCGAGAAAATTGAAGCCGCTTAAAGGCTGAATCGTACCTTTACCTCCTTACACAACATTACCTTATGAAGCATACTCCCTATCTGCTGTACTCCGATGGTCAGGGCAATATTTTTGAAGATGAAACCCTCTATGTCCTCGGACGTACGGGATGGGATGCCGTAGAAACCGAACTCGACGACTGGATTCCCCTGCCCGACGGAGGTAATCTGTACGAACTTCCCGGCCGCCGCGGCATAGGCCTCGATGTCAAGACCGGCGAAATGCGTCTCTGCGAAAAAGGATGGGCCGTAGCCGCTTTCATTCCGCCTGCCCATACGGGTTTTTATATGGCTGCCTACGAAACCCTACCCGATGCGCCTACCCTTCCTTTGTTTTGCTATACCTGTGCCGGTTGGTATGAGGGCGAATTCTTCGTCACCGCCACCCGCATCGAACGCGATATCCGCCAGGAGTGCGCCGGCTATGATGAAGATAAAATTGAATCCGGTCTCACCAAATTCGTAACGGCCTATCCCCACAACCGCCTGGTACAACATCTCGCCGAGACTTGCTGCCAGACCTATCATTGTCCTGCTGCCCGTAACTATTTCATGGGCCGCTGGGAATGTCCTATACCGATCTCGCCGGCCTGCAATGCCAATTGCATCGGATGCATTTCCTTTCAACCCGAAGATGAAACCATCGTATCCACCCAGGATCGACTCACCTTCAAACCCACTGCGGCCGAAGTGGTGGAGTATACCGTACCCCATCTCGAGACGGCGCCTTATCCCATCGTCAGTTTCGGACAAGGCTGCGAAGGCGAGCCCCTGCTGATGTGGGAGACCATACGCGAAGCTATCCTCGAAATCCGTCGTCATACGAGCAAGGGCAGTATCAATATCAATACCAACGGCAGCAATCCGCGCGCGGTAGAGGAACTCATGAAAGCCGGACTCAACAGCATACGCGTGAGCACCAACAGCGCGCGCAAAGAAATCTATACGCCCTACTATCGCCCCAACAATTATGAATTTCAGGATCTGCTCGAAAGTTTGAAGATCGCGGCGGCTTATGGCGGCTGGACCTCCATCAACTATTTTGTCTTCCCCGGCATGACCGACAGCGAGGCCGAACTCGATGCCCTGCGCCACCTCATCGAGTATACCGATTTGAAGATGATCCAATGGCGCAACTTCAATATCGATCCCGATTGGTATTTAGGCAAGATTGGCGTCACCGAAACCGGCGACCGCTATGGCGTCAAACAACTCATGCACATCATCCGCGAAGAATACCCCCACCTCAAATTCGGCTACTTCAATCCACCGATTGAAAGAATGAAGAATTACGAAGAGGACTTCGCGCACTAATGCCGCAGATTCGCGGGATACTAATGTAAAGTATTGGATGATTGTTCGTCTTGTATGATGCCCCGATGAAGTCCTCGTTCACCGCATCATTCCGTACGGGGACCCGGAACCCGCGTAGCGGGCAGTGTGAGAGCGAAGTGCGGAGTGCGAGTCCCCGACCGTCATTGCGAACACGACGATTAACACCGTACATCGTAACCTAAATCTCATCGTCGTGTGAAGCAATCCCATGCTACGGAGCGCGTCTTTGAACGTCATTGCGAACACGACGAGTAACACCGTACTTCGTAACCGAAATCTCATCGTCGTGTGAAGCAATCCCATGCTACGGAGCGCGTCTTTGAACGTCATTGCGAACACGACGAGTAACAGCGTACATCGTAACCGAAACCTCATCATCGTGTGAAGCAATCCCATCCTACGGAGCGCGTCTTTGACCGTCATTGCGAACATGACTTGATGGAATTCGCTGTTCCGAATTTGTAATCCTATACCCATATAAACCAGATCTGCGATCTGACACCTCCATCTTCTATATACTGAGCTTGTTTGATTTAATCATGTAAGGGTAAGATTGAAAATCCCCAGATCCTCGCGCGTCTTTACAAAGTGCGAACATCCTGATAAAATAGCCTCAGCAGAAGAGAACCTCACAATAGCAAATTTCAAAAGATCCCTTTATGACCTAAACCTATTATTCAATATTATTTTTAACTTTATGTAAATCTAAGAAATGGAAAATAACCAAGGTATTGTATATGTGCTTACAAATCCTGCTATGCCGGGTATTATAAAAATTGGAAGAACCAATCAAGAAGATGTAAAATATAGAATGTCGCAATTATATAGTACCGGTGTGCCACTTCCTTTTGAATGTGTATATGCTGCCAAAGTATCTAACTATGAAAAAGTTGAAAAGGCATTACATATCGCCTTTGGACCGGATAGATTGAATCCTAATCGTGAATTTTTCGAAATAGAAGCCTCTCAGGCTATTGCAATCATTAAATTGATGGAATTGCAAAATGTTTCACCTCAAGTAGCTTCAGAAAAAGAAGTTGTAGATGAGGTAGACCGCGATGCAGGTATGGCCTATGGCAAAAAGAAAAGACCTCGATTTAATTTTAACGAAATGAATATTCCTATTGGAAGTGAATTAGTCAATGTAACAAATGGAGAAGTCGTTCAGGTTGTTAATGATCGCAATGTAATGTTTAGGGGAGAAGAACGATCACTAACCTATGCGACTCGTGTTATTCTAGACAACTCTTATCATGTGGCCCCGGGTCCGTATTGGACATATAACGGCATCCCTCTTAGAAAAATTTATAACCAAACATATCCTATGGAAGAATAGGATGGATTCCTAAAAATTAACCCCTTAAAAAATACAAACATGGATAATAAACCAAATGAAACAATGAATTTAGAGGAAATAAGCAATCAAATTTCTTCCATTCAAAATCAACTCCATGCTTTGATTCAAGATAAAGAGAAGCAGACCATTTTAAAACCACTGGGAAAATACCACGACGTTTACTTGCTTCTCATTGGCTTTACGCTAACTGCCATGGTAGGTGGTTTTATATCATACGTTTATCAGAAGAAAATGTACGATTATCAAAAACAAGCCATCAACTACGAAAATAAGCAGCATGAAATGACAGAGTTTTATAAGAAAATTAGCGATATTGTAACTACTCGCTATCTCCATGCTCGCAGACTGGCTACCTATATAGAAGAGAATAAAGATCAGGATATTATTCTCCAACAAAAAGAGAAATATTATAACTCAATAGATGAATGGTCAAAGAATGACGCCTACAATCGGGCCTTTATCCAAAACAGCTTTACAGATACCACCGTCTTTAAAGCTTATGAAGACATCTCCGTTAACTTCACTCAATACCTCCACCCTGCAATGCGCAAAATCCTGAATGATCCTTCAGACTCAATGGCCAGAAAACAAGTAAATACCTATATCAACAAACAGGACCAATTCAATAGAAAATTCTTTGTAATCTGCTCTAAAGATGTGTTTCCGGGGAAACAGGAGTAATTAAATGAGAAGCTCGCTGTTCTCTAGCTGTTCAGGATTTGCAATCCTATACCCGGATAAAACAAATCTGCGATCTGACACCTCCATCTCCTATTTACTGAGATTGTTTGATTTGATCTTTTAGGGCAAGATTGAAAATCTTGTTTAACTGGCACCCAATTACAAAAAGCCAACAGTGTGAATGTTTCACAAGAATAATTTGTATTAAATAATGTACTTTGTGGTCTACTTTTGCTCTAGTATACCGCATTTTTAAACCGTTAAATTGAAAACATGTTCTTAATAGAAAAGCAAACCAACACTATATCTCCTCTGCTAAAAAAAACATTTACCGAATTGGGTTTCCAAGAGCGTAAACATCTTCAAGAATGGATAGCCAAAAACCCTGATTGCCTGGGAGAAAAATTACTAATTATTCAAAAAGAATTCAATGATTTCTCTGAAACAAATGAACGATTGGATCTATTAGCACTTGATAAAAATGGAAACTTAGTCATCATAGAAAATAAATTAGATGACTCAGGAAGGGATGTTACTTGGCAAGCCTTAAAATATGCGTCATATTGTAGCACGCTGACAAAGGAAGAAGTCCGCAAAATTTTTCAGAGTTACCTTGATCAACAATCAAACGGTAAAAATGCCCAAGAGTTAATAACGGAATTCTATAATGATATCGACTACTCAGATATTGTAATCAATCAACAGGCCACCCAAAGGATCATTTTGGTTGCAGCAAACTTCAGGAAAGAAGTAACTTCAACTGTGTTATGGCTCTTAAATTTTAAAATACAATTACAATGTATGAAAGTAACGCCATATCAATTGGGTGAACTAAATTTTTTAAACATAGAACAAATAATTCCTACTAAAGATGCCCAGGACTATATTATCTCAATGACGAATAAAGTTCAAGAAGAAATTAATATTGAAGAAGAAGCAAGACATCGATATAAAATCCGACTCACTTTTTGGTCCAAATTTCTAAATTCCATCAAAAACAAATCGGCACTCTTTCAAAATTCGAATCCTACAAAAGATAACGCTTTATATGCTGGCGGGACAGGTATAACCTACGTCTCATTCCAAGTCATTATTACTGGCACACAGGCTTGTGTTGCATTAAACTTTGGCAGATCCTTGGCAATTGAAAATAAAATCCTTTTTGATGCATTATTAAAACATAAAGACATTATCGATAATTCTTTTGGCGATGGTCTTGTATGGGAACGTCACGACAACTTAAAAAAGTCAGTTGTCGCTGTTTACAAAACAGGATTAAACTACTTTAATGAAGAAGAATGGACGGATATAATTAATTTTTTAATTGAGAATTTAAATAAACTTTATACGGCTGTAAAACCATATTTTAATGAAATTAGTTCCGTTTTAATTTCTTCCACCAACGATGTAATTGAACCAATTGAAGACTTGGGATGATCAGAAGTATCCCGATGTTCAGAATTTACTATCCTGAACCTAGATAACCATTAGAGAATAGCCTAGTGAAAATTACTCCTTCCCAAATATTGCAGCTAAAAACGCGACACCCAAAGCAAGTGGCACAACGGTTTTTATACTATCCTTAAACGCATCTGACTGACTGCTATAATGAACACCGTGTTGTACATAGTTGGCATAATGTTCGCAATTGTTTTCAAAGTAGTTATAGTTTCGTTCACCCAATCTAGAAATTGCTCTTTGAACAGCAGCATTTCTTTGGGAATTAGTACCATTGAATCGTACAATTCGTTGGGGCTCCATTATTTGCAAAAAGGATTTTAATTCTACATAGGATATTCTGTTTATTCCTTTAGTATAATTCGCAACAAAAAAGGGATGACCAAACTCATCATAGCCAAGAAAAATTGCATAATGATCAAGCATTCCAAAGAGTGTTTTCTTTAATACGATAACATCAGCCGGTTTTAATTTGTTTGTTTGAATAAGATTTGTAACGTAATTCATAATTTATATTTTTTGTAAATATCCAATCTATCCCTTGAAAATCTAATCTGAATAATTATAGGGAAAGTTACAGGGAAAGTAGTAGGTAAAGTATACTTAAACTATTCCCTTTGTCCATTTTAGTATAAGTTGCTGATTTTCATTCCATTTCGAATGACTATTTTTCAGCACATTCATTCTTGCCTTAGGTGTTTGATATTTCAAAAAATCCTTCTCGAAGTCAAGTACATGAACCATTAGAACATCATATATGCTGCCCTTGGGTATAATTGAAACCAATTTGTTCAACTTTAAGTATTGAAAAAATTGAAGAATTAGATCAGCCTTCAATACATTCAATTGAATTTCAAGGGGAGTATTCTGCTTCTTAAATAATTTAAAGATACTAGAATTGCTTGTCGCAAGACCTCGTTCCTTGAAAATTGACATGAAATCAGTAAAAAGCTTAGGGTCGCCATTCCATTCAAGATAAGGCATGCTTGACAAATTTACTTTCAATCGTTCTCCCGACTTCATTGAGGCCTTGAATGACAATATAGAATCAATCCGCAAGTAGTCTAATAACTGGTGCTTGTCATAGTTATGATATTCGCAGGTCTTCTCTAATGCAAACGCAATTTGCTCGAACAATTCCTTCTTCTTTAACCTAATGTGATCAGCAAGCAATTCAAATTGTTTGAAAGTAATATCGCTCAATAAATGTTCAAGTTCTTGCCGCTTGGCATTTGAAAGATCTTTTAGTTTGGTGTTTACTACAGTGAGTTGATTGGCAATTAAAGCTCCTATAGGGATCATACCATACTTTTTCACATAATCGCTTTGATTAAGAATTAATTCGTTTAACTGGATTTCTGATTTTTTAACCGTTTCAAGAAATCCCTCTTTTTCAAGTATCGAAATTAAATCTTCACCCGTTTTATCGGGATACAGGCCATCCAAAATTTCACGAATATTGATCATACAAGTTTATTTGCTTCATTCAAAAGCATTTATTAATTGGTAATTGTCATTCAAACTTTGGATATTCATTAAATTTCAAATAGTTTTTACATTGATTTAAATGATCCAATATCGTTAATCAACAACTTAAACATCTGACCAGCCAAAAACGCTTTGAACTCAGGGTTGTCATTGTACTCCTTAAATACTTCAAAATTACTGTCAATATGGTTTATCATTTTCTCTTTCAAAATGTCAGTGAAAGTGATTTGAGCATTTTGTATGTCATTTTTATGAAGTGAAGCATTGATATTGTCCATTGCTGCCTTGTCTTCCTTTACGTCTTGCATTAGATCGGTTGCCATTTTACGAACTTTATCTTCGTTGGTGAACTGGGTCCCAAAGCGGTCGTTAAATGCTTTTACGATGTTAGACAAATATTCCATTTCTGGCTCGGCTGCACCACCTCTCATGTCTGTCGGAATAGGTTTTAACTCGTCACCTTGTTGCAACTGAATATTAAATTCTCCTTCCTTTTGCAGTCTGTAACTGTCTATGTCAATATTGTCCAAAATGCCCTGTGCTAAATCTTCGTCACGTTGCTTGCCCAATTTGTTTTGCAAGTGGTTCAGGAACAAATAAAGTCTTTCCAAGTATGGATTTATAAATGGAACGATTTGAGCAAGGAAAACATACAAGCGAACATAAGTCTTGCATTTGGCTCTAAAATCGTCTTGCTGTTCTTCTGTTAAGCAAGTTCTGAATACTTCTGCTGCTACATCTAAAATGCTATGCAATTGGTCAACAGGAACATTCGTAACCATCTTTTGCGAAAACTCCTGAACTTGTTCGGGTGTATAAACCTGAAATGCATCTAAGGAGCTTTGCAAGTCAAATAGTTTATTCGGGTCGGTAGCTTCGCCTAATATGGTGGTTTCAAAAAATGGGTCAAAGGATTTCTTGATATCATCTGCATCATTGGCAAAGTCCAACACAAATGTGTCTTTCTTTCCTGATGTTGTTCTGTTCAGTCTTGAAAGCGTTTGAACAGCATTAACTCCACCGAGTTTCTTGTCAACATACATAGTATGCAAAAGTGGTTGATCAAATCCTGTTTGGTATTTGTTTGCCACAATCAAAAAACGGAATTCAGATTTTTTAAACTCGTCAGGAATTGCAGCACTTGAAAAATGATTTAATGCAGCTTCTGTTTGTCCGTCTATTTCTCCCGAAAAAGCTACGATTGCTTTGTATGGGTTTCCTGTGTCTGCCAAATATTTATCAAACGCCTTTTTGTATTTCACCGCATTTCTGCGGCTGCTTGTAACTACCATTGCTTTAGCCAATCCGTTAATTTTAGATTTACGGATTACATTGTCCATAAAATGGTCAACCATTAAAGTCGTTTTCTTTGCAATAGCATGTGAATGGCTCTCAACAAATATTTTCAGTTTTTTCTGTGCTTTGTTTTTATCATAAGCCGGGTCATCTTCAATTCTCTTGAGTAAAGCGTAATAACTTTGGTAAGTGGTGTAATTCTGCAATACATCTAAAATGAAATTTTCCTCAATGGCTTGTTTCATAGAGTAAAGATGAAATGCCCTGAATTTCTCTTTTCCATTGTCGTTGTATTTCTCTCCGAACAGTTCAAGTGTTTTGTTCTTTGGGGTGGCGGTAAAAGCAAAATAGCTGGCATTGGTCAGCATCTTTCTGCCTTTCACAATATCCACCACTAAATCTTCGGAAGTCAGTTCGTCATATTGGTCTTTGTCCACAAACACAAATTCATCATCATCTACCTGCACTTTTTCAAAGTCCTTGGCAAGGGTTTCATTTAGTTTTCCTGCGGTGTTTCCGCTTTGACTGCTGTGTGCTTCGTCTATGATAATAGCAAACTTATTTCCGGGCAGTTCCCCAATTTCATTTACGATGTATGGGAATTTCTGAATGGTGGTGATGATGATTTTCTTGCCTTCTTCTAAAGCAGTTTTCAGTTGTTTACTTCCTTCGGTAATGGCTTCTACAACTCCTTTTACTTGTTCAAACTGTTTGATGTTGTTGCGGATTTGTGCATCCAACACTTTACGGTCGGTTACAACAATTACAGTATCGAAAACGGTATTCTCGTTATTTTTGTCAAACAAGCCAACCAATTGATGAGCCAACCATGAAATAGAATTTGATTTCCCTGAACCTGCCGAATGTTGAATTAAGTAGCGTTTTCCTGCTCCGTTTTCTTTGGCATTACTTAGGAGTTTATCTACCGCATCAATTTGATGGTAGCGTGGAAAAATCAATTTCTTTACTTTCTCTTTTTTTACCTTTCCATCAGGCAGAATCTTTTCCGTTTCTTCTTCAAACAACTGAACGTAGTTCTGAATGATGTTGGTTAAACGGACTTTGGTTAAAATGTCTTTCCAGAGATAATCGGTTTTAATGCCGTTGAGATTTGGCGGATTTCCTGCCCCATTGTTATACCCCTTGTTGAATGGTAGAAAATAAGTGTTTTCACCCTTCAAGTGGGTTGCCATCCAAATTTGTTCGCTGTCCACTGCAAAGTGAACCATTCATCGACCTAATCGAAACAATTCTTCTCTAGGGTCACGGTTGGTTTTGTATTGCTTGATGGCATCTTTTACCGTTTGTTTGGTCAGTTCGTTTTTCAGTTCAAAAGTGATGATGGGTAAGCCGTTTATGAATACAACCAAATCCAACGAATTTTCATTTTGATTGCTGTAATGAACTTGTCTTGTTACGGAGAAAATGTTTTGGTCGTATAGAGCTAAATCTTTTTCGTTTAGGTTAGAAACTGGCTTATCAAAAAACAATTTCAGTTTAATGTTATTGTCTGTTATTCCTTTACGGAGAACTTCAATAATGCCAAAGGTTTTTATTTGATTGTTTACGCGATATAAAACCTTGCTTCTAAAATTGCTGCCGTGAATGGTTTGCAGTTTCATTACTTCCTTTTCCTGTGTGGCTTGCAGAAAATTGAATAGCAAATCTTCATCAACACAATCTACACGGTTGTAATTGCTGAAATGCCTTTCTTCAAAAACATTCACCAAACACAAGTGCCGTGTTATGTGGGCTTCTAATCCTTTTTCTGTTGTATCTGTTTTCATTTATCTCAATTATTTATCATCATAATGCCCTCTACATTGATGTATGATGATTTTATCTTCGGTGTATGTGTAAACAATTCTATCTTTTTTTACAATCCGCTTTGAAGCACGCCCACCTTTGCCACTCAACGGTTCTGTCTTACCTTTTCCTCCTTTAAATGGGTTTTGTGGAATATCTTCTAGTAACTCCTTAACACGAATTAAATATCTTTTGTCATCATAAAACCATGATGTAATGTCTTGAATTGCTTTGCTTTCGAATTGAAATTGTTCAGGTGAAAATACCTTGTAAATATTTTCTTCTGAATTTAACTCAATTGGCGGATTCAGATAGCTTAACCAACTTTGAAATACTGCTTGATTTATGCATTCCGTTGAATACAAATTCAATATCTCAACCTGAGTTGTGGTTTGTAGAACATCAGCGTTGGTAACACTTAAATGTAAAATATTATTTCTCCAATGTGGGTGGCTGCTTAACGAAATCGAAGGTGAATTAAAGACAAAAGCACTTGCCAGACCTTCGGGATTTACATCTTGATTATCTTGATTTTTAGTTGAAAATGTGCTTGTAATGAATTGCTCAGCTTCGTATGAATCTTCATCTTCAATAAAAGGGTTTGCAACAATCGTTCGCAAAAGTAATTTCAAATCCATACTAACAGATGTATCGCCAAAAAAACTCCCGAATGTGTATTCTTCAGAAATCTGCTCCGCGTAAAAGTCATTATGAGCTCGCATGATGTTAATGTCAAAATCTCGCAAACTTTTCATTGTATTTAGAAGACCTAAAACCCTTGATTTTGCCTCATCATGATTTTCGGCTAAAGGACGGCTTGAAAGTTCATTGTAAAATACCTCCATTACTACATCAATTTAAAAAGTTGATTGCCCCATTCATCAATCATATTTTTTGGATAATCACTTAGTTCTCCCTTTGTATCAACCTTTATCTGAGTAATTTTTGTAAACTGCTCTTTTTCGGTGGTAGTTTTTTCAAAATACATCACATTTACTTTTGACTTGTCCACTAAATTTTCTTTAACCGCTACTCGGATGCCATTTAATATATGGTCGCTATGCGTTTCAACAAACAACTGTGCTCCAATACTTGCAGCCAATGAAATGAGCTTGCCTAATTCGGCTTGCCCTCTTGGGTGAATATGTGATTCAGGATTTTCAATAACAATGATTTTCCCTTCTTCAGCGGTAAGTAATGCTAATACGATCGGTAACACATAAGAAATACCAAAGCCTACATTTTTAGGTCGAAACGAGTTAGTTTTATCGTTCAGTAAGTCAAACTGGTAATCTAAAATTACCTTGTTTACTTCCGGAACATACTTGGTGTTTAATGACACCCCTGGTGAAATTTCTTTCATCCACGCATTTATTTGAGATAGTAAATTTGAAGAAGTCGCATTTGTATGCCTTAGTTTCTCACTTATTACATATTCCTGACCAAAAACATTTATGTAGTAAGCAGCATACTCTCCTAATAAGCCCAACTGCCTTTTATCCGAGACAACAACACTTGAGGCTTCGTAAATATCCATTGGTCCAATTCTGTTTGCAGGTATGTATTGAAATGGACTAGTGTTTTTTCTGAAAAAATTCATTTCCTCTTTGGTATAACCATTTTCAGAAGCAAGTTTTTCTTTATCTTTTTGATAGGCAAATTTCCAGGAGTATTTAGGATGTCCTTCAAAAGTTAATTCAAAAACAATTTTTTCTTCTTCGGCATACTGGTATAGCGCGTCTCTTCCTTGACCAATTTGTGCCAAAATGCCATTTAAGTCAATTACTCTTTCTTCCAGTTTATCACTTTGCATCAATATTAGCAAAGTTTGTATAAATGAGCTTTTACCCATTCCATTCAAACCCATCAGCAGATTTAAATTTGAAACACTTATCTCAGCTTTTTTGATTGATTTGAAATTCTTTATTTCAATTTGTTTTATCATGTCTCTAATGTTTCTTGAATTATTTTTTCGATACTTGAAAAACGATAGGCCACACTGGACTTATTACCTGTTGAAGTAGTGATACTATTGAAAAAGGTTGAGTCCTCTTTAACTAAGCTAATTGACTTATAAAATAAAATATCCTTTTTCTCTTTAATAATTTTTCGTTGTTCATCATCCAATCTTGCGAGTGTTACACTCCAAACCTCAAACAGTGCTTTGTTAATTGGTTTTCTTTTCTCTGGGTATTTATCCGATTTGCGAAAGGCCCAATTATTAAAAATCTCTTTTGAAAGAGACATAGCTGAAATGAAATCTTTTTTCATTTTTTCCTTATCTGAATCTGATAGGTTTCTTATCGCACTCATACTTGAATTCATAAACGTGTCTAAATCTGGGATGTAGGCTTTATAGTCATTCAAATAGAATGCAATAAAACGTGTAACAAACTCTCTGTCCAACATCCTATTAGGACTTAAGGCTTTTTCAGTAGCCTCAATAAATTCAGGTGTTTGTGCCAATTCTTTGACATAAACAGCTGGCACACCCTGATTCATTGCATGACGAATCTCCTGCGGTTCCATTATTAATCCACCCGTGTTCACACGTCTAAAAATATTGAACTTCACTTCGTCAGGAGTTCCGGGATTAATAATGTAGGCTGTTACCTGTGTTTCTTCGATTTGTCGTTGCAGGTTTCTTGGCAAATCATCAAAACCGTCACCTTCCAGTTTTTTTAAAAATTCAAGACTTGTCAACTTTAATGATTTTTTAATCATAAAATTCCTTATTGCACTTAGTCGTTGCAAACCATCAACAACTAACCATTTATTGTTATCGGTTCCATCAAAATAAAATGCTGGTAATGGAAATTTAATTAAAAGTGATTCAATTAATCTGCTTTGCTTACCTGCATCCCATAAATCATCTTTTCTTTGAAAGTCAGGATATAGGTCTATTTCCGGTGGTGAAGACTGCAATCTTTTTACCAATAAATCAATAGTAGGATTCTTTGTGGAAATATCTATTTGTGCAGGATTGAATGGTCGTTCCATTAACACCCCTGTATCAATATCCTCATATTCAACCTGAGGCTCATTTACCATATTGTTATTCTCGTCTAGCATTCTACAATTTATTAATGTGCAAAGTTAATTTTTCTTTTCCCCATTACCGCCTCAGCTATCATGGCTTCTTTGTATTCCCGAATAAGTTCTATTTCCCGTTCGGCTTTGGCTATGGCAGTGTCTATGGTTGCGGTTTCGGATTTTATCTTGTTTATTATTTCTTGTTGTTCTGATGTTGACTTGGGAATTACAATTTTAAGTGAACTCAAAGTGGATGAGTTTATTGCTGGATAACTTACTCCGTAGGAATTCTGAATTACAGAACTTATAAAGTATTCGGCACGTAAAGCAAAATTCAAATATTCAGAAAGAACATTTTCTTTTGGTCTGAGAACAGCAAAGCCTGTTGAAGCGATTAAATTATCTTCATCACTTTCAATCAGAGTAATTGCCTTTAAATAAGTTCGCACAGTTGAAATTATAACATCACCTTTTCTGACTATTCTTCTTGCCCGTGACGGAGCATCCTTAAACTCATATTCTTGGATTTCAGCAATGTCACCGTATGAATTTACATTTCCAATATCAATATACCTTATCAAAAAATCATCTTCAGTTTTTTCTGTTAATGCTTCGTCATTGACAGTTACTATATCTTTCAATCTTAACCAAATCCAATTTTTATTTTCAGATGTAACGTAATTATTTACAATGCTTAAACGTTGTTCCTTCAACAACTCAATAAACCGTTGCTTCTTCTGAATAAACAAATTTATCTTTTCTTCTTGTGCTTTGAGGTATTGCACAATTTCGTCTTGCTCTTCTTTGGGCGGCACTGGAAGATAGATATTTGCAAACTCGCTATAACTTATCGATTGTCCATCTCTAATTCCTTTCTTGTAAACATTCAACTCTTGTATAAACATCCTAGACTTGTACAGATATTTAAAGAAGTCTCGGTTATGCTTATTTTCTCTGAAATAAAATATCGAATAGACCGGACTAATAATGCCTCTGTAATATGCTAATTCAATCCCGCCTTCAAAAGAACGAAGGCTAATCACAAAATCATCTTTCTCAACAAGTTTGAAACTTTCAAAGTTTTGAACAGCCTCCATACTTCGTTGCTCAAGCATTTCTTTTAAAACAACGCCTTGTTTTTGCGAAGCTGCTAAAAGCGGATCATCTGGAAAACCCTTTATTGAACGTTCTTGAAATATAGCTTTAGCTCTCTTTGTTTCCCAATGCTCAGGAATAACAGGCATCCAATTAAATTCGGTTTCTTTATATAAAAGTGCTGTTGCTATCATGCTTCAATAATCTCTTTTAATAAACCGTCTGTTTCCTGCTCAATGGCAAAAATGTCTTTCGCAATTTCTGTCAATGCCCTTGGCGGTTGGTGTTTGTAGAAGTATTTGGCAAAGTTTATTTCATAACCAATTTTGGTGTCTTTCTTATCCCACCAAGCATCAGGAGCAAAAGGCAACACTTCACGTTCAAAAAATTCCTGTATATCTTCTTTCAACGGAATGTTTTCGCTGTCTTTCAGTTTTGGGTCGGGTTTTGGCTTGCCTTTGCTGTCGGTTACAAGATTGCCTTTCTCGTCTTTCAACGGTCGGTTCACGCTTATTTGAGCATAACCGAAATCTTCATTGTCAAATATTTTGCTGTATTCGTTCTCTTCAAAATTCAGGAAGGTTTTTTCTATCGAAGCAATGTGTTCGGGTAGGAACTCCAATCTTTTTTTACCCAATGACTTTCGCATTTTATAATAGAACTTTTCGGAAGTAGCATTTATCAATTGCACTTTCCCTTTTCGGTTTTTTGCTTTTCGGTTGGTGAAAAGAAAAATGTAAGTAGGGATGCCTGTGTTGTAAAACATATCGTTGGGCAATGCTACAATGGCTTCCAATAAATCGTTTTCAATAATGTATTTGCGAATTTCGCTTTCGCCTTGTCCTGCATCCCCTGTAAACAAAGCCGAACCATTGTGAACCGAAGCAATACGGCTGCCGAGTTCGGTGTCTTTCATTTTGCTCAACATGTGCAACACAAACATCAACTGTCCATCATTCACACGGCTGGTAACAGCCTCCTCTTTGTAGCTGCCTTTCAGCATAAAGCGTTTGTCAATGATGGCTCCTTTAGGTCCAACGCCTAATGCTTTTTTATCAGGTGCCCAGGTCTTTCCATAAGGCGGATTAGTCAACATGAAGTCAAACTTCAAATCCTTGTCAAAACCATAAGCACTCAACGTGCTGCCATAAGCAATTTTGTCTGGGTCTTCGCCTTTTATCAGCATATCGCTTTTGCAAGTCGCATAAATGAAAGGTGTGCTTTCCTGTCCGTATAAATGAACGGTGGCGTTGCTTTTAATCAGTCCATCAGGATTGAGCAAAAAGTTTTTGGCAATGGTGAGCATTCCACCGCTACCTACGCATGGGTCGTAAATCAAATAAGTGCCTTGCTTGATTTTGTCTTTCACCGGCAAGAAAACAAGGTGTGTCATTAAATCAATGATTTCCCTTGGCGTAAAGTGTTCTCCTGCTTCTTCGTTGTTTTCTTCGTTAAATCGCCTTACCAAATCTTCATACACATAACCCATTGCCAAGGGTGGCAATTTGTCGGGGTGCAATTCCACTTTTGGAGAACAGAATTTTTCAATGAGTGAAAACAGAATATCGGCTTCGTCTAATGTTTCAATTTCATTTCTGAATTTGAATTGCTTGATGATGTCCTGCACATTATCAGAAAATCCGTTTAGGTAATTTTCAAAATTGCTTCTTAGGTTTTTGGGGTCGTCAAGCAGTTTTTTTAAGGTAAACTTTGAAGTATTGTAAAATGCCAGTCCTGAACCGTGTTTACTGTTGGTCAGCAAGCTGTCTAAGTTTTGGAGTTTTGATTTGTATTCGTTGAAAGTCTTTAAAACCTGTTCTTTGGTGGGTTCTAAAAGCAAGTCCAGTCTGCGAATAACTACCATTGGCAGGATAACATCTTTGTATTTTCCTTTTTGGTAGGTATTCACCAAAACATCATCCGCAACTGTCCAAAGGAAGTTAATAACGGGTTGCAGTGATTGTGTATTTATGCTCATCTATTTTTGTCTATTTTACGCTAATTGGTTAAAAGTCCGGAAATTCATCCTTCATCGACATACAGTATTACGAATATACAAGAATAAACGAGAAATTATTGCTTTCTTAAATAGACTTTGTTATTCTGCTAAGCCTCATATCTATTTTCAAACCATTCCTTCGACACAAGGCCCTATTAAATTCTATTAATTTTAGTCTCAAAAACAGGAATTCTCCCCCCCAAAAAAAAGAGGCCATCTTACGACGGCCTCCCGGAGAAGCAGGGCTCTCAGTATTCAACTTAAGCAGTAATTGCAGAAGGGCTTAAGCTGATGTTGAGGGTGGAGATGGTACCGACAAGGACCTTGTGGCCGGGGATGGTTTGGGGTTGGAAACCATCGGCGGTGACGAGGAGGGTATAGGTACCGGAGGCCAGAGGGGCGATTTCGAATTTGCCCACATCATCGGTAAGGGCACTGTCGCCCGTTTCGTCCATGGTGATGGACACCTCGGGGATGGGCTTGTTGTTGATGGCATGGGTGACCACACCACGCACACCGGCTGCACCGGCACCGCTGACACGATAGAGGAGGTTGCTGAAAATGAAGTCGGGCAATTGCTCATCATTGTTGCGGAAGATTTCTTGTCCATCGGCCAACATCTTACTCAGATCGCGGTAGACCTGATTGGTAGCCTTAATCTTACGCTTGGTTTGCTTGGCAGCTTCTTCATCGGCTTTCAGAAAATCCTGATGCAGGGCAATAAACTCCGTGCGTGCGGTACTGACCTTTAAAGGAAAGTTGGCAGGCATGACGTCGTTGGCCGAAAGGGTACTTGCTTTTTCCGTGGCATAGGTATTGCAGAAATTCATGAGGGCCACAACGGAGTCCCAATTGTTTCGCTGACAATAGATATAATGCTCTTGTCCGGCAGCTTCATACTCCGCCTTGAGTTGATCGGCGGGGAAGCTGTCTTCGATATAGCATTTCAGGGATTGGAAATGATTCATACAAACTCTGGCAGCTTCTTTGAGTTGCACCCTGAGGTTTTCGGGAATGGCATTGCGCTGTTGTTCGGCCGGAAGGGCTTCGGCAGCTTCAAGGTCTGTTAATTTTGCTGCGATAAAGGCAGCGGTGTATTTGGGTTTGAATGCCGTAAAATCGGAGAGATTTTCCTGGCATGAGCTCCAGCCGAGGCGAGCGATGGTGTATACTTCTTGTTGTGTACACGGATAATTTCTTTTTAACATTATGATTGTTTTAAAATTTATAGAATATTTGTTTAAAGTTAATTTTTATGGATGCCATCCTTTTTGAATGGAATCCGGTTGAAGATTTTGTGGAATCCGGTTGATATGATCCTTTAATAGAATCATATGGCTGTATCCGATAGACGCTTCTACTCTTTTGGGTATAGAGCCATTTCTTCCACGACTTATGCATAACTATATACAGCGATATGCCCGAAGAAAGAAGGTGGGGCACGAGCCCTAAGATATGCGGGCCCATTTTTTGGATTTAGGTGTTTCGCAATGAATGCGACACGCTTTGCAATCGAGTCGACACGTTTTGCAATAAATGCGACACGTTTTGCAATCGATGCGACACGCTTTGCAATGAATGCGACACGTTTTGCAATCGATGCGATGCGTTTTGCAATGGATGCGATACGTTTTGCAATGGATGCGATACGTTTTGCAATGAATGCGACACGCTTTGCAATGGATGCGATGCGTTTTGCAATGGATGCGATACGTTTTGCAATGAATGCGACACGCTTTGCAATGAATGCGACACGGATAACGGCACCAATGAAACGATTGAATACCAGTATCATACAGACTGCGATGTCGTTTGTTGAAGGATTTATCAGGTTTAGATTTTTCATGATTTGTTTTTTATCTTACATTGATAGGACAAAAGTATTCTGCATGAAAACCCGAAAAACTAACATATGTTAGAAAATTGAAAGGGGTGGATTGAGTTAAAATTCATTCTCATTTTCTTTCTCATTCTCATTCTGTTTAGCCCCGGAACGGGATTCAGGGATCCCGAAATCGCTATTGAATTGACCGGGGTTTACATCGGGAGCAAAACAGAATTAATGTTTATGAACCGCAATTATGTTCATGAACCGCAGGGTCCTCCAGAGCGAGAGACCGCTGCGGGGACGGTAAGTGTTTATTGTTTGAGAAGTGGAGATGCGAGGGGTTTTGTTACTTTCTTCAACCGCAGGGTCCTCCAGAGCGAGAGACCGCTGCGGGAACGAAAGTAACAAAGAAAAAGCGCGCTATAAAGTTTTATTGTTTTTTACGTCTCACTCCGCAGCAAGAAAAAAAACTCCTCCTTCGTCGTCAAACAGTTTTTCTTGCTACGCTGCGTTCAACTCAAAAACTGCTAAAACTTTATCAGGCGCAGTCCTGCTAAGGAGAGCATTTTCTGATTGGGAATGTGGGGATGCCTGGAGCTTTCTTTCATCCTGTAATGACGGAAGGGACTCAGGACTTTTTAGGTTTTGCTTCGTTGCGGATACGGCTGAGGCTATTGGGATCGATACCGAGGTAGCGAGCAATGAGTTCGATGCTCAATACTTTTGCGAGTCCGGGATTTTCGTTGATGAAAATTTCATAACGTTTCTTAGCGTCTAATTTCAGGAATCCGACTTCGCGTTTGTTTTTACGGTCGTAATAGAATTCTGCAGCAACCCGTCCCATGCGTTCGGCCAGCCAGCTTTTACTTTCATAGGCAGACTTCAAGTCTTTATATTCGATGACTTCAAATTTGCATTCGGACAGCGTGACGACAATGACTTCAGACGGAAGACGATGGCGTAAGGAATAATAACTTGAAAAGAACATACCGGGTGAAAAGAAATCAATGATGCGCATCTCACCTTTTTCTGTCAAGGTCATAATCATCACGTAACCCGAGATCAGGTAGTAGGCGTGATCCTCTATTTGATTTAAACGAGTGATTTGTGTATCGGCTTTCGCCTCCCTGATACGGGTTGGATACGGGAGCTCGTCGGTAGGTTTAAAACTTGGATCGACATAGTCGGTCACGAATTGACGGATGGAATATTCCTTGGGTTGTGGCGGCAGGTTTTTTATCATATAATATGCGATTTCAAATTATACTTCGTTATTGCGATACCTGTTTCGTGCTATAGATGATTGGATACGGTGGAATAGCCGTTCAAAAAGTCATCGATGCAGAAGTATCACCGGAAAAATAAAAATAATTAATTTTTGAAATTCTATAAGCAGTTAGCATTCTGTAAATTCTTAAATTTTGTAAATTCTGTGCATGCCGACCTATTCGGGGATTCAGACAGAAGGAGAATTGTCTGAATCAGAATTCGAGGTGTGTTATTGTCTGAATCAGAATTTTCAGGATTATAGAATTTTCTGAATTCGAGGTGTGTAATTGTCTGAATCAGAATTTTCAGGATTATAGAATTTTCTGAATTCGAGATGTGTTAGTTCGAAACACTATGAGCAGTTAGCATTCTGTAAATTCTTAAATTTTGTAAATTCTGATTCAGACAGAAGAGTGAAGTCAGCATTCAAACGCTCCTCCATCAACAACTATACGTTATAAACACCTTCACCCCGGCAGATCCCGGTCTGCCCCGGCATGAAATTTTGTGATATCTATGAGACCTTACAAGCCGTGACAACCGGGATGACATTCCTTAATGATGCTACCGTTTGATTCGAGCGCTCTTCGAGATGCTTAGGCTTAACCCATCTACGGAGCTGTGTACCTCACTCCGTTGTCTGAATCAGAATTTTCAGGATTATAGAATTTTCAGAATTCGTGTTGTGTTAGTTCGAAACACTATAAGCAGTTAGCATCCTGTAAATTCTTAAATTTTGTAAATTCTGATTCAGACAGAAGAGTGAAGTCAGTATTCAAACGCTCCTCCATCAACAACTATACGTTATAAACACCTTCACCCCGGCAGATCCCGGTCTGCCCCGGCATGAAATTTTGTGATATCTATGAGACCACACAAGCCGTGACAACCGGGATGACAATCATTAATATAGATTTCGTTCTATTCAAGGGTACTTCGAAATGCTGAAACTACTTTCATTGTAGATGCATTCCCCGATCTCATGCTCCGCTCTCACTCTGCCCGCTATGCGGGGTCAGCCGGGATCTCAAGTTTTTGATCCCGCTCCCATCCCCACATCGCACCAACTAAAAACTAAACACTAAACATTAAAACTCTTGCCCCCCGCCTAACATTTGCTCATTTAAATGAAAATACATACTTTTGACGTTAGTAAATACGTTGAGCGTGATTAAAAGTTTTGCTGATCAGGAAACAGAAAAAATTTGGGAAGGATATCAATCCAGAAAACTTCCTGCGGATATTCAACATGTCGCTCGAAGAAAATTAAGGATGATCCATAATGCTCAAACGATCAATGATCTCAGAATTCCTCCGGCAAATCATTTAGAAAAACTCAGCGGAAATCTTTCGGGATTTCACAGTATTCGAATAAACAAACAATGGCGAATCATTTTCAAATGGAAAAATGATCACGCCTCTGAACTAGAAATTATAGACTATCATTAATCTTAAGAAAAATGAAAAAGCTAAAAAATATTCATCCCGGAGAAATCTTGAAAGAAGAATTCCTTGAGCCACTGGAAATAACCGCATACCGGCTATCCAAAGAAACATTTATTCCGCAGACCAGAATAGGTGAAATATTAAAGGGCAATCGAAGGATTACTGCCGATACGGCATTACGCCTTGCAAAGTATTTTGGCACATCCGCAAAATTTTGGCTTGGATTGCAAGATGATTTCGACCTGGAAGAAGAACAAAATTTAAAAGTGGCTGAATTGAATAGCATTAAACAAGTCAATGCCGCTTAATGGTTTACCCGCCGCTACGTATCCTCACGCACCAACCAATCCACACACCCTTTAAAATCACAATATCAGACTCCGCCTAACGCTGTGTTCCACTTTGAGCAACGCTGTGTAAAACCACCCTTGTCTGAATCCCCGAATAGTCGGGACAAGCAGAATTTTCAGAATTATAGAATTTTCAGAATTCGAGGTGAGCTTTTGTCTGAATCTCCAAGTCTGTGATTCCCAACCCCCATTCATGAAATCCTTTAATCTGTGATCCCCGGCCCTTTACCCTATCCCTAATCCGTGGCCCGTATCAAACCTTTATTCCTCCAATCTCTTCTTCTGTTTCATCATTATACTATCTTCGCCCCATGTCCCTACCCTATTTAATCATCGATTTCGACAGCACCTTCATTACGGTAGAAACCCTCGATATTCTGTGTGAGATGGTGTATGACGGGCGACCTGAAAAGGAAAGCATACTCGCTGAAATAGACCGCATCACCCGCCTGGGCATGGAGGGCCGCATCAGTTTACGTGAGTCCCTCCATCAACGCATCGGCATATTGAAAGCGCATCGTTCACATATCGCCGCACTCACGGAAAGACTTCAACTACACATCACCCCGTCTATCGAACGCAACCGGAGTTTTTTCATCGAACATCCGCAACAGGTCTATATCGTTTCCAACGGTTTCAAAGAATGCATACTCCCCATCGCCGCATCCTTCGGCATGACACCGGATCATGTCATCGCCAATGAATTTCAATTCGATGAGCAAGGCTATATCACCGGTGTGGTTTCCGATAATCCCCTCAGTGAAAATAAGGGCAAGGCTATCGTCACCGACGCCCTTCAGTTGCAAGGCAAGGTGGTGGCCATCGGCGACGGTATCACCGACTATGAAATTCGCCAGCAAGGTGCCGCGCATGTCTTCTATGCTTTTGTGGAAAATGTTTCGCGTCCGGCCATCATCGAACGCGCCGATAAGGTAGCACCCAACTTCGACGAAATATTATACGACCTCTCCCTGAAAGCTTCTTTGTCTTATCCTAAAAACAGAATACAGGTTCTCTTATTGGAAAACGTACACCCCGTAGCCGTCGATCATTTTCGCCGGGAAGGGTATGAAGTGATCGCCCTTAAGGAGGCGCTCAATGAAGATGAACTCTGTGAGCGCATCAAGTCGGTGAGCATACTCGGCATACGCAGCAAGACTCAAGTGAGCGAAAAGGTATTGCAACAAGCCGGCAAACTCATGGCCATCGGCACCTTCTGTATCGGCACCAATCAAATTGATCTCAACGCCTGCACCGACAGGGGCATCGCGGTCTTCAATGCACCCTATAGCAATACCCGTTCGGTGGTGGAGCTCGCCCTCGGTGAAATGATCATGCTCCTGCGACGCACCTTCGAGAAAAGCAGCAAACTGCATGATGGCATCTGGGATAAAAAGGCCGATCACAGTGTGGAGATCCGCGGTAAGAAATTGGGCATCGTGGGTTATGGCAATATCGGATCTCAATTGTCGGTACTCGCTGAAGCACTTGGCATGCAAGTGTATTTCTACGACATCATCGACAAGCAAGCCCTGGGCAATGCACGCAAATGTCATACACTCGATGAACTGCTCAGCACCGTCGATATCGTGAGTCTGCATGTAGACGGACGCGAAGAAAACACCCGCATGATCCATGCGGAACGCATCTCGAAAATGAAACCCGGCGTGATCTTCCTCAACCTCGCGCGCGGACATCTCGTAGACATGAAGGCTTTTCACCGGGCCCTCACCGGCGGACATATCCGCGGTGCAGCCGTAGATGTGTTTCCCTACGAACCCAAGTCGAATGATGAGATCTTTCAGAGTGAATTGCAACATCTGCCCAATGTGATTCTCACCCCGCATATCGGCGGCAGTACCGAAGAGGCCCAGGAAAATATCGGACATTTTGTGCCGGGCAAACTCATACAATATATCAATACGGGCAGTACTTATGGCAGTGTCAATTTACCTGAAATACAATTACCTGAATTTGGTACGGCCCACCGCATCATGCATATCCATGAAAATGTAAAAGGGATACTGGCGCAAATCAATCAGGTACTGGCCGAACACAATATCAACATCGCAGGACAATACCTCAAGACCAACGACCATATCGGCTACGTGATCACCGATATCGAAAGCGACCACCCGAAAGAATTGGAAACGGTATTGAAGAATATTCCGAATACGATACGGTTTAGGATTTTGTATTAATTCAACATTAAACATTCATCATTCAACATTCATTTAGAAATGATCTACTTCACCCCCGGTCCCTCACAACTCTACCCCACCGTAGCCACTCACATACAATCGGCTTTGGATGAAGGATTCTGCAGTATCTCCCATCGCAGTCGGCGCTATGAAAGTATACAACAGATGGCGGAGGAGAACCTGCGTGCCTTGATGAACATCCCCGACCACTTTCATATTTTCTTTACGAGCTCTGCCACAGAAATCTGGGATCGTTGTATTGAAAATTTGGTGAACCAACGCAGCTTCCATTTTGTGAACGGATCTTTCAGTGAACGATTCTATACCACGGCCCTTCAAATGGGTCGCGATGCGGTTTCTCTGGAAGCGCCATTGGGCAAAGGTTTTCATGATCTGCATGAAATCCATATGCATGAAGACAATGAACTCATATGCATCACCCACAATGAAACTAGTACCGGTGTCGTATTCGATCATGAACTCATCAGCGGTCTGCGTAAACAATATCCCGATGCATTGATTGCGGTAGATGCCGTATCGTCGGTGCCTTATGGAAAGATCAATTTCTCCGACATCGATACGCTTTTCTTTTCGGTGCAAAAAGGATTCGGATTACCTGCAGGATTGGGCGTATGGATCTGCAATGAACGTTGTATCGCGAAAGCGGAATCACGTAAGGCGGCCGGCAAGTTTATCGGCACCTACCACAGCCTTCCTTCCTTTCTCAAACATAGTCCGAAACACCAAACGCCCTCCACACCCAATATGCTGGCCATCTATTTATTGGCCCATGTAAGCGGCGATATGTTGCACACAGGATTAAGTCAAATCGAACACGACACCGAACACAAAGCCCGACTGATTTACGACTTCATTGAAAACCGCGATGGCTTTTCACCTTTCGTGAAAGACCTGCGCGATCGTTCTCAAACTGTTGTGGTGGTAGAGTCGGCGATTTCATCCAAAACCATCAATGAATTTCTTAAGCCTCATGAGATGCAAATTGGTGGTGGATATGGTCCGCTGAAGGAACAACAATTCAGGATTGCAAACTTCCCGGCAGTAAGCACAGCAGATGTGGAACGACTCCTCGCGGCCTTGTCTCAAGAAATCAGATAAGGCGAGGAAGAAAGATGCATACCAACTTATTTAGGGCCTGCTAATTCTATTTTCCGCAACTTCACAACGGTACTTCCATCCCGAGGTTCGGTCCACACACAAACGATTAAATTTCCCTTCGCACATACATTGATATAGTCTCCCATAAACAACAACTCACCGGGCAATGCAAATGATTGTTCATTGACCTTGACTGTTGTAAAATGTTTCTCCCCTTTTTTGCGATAAGCCAGCATCACATCCATGAGTCCGTCTTGAATGCGATAACAAAGGATATAATAATTTCCGTTAGTAGCATCGAGATAAGCGTGAGGCATGATATAGTCGGCATCATCGCGAAATACATTAACAGACTCGGCCCAATGTTTCCCCTGATCTTTACTGTCTGCAACCACAACCACATGATGCCCCTTCTCTTTAACCACCGTGCAAAGAGAAAGATGCCCTTCAACATCGGCATTCAAAAATGGAAGTCCGTTACTGCGATACAATTTAGGTTGATCGAGCGACCATCCTCCCGCCACCTTCATCACAATTTGATCCTTGCCCCAGGTTCGGCCTCCATCAAAACTTCGATCTAAATAAATTTGATTGAACCCTGCCCATGCGGCATAGATGCTGCCGTCGGGGCCGATACAAGTCGTAGCCCCTTCCATGGTACTGTCGTCATCCATGCAATCGCCCGACTGATCGCTGATCACCACCGCTTCTGAAAAACTTTCAGCCTGATTGCGACTGCAGGCAAACAGAATACGGCTGGAATCTCCGGGATCTTGGCTTTCATATCCGTCGAACTGGGTCCAGGTGAGATACAGACTCCCGCGAAAAGGACTAAGGATATTACGATCTGCAGACAACCAGGGCTTATCGTGCATCTTGCCATTGATGCCCGTACCCACTCCGTCATTCCATGTAGCACCATGATCCGAAGTTTTCTGAATCACAATTTGATCGAAGTATGCCGGTCGATTTTTGGTTTTGTTTTTAGCGAGGTGGACAAAATAACAAATTCCATCCTCATCATACAAGAGCACAGGATCGCCCTTGATGCCCATGCTGCTTTCCGGCTGAATATGTTGGAAACTATCCTTGCCGGAAGTATAAAAAATATGTGTGCCATTGGTAGCGACCATCATACGTTGCGGGTCATTTGGATGGAGAACCACTGAAGGTTCATTGCATTTTTGATCGGGATGACTAAGGTTGACCACCGGCGATAAGATATGTGCTTGCAGTTGCAGACTCAGGAGTAAGAAGAAAAGTAATTGAGGCATGACGATTGAAATGAATAGACCTCAAAGGTAAATGAATTTGGGTGTTGGTTATTTGCCGTAGCAATATGTAGGAGTGAATGGGTGCTTCGTAGCAAGGGATTGCTTCACATGACCATGGGATTACGATTGAGAACGACACCCGGGTTGGTCATGTTTGCAATGACGATTACGCCGCCCTCTTTCTCTTTCTCTTTCTCTTTCTCTTTCTCTTTCTCTTTCTCTTTCTCTTTCTCACTCTCCCCGCGCAGCGGGATTCAGGGTCCCCATACGTGCCCTCCTATCATCACGACTGCAGGTTGGGGGCAAAAAAAATGCGCACCTTACGATGCGCACTTTCTGTCTATCAAACGAATATTATCTTCTGCTACTAGTTGTCTTAGCCGGCTTCACGATCAGTTTGCTTTTATCGGCCTGACGGCTCACGCTGATGATCTTCTGGCTTAATGGTTTACCCAATTCTACCGGAGCAAGATATTTTCCTTTATTGAAACTTTCTTTTTCTACCTCAGCCACCACGCGATGTGCATTCGCATAGGCATCCTGACGAACACCGGTAACCTGCCAGCTCACTTCTACATTCGGCTGACTGGTCTTGATTACGAATTGATTGTTCTGCATTTTTTGACCCACAATCGCTTGAGCAAAAACACCGATTACCGTCAGTTGATAACGGAAGTCTTTATTCAGCGCTTCAAAATAATCCGGCATTTTTACGATAGCCTCACCGTTGGCATCGGTCGTAATATTACCGTTATAAACATTCATCATATCCGGACTTTCCACAAAACTGTGATAGAGATATTTATTCTCCGGATCTAAAGGATGATCGATTTTAAATGTCCCGGCGAGTTTGCTTAAGTTACCACTCACACTCACATCACCATCAAAGAAACCGGCAAAATTCGTTGCACCACCGGCAGCATATCCATATACACCAATCGCAGTAAGCGATCCTGCATTATAGGAATCAGTAAAACCGGCAACGCCTATGGCATAGTCGGCATCGGAAATCGCATCGGCTTCAATCCCTATCGTCTGAGACGCGGCAACTGTAGAACCACTGATACCGATACCCAATACACCGAGTCCACCGCCTAAACCTTCCACACCAATTCCATTTTCACCATTCTGATTAGGAACCGATACACCGGCAATACCGATATGATTCAAATCGGCAGCACCCGTATACGTTACGTTCAAAATACCATCGTCGATCTCTGAGCTATAATCGGATGTGATAAAAGTTGCTACAGAATCCGTCACGGTATGCACATCCAACTTGGCTCCCGGAGTCGTATTACCTAAACCAATTTTCGATCCTGTTTCATACAATGCAGAATTACCGCCGGTTGTAGCACCCGTAAATTTCACCAGATAGTTGGTGGTACCATTGAGTCCACCACCTCCGCCTGCAGGCAGCGTGACACTGTTCCCGTTGCTGATGCTCAGGGTATTACCGCTGAGGGTTAAGGTTTGCAATTCATTGGTTGTACTTAAATCACCCGTATTCGAAATGGTGGTACCTGTTATATTAATCCCTGTTCCTGCGGTATAGGAAGAACCACCTGCCGGCAGCGTCACACTGTTACCACTGCTGATGCTTAAGGTATTACCCGAAATGCTAAGGGTTTGTAATTCATTGGTTGCAGAGATATCGTTGGCATTGATGACCGTGCCCACAATATTGATACCTGATCCGGCAGTATAACTGGCACCGGCAGGACCTTGCGGACCCGTTGGACCGGCAGGACCTTGCGGACCGGCAGGACCCGTTGCGCCGGCAGGACCGGTAGCACCGGCAGGACCGGCAACTCCCTGAGGACCCGCCACACCTTGTGGACCGGTAGCACCTTGCGGACCGGTAGCACCCGCTACACCCTGAGGACCTTGAGGCCCCTGAGGACCGGGAGCACCTACACCTGAATTGGCATACATGGCATATGGAACGCTCAATAATTGCGTCGTGGTCAAATTGGAGTAAGCGGTCCCTCCATTCGGATCCATATCTATTTTCACATACTTATCGCCAGAGGCCCAATTGACCGCACCAATACTGCCCGAAATAGGCGTACCCGTTCCGATGGCAATACTGAAAAGTCCATAGGCATTGGTGAGCGGCGTTTGTGTTTCAGAAAAGACCACGGAACCGGTTGAGGATCCGTCGAGTACACTGATCCGTAAACCGATGGCTTGAGATGCAATCGGATTGCCGGCAGCATCTCTGGCAACGCCCTGATAATTAAATTTCGGTGGGGCCTGCGCAAAAGAGGCTACTGAAGTCAGTAGCATGGCCAATAAGAGAAGGAGATTTTGTTTCATATAATCTGTGTTTATTGTTTTTGAATTTTAAAAGATGCGCTTTGAAGAGAATTCTGAATCGTCACATCCAGGATGATAAAATAAGTACCTGCAGACAGCGCCGATAAATCGAAGTTCTCCGTATGCAAACCCGATTGAGCTTGTATACGCTTGTCGGTAATGATACGTCCGCCGGCATCATACAAACGGGCATTCATGGCCACGGCTTCATTAAAATTGGTTTTCAGGATCACATGCTGATCGGCAGGATTAGGATACACGGTGGCATGATTCAACACCAGGGATGAATTTTCAACGGCATCCGCATTTTTCTTAAAGGGCTGAAGCACACCATGCGTAATGGTGATATTGCCGACCGTATTGGTGCTGACCACAGCCATCTCACCCAAGGACCATTCATAGGTATTACCACCAACCACCTGACTGCCTCCGGCGGTATTGAAGGTGATGCCCGGCCCGATAGATTGTGCCTGTGCGGCAGAGAACGAACATAAAAGGAACAGGAGAATCAAATTTTGTTTCATAGAATAAGGTTTGAATGATGAGTAGACGTCTAGTAAAAGTACTAACGTTTGTCTAATAAATACGAAATTAGAAAAATTCCCGAATTCACAAGCGGTAAAAAAATAGCTTGGGCGTGTCCCGCCGCGGCGGGCCGGGCTATCCGCTGCAAGTCCCGCGAGCAGAGCCTCGCGGGCGCTTTCCGCTGCTATCCCTCACGCTCGCGTTCCTACCCAAGGATGATTGCATCCTCGTCGGCACGTTCTCTTACTCCGGAAGGGCAGACTTACTGATCCCGATGATGCCTTTCACATTGGTGATCTTGTACACGGAAAAATTCTGGTTAGACTCTAATCCGTCTCCATAAATCACTTGTGTCGGTGTGCTAATTTTGACAAACTTTTCAGTATAGAATTTTTGAAGCTTTTCGTTCCAAACCAACTCTTCGGTATTCAATCGCTCATTCTTCTTATTGGTCACCACGACACTGTCTCTCACCAACACATTCCCGTTCGATTCAAAGTACTTGCCGTATTTGGCCGTCAGGGTACTTTGTACATGCAGACTGTCATCAAAGAATTCCACTTTCAAACCCTTCTTCATTTCGATATAACTGGGAATGACATTTTGAATATGGTTAAACGATTTGGTATATAACATCGCCTGGGTATGTCCTTCCTTACTGTATATGATGGTGACTTCTTCTGCCCTTTCGGTATTGAGCAAGCTTTTATCTAACACCTTGACGCCTGATTTAAGGTCTTGCTTACATGAATAAAGGCTGAACATCAAACTACCCAAAACGATTACGAAAAATAATCGGGTGCGCATGCAGTATCCGGATCGAGCATTGAGTAAGTCCGTTACCATCATCGCGTATTAGTCATAACGACGTTTGATAAACCAACGATCATTAAAGGTGATTCCAAATGAGAATCGGGTATATCCTTCACGAACCAAACCATTGTCGGTGGTGCCGCGTTTACCGATATCTATACCGGCATTCAATTGTCCGATACTCAATTGAGTACGACGGATGGGCAATCCGACACCTGCGGTGACGCCCATATTCTTTATGTTGTTGTCACCAAATTTTAAAATGTCCTGACCGGTATAAGCACCCACACGATAGGTTACTTTCTTCCAGAAATTATTGACGGCATTCACATCCGGCGTGATGGCCCCACCCAATCGAATATTCCAATAGGCTCCGCTTGAATCTGCATTGCCATAAGATGAAAAATTGGTCCAGTCGGAACTTCTGAAGTCTACTCCCACCTGCCAAAAATCGCCATTGCTGAATATCGCTCCGACACCTAACAAAGCCGGAATTTTAACCTTGCCTTTTAAGTTCATCACACTGTCGACCTTGCCTACATAATCCGGGTTACTCAAATCGCCTCCGAAGGATTCCCAATACTGTTCTTTCTTGGCATTTAAACTTTGAGCGCCCGTGTAAGTAACACCCAAACGAAGGGTATATTCTTTCTTCAGTTTCTTATTCATCAAGGCCCCCACCTGCCAAAAGAAACCTCCCATGGTGGTCCGGGCTGTGATATTGTTAGAGAGAATCTTTAAAGAGTCGGTGAAAGAAGATTCAGACGAATTGACCAAATTGCCAAACGTATATCCTGTATTTAAACCCACAGAAAAATCTGAGATTTTATAAGCCGCACCAATGTAGATTTTTTGAATACCGCCACCGCCATAATAGCTGCTGTTGACTCTTGAAATTCCGGGTATGGAATCGCTTTTAGCCATAGAGTATTTCGAACGGGTTTGTGGCAATAAACCAAAACTCAATCCTAATTTTTTCGACAAGGGAAATCCGATATTGACATAAGACAAGGTAGCCGAACCGGTACGATTGGATACGCTGCTGTTTTTCACGGTCACCAAATTCCCTTCAAGACCAACTTGATAAGAGGTCATGCGCAGACCGGTATAGGTAGCAGGATTAGACGGGTTCGCTATCAGACTGTGATCATCGGCAATACATACACCACCCATACCACGAAAAGCAACATTCTCGATCGATTTAAGATTTCCGAGGATATAACGTGAATAAGGTGAATTTTCCTGAGCCTGGCCTTGCAGAGGGATCACAAAAATGATGGCCAACAGTGATAACTTAAAAATTGTGCTCAGATATTGCATATAGTCCTTTAAACAAAAAATTAGGGTCTGCAAATATCTTGTTTTTAATACGGCTTTCAAAGAAAGCTCCATCGCCACCGGTTAAAACTGAGTTAATTTCTCCGTACTGATCTCTGAAACGATCGATCATTCCATCGATCTCTGCAGCCAGGCCGTTGATGGCTCCGCTGCGCATCGACGATTCCGTATCGTAACCCAATAATAAATTGTGTCCTTCTCTTTTTACCACAGGGAGTTTATCGGTATGTTCATGCATGCCTTTCAAACGAATGTCTAAACCCGGAGAAATGGCACCGCCTCTGAAGGCATTGTTGCGGGCTAAAAAATTGTAGGTGATACAGGTTCCCACGGATATCACCAAACTGTTCTCACCCGGGAATTGTTTACTCAAGCCTGCGACCAATGCCAATCGGTCATTGCCTAAAGTTTCCGGCGTGCCGTAGGCATTCAGAAAAGGAAGTCTTACGGAATTATTCAACAGGATAAATCGGGTTTTCTCCTTCAACAATTCTTCTATGCCTTCCGGATGATCGACCACAGAAGACAATATCGATTTGCCGGGATTGTGAAGTATGATTAATTTATGAATCGTATTCAAGGCATCATCCGGCGTGAAAGTAAATTTTTCAGTCAGACGATCACCATGAAATAAAGCCGCTTTATAGGTCGTATTTCCAAAATCCAGGCAAAGTGATACAGGTAGCATAGCGTTGTTTAATTAATTGTAAGAGGCACAATTTAGGGAGATATTTTAATTTGAGTCAAAAATGGAGAAGTTAATTCTACAAAAGGTGTAGAAATACAGACCACTGTTAATTATCATCCACTGATAATTTTCTAAAATGTCCGTTGAGCTGTATTCTATCCTTTAAATTCTTTAATTCCATAATCGTTGGAATGATCGCTTTTAAGTGACGCTGCAGGTACTCCTGTCTTTGGTCCTCCCGGAGTAAATTCAATAACTCATATTCCTGTTCCAAAGATAGTCCGGCATGATGAGCGATGTCATATACTGTCATCTCGTCGTCACTTTTGGTATAGACTTTCGATACTTCCAACAGAAAATGAAAATGTCTTAATTCATTCATGATCAATTTCATTTTGCGTTGTATACCGGTGGTATTGTTTTCCGGATAGTGAACAATGGCACCACTGTACAATTTATCCGGCACCTCATGGATGATATCTAAAATGGTAAAGACTTGCCGGCCTATGGTTTTAATATCCAGATTACCATTATCATGTTCTTTGGCTATGGATAATATTTCCACACTGCATCCCATATCACTGATCTTGCCTTTTAAAACAGACGGAATGCCGAAGGTTTTTTTCTCTTCATAGCATTCACGTATTAATTGCTTATACCGATCTTCAAAGATGTGCAGGTTCAAATGTTCATTGGGGTATACCACAATGTTCAATGGAAAAATAGGAATGAAATTCGTCATATAGGATTCACTTTGATCTCATGAAACCGGAAAAGGTTATATCTCATGAGAAGAACGTAATATTAAAATAATTTTTCCATATGAACACATGTTAGGCGATTAGCCCTCCATAAAATCATCCAGGTCCCGGCGCTGTTGTTTGGTGGGACGGCCTTGTTTGCTTAACCTTTTACCGGTATAAAAACTTGAACTGATGGGTTTATCCTGCAACTTATCTTCTTCAGGGGTCAGGTCTAAATAATTTTTTATCGCCTCAGGATAAGCTACCCGATTCGAAATAATACCGATCACTTTAATGATCATTTTGCCGCCTTCATTCTTTACTTCATATTCTTCATTCAACTGCACCGGCTTTGCGGCCTTTATACTTTCCCCCTTCCACTTGACCTTACCCTGATCACAAGCTGCAGCGGCCAGGGTTCGGGTTTTAAACAATCGTATGGCCCACAAATATTTATCCATTCTAACTTTCTCAGACATGGTTGGCAGATTTTCTTTGATCAATAAAACGTACGGCCTTGCGACTACCTGCCGGGAATTGCATATCATTGATCTCTGCGGTAGACAGGTAATTGATGTGGGGTATCACACGCAATCTGGATTGCAAGAAAGGCTTCAGGGCTCTTTCGCATTCATCGGCCGATAAAGGCGTATTGATATGTAAAATCAAATCGTCATTCCCTAAATCGCCTGTACGAACTTCAACCACATATTCCTTCACTTGAGGAAACTGATTCAAGACATCATACACGGCAGGAGGATAAAGGGTTGTTCCCTTATACTTGATCATTTGTTGCTTACGGCCGCTTACCGGACTGAGTCGTTTTGTTTTGCGACCACAGGCACACGGTGTATCGTAGTAGCAGCAAATATCTCCGGTACGGTAGCGCAACAAAGGCATTCCTTCCACACCTAAGGTCGTAATGGTTACTTCTCCATATTCACCCGGTCCCAGCTGGCGTCCCTCATCATCCAATATTTCTACAATAATGAGTTCAGGATGATGATGCCCGCCTTGTCCGGCTTCACATTCGGTAAAGGCTGTTTGCATTTCGGTGGATGCATAGGTGGAATAATAGGCAATGGGCCAGGCTTCCTGCATCAACGCACCTAAGGCATTCGGCGAAAAATCTTTGTTGTGAATGTTCTCACCAATGCATAATATCTTTTTTACCGGTAGCTGATTAAGATCGATATGCACCTGACGGGCATATTCAATCAACTTTAAAATAAAAGACGGAACCGCAACCAATACCGTCGACTTCAATCGTTGAATAATATCGATTTGCATGGAGGGCAATCCCGGTCCTGTTCTTACCGCCGTGGCACCATTTTTTTTCAACCCCAAGTAATAGGCCATCCCCGCCATAAATTGTCTGTCCAGGGTCAACATCAACTGAACAACATCCCCGGGACCGATATGCATGAGTTCAAAAGACAGATATTCGTTGTAGGCCAGTCGTTGTATATCGCCACGGGTGAGGGCCAAAGAAACAGGACTGCCCAAGGTGCCCGAAGTGGCAGTATATTCTGCGATCTGATCGGCACTGACACAAAGAAAATCCATATTATGTAACTGAATATCTTCTTTGGAAGTAGTGGGTAGTTTTTGTAAATCCGACAAATGATGAATATGACCGATTTCTATATGGTGTTCCTGAAATAAGCGTTTATAATAAGTTGAATGTTCCGCTACATATTCTAACATAGACTTTAAACCTTGCTCCTGGAAAACGGTTTGTTCTTCCAACGATTTTGTTTCTATATCGGGTATATATCCTGGCATGAATTGTTGTTATTTTTCGATGATGACATAAGCAGTCGCATGTTGTTCAGTATGTGATATACTGAGGTGAATATGCGTAAAATTTTTTTCTTTGAATTCCTGCAACGCTTTACCGGCCAGTTGTATAAAGGGCTTACCATCTTCATTATGGCAAGTCTCAATTTCCGGAAGTCGGTGATTGCCTATAAACTTCAATCCGTAGGCTTTAAGGTAGGCTTCTTTCACGGCCCATCGTGCGGCAAAATGCATGGCAGGATTTTTTTGCTTTTCGCAATACCCAATTTCCTCTGCAGAAAACACATGGGTTTTGAAATATTCCGACCGTTGCAATTTTTCTGCGATACGAGCGATTTCGACGATATCTGTTCCAATGCCTGCGATCATAAAGAAGGACTCAAGGTTTTAATTTTATCCAATATCGATTCACGTTCTCCTTGTGTGGCGATTTCAAATTTCAGTGCCTTTTGATACATAAGAAGTGCACTATCTTTTTGTTGCCTTTCCATATAGACATCCCCCGCGATCCGATAAGCATCATAATAAGTAGGATTTGCCTGTACGATCTGCATGGGGACAATGGGTTTACGATGTATATGTTGTTGCTCAAGATACAGATAGGTTTGTAATTGTTGATAGGTTTTCGTTTGCAATAAGGTATCGGGTGCTATGGTCAGGGAAGGATTATATAGCGGCATAGAATGGGTCGCATGGGAGAAGATGGTCTTTAGATCATAACAAATATATGCGCCCTCTTGCCAGGGTGAAGTGCTTACCCAAACCAACCTTTTCTCAGGTTCAAAAATAATCGAATGATGTGCAATAAACTGATTGAGTGCCTTTTCATTCGTCAATCCGATATCCGCATTATTCTTTCCTTTGTAGTCACGTAAGATAGCTGCCGTTTTTTCCGGTGTGTTGGGACCTGCAGCGTTCAGCAATTCCTGCAATCGATCAAAACGATATTTGGATGCCGACTGTTGCATTTGTTCCAGATTGAGAGATTCTTTGGCCAATTTTTTCCCTTGATAATGATTGGCACAAGTAATGCGGTCAATATCAGAACGATATACATCCACATCTTCCGGTGTTTTTTCAATTACGACTGCACGATGGTCCTTTGCCGACCCAATGAGGAAACTTTCACTGACAAACATTTTTCTTTTTGTCGCAATGGCCACCGCTTCATCAATGTTTGAAGCATACTGAAGGATCTCACGGGCCACCAAGGATACCGGTGTAGCCGCTCCAAAAGGAATAGAAGATTTATTGGCATTGATGGTTACAGTAAGCCCTTCCAAATTCATCCCACTCACGACTCCGGCAAATCCACCCCAGGTGACCGACATAAATGGAATACCGCGATCCGGCCGATAGAATGCAATGATCTTTTTCTTCGCAAATTCATCTCCGACATAGAAATCGAAATTGCGGCCAATGATTAATTGCGAATCCGCGGAATATTGATTCCATGTCGCGAAAGAGGTACATCCCACCAACATCATATTCACCAGGGCATGCCCAATATCATGAGCGGCATGATAATTTAATTGACGTGAATAATTAGTGCCAATCCAGTCAAATTCATGAGAAGCCGATAATGAGATCCCGTAAATTTCTTCCTGATATTCCTGAATCACATAATCACTTAAATTCCGGTTCATGAAGCCCACCATGTATTTGAGAAATTTTAGATAACGGGAAGACGGAATCATTCGTTTGATCTCTTGCGTAAAGGCAATTTCCTGATCGACAATTAATTCCTGTGCCAATTTACCATAAACCACCCCCCTTTCGAATGGAGCACCTTCCAGATACATTTCATACAAGCCGTAAGGATTCTTTTGCAACCAGTTTTTCCCGACTTGGTAGGCATTGGTATCGGTTGATATTCTTTGGCGCAGCAAGGCTGAAGTATCGGAAATACGCGGTGGTTTGATGTCACTTACATGATACACATAGACCCCGAAGATCAATACAATAAGCGTCACGACCAGGATGGTCTTCAGCAGAATACGGGCTATTTTTTGAAGGATTTTCAAGAAGCGTAAAGATACTTTTTTCTAAGATGCTGCCCTGATTTTGTTTACCAGATTTTCGAGTCCGCACAATTCAGCCGCCGTTAAGATGGCCGTAATTGAAACACCTAAAATACCATGCATATTAATATTTTGACCCGTCAGGAAGAGATTGGGAATTTTGGTGTGGGTGGCATAGGTCGTATTCGCTTGATCATTGACATTTTTTCGAAATCCATATAAAGATCCGTCCGGGGTATTGAGATAATCTCTGTAAGATAAAGGAGAACAACAATCCATGCCCCGTATAGAATCCTTCAATCCGGGAATGACTGAATCCATCTTATCAATCATACGCCCTGCCAGCAATTCTTTTTCTTCCTGATAACCTTCTCCCCTGCTTTGCGGATAACTGGTCGTCCTCAAGGTTGAAGCCCATTTCCCCATGTGTGAAATATCCATCACACTCAGCAGAGAAACAGCGGATGCATATCCCGGATTCATTTTGTCTTCATAAAAAAAAGCAGCGATGGAGGATGGGTCGAATTCGGACTGAGGATTTTTATAATCATACCAAACATCTTCGCGCTCATGATAATACAGATTTTGATTTGTATACGGAATGGTTTCCGGCATCAACACAAGATTAACCATGAATGACGAAATCGTATTGGGCGTTGCTTCAATTCGTCTGCGGGTAACCGGCCTGACCATTTGGCTCTCCAACATGGCATAAGTATATTGAGGATGTATACCTGAAATGAAATGTTTCGCTCTAAATTGTTCTCCGGTTTTCGTCTCTGCAAAATGAATCATGCCGTTCTCTTCTTTGATTCGAACGACTTCCTGATTTCTAAGCACCCCGCCACCGGCATGTTCTATCACCTCCTGCAAGGCCTTGGCCAAACGTGCGCTCCCTTCACCGAATTTCCAACTGCTTTCGATATAAGAATTTGTAATGAGGGCATAGAGGTAAAACGGAGTGTCTTCGTAATCACCGGCATAAAGCATATTGGTCGCAGTAAGCACTTGTTTCAATTTTTCATTGTTGGTTATTTCATCCAACTTTTGCCTGAGTCCGTCATACGAAACTTTCATTTTAGATCCGCCATCGCCTAAACGCATATTGTACAGCGGAAAATGCTCACATACATATTTTATTTCATCGATAAATCTTTCCAGATTCTGTCTTTCGTCCGGAAAGGACAGACAGAGCTCATCGATAAAAGCCTTATACCCCTGGGCCATACGGTAGGTTTCGCCGGCGATAACCAGACGGTCAAAACAACTTTCGTCCATCTTTTTGAGCGATAATTGATCCAGTATCCCCAGATAATGGTACAATTGATGCAAGGTTTGCCCCGGCGCCAAACTCCCGATGTAATGAACAGCCGTTTCAAAACGCTGTTTCATAAATCCAAAGGACTGAAGAGCACCGCCAATTTGCTTGTTCTTTTCGAGTACGATAACCCTCAAACCTTCCTTCGCCAATAATGCGGCTGCCACCAGGCTTCCAAGCCCGCCACCGATACAAATGACATCTGATTGATTCTCTTCTCCTTGTTTCATCGCAGCGTTAAAAGTAAAATAAAAAAACAGGCTCTAACCAAAAAAAAACATCAATTTATTTGTTTATCGGTACGGTAATTGTACCTTCATGTTAGCTCTTTAATATATTTAGTAACTGATAAAAAAAACGAACTATGAACGTACAAATTCGCACACAGCGTTTCGAGGCTGACAAGAAACTGATCGAACATGTCAATGAAAAAGTAGAAAAACTAAAAACATATCACGATAGGATTGTAGACATTGAGGTCTTTTTAAAAGTCGATAATGTAGTACACCACATTAAAGACAAAATCGCTGAAATCAAAGTGCATGTACCCAAACACACATTCTTTGTCAAACATGAATCCAAACATTTTGAAGAATCTTTTGATCTCGCCCTCAAATCTCTGATAGACCAAATCAAAAGTTTCAAAGAAAAACAAATTGAAACCCATTAACCAGATTAAAAATGCCCTCCCTGAACGGAGGGTATTTTTTTTGTTTTAGATTTACCCCATGATCCGTTTCCCAAATGCCAAAATCAATCTTGGACTGAATATATTGGAAAAACGTCCGGATGCTTATCACAATCTGGAAACGATTTTTTATCCCCTGAACTTGCATGACGCCTTAGAATTTCAGGCTGCCTCTGAGCTGCGATTAGAAGTATCCGGCACGCTTGTTCCGGGATTGCCCGAAGACAACCTTGTGATGAAGGCCTATCGATTACTTCAACAAGATTTTAGCCAAATCCCCGCCTTGCAAATTCATTTATTGAAGCATATCCCTACAGGAGCCGGATTGGGCGGCGGTTCATCCGATGCCTCACACCTTTTAATGATGCTGAATGATGCATTCGGTTTAGGCTTGACACAGGACAAATTGATAGACTATGCATTACAGTTAGGCAGCGATTGCCCCTTCTTTATACTCAATCAACCCTGCTTTGCCGAAGGACGGGGTGAAATACTTCATCCGCTCAAGCTGGATCTGTCCACTTACTTTTTTGTCCTGATCAAACCCGAATTTGCTGTATCCACAGCATGGGCCTTTTCACAGATCATCCCGGCCAAACCATCGACATCTTTGTCCGAATTAATCCAAGCACCGGTTGAGGATTGGAAAGTATGTGTGAAAAATGATTTCGAAGCACCTGTTTTCAATGCCTATCCGGCATTGTCGCATATCAAACAATCTCTGTATGATGCAGGGGCCGTTTACAGCGCCATGAGTGGCAGTGGAAGTACCCTATATGGCCTGTTTAAAGAAAAGGACCGGGAAGAGGTTCAGATAAAATTAAACCTGATGCAGTGGCCCGGATCGTCGAAAATTTATTTCGCATAGTGCTTTCCCATCCCTTTCAGCTAGCATTTTTATCTTGATAGCACAAAAAAAGGCGCACTTTCGTGCACCTTTCCTGAAATAATGGGTTGATTATTATCTTACTTGAGCCAAGATACATTTGAATGTTTCCGGTTCGTTCATCGCCATATCCGCCAAAACCTTACGATTGAGGGTGATATTCGCTTTCGATAATTTGTTGATGAAGGTAGAGTAGTTCATTCCTTCGGCACGAACTGCCGCATTGATACGGGCAATCCATAAGGTGCGGTAGTCACGCTTTTTCAGTTTACGGCCTACAAATTTGTAGGTCATCCCTTTTTCTACTACGTTTTTGGCAACGGTAAATACATTTTTACGCTTACCATAATAGCCTTTAGCCTGATTTAAAATCTTCTTTTTTCTGGCTCTGCTGGCAACGGCGTTTTTTGAACGTGGCATATCTTACTTTTTAATTGTGTTTATGTTTGTGTTTACTAAATTAACCTCCAATGCAAAGCAGGCGGTTCACCATGCGGGAATTGGTTTTATTGACCAAAGTACTGCCACGCAGATGACGCTTGCGGGAAGTTGCTTTTTTGGTCAACAGATGGCTTTTGAAAGCTTTGAAGCGTTTTACTTTTCCACTACCCGTCACTTTGAAGGTTTTCTTGGCACGGGAGTGTGTTTTCATTTTTGGCATCTTGACAGTTTTTTAAGGAGTGCAAAGGTAATCGTATAATTGAAAAAATGACAATTAAAATGGCTTTTTCTTCTATTTTGTGCAAAATTATGAAAAACGCCCTGATAAAAATGCATATCGCGGTCTTTCTATGGGGATGGACAGGCGTTTTAGGACGGGCTATTGAGCTTCCGGAATACCCTCTGGTTTGGTACCGAACCCTTATTACCGCCATTATTTTCAGCGTGATTCTGTTTTATCGGAAGGAATTCCGACGAATCAGCTTCCGTGAAATCCTGCGATTTATGGGTATCGGAAGTATTATCGCCATTCATTGGGTGGCGTTTTATGGCTCCATTAAATATGCGAATGCTTCGATCGCCCTCACTTGCCTAGCCACAGCGGGCATTTTTACTGCCCTCCTCGAACCCATAGTGCTCAAAGTCAAATTCAATTACCGGGAATTGCTCGTCGGGTTCGTCGCCCTCATCGGCATGTATTGCATTTATAAATTCGAAATTGGATATGCTACCGGTATCGGAATGGGTATATTGGCATCTGTGCTGAGTTCGGTTTTCACCATCATGAACAAGAAAATCGTCAATCATTACCCTTCCCGCATGGTTGCATTCTATGAAATCGGATCGGGCTTTTTATTCCTTACCGCTCTTTTACCTATCTATCTTCATTACTTTCCGGAGACTTCTTTCAGCCCCTCCCGTATGGACTGGGTTTGGCTGCTCGTCCTCAGTCTGTGCTGCACAGTATGGGGACAATCCCTCGCCCTCAGTGCCTTGAAAAAACTGTCTTCCTTTACCACAGTCCTCATGGTCAATCTGGAGCCTGTATATGGTATCATCCTTGCCTTTCTCATCTTTCATGAAAATAAAGAAGTTGGTGCAGGATTTTTCTTCGGGATCGGACTCATAGCGCTCAGCGTCGGATTACATACCTGGGGCATGATACGGAAGGGTTAATAACAAGACAAATAATATTACTTACCTTTACTTTCGACAGCATTTATTTCAATTTACTCTCTTAAAAACGATGATCATGGCAAAGAGTCAAGACGCTCAAAAAAACACCAAGAAAGAACCTAAGAAAACGCCTAAAGAAAAAAAGGCAGAGAAAAGAGAGAAAAAAGCGAAACGATAAAATCTCTGTGCTTCGCATCTGACGATTCTATTCATTCCATGAAATATGGGCGGACGGACACGCTTTCCACTCCAAGTCCTCTCCGCTGCGGCGGATTCGGGTTTTCCGTTATCTCGTTATTAAAATAACGAGACCGCGAGTTCGTTCCCCTATAATTGATGGTACAAGATCAATCAGCGATCTTCCATGCTAATTCATGAAGCGATTACTCAACCATACCCGCAACCGATTGCCATAATAGTTCAAGTTCAACCCAGGCCCTTTTAATCCTCCTGAATATGGTTCGCCGGTGTGCAGAAAATAGCGTCTAAATATTCTTTGAGACATGCCGTATAATTGCTGAAACTGCTTACGCCCATTATTCTTTTCTATTCGCCCTGTGCTCTTACACTGAAAATGATAAACACGCGACGCCGATACACCCTTGTAAATTCTGCAACCTTTTTGCCAAAGTCTCATCGCCAGATCGTCATCACTGCTCATGCCGGGTGAGAAGTATAAATTATACCCGCCAATTTCTTCCCACATGGTACGATGTATGATATTCGGAGGCCAGCAACTGCCGCTCCAATCGTGGTGCTGAAAAGAACTAAATGATGCGAGCAAGCTTTCTTCATTGAATCGTTCCAGACTGTCGCCAAAATCACGTACGATGACACATGGATTGCCGGTATCCCTCGGCTCTATCATGGTAGACGACAACATAAATAAATGCGTGTTCAGGGATTCGATGTCTGTTGCCAAATGCGTATCCCAACCCGGCAATACATACATATCATCATTCATGTAGACGATATAATCTGAGGTAGACAAACGATATGCCTCATTCATCGCTACACAAATACCTTCATTCTTTTCGGTGAAGGTGTAAGGAATCTGTTGTTCAGTCAGCCATGCTGCAGTGCCGTCACTCCCTTCATTCACATGTACGATAATCTGATGGTTGAACGCTGAATGCTCACGAATACTTCGGATACACAATTGAAGATAAGCCAGATTGTTCCAACTGGGAATCAGGATACTAAAAATCATAGGCTAAAATTCAAATTTTTTACGCAGACTCTTGATCTGACTATGGCGTTTCTTTTGATCGATTCGTTTCTCATTGACGCCCTTCGGCACCCTGGTCTTTTTACGAGGCTTTTGAATCATGAGTGCTTGTTGAATCAAAGCATTCATCTTTTGTATCGCTCTATGCTTATTGTCCAGTTGGGTGCGACTCTCACTGCTATTCACAGAAAGTATACCGTCTTTCGACATGCGCCCCGAGAGTTTTTGAAGCAGCAATTGTTTTTCAACTTCCGTTAGCAGTGCGGATGCCATGATATCAAATCGAACCTCTACACGAGTCTCTACCTTGTTTACATTTTGTCCGCCTTTGCCACCGCTTCTTGAGGTTCTGATCTCCACTTCCTGCGACACATCGATGTTCGGTTTTATATTGTTACTTTGCACGATCGGGCAAATATAAGGTAATACCATGAGAGCAGTCATACAACGCGTCAGCAGCGCATCGGTCAGCATTGAAGGACTTATACACGCATCCATACCCCGTGGTTTTATGGTATTACTGGGTATTGAAAATACCGACACGCTGGAAGACATCGAATGGCTGAGCGGTAAAATTTCTCAAATGAGGATTTTCAATGATGAACAAGGCCTCATGAATCTGAGTTTGAAAGATGTGAATGGAAGTCTTTTATTGGTTAGTCAATTTACCTTGCATGCTTCAACCAAAAAAGGCAATCGCCCTTCCTTCATCCAAGCCGCACGGCCCGAACAAGCCATTCCGCTGTATGAGTCCATGGTCCGTCAATTGGAAAAAGATCTTGGCCAACCTATTTCAACAGGTATTTTTGGTGCCGACATGCAGGTAGAATTAATCAACGACGGCCCTGTAACCATTATCATAGATTCAAAAAATAGAATATAAGCGATGAGAAAAGATATTGAAACCCGAGCCGATATTGAGCAGGTAATCCGGATATTTTATGAAAAATTATTGGCCGACGAACGCATTGCTTATTTGTTTACCGAAATAGCCAAAATCGATTTATCCACTCACCTGCCCCGGCTGTGTGACTTTTGGGAAAGTATTATATTCGATAAAAATGATTACGCAAAAAATGTAATGACCCTGCATACCCATTTGCATCAACAATCGCCTTTGACCGCCGAACATTTTAAAATCTGGTTACATTATTTTTTCGAAACTGTTGACCAATATCATGAAGGAATATTGGCTCAAAAAATGAAGGATCGTGCCAATGGCATCGCCTATATCATGAAAACAAAAACCTTGAATGTATGACCTTAAAAAAATTGCAGGACGATGTCGATCAGTGGATTCGTGCGACGCCTTCCGGATATTTCCAACCCCTCACCAACTTAGGCATACTCACCGAAGAAACCGGTGAACTCGCACGTATACTCGTTCGGAAATATGGCGAACAAAGATCCAAACCCGGCGAAACGGACGAACATCTCGCCGATGAAATGGCAGACATTCTGTGGGTATTAACCGCACTGGCCAATCAATGCGGAGTTAATTTGGAAGATGCCGTCGCAAAGAATTTTGAGAAGAAAAATAAGAGAGACCTCCGCCCATAATGTTGAATGCTTTAGCTAAACGCTTCCCGAATCTTATCAAAGAAACTCTTGTCGGATTTGGCAGCGTTGGGAACAAAATTTGGAGACTTGTTTAATTTTTCTAACATCGCCTTTTCTTCGGAGCTTAGATTCTGTGGAGTCCAAACATTGATATTGATGAGCTGATCACCCTTTTCGTAACTGTTCACACTTGGAAAACCCTTTCCCTTCAAGCGCAATATTTTACCGGCCTGAGTGCCCGGTGGAATTTTAATTTTTGCCTTTCCTCCTACTGTAGGAACTTCCACTTCTTTCCCCATCACGACGTCAGGGAAGGAAATATGTAATTCATACAATACATTGAGTCCTTCGCGCATCAGCTCCGGGTGCTTTTCTTCTTCAATCACCACAAGCAAGTCGCCGGGAGGACCATTGCGTTCACCCATATTACCTTTGCCATGTACACTCAGTTGCATGCCTTCCTGCACACCGGCCGGTATATCAATCGATATCGTATCCTCACCATATACACGACCTTCGCCTTTACAGGAGCTACACTTATTGGCAATCTGTGTGCCGTCGCCATTACAAGTTGGGCAAGTGGTGACGGTTTGCATTTGACCTAAAAAAGTACTTTGCACCCGACGGACTTGTCCGCTACCATTACAAGTACTACAGTTTTGTATCGATGATTTATCTTTTGCCCCGCTGCCTGTGCAAGGTTCGCAGCGTACATATTTTTTAACTTTGATCGTTTTATGGGCACCTTTCAGGATGTCTTCAAAATTCAACTTCACTTTCACCCTCAGGTTACTGCCGCGATTGCCTGTACCTCTTTGGCGACCGCCGCCTCCGCGCTGTCCGCCGAAGAAACTCCCAAACATATCATCACCAAATACATCCCCGAAATTCTGGAAAATATCCTCCATGCGCATACCGCCGCCACCAAAACCACCACCCGCAGCACCACCTACACCGGCATGTCCATATTGATCATAACGTTGTTTTTTGTCCGGATCACTGAGTACTTCATAAGCTTCGGCGGCTTCTTTAAATTTGTCTTCAGCCGATTTATCACCCGGATTTCGATCGGGGTGAAATTGCATGGCCACCTTGCGATACGCTTTCTTGATCTCATCGGCAGAAGCACCTTTACTAACCCCTAATATTTCGTAAAAATCTCTTTTCATGTTTTTCTTATTTCAAGGAAGCCTTAGGCCTCCGATACTTTGCCCACCACCACTTTAGCATAGCGGATCAATTTATCATTCATCAAATATCCTTTTTGCAATTCGTCCAAAACCTTGCCTTCCAAATCCTTGTGAGGGGCCGGAATTTCCGTCACCGCTTCATGACGCTCCACATCAAATTCTGTATGAATACTGTCGAACGACTTTAATCCTTTTTGTTGCAGTACATGTTTAAGCTTATTAAACACCAATTGCATCCCATCCTTCAAAGCTTGAATATCGGATGCGGAATCCATTTGCTTTTCTGCTCTTTCACTGTCATCCACGACCTCTAACAAACTCAGTACGATATCCTTGCCGGCAGTTTTAATTACATCGGTCATTTCCTGACGGGAACGCTTTTTATAGTTTTCAAATTCGGCGAGTAAGCGGGTATATTTATCCTTCCACTCCCCGATTTCATTTTGCAATTTTCCCAATTCGTCCTCACTGGTCATTTCGTCATTCATATGACTATTTCCTGACATATTCTCATCACTGTTCAGGTCGGGTGTCAACTCTGTATCATTGACAATGTCTTGATTTGCTTGGCTCATAGCTATTTCAGTATATTTTTTAAGTTTGCAAATGTACTCTAGTCAAATCGTTTGCCAAGGAGTTCTTTTGCGACAAATTGACGGATAGGCTCTGCACAATGGAATTTAAGTAGGTACTTAAGGGCAATTTATTCATGCCGAATACGCTATATTTGCCCACCTTAATTTTATTTCATGCTCCATACGCTGAAAGACACCTTACTGAATCCCGAATGGTATATCGAATACGGTGGTTTGTATTTGCTCCTTTTCGTCATCTTCGCCGAAACGGGTTTATTTGTAGGATTCTTTCTTCCCGGCGATTCTTTATTGTTCGTGGCCGGTATCTATGCCGAAGAATTGGCAGCCGAATTTTTCCATGTACCCTATATCGTCATCATGATTATGATTGCGGTGGCCGGTATCCTGGGCAATTTCGTGGGCTATTGGTTTGGTAAAAAATCAGGACCTTTATTATATCAGAAAAAAGACAGTTTTTTCTTCAAACATCGCCACCTCGAATCGGCGAAAAAATTCTATGAAAAGAATGGCGCCTTCACCATTATTGCGGCCCGTTTTGTGCCCATTATCCGGACCTTTGTGCCTATAGTAGCCGGTATGGTACAAATGGATTATAAGAAATTCAGCTTGTACAACATTATCGGTTCCTTTGCCTGGGTTTTCTCCATGATGTTTACCGGATTAATCCTGGGCAAACAATTCCCATGGATCAAAGACCGCCTCGAAATTATTGTTATTGCTATCATCCTTGTGACCACCATCCCGGTCATTTTGAAGTTTGCCCTCGGCGGCAAAAAGAAAGACTATGATGTAGTTGAAGATTAGTCGATTTGCATTTTCGTATATTTTATCTATTTTGTCGGGATGAAGCAATCCGGTAAAATCCTGAGCATCCCCATTATGGTAGCGGCCCTGGGCTATTTCGTTGACATTTATGATCTCGTTTTATTCAGTATTGTACGCAAACCCAGTCTCACGGCCTTAGGTCTCAGCGGACCCGAGCTCGAAGCCAGCGGACTCTGGTTGCTGAATGTTCAGATGGTGGGCATGCTGATCGGCGGATTACTGTGGGGTATTTTGGGGGATAAAAAGGGCAGGTTATCCGTTCTTTTCGGATCCATTGTATTGTATTCTTTGGCCAATATCCTGAATGCTTATGTCGTCGATGTGACACAATACGGCATACTTCGTTTTGTAGCCGGTGTCGGACTAGCCGGAGAACTGGGTGCGGGCATCACCCTGGTTTCGGAAATATTACCTAAGGAAAAACGGGGTTGGGGCACGACCATCGTTGCAACGGTGGGTGTGTCCGGCGCCATACTGGCCGGCATCATGGGACTGAATTACGAGTGGACCACCTGCTATATCGTTGGTGGTGTTTTGGGACTGCTGCTGTTGTTAATGCGTGTGGGTGTATTCGAATCGGGAATGTATAAACTGGCACGTAAAAGCGGCGCCAATTTTGGCAATCTCGGTATGATCTTTTTCAACAGACATCGATTCACCGATTATCTCAAATGCATTTTGGTAGGACTACCCATTTGGTATGTAATCGGGATCCTGATTACATTAAGTCCGGAGCTGGGACGTGAGTTAGGTATCGTTGGTGACATCAAACCTGCCTTATCGATTATGTATTGTTATGCCGGGGTTACCGCAGGTGATTTATTGTCGGGTGTATTGAGCCAAATGATGAAGAGCCGTAAAAAGGTATTACAACTCTTCGTCTTTTCTACCCTCATCATGGTGATCGTCTATTTTCAAATGAAGGGTGCCGGTGTACAATCTTTTTATTGGACGTTTACCATACTTGGTTTTGCTGCGGGATATTGGGCCGTACTCATCACTTCGGCTTCCGAACAATTCGGAACTAATATTCGCGCCACGGTCACCACCTCTGTTCCCAATTTCATTCGCGCATCATTGGTGCCCATTACCATACTCTACGCCACGCTGCAAGGCTTCGGAAGTAATAAACTCAACAGTGCCCTGATTACGGGAGTCATTTGCTGTGTCATTGCTTTTATCGCAGCGAGTTATTTGAAGGAGACCTATCACAAAGATTTGGATTATCATGAGACCCACTAAATATCCGAAAAGGATATGTAGTTAAGATCTGATGGTATCCGAATTTGATCCAAATGAAGACCTGTACTTTCAACGCTTATTCGCTTTTTAGTCGCCCTTTTACTGTACAATGATTTTATGGTAGAATCTTGTGCGACCCTCTGTCTTCCCCTGAAGAAAATATGTCCCCGGTTTCAGGTCTCCTTTGGTAAGGGTATATTGAGTGCCGGAACAGGTCATGGATCTGAGTACCTTGCCTTGCAGGTCAGCAATGTTCAGTTGCAGATTGTGCTGAAGTGTATGAAACCTCAGGATGCATTGGTCGGAGAAGGGATTTGGTGATATAGTGATACCCTCGCAAGTGATAGATGAAGTAAGGGTTGAACTATACTGTGCCACCTTATTGAAATCGACTTGCTGGAGTCGGTAATAGGAAGTGGCGCAATAAGGCTGAGGATCCGTAAACTGATAGCGATGCGGGATATGGCTCGTGGCATATCCCTTCACCTGTCCGATCGACTGAAAATTTACACCGTCATCGCTGCGTTCGATTGAAAAATAATCGCAATCAGTTTCGGAGGCCGTTTCCCAATGCAGGACCACTTGTTGATGAAGATGTTCGATTGAAAAATGATTTAAAGTGACAGGCAATGGAAATTGAACCGTCACAAATAAAGACGATACATTGCCAACGCCATATTGATTATTTCCCCTGACAGTAACCTGACCGGATACGGCGTTAGAACCATAGTTGACGGTGATGCTATTGGTATTGCTGATGCCTGTGGCTCCGTTGGGCAAGGTCCATACATAAGAAGTAGCATTGGCAATGGGTGTGGTCGTATAAGTTACATTATTCTGCCCTTGTACTACAGTAGAAAGGCCGTTTATAATACCCGGACAACCGGGAACGTGATTGACCAACACCCGATGAAGGATGAGGGTGATGCCATCCATACCCGCCGGAAAGGAATTGGCCAATCCGCACACCACCGACCCCATACAGGTATCGTGAAACATCTTGCTTTTATAACCCCAGGTAGAACCACCATGACCATAGGTTGTATGCCCAAACCAAACTTGCCGTTCAAGACCTAAACCATATGTATATGGCGGACCGTAGGTGTTGGTAAAATTGGTGAGTTCGGCAAACGAAGCAGGACTAATGATTTGTCCGGACATAAGAGCATGATACCATTTGACCATATCATCTGATTTTGAAAACATGGCACCCACCACAGTATTCAGTCCGACCATAGAAGTATCATTATAGTCGATTCCATTATACCATCGATGAGAAATTAATCCAACACGCGGTTCCTTCACGTCATAAAATGTGCTGTCGAGATTTAAGGGTGTGAGAATACTGTCTCTGATAATTTGTGAAATATGAATACCGGTTGCACTTTGAACCACCATCTCGGCCAACACATAATTCATATTCGAATATCCCCAACTAGTACCGGGCGGAAAATCGGGTGGACCTGCCCATCCCAATACCTCTGTGGGTGTAAAGACCCGTGTTGGATTGGCGGCTATGGTATCTATCCAGGGCGAAACAAAAAATGGATCATCCACACCGCTGGTATGATTCAAAATTTGACGTATGGTAATATTGGGATTGATATTGGGATAAGTCGGTAGCCAATCAGACAAGGAATCATCTAAGCTCAGGATATTGTTATCGACCAGTTTCAAAATAGCCGCAGCAAAAAATAATTTCGTATTACTGGCAATGCAAAATCCCATATTGGAGGTGATGGGTTGTCCGGCATAAGAAACTCCTGCCGTTCCTTGCCATATCCCTTGTCCGGGTAAATATACCGCCGCCGACATGCCCTTGATATTTGAGATGGCATTGACATAAAAGGTCAATGAATCCTGGAGCATGGAGGCCAATAAGGGATTAAAGGTTTGGGCTTTGGCCGGCTTGAAAGGTTGAATTAAAAAAATGATGATGGTGATGATCAACAGTAAGACTTTTTTCATGAGATGTGATTTTGGTGAGTTTGGTTTTTGTAAACAATATTACCCTCAGGGGTAAGCGTCGAAAACGAATGTAAAATCAAATCACCTTAAGCTGTTTGCTCAAAAAAAAAGTTTGACAATGGTATGACAGAAAAGAAGGACAATGAATAAATCATGACGATTTCGTGACGAAAAGGGCTGAGACCGTGGCCTTCTGAGGCGTTTAATAAATACATGAAAGCTACTCACATATTATGGTCCATATCGTCTGATACCAATATGCGATATGCATAAAAAATGCTCAGATCATAACCCATGCATGCATTGGAGTGACAGAAAAAAAGCTGAAAAAAAGATACAGCCGAAATCTAGCCCCGACAGCAGCGGATATCCTCCGCCTGTTTTCGGCGGAGATAGCAGCGTATGGCGGGAAGTGGATGAAGAAAGTGCTTATGTTGAGCTCCTATTGAACATTCAACATTAATCATTCAACATTGTTAATAGTCACCGTTATTCTCCACCACAAACAGACCTAAACTGTCTGTGCCGGTAGAACCGGTATTGCCCTTGAGATACATCGTGTAGAAATAACCGGCTTTGAAATCACGGGGTTGTTGGGTGTAAATTGTATTGAGGGTACCTGCCTGATTGACCCGGAAAAAGTAATTTCCGCTTTCGAAAGTTTGATACTCGCTGTTCATCCCATTTTCATAATGACCAAACTCCACAGCTGCGGATCCATCACGTTTCACATCCACGATGGGCGCATCGTTTGATAAATGCAGGAAACGGATTTTACAAAAAGAACCCTTGGGCACATCAAACACTTCGTTGACCACTTTATGTTTGAAATTGTTCATGGAATCGTACAGGAAAATAGTATATGCCCGATTTTCTTCTACGACCAAATTGGTATCGATACTAAAACCACTCGACTGTTGACGAATCTTGATCGTGTGTTTTTTACCGGCTATCAGATCGCGAAACAAGCTATAGTTAAGATATTCTACATATTTATCGTATGCTGTTTTGTAATCAATATCGATATTGACGCCACCGGAGTTATAGGATGCGTTCATCATGCGAAGGCGACCCACCGTTTCATTCACTTTATTACCTTCGCAGGCGATAAATCCGGTGAGTGTGATGATGGACAACAGATACAGGGAAAATTTTTTCATGATTTGTTTATAGTTTATAATCTTCAGCAGGCTGAGCACCTTGCTTATGACGAAGGGATAAAATTAACTCAAAAATCTTGGATTTTTCAATTGCTCCAGAAAATGCGATAAAAGGAAGGGACGCGAGACCAACGGGAACAAAAGACCGAAAATAGCCCCCCATAAGTGGGCATCATGACCAATATGATCGTCGCCGCGCTTACTCATATAATTAGAATAAACGAGATAGCCCACCCCAAAGACGATGGCCGGAATAGGAATAAAAAACTGTAAGCGCAAGGTCATCCAGGGATCGATGAGGATGGTGGTAAACAAGACCGCCGACACCGCACCGCTCGCACCCAAGGCACTGTAATAACTATTGTCTTTATGTTTAATATACGATGGGATACTCGATACCACTAAGGCCGCGATATAAAAAAACGGATAGACCAGAGGACTGCCATAAAGTTCATGAAACAAAGGCTCCACCATGCGTCCGAAGAAATACAAAGTGATCATGTTGAAGGCCAGATGGGGAATATTGCCATGGATAAATCCGGCGGTAATAAAACGCCACCATTCATTGCGTTCACGCATGACGACCGGGTAAAAGATGGCCTTATTAATGACATCCTGCTGTTGAAAGCCGGCCAGCGAAACCAACACCGTGATGACGATGAGGATATAGGTTATCATTGGATCTCCCATGTTATGGCTTATAGGTTTCTAAGGCTTTTTCTAAACAATCCATGGCCTGGTTGATGTCATCGGTATTCAGGACATAGGCGAAGCGGACCTCATTTTTACCTAGGCCGGGAGTGGCATAGAAACCGGAGGCCGGGGCCATCATCACCGTTTGACCATTGTATGAAAAGCTTTCGAGCAGCCAGCGACAGAAATCTTCTGCGCTCTCTACCGGCAACTTGGCCATGGCATAAAAGGCACCTCCCGGATTAGGGCAAAAGACACCCGGAATCTTATTCAATCGGGATACCAAAAGATCGCGGCGTTTCAAATATTCCGCCTTGACGCCTTCGAAGTAATCTGCCGGCAAATCCACAGCCGCTTCTCCGGCAATTTGTGCGAAGGTGGGTGGACTCAGTCTGGCTTGTGCAAATTTCATGGCCGCATCGTAGACCGCTTTATTTTTTGTGATAAACGCACCGATACGTCCACCGCATGCACTATAACGTTTGGAGATGGTATCGAGTAAAATGACGTGCTGATCCAGTCCATCGAGGTTCATAGCAGAAATATGCTTGTGACCGTCGTAGCAAAATTCGCGATAAGCTTCGTCAGAAAAGAGGTAAAGATCGTGCTTGAGGCAAAGATCGCGGAGCACATTCATTTCTTCCGCCGAATAGAGGTAGCCGGTGGGGTTATTGGGGTTGCAAATCATGATGGCCTTGGTTCGCGACGTGATGTTCTTCTCAAAATCTTCGATCGGCGGCAATTTGAAACCATCTTCAATACGGGAAGAGATGGGGAAGATGTTGACTTGTGAGGCAACGGAAAATCCATTGTAATTGGCATAGAATGGTTCCGGAATAATGATCTCATCTCCGGGATCGAGACAAGCCATCATGGCGAACAAAATGGCCTCACTCCCCCCCGTGGTGACGATGATCTGATTGGGGGTTAATTCTATATCGAATCGTCGGTAATACTCCGTGAGTTTTTTGCGATAGCTTTCGAAACCTGCGCTATGGCTGTATTCGAGTACCGTCATATTCATATTTCGAACGGCATCTAAAACGGGCTTGGGTGTCACAATATCCGGTTGTCCGATATTGAGGTGAAAGACTTTGGTTCCTCTTTTCTTAGCCGCTTCGGCATAAGGAACGAGTTTGCGTATCGGCGAAGGCGGCATTTGTTCGCCCCGGTTTGAAATATGCGGCATAAATGATGTTTGGTGGGCAAATATAGTCGATTTAAACAAAGGGGGAAATGTGGATTCATATAAAGACCATGCCGCTTACCGTGTTGAAGTCAGATTTTTCTCCTTCATGTAAATAGTTACCTTTGCGCCTTCAAAAAAAAGAATATGGCATTACAAGTCGGCATCGTGGGATTACCCAATGTAGGTAAATCAACGCTTTTTAACGCAGTAAGCAATAATGCGAAAGCACAAGCATCCAATTACCGCTTTTGCACCATAGACCCTAATGTAGGACAAGTAGACGTGCCCGATGAACGCATGGATAAATTGGCCGAACTGGTGGTCCCCAATCGGACTGTTCCTACCACCATCGAGTTTGTGGATATTGCAGGATTGGTGAAAGGTGCCAGTAAGGGTGAAGGTTTGGGCAATAAATTCCTGGCCAATATTCGTGAGGTAGATGCCATTGTTCATGTGATTCGTTGTTTTGAAGATGAAAATATATTGCGTGAAGAAGGCGCTATCAATCCGGTGAGTGATAAAGAAATTATCGATACTGAACTTCAATTGAAAGATCTCGAGAGTGTAGAGAAAAAAATCAGCCGCATAGAAAAAAGTGCACGAGTGGGTGATGCCAAAGCCAAAGCGGATTTGGAAGTACTGTTGCGTTGCAAGGCCCATTTAGAACAAGGAAAGAATATTCGTGAAATGGGGTTGAATGAAGAAGAGCTCACTGCCATCTATGATATCTTTTTACTCTCCGGCAAACCCGTTCTTTATGTAGCCAATGTAGATGAAGCCTCTATGCTCACCGGGAATAAATATTCTGAAGCCCTGGCTGCTGCCGTAAAAGCCGATGGCAGTGAGGTCATTGTCATGAACAATACCATCGAGGCGCAGATTTCCGAAATGGAAAATGAAGAAGACAAGCAAATGTTCTTATCTGAATATAATCTGAGCGAACCCGGATTAAACCGATTGATTCGTTCGGCCTATCAACTCTTGAACCTCATTACTTATTTTACTGCAGGCGTACAGGAAGTCCGCGCATGGACCATACACACCGGATGGAAGGCGCCTCAAGCTGCCAGTGTGATTCATACTGATTTTGAAAAAGGATTTATTAAAGCTGAGGTGATCGCTTATGCCGACTTCATAGCACTGGGTTCGGAGGCGGCTTGTAAAGAAGCAGGAAAATTGAGAATAGAAGGAAAAGAATACATTGTGAAAGACGGAGACATTATGCACTTCCGTTTTAATGTGTGATTTTTTTTTCTATATAAATGTGAAAAAATCAAAACTTTAGTTATTTTTACCATCGCAACTATAAATTTAAAAAAGATTAACATGAAGAAAAAGATTATCACCTTAGCACTTCTGGCCATGTCTGCCACTACGTTTGCTCAGAAAAGTTTTGAGTTTGGATATGGCATTGGCTCGAGTAATTATCTGGGAGATTTACAACCAAAAGCCTACACTTGGGAGAATCCTGGATTTGCTACAGGTTTTTTTGTGAAGACCAACCTGAATGCATGGTTTGGTTTCAAAGGATTTTTGAACTACGGCCGCCTGCACGCTTCCGATGCGAACAGCATTGAGCAAGGTCGTCTGCAACGCAACCTGAGTTTCCGTTCCTATGTATTGGAATTTGGTGGACAAGCTGAAGTGAATGTACTTCCTTTTGATGCTTACAATCCGCAAAACAAATCATATCGTCGTTATTTCAACTGGACTCCTTACTTCTTTGGTGGTTTGAATGTATTCCATTTTAACCCTAAGACTTTCTACAACAATTCATGGGTTGAACTTCAACCATTGGGTACTGAAGGTCAAGGAACCAGTTTCAATACCAAGCGTCCTTACAACCGTACACAAGTGGCCATTCCATTTGGATTTGGTATGCGTTGGGCAATCAACAAACACATTATGGTTGGTGCTGAGGTAGGTGTTCGTAAGACATTTACAGATTACATTGACGATGTTAGTACGAATTATGTCAACTTAAGCGATCTGGCTGCTGAAAATGGTCAATTGGCTGCAGAGTTGTCTTGGAGAGGTGATGAAGTTTCTAACGGAAGTGGATATACTCCTATCGTAGGTGAAGCACGCGGCCGTTCAGAAAACATGGACTGGTATACCATGAACACGGTGACTTTCAGCTACCGTATCATACCGAAGAAAAGAGCTTTCAGACAGTGGTAATTACGGAGTGACGATCAAGTCTTTGATTTTGATCCACACACCGTTTTTCTTCATCTGAATCAAATATTTCCCGAAGGGGTACTGCCCTCTATACTTGAACGTATAGGTAGCAGTACCCCTTCTGCTTTCGGTATCATCCTCCATCAGTGTGGTGATAACCTTGTTGAGCGTGTCGGTGATATAAAAACCTACCGTAGTGGTTGTGGTAATTTCTACTTTCTCTTTTCCTTCTATTTCAACCGGGTAACGAAGAATGCGTTCCGGACCTACTTTACGTGTTGGTATACCTAAAGCCTTTACGGAAGCCACATAACGAATCAATTCATTTTCCGTGGCGGTATCCTTATCCGTATCAATAATTTGATCGATGGGTGCATCATCCGTAAAACACCATACAGCCTGCTGTCCGCAATTGTTGAAGGCTCTTCTCCGTTCAATGATTTCCGTCAGCTTCAGCATGGGCCCTTCCATTCGAGACTGCAATGTAAACGTGTCGGTCGTGGTCGGTGAGGAATTTGATTTTTCGCTGCAAAAGGCATTGATAAAAACGGTTTGACTCTCTCCGGCTTTCAAAGTCACCAACATATTCTCTGCGATGATCAAATCCTGATTTTCCTTTTCCGAATTCGTCAGAGCCAATGCATTTTCGATTTTATATTGATTAGGATTTCGATCCGTATTGGTAATCTGCATCTTAAGGCATTTCCCGGTATGTGAACTTTTAGTCGGGTTATTGATGATATCATTTCCGGTAAAGATCACTTTAGCCTTCCCGCTATTAACAGCAGTAAGAATGGAAATCGGCGATGCGATCGATGCATGAATAGAAAGAGTACATAAAAAACTTAATGAGAGGACGGTTTTCATAGAAGCGGTTTAGAGCCCTAACGCAGGAACACCTCCTCTATTTCATCACCGAGGTAAAAGTTTTGATAAATGAATCAAAATAGACCATTCACCTCAGCATCCACCATTTGGATCACTTTGGCTAAATCCTCTTTATGATCGGCAAAATTGATTTTATCGACATCGATCACGAGCAATCGACCATCTTCATAATGATCGAGCCAATTGTTGTAATATTCATTCAAGCGTTTCAAATAATCGAGTCGAATATTCTCTTCGTATTCGCGACCCCTCTTTTGAATTTGTCCTACCAATGTGGGTACACTGGCCTTCAAATAAATGAGCAAGTCGGGTGGATTGACCATGCCTTTTAAAGTTTCAAAAAACTGTTTGTAATTTTCAAAGTCACGTTTCGACATCAAACCCATTTCATGCAGATTGGGTGCAAAAATATAGGCATCCTCATAGATGGTTCTATCCTGAATAACCACTTGATTTCCCTTTTGAATTTCGACAAGTTGGCGCAATCGACTGTTGAGGAAATAGATCTGAAGATTGAAACTCCAGCGGTGCATATCGTTGTAAAAATCGTTGAGGTAGGGATTGTTTTCTACATCTTCAAAGTGAGGAGACCAATTGAAATGTTTAGCTAAAACATTCGTCAGGGTTGTTTTGCCGGCACCAATATTACCTGCAATTGCTATGTGTTTGATTTGTTGCTTTTTAGCCATGACGATGTTGTAAAAGATTGATAAAATTCAAAAGGGAAGGCTAAAATAAACGCTTTGCCTGATACTTAAGGAATATTAACAATAAAAATTTATGCCCATGCGCCGGCGTGCCTCACTCAATACTTTAGATGCACTCTCTCTGGCTTTCTCTTGTCCTGCCTTCATGATTTTGTGCAGGTAAACATGGTCGTGGCGAATGGATTCGGCCTTTTCCCGTATGGGTGAAATGAATCGAACCATGTCCTCCGCCAATTGCTTTTTTAAATCGCCATAACGGATAGTGCATTCACTGAAATCCTTTTCAAACTTTTTCACGACATCGGCTTCCGAAACCAAACGCATCAATAGAAAAATATTTTCGATATAGTCCGGCATCACAGAATTGACTTCAGTGGGACCTTGATCGGTTTTCGCTTTCATCACTTTTTTGCGGATCACTTCATCCGTGTCGGCTAAATACAAGGTGGCATTTTCGTTTTCACTCTTGCTCATTTTTCCGGTCCCGTCTAAGCTTGGGATTTTCACAAGATCACTCCCAAAATTAAATGGATGCGGCTCAGGAAAGGTTTCTCCATAACGATGATTGAAACGCTGTGCAAAATTTCGTGCCATTTCGAGGTGTTGCTCCTGATCTTTACCTACAGGCACATAGGAAGCTTTGTGGATCAGAATATCAGCAGCCATTAATGTCGGGTATGTGAGCAATCCAGCATTCACATTATCCGGTTGTGTTCGGGCCTTATCTTTAAATGAAGCCGTTTTTTCAAGCTCCCCTTTATAGGCCAACATATTCAACATCAAATATAATTCAGGTATTTCCGGCACATCGCTTTGTACATACAGGGCTACTTTTTCCGGGTCTAATCCGCAGGCGATATTCTCGGCCAAAACACGGTATACATTCGGTTTGAGCAATGCCGGGTCGGGATGTGTGGTTAGGGAATGATAATCGGCGACAAAGAAATAACAAGGGTATTCTTCTTGCATCCGGACATAGTTACGAATGGCTCCAAAATAATTTCCAAGGTGTAAAAACCCTGTCGAACGAATACCGCTGACGACTATTTCTTTATTCATTATTATATTTCCTTTAGGAATGCGAATTTACAAGCTTGTCGAGAGAGCGACAAGAAGCAAACGGCTTAAATTATCATTGATTATTTAACGGTATACATGATTTCCTTCACGGCCTTCACGGTTTTCTCTACACTGGGCAAATTGGCTGCTACTAAATTGGGCGCATAATGCATACTGGCATCGGCACTACAAATACGGCGTATCGGTGCATCTAAAAAATCAAATGCTTCCTTTTGAACCCGATAGGTAATTTCGGAAGAAACACTACCGAATGGCCATTGTTCTTCGACGATCACCAAGCGATTGGTTTTTCTCACCGAATCAACGATGGTATGCCAATCGAGTGGACGTATGGTGCGAAGATCAATCACCTCAGCACTGATTCCTTCTTTCTGAAGTTCTTCTGCGGCATTCAGGGCCACCTTCATCATTTTATTGAAGGATACTATGGTCACATCGGTACCGGCTCTTTTGATATCCGCTTTGCCAATGGGAATCAAGTATTCTTCTTCCGGTACATGCCCCATTTCTCCGTACATCACTTCACTTTCCATAAATACCACCGGATCATTATCGCGAATAGCACTCTTCAAGAGCCCCTTGGCATCATAAGGATTAGATACCGAGATGACTTTCAAACCCGGTATATTGGCATACCAACTTTCAAAAGCCATAGAATGCTGTGCACCTAACTGTCCTGCAGATCCATTGGGTCCGCGAAACACAATCGGGCAACTGAATTGACCACCACTCATCGCCAACATTTTGGATGCATGGTTGAGGATTTGATCTAAGGGCAGTACGGCGAAATTCCAGGTCATAAATTCCACGATGGGTCGCAAACCATTACTGGCAGCCCCCACGGCGATAGCCGCGAATCCCAGCTCAGCAATCGGAGTATCAATGATCCGTTTAGGACCAAATTCATCCAACATGCCCTGACTCACTTTGTAGGCTCCATTATACTCGGCCACTTCTTCTCCCATCAGGAATACATTCTGATCCCGACGCATTTCTTCCTGCATGGCTTCCCGGAGTGCTTGTCTGAAGGCTATTTCGCGCATATAAATTGTTTAGTGGACAAAAATAAGCGAAGGAGGCATTAGTTGCACATTTTTTGACTGAAAACTAAAAGGGATCTGTCAGTTTAAGCTTTTTTAACGTCCTATAGCGATTTCGGGCTTCGTCATTTGCGATATTTTTACTTTCTTTGTCAACAACCAAATTTTCAGCATCAAATTTCTATTACCAATTTGTTAGGTTTAAGTAACTATATCAACCAAATACCCAAGGCTTGGCGTGAAGCGATCACAGACCGAACATTCGTTTGGAAGATTTTACTGACTCCGGGATTGTTTTTTATTTATTCTGCCATTACGCAACGCTTAGGAAATTATATTGAAATGCGTAAAGGTGTGGTTTTAGAAGATAAATTACTGTACTTGTTTCCCTCCTACGATTTCTCCTTCTATATCTTTATTCTTCTGTACAGCTCACTGACCCTGGTGATATTGACCCACCTGCACAAACCTCAGATTATTTTACGCATTATAGAAATGCATTTTCTCGTGGCTGTTGTGCGTCAGGCATGCATATTGCTGGTCGCCTTGGACCCGCCCGTGGGGATTATTGTACTTCGCGATGTATTCCTCGAAAATACAGTTTACCCGCGCCATTCTCCCCTGACGAAAGATCTTTTCTTCAGTGGCCATGTTGCCAGTATTTGGTTGTATTTTCTGTGTGCCGATCATAAACACATTCGTTTAGTTTTAGCTATATCTACCTTGCTGATGGCCTTCATGATTTTGTGCATGAAAGTGCATTATACTTACGATGTGTATGGCGCCATTATATTCACTACCGTTTTATATATGGCCCCATCCTGGTTTCGTTCTTACATCTATTCCGGTGAAATGGCCAGAAGCCGTAAGAATAATTTTTAGCAACGTGCGGTCTTTCTTTTTATTCCGATTCTTCCTTTCGCTTCTATTTTTTCAATATAGGTTTTAGCATCCGGAACCTTGCATGCTGAGTCTCCCATATTGACCTTCACTTTTCCAATTTTTTCCGCCACAGATTTAGCCTCTTCCAACAATTCCGGAATATAGGCTCCGGCAGCAATGACAAATCCATTCATGGTATACCGGACCCTGTTAGCAGACCGATGGATATCCTTCGCTATAATTTTGAGCAGATTCCGTATCACCTTCAGGTCCAGCTTTTGATCCGGAGTAATACTGATGATGCTGCTTAAGGTTGCCCATCCGGAAGAAGCCACATTTTCCCGATTGGAATTGATCCATTCCAATGCCAATTCCCAACCATGCGGACTTTCAGCTGCCACAAATGGTACCGTATATTCACTGATCATACTCCATGGACTTTTTTTCGCCCATTTATTCAGGTCTGCCTTTGTCATTCGGGTTTCGTCACCAATGAGTCCGGCAAGATACATGGCATCACTATTTCCGGTGTTGAATAATCCCATCGCGAGATCGTGATTCTTTTTGAGCCTTTTGACAATGGTTTTGAGGTCAGCAATTTTGACTCCAAATTGATTGATAGGCGCGCCATGACGGGCAAATGTTTTACGAATCTGCTCCGATCCCATGCTTTCAAGTTCCGACATGATAGAGGCAACTGTTTCCATATCTTGAAATTTCTAATAAAAGTAATACTTTTGCGGACATGTTGCAGCCCCAAAATCATACAGAAACAACTGAAAAAACCGGTACCGACGTTCTGGATGCCCACGAAAATTCGCATCATCTCATCGTTTGGAATGATGACGTGAACACCTTCGACTGGGTGATCAAAACCTTGATGGATGTATGCGATCATGAACAAGAACAAGCAGAGCAATGTACCTTACTCATTCATTTCAAAGGAAAATGCATTGTGAAAGAAGCTGAATTTAATACCCTGAGACCCATGTGCGAAGGCATTATCGATCGAGGTATCAATGCGACCATTGAAGAAGTGGTCTGCTAGTCGGCCTATTCGCGTAATAATCGAATAAATATTTGGGCGGCAGACATGCATTTCACTCCAAGCTCCCTTCCGTCAGATCCCGGAACATGAGGCTTTCCACCGTCTCATCATCCAATGACGAGACCGCATCACTTGTTCAAAAGGGACAGCCATCATCTTAATCAACTGTTACCATGAATAAACCTCCATTATACTTTCCACCCGTGCAGGATGCCGATGAAGAAGGATTGCTGGCCATTGGAGGGGACCTTTCATGTGAACGATTGGAGCTGGCTTATCGTTCCGGAATTTTTCCATGGTATAGTGATGAAGATCCTATCCTATGGTGGAGCCCCGATCCCCGATTTGTTTTGCATCCCAATGAATTGAAGATCAGTAAAAGCATGCAACAAATTTTACGCAGAAATGAATTCAGGTTTACGATGAATATGGCTTTTGAAAGCGTGATACATGCATGTAAAACGAACGACCGAGCTCATCAACAAGGCACATGGATTGTTGATGAAATGGAAGTTGCTTATATCCAATTACACCGAAAAGGGCTGGCCCATAGCGCGGAATGCTGGATGGGCGATGAGTTGGTCGGTGGACTGTATGGAATTCGACTGGAAAAAGTTTTCTGCGGAGAAAGTATGTTCAGTCTGAAAAGCAATGCCAGTAAATTTGCTTTTATTCACTATGTTCAGCATTTGGAACAAGAAGGAATACAACTGATCGATTGTCAGGTTTATACCGATCATTTGGCCAGCTTAGGTGCATCCATGATGCGCAGAAATGAGTTTCTGAAATATTTATAAGCCCGATAGATTGAATACTTGCCCGGTTCCTTACGTTAGTATTGTTTGAACATATTTAGCCATATCCATTGGATTCATACACAGAAGCAGTTCTTTATTGGATTCGCTTTTATTAAAATACTTTCTCACACTTGTAGAATCATCGTATTTTTTGTATCCTTATCCTATGAACCCACTCAATCAACCGATTGTTTCAACAACGCCCGAAGCAGGACAGTTGCCCAATCAAGTACTGGACCTCAAAAGCTTTTTAGCATTGCTGCATGAAGAGGAAAATTATTGGGCACCGGAACAAAATGATACAAGTCTGTCCATCACACGTTTACGTAAGATTTTCTATGACCAATGGGGGTGGAACAGTCAACTGATCAGAGGTGCATCAAGTATCCCGTCACGATATAATACCGTGATGCAAGATAGTCCGGCTAACTATGGAAGGGCTGTTCCCAGATACGTTCAACTCATTTATGCGCCGGCATATCGGGTCGTCACTTATACCGATCATGACCGGGTGTATGGGAATACCCGTACAGGGCAAGTGCCCTTGATTTATCAAAGCGATCATCAGGCAGTCAGACTGCCGAACGGGGAAATGTGTGATATCGGGCATGTGCTGGCAGGTTTGGATGCACTCAATCACCCCCAGGTGGTCAGTCCGCTTCCTAATTTTTTGTCCTTCCTCGACAAGATATTTCCCCATGTAGATTCCAATGCCGATGTGGTTACCTGGTTGGGAGATATTGCCAGTTCTTCTGCCGATTTTTTATTTGATTATTTAAGAAATAAAAACACACCCATTTCTGAAAGTGATGAACAGGTGGTCATTGATACGGATGCCCCAGGTTCGGACATGATGGGAGATATAGACCCTTATGTGATTGCTCATCATTATGATATTAGCACGCACACCGGGCAACTGGTGACAGACATATTACATCAATATTATACCGGTGATCAGGATTACTATCGACATCGGTTTTCTACTTTCAGTAAGATCATTGGATTGAAAGGATGGGATGGACAAAACTTTTCAAATGAAGAAGCTTGGATAAAAGCCTATCATCATAACCTCCGCAATTCGATTTGTTTCGTGGCATTTAGCCAAAATGAAAAATCAATTCGTGGCTTATTGATTCCACTTCAGGTTTGGCTCAATGGCTATCAGGATGTGCTGAAAATGGATATGCTGATGCGCATTTTTATCCAATCCCTTAAACAAAGTATTATTCAGGAATAATTTAAACTCCCCACTTATATTCACCCTTCTATGAATTCATCCAAAAAAATCATATGGATACTCCTGGCTCTGGCTGCGATGTTTATCCTTCCTTACCTCGGAGCATTTATCCAATATGGAGAAGACTTTCCGAAACTACTTTTCAAATACCCCCCACGGTTTCCACTCCACAAGGCAGGCTTCAATCCTTATATTTTCGGAGTGATCAGCGTCATGTTTGTTGCGGTGGTTTTACTCTATGTTGCCCCCGGAATTTACGGATTTAAAAAAGTGACCGCGGCACCAACCACACAAAAACCCGGTAGCCGTTTACCCAAATGGTTTTGGATCGGACTGGTGATTTGGTCCATTTCCCTGGTCTTATTATGGGGACATTTTAAAGGAATAACCTGGTTTCTGAAGTTCATTGATATTGCGCTATGGTGGAGTTTTTCCATGATGATTGACGGATGGGTTTATCAACGCAGTGGTGGCATTTCATTAATGGCCTCACGGCCTCGCGAATTGGTGGGCATCGCTTTTGCCTCCGTCATGGGTTGGATGATTTTTGAATATTTCAATTTCTTTGTTCATCGCAATTGGTATTATCCGAATGGAGATCAAATGCCGAGTGCTGAATTTTTATGTTATTCGATGCTGGCCTCTACGGCGGTATTCCCGATCTCATTCGAATTTTACAGTCTCTTCAATACGTTCGGAAATTTTCGTCATAAATATTCGAATGGATTAAAAATTGTAATACCCAACTGGATCAAGTGGGGGACCTTACTGGTTTGCGGAGCGTCGATGTTTCTGATCAGCTTTTTTCCTAATCAACTTTTTTTTATGGTTTGGTTTGCACCGCTGCTGATATTCGCCATCATTTTGGAAGAGCTGAAAATATGGACTCCATTTACTTTGGTTGGGAAAGGCAATTGGTCGCCCCTGCTTTTAATTGCATTGTCCTGGGTTTTTGCCGGTTTCTGTGTTGAATGTTGGAACTATTTCAGCGGCGATCATACCAATGGTGTATTGACTACACAGAACACCTTATATTGGGCCTATAGTGTTCCTTATGTGAATGTGGCTCATGTATTTGAGATGCCCATCCTGGGTTACCTGGGTTATTTACCTTATGGTGTCTATGCCGGCATTTGGTGGATTACATTTGCATACCTTCTGGATATTCCCACACAATTTTCTGAGAAGGACCATCAAAATGTATAAGCGATCCATGTATAGACTTCTTTTCCTTTTTATATTACTGTTGAATGGACTTGCCGTACATTCGTCACCGCCATTGGTGCAATGGAACAGCCGTCATGATTCAATTAATATTGCGGATAAGTCCATCATTCTTCAGGATAAAGACAATGTATTGACGATTGATCAACTCGGTGACAGCCTGTTCGAACCTTCTCGCCAACACATTATTACCTACAATAACGATTCCTATTACTGGCTGAAATTCACACTCGACAATCCGACCAATGATCAATTGCTATTGGAACTTGCACAGCCCATTATGGATAAGGTGGATTTTTATTATGAAGACACGCTGACCGGCGGATGGAAAGTGATGCATGCCGGTTATCACGTGCCCTTGCATCAGAAACTCTATCGGCATCAATATCAATTATTCCCCCTGCTCAAAAACCGACACGATTATTACTTACGGTTTCAATCCCTGGGCCTTTCAGTACCTATACGCATTTGGAAAGAAAATGCTTATGATGTGAAGATTACCAAACAAAGAATCATGTTCGGCATATTCACCGGACTGATGTTGTTTGTGATCATGATTAATATTTTCTTTTTCTTTTCGCTTCGTCGGAATGCCTATATCCATCGGGCCGTACTGGTATTCTTATATTATTGTATAGCCGCGAATGTGGAAGGTTATATTCTGTATGTTTTTCCGAATGCCGATTTGATCTACGGATTGAACATCTACGCCATCATTGCATTACCTATTGGAATCACTTACGTGATGTTCTTTTTGGAATCGAAAAAATATACCCCCCGATTGCATCGCCTGGCCTGGATCGTTGTGGCCATTTTCGCATCCTACAATCTCTGGCACTTGCTACTTTCTCCACTGGAACTCATCTATATTACCCATGTCATGGGGCTTACCAATGTTCTCATCATGTTGATCATCGCTGCACAAATCGGTCGAAGAGGAAATAAAATGGGGTATTATTATTTCGTCGGTTATGCCATCTTCTTTGTCATAGCCATCATCGATTCCATCAGTCGACTGACCGGTTATCCTCCGGTATTCTTTGAGATATCCTACATTTCCATTGCTTTTCTGGTTGAAGGCTTTGCACTCTCCTATCTTTTGACCAAACGTTTTGAATGGGAAAAGGAAGCATCGGATTTGGAAAGAATACAAACCAATGAATTACTCCTTGTCAAAACCATGGAAAATGAAAAGATCATGAAGGAGCAAAATATTCTTTTAGAGAAAATGGTCAAAGAACGAACCCAAGAACTTACGCTTGAAAAACAAAAATCCGATGAATTGTTGTTGAACATATTACCTGCAGATGTAGCGGAAGAATTAAAAATGAATGGCAGCGCCAAAGCCCGGCGTTTTGATTCGGTATCGGTTCTCTTTGTTGACATCAAAGATTTTACCTTGCTCAGTGAAAATCAGGATGCGGAAACAGTAGTTCGAGAATTAGATTATTGTTTCAAAGCCTTCGATCAAATCATTAAGAATTATAACCTCGAAAAAATCAAGACTATTGGTGATGCGTATATGTGTGCCGGCGGACTTCCCGTGCTGAATACGACTCATGCACATGATATCATTAAAGGCGGACTGGCGATATGCGCATTCATGCAAAAACTAAAGGAGGAGAAGATCGCTAAACAATTACCTTATTTTGAAATAAGGATTGGTATATGCTCCGGACCGGTCATGGCGGGTATTGTTGGAAGCGAAAAATTTGCTTATGATATTTGGGGTGATACTGTGAATACCGCATCGCGTATGGAAAAACACAGTGAACCCGGTCGTGTAAACATCAGCGGATCCACCTATGCTTTGGTGATGGGTGATTTTGATATCGAATATCGCGGTAAAATCGAAGCAAAAAACAAAGGACTGATCGATATGTATTTTGTGAACGGTGTAAAAGAATAGTTCGAACCGGGAGTCAAATACCCTTATTGTTTCTACTCCAGAATATAGAGCGGCGTCTCCCGAATCAGATCATTTACAGGCATCACAGGATGTTGAGATTTATGTTTAACCTCCTCCACCATCACCGGTACCCTGCTCTTCACGTATTGATATAGCTCTTCGATGGTGATGATTTGATTCTTGTTGACGTCTGCCTTACCATCCCGGCATGCCTCCAAAATCGCTTTTGTGAATGCCCCATTGCCCCATTTTTCATCCTCATAACTGTATTCGTCATTGCTGCAACTGCTAAATGTAGATGTGCCACTGTGTTGCTTGTTGAGTTCCCCTATGGCTTCATTAATTTCGGCCGGAGTCGCTTTCGCGCCACCGCTAAAACAAGCATCTAAAAAGATCAACTTCTTACAATCGACTTCATTCAATCGGCTCACAATTTCATCGTAGGCCACACTATAGGTTTCTTTATAGATATCTTTAAAATCATCGCCTTGGATTCTGAATTTATCCTGATAAATAAATCCGTGTGATGAAATATAAACCAGAATCACATCATTGGGTGAAATACTGCCTTGTTTGTAACCATACTTATAAAACTCAATCGCCTCTTTAATGGCATTGGTAGTGGCTTCTTTGCCGATGAGTTTCTTGATATCAACCTGAGTAAATAATTTATGGTACTGATATACGAATTTAACCCAGAATCTTGAAATTGTTTATTTCATTGGGTTTTATAGGAATTTAAGTACAAATAATCACTCCTAAAATATTGATAATGTTCATAGTAAATTGTGAAGTATACCCTTTTGATGTATTGGTATACTTTGGAGAAGATGGTAAGCCATTGTACAAAGAGTTAAAAAAATACCTATCAAAGTCTGAAATAAAGAATTTAAAGAATTTAGACTTCAAAAGAGGCAAGACAATAATGTTTGATAAAGGTCAAACTTTATTATGGTTAAGAAAAAAACCAATTTCAATTCAGGATATACCAGTCCTAAACCATGAAATATTCCATTGCACTTGTTTTATACTTGAAAAAGTAGGCATTCCATACTCCGAAACCACAGAAGAAGCGTACGCCTATCTGATAGAATTTCTAAGTAAGAAGATATACAACCAACTTGAAATTACTTTTTCTTAGGTACTGGCTTAGGTTTCGGCTTATCAGTTTCTTTTACAGATTGAGATGGTTTTTGTTCTGCTTGCTTTTTTGTGATGTACTGACCATCATTTGCATCCCTGTAGCGTACTATGTTTTTTGCTTTAGACATTGTATTGAATTTTAAGATTTACACAAAATTATAGGGCTTTTTACGATATAAATTAAGATTGTTATTCACAGTGGATAATCTTCTATCACCTAAATAATCACTCAAACATAAAAATTAACAAAATTTAATATTACTATTATGTCAATAAACAAGACAACCATGCGGGTTACAAGCAAACCAACCACATTGCCAGAAAGCGACTTAAAGGAGGTTACACTTCAAGTACCTCTTTATCAACGAGAATACTCTTGGGATTTAGAGCAAATTTCGGACTTATACTACGATATTTATAATTCCACAGAGGAATCACCTCACTATCTGGGGTCTATCTTAGTTTTCGATACTGGAACAGTGCAAGAAATAATAGATGGGCAACAAAGGATAACTACTATATTTCTTATCCTAAATTGCATAAAGAAAATACTAATTGAAAACATCCATATAGACGATGAAAGGATTAGACACTCAATTACAATAATTGAAAACTATATTTATAAAAGACGCTCAAATAAGGCATCAAATATTGACACTAGTACAGAACCAAGATTGATAACTAGTAAAAGAGATAAAGTACTATTTAAGGCAATAATGCAAGGGACTGAATCCAATCTTTTAGGAAGTACTAAGGAGAAGAAAATAAAATCGCATAAACTACTCTTAAATGCAAATGAGGCAATAACTAAAAAAATTGCATCACTTTTTACTACCGAAGGAGTAAATGGACTTACCATTTTCTTAGATAAAGTAATAGGATGCTTATTTATTGTAATGACCGCAGAAAAAAAAGAGGATGAAGTTCTTTTATTTAAAACACTAAATTCTAGGGGAATTGAACTGTCTGAATCCGATTTAGTTAAGAACGAGATATGCAATAATGTAAAGGTGAACAACAACAAAGAATATGATGATGCAAAGATTCAAGAGGCTGTAGATATATGGGATGATATGCGTACTAAATTAGAAAAGAATAAGGTAAATATTGATTATTTCATTTTTTACTACATTAATTCAAGGGACTACTCACAACAATTAAGAAAAGAAATAAATTCTAAATTCACAACGGAGAAACAAAATAAAGATGAATTATTTTACCCTGCAATTCCTGAAAAACTAATTTTTACCGCATACGAATCTTTAATAAGAGGAACTCAAAACACGCTTGAACTTTTAGAAGGGCTAAATAAATCAGCAGATAAATACATCGAAATATATGCCCCAGATGAGTTTTTAGATAAGGAAACTAAAAAGGAAAATAAATCATACACTTTCCTAAGAAGTATTCGAGATATGAATATTACAAAATGCTACCCCCTGTTATTGAGGGGCAGTGAAACATTATCAACTAAGAATTTTGACAAACTAACAAAATACGTTGAATGTCTATCATTTAGACACTATATTTTAAAAAGAGACCCGAAAGAACTCGAAAAATTCTATTATGAGCTAACAGCCAAACTAAAAACAGACTTAGATATTGAAACTATTTTAGATGCAATTAAGCAACATAGTTCTATTAAGGATGAAGATAGATATATGAATGAGTTTATATTGTGCGCACCTAAATCAAGTATTTCTAAAATGATTTTAACAAGGCTTGTTAACAAACAAGAGGGACTACCCCATAATCATAATGATGTCCATATGGATCATATAATGCCACAGAAGCCTACTGGTACAACAGCTTTCGCAAAGCTAAAAAAAGATAATTCGGAAAATTATGAAAACCTAAATAATAGACTTGGAAACCTCACATTGATTAAGAAAAAAATCAATATCAGCTTATCAAATAAGGACTTTCACGAGAAGAAGATAGGATATAAAGAGACTAGACTAAAAATAAACGACCCATTGTTGAACTTAGATAGTTGGGAGTTTAATAATATCGAAGAAAGACAAAAAGCATTATACGAATTAGCTAAAGATATATGGGTTCTATAAGAATATCTTTTTAATTATTTCGATATACTTGTTATACCCAAATATTTGTTTTACATTTGTAATCACAACTGAATACAATGGCCAAAACGGATAAACCAATCGAAAGTTTCAACAGTCTTTTAGAAGTCTACGACTACTTTACAGATGAACAAAAGTGTTTGAATTACTTAGCTACACAAAGATGGGATGGGGTGATTATTTGCCCGCATTGCAGTAATGATAAAGTGTATTGTTTCAGCGATAATAAGCGTTTCAAATGCGCCAAATGCAGGGAACAATTTACTGCCAAAGTGGGTACAATATTTGAAGATAGCAAGATTCCATTAAGAAAATGGTACATAGCTATTTACCTTGTTACTTCTCACAAAAAAGGTATTTCATCCCATCAGCTTGCTAAGGATATAAAAGTGACACAAAAAACAGCATGGTTTATGTTGCAGAGAATTAGATTTGGGTTGGGAGCAAATGAAGATATGACAGAGTTGGAAGGAACTATTGAACTGGATGAATCATTTGTTGGTGGCAAGAATAAGAACAGACACGCAGATAAAAAGGTAGAAAACTCACAAGGTCGCAGTTTCAAGGATAAAACACCAGTAATGGGAATGCTTCAAGAACAAATAGTAGCTAACGTAGAACGCCCTCACAAGGTTATAAAAGGCAAAACCGTAAATGAAAAAATGGTGGTTCAAAAGTCAGTAGTAAGATGCAGAGTAGTACCGGACACTAAATCAGCTTCATTGCAGCCAATTATCAGGGAAAATGTAAAAGCCGATAGCGTGTTGGTTTCTGATGAATGGTGGGCTTATCAGGGATTAAACGATAAATACGACCATAGAATAGTCGACCATAGAGCAAAAGAATATGTAAACGCCAACGGAGATACTACAAACGCAATGGAAGGATTTTGGACAGGCTTAAAACGAGCATACATAGGAATATATCACCATGTAAGTAGGAAACACCTTCAATTCTATGTAAATGAAGTAACTTTCAGATACAATACAAGAACAATGTCAGAAGGTGACAGGATTACTTATACAATGACCAAAACAGAAGGCAGATTGAAGTATAAACAACTAATAGCAAAGAAATGAAAAAGAACAGAACTATAAAGGTGGATAATACTATTGTATCAATTTGCTCTATGGAAAATGATGATTATATATCCATTACTGATATGCTCAAGGCAAAGGATGGGGAGTTTTTTATTTCGGATTGGCTTAGAAATAGGAATACTATTGAATTCTTAGGGGTTTGGGAAGCCATGAATAACCCAAATTTTAATTATGGCGAATTCGCCATAATTAAAAGTCAATCTGGACTAAATTCCTATAAAATAAGCGTTAAGGAATGGGTAGAAAAGACTAACGGAATAGGTTTATGTGCCAAAACTGGTCGATATGGCGGGACATACGCCCATAAAGATATAGCCTTTGAATTTGGCACATGGATTAGCCCTCAATTCAAACTTTATCTTATAAAGGAATTCCAAAGGCTAAAAGAAATAGAAACAAAAGATTTAGAATGGGATTATAGAAGGTCATTAGCGGCTACAAATTATAGGATTCATACTGATGCTGTAAAAGAGCATTTAATCCCTTTTTCCCATCTGAATAAAAAACCCGATGGCCTAATTTATGCCGACGAAGCAGAATTGATAAACTTCGCCTTGTTTGGTTTAACTTCAAAGCAGTGGAGAGATGAATACCCAGAGGAAACATTTAACTGCAAAACCCTAAGAGATTGCGCAGACAGTAATACGTTAATCGTATTATCTAACTTAGAAAGCCTGAACGCAGTACTAATTAAAGATGGCATGAGCAAAGATGATAGATTATCTAAACTTCAAAGCACAGCAATTTCACAACTTGAATCATTGCAGAAACTAAATAAAGATTACTCTAATATTGAAAGTCCAAACAAAAGAAAACTATTGGAAGATAAGCCAGACCTAACTATGGACTTCGGTGAAGCAATCAGAAAAATATCTAAAGCAGGTAAACCAAAATAGTAATTATGCAACCAGAATGGGAACAAAGCGAATGGAGGAAAAAGGTAGATGAAATTAGAAAAAATACGACCTCACGGGATGAGTTTCTAAAACAAGTCCATTCATTAAGAATGAAGACTTTGATAGAAAATCATGGGAATCGTCACTCTAAAAGACCACTACCACATAAGATTAAATATTCTGATTCTCTAAACGAAATAATTGAATTTTATCCTAACTAAAAAATGTGGGTTAACAATGTATATCAGTACCTAATTTATTTTGTCCGTCCTGGCCGTTAAACAATTCTGCGAAATCGGCCGCATCCTTTTGCGGGAATTGCAAATCCAGAGAAGTACCGATAGCCAAAATATGTAAATTCGGTTTCGCTCCCGAATACATGATCTTGGCCTTGGTAGGTGAAATATAGTCACCTGACTTTAATTGAATTTGATTCAGTCCGTTCTCGAGTGCAATTTTTTTCAGAAATGTATAAGCGTAGCCCGATTGTCCGTCTTGTGCGGGTGATGAATTCTTCAAAGAGACCTCGTTAAATTTCTGACGACTTTCGGGTTTATCATTGATGATGATTTGCAGTTGCTTTTGATCGATGGGTTTATCGGAAATGATTTTTATCTGAATTTCAAATTGAGGCTTATCACTCACCAGGGGTTTATCGTTCAGCAAATCGGGATTGGGATTGAGCCAGACAATGGTAATTCGATTTTCATTGGAGACCGGTTTTACCGGAATCTCTTTTTTCTCAGGCGTCGCCTCTTTTTTTGCCACTACCGGACCGGCACTCTTTTTCAAAGGTTTACTACCCTTAATCCCTTTCAGCGGATACAGAAATAAATCTTCATCCGTAGCCGCGATCATGAGTTTGCCGTCCGGCGTAAAACATGCTGATTCAAGACCGCGTTGAAACCCCTGTTCGTGCGTGAGCATTTGTAATTGATCGTCTTTCAATTGATAAACGATGAGTTTCGTTTTAACGAAATTATCTTCCGCAGCAATGAGATAAGATTGATCGGGACTAAAAGCCAAAGCATTAAAATCTTCTTCGGCATCTACTTTTTGCAGCCATTCAAATTGCGAACCCTTTCGCTTCAACAAATCGATCTTACCTCTTTCGTTCACGGCTAAATATTGACCATCTTCAGAAATAGCAATGGCTTCAGGTGAATCAAAATCAACTGACACCCCTTTAATCTCTTCCATTTCCTGCACCTGTTTGAGTTCACCATTAGATGTATAACTATACATGACTGCATCGATGAGGATTTGCTGCTGCCCCACGAATAAAGGTTGTCCATGAAATGCCAACGTTTTCACTTCTTTCAGTTCGGAACCTACGCTATACCATTTTAAGACATTATGATCGCCGGCTACCAAAAAATTATCGTCCGGACTAAAGGCAAAGAACAAGACGATATCTTCGAGAGGTGTGAGGGTCTGAATTTTTTCAAACCCATTTTGCGCATTTCGTTTGAATACATAAATCGTAAAATCGGTATTGGCCACCAAAAACATATCGCCGGAATGACTCACGGTAAAGCGTTGCGGAAAGACTCCTGTTGTCCCATAATCACCAAGAACTTCAGCCAGTTTAAACCCGGCCTCATCTCTTCGATAAACCTGTATGCCAGGACCGTAACGACGATTACTAACTATATATGAACCATCGGGACTCAGAGCCATCCCTTGTCCGTTCATCTGATTAATAATTTGCTTGGTGCCGATATCGATTTTCTGTGCAGCGCAATCTGACACCACACACAAGAATGCCATCATCAGGAAAAGGAAAATAAAATGCTTATTCATAGGCATATCGGAATTCATATTGTTTTGTATTCGTTGATCATCAATCTACACTTTGTACTTCCAAAAGAATGGGTACAATTTCATTGTCTTTGACCACTGCGGTAAAGCCCATCGTATGCGGATAATAATCCACTTTTTTAGGATCGATGAAGCGCTGATTAAAATGGGTATTGAGTTGATCCCTTACAGGTGTATCCTCCAGGAGTTCGAATGCACTCACCTTTTCATCAAAATCTTCGATCTCTTTTTTAGCATATAAAACAATGAGGATATCCTTTCCAGCCTGACCGATGGACAATGCAGACTCCGGATTTGGAATGATGATTTCTGCGTTGGTGACTGAAACCAATGGGGTTTCATTGAATCCAAAATTTTTGGTATTGAGTTTGTTTCTGGGAAAATGAACATTGGCCTTGCCTTTCGCATCGATGCTGAAGACATACATATATTGGTCCTTGGCTTTGTTCTTCGCAATCACCTGAAACAGTTGACCAACAGGCCAATCTTTGCGTGCAGTAGTATACATTTCATCTTCATTGCGTTCAACTTCGGCCGGCAGAAAATTCAAACCTCCGCCCTTCGGTAAATACTGAAAGATAAAATCTCCGGCCAGGGTTTCACCTTTCACTTTGCGACCATCTTCATTGAGAAAGAGTTGAAAGCCGTATTTGCAATAAGTGCCATAGTCTTCATACTTGATCCAGCCATAACCATCGTTACCCCATTTGGTTCCCCAACTGTTGAGCAATTCGAAGGCCTGTTTACCTTCATCATAACCTATGACCACCATGGCATGACCGCCGGCAGAAAAAGCCAATCCACTTTTGGGATCCCATACCGGATTCGTTTTATTCAGATCGAGGAAATTGTATTTGATGGATACACCGACCACAACCGGTTTTCCTTCAGCCAGACTTTGTTTTGTTTTAAGGACTTTGAGATTGGTTTCGTCGGTGGTTTGAAACAATGCCTGATAATCTTTAATCGCATTGGGACGGGCTTTTTGTTTGAGCGGTTCCGGTGGTTGCACACTACAGCTTTTGACATCAAATTCCGAATGATGACAACTCCCTTCCCGCTTCAGGACATCGAGTAACAGAGGAAACATCGTTCCACCATCGCAACTGATATCATTTTTCTTGACCTGATTATAGACATACAAACCTGAAAATGCGTTTGCGGTGATGAGATTTTTATCCGTGATTTTATCGCGTTGTGCATACATCATCGACAGGGCACCATAGCAAGAACTCCAACCTACACAACTCCCAATTTTGCCCTGATCGCCCGGATGAGGACACCACTTTTTCAAACTGACGACAAGCGGTAATTCATTAAACTTGCTACCTGCAAATTTGCTTTGCATGGGCACAGCGTTGTACTGTTCATCGTCGAACATGAGCCCGGTCTTGAAGCGGGGTTCAGGTGGTGTTTGCGCCAAAGCTGAGGTACAGATGAATAAAACAAAAAGGGTCAATATATGTTTCATGGGCCTGAGGATATGGAATAAAATTAATAAAATATTTGACAGGATGCAATTTGATGGAATTATCCATAGAAAATTAGTTCGATTTTTGATTGAAGCGTACTGTACTTCAATCATGAGTTGATTAACTTAGTTAAAATTTGATGTCACCTGGGGAGATCGCGACTTATCCCGGCAGGTCCCGGTCTGCCCCGGCATATAAATTTGTGGATGTGACGAGACTGTCGAAGCCGGGACAACCGGGATGACAGTAATTAATGTAGATTTCGTTCGATTCGAGTGATCGGCGAGATGTTGAGGCTGACGATACTCCCGCTACGGAGATGTCATCCCGGTTGGCTTGGTTTCCTTTCCGCTTGCGGAAAAAAGGAAACAGCCAGACCGGAATCTGTTGGTCTTGATCGCGACTTACCCCGGCAGGTCCCGGTGTGCCCCGGCATATAAATTTGTGGATGTGACGAGACTATTGAAGCCGGGACAACCGGGATGACAGTAATTAATTTAGATTTCGTTTGATTCTAGGAGCCTTGAGTTAAAACTCAAGGTTAATAGTCGGCCATACCTACGGTATTACGAAATACATAAATCTTGAGGATGATTGAATGATGAGGTTAGAATTTTTATAGTGGAATCTTGGTAAAGTTTCGCCCCCCCTACTCCGTTAAGGCATTCAGTTCCCTGACCAAACTATCGACCTTTTTATTTTGTGTGTCGATCAAGTATCGATTGTATTGGGTGGAGTTGGTATCGGCGGAGAGGGAATATGCTTTGATGCGGGTGTTACAATATTCCTGCAAGAGGTCGGTGCGTTTTTGCAGTAGCGCAGATAAATTCAATTTCTCCACCTCATCTAAAACATTCAAGGCTTTATTCCAGTTTTCAATTCCGTATCCCGCATAGGCCTCATACCTTTCTCCGGGTGTTGCATCGTCGGGCAGGTCGTAGGCTTTCAACGCGGCTGTTTCGTAAATGGTAAAAGACTGCATCAGGGAATTATACTTGGGTGCATCGTTGGGCATATTGCGATACACAAAAAATATTCCGAGCAGAAAGGCAATGGATAAAGCCAGTATGGTGATTTGATTCAAGCGTTGATCTTCTTTCTTTTTGAGTGCGGGAATGAAAGCATATCCGATAAGCAAACCACTGAGCAAGCCACCGATATGGGCGGCGTTGTCGGTATTTCCCCGAAGTCCCATACCGAGATTATAGATTACGAATAAACCGATGCTGGAGAGGAGTTGTTTGCGTGAAGATTTCTCGATGACCTTGGTGGTGAGCATGGCGAGAAATAAACCATACAGTCCGAAAATGGCACCTGAGGCTCCGGCGCTCACACTATCGTCGTGCCACCAGAGGCTGGTCATGCTGGCGACCAAGCCTGTAAGCACATAGGCCACCGACAAACGGATTTTACCCAAATAAGGTTCGAGTAAAATACCCACGAACATCAGGGCATACATATTCATGAGCAGGTGCATGATGCCGATGTGGATGAAGCAGCAAGTGAAGAGACGCCAGGCTTCACCGGCGAGGGTGAGAGGTTTGAAATTGGCGCCCCATTGGATCAGACTTTCCGTATCGGGCGAGAGGATATGTACCCCATCGAAAAGCATGAGAATGAAGATGAGGATATTGAGGTTGATGAGTATGGGCGTGATGAAGTATCCGGGCACGGGAAGGAAGATACCGAAGATGGTATTGAGGTTAGCGCCTTGAGTGGTTTCGGGGATTAAGACCTCTTCGGAATCCTGACAGTTGTTATCAAAATCCAGATGAGGGTATAAGGCTTCGAGATTTTCATCCGACAACGTCATGTTTAAGGTTTCGAATTGTTGGAAGAAAGCCTGAATACTTTTACGGTGAATGGCGATATCAATATGTTGGTCGGTAGCGGAGCTGCAATGGATATTGACATTCCCCCGAAGGATTTTGATCGTCACCTTTGATCTCATATTGGAAGCATCGTGGTTGATATAGGCCACCATGATACACGCACTTAAATAATCGACTTCCCAGATCAAAGTCTTGGCTGTTTCGAGGGCGAGCAGCATAAAGCGCTTCGGGGTGAAATCGCCGAGGGGATAATCGGTAATGAAGTTGGGGGTGAAATCGATGGGCATTTAATCGCTTTGAGATGGGCAAGAGCTGCAAAGATGAGGGACTATTGATACTATCAAAATATACTTTGTCCGAAGGTCAGCAGATTGTGGTCCGGATCGAGGAGAGAGAATTCGATTTGCCCCCAGGGTTTTTGCTGGAGAGAACCATTCGGATGTATGGGCACCTGCTGTTCGAGCAAAGACTGGTATAAAGCTTGAATGTTGTTGGTTCGAATGTAAACCTGCCCATCATGGTTGAATGGATCGAGCTTGGGCGATAAAAAGAAATGGAGTTCGATTTGATCTTTTTTGATCATGAGGTATTCCGGGAAATCGTTCGGACCGATTTCCTCGAATCCCAGTTGCCGGATATAATACTGCCGGGTGACTTCCTTATTCCGCATGGGCAATTTGGGGTGTATGGCTGTGAGCATAAATCAGGATGGTTTATTTTCTTTACCAATATTATCGAGGAGGGACATCGCCTCTTTCAGTTGATCGAGGGGAAGACTGAGCAGGGTTTCCTTGAAAGAAGTCGTTTCCTCTTTATATTTCAGGGATGCGAGCGGGTGATCGGCCACGTTGGTCGTTTGCGCATCGGCCACCCAGACCAGGATATCGTTTGGGGTGCAGCGAAGAGCGGTACAGAGCAGCTCAATATGATCGAGGCGTATGCTTCTGTTTTCCGAATACAGCAGCACTTTCACGGCGGGACGGGAAAGACCGGCATTGATCAGGAACTTTGTCGGATTTTCAATCCCTCTGGCTTTCAGGATTTGTTTAAAATGGAGGTGGAGCATGAGAAAAAAGGTTTATTGGGTGAGAAAAAAGAACAAACGATTGAAAGAATACACAATAATAGGTAAAGTTTATGGAATAATCATTTAAATACACGGAATACTATGTTAATTATACTGAATGCCATGTAAAACTCACTGAATGCGCTTTGAAACACGATGAATGACATGTAAAACTCACTGATTGCCATGTAAAACTACTTGAATGCGCTTTGAAACTCACTGAACACTATGTAAAACATACTGAATGCTATGTAAAACTCACTGAATGCCATGTAAAACTCACTGAATGCGATTTGAAACACGCTGAATGACATGTAAAACACGCTGAACGACATTTGAAACTCACTGAATGCGCTTTGTACCTTCCTAAAATTACTTGACAGTTATTGAGTGGATTACTAAAATTGGGTTACATTTTTTTTGTTATTCCTATGGCAGGGTTACAACTTTTCATTTATTCCTGATTTTGCCCTACAGCATTGTGCTTATTCTTGGATTTGGGTTACGTGATTTATTTAATTCCTGATTCAAGCTTACAGGTTTGTTGTTATTTATTCCACTCAAGGTAAATCACAAATCCAGGATGCGGGCGCAGCCTCGTTCCGAAACACCCATCGTTTCGTGAATCTGTCTTTGCAGGACTCAAATTTGGAGATGCCAATAAAAGATGTTAAATTCAAAGTATGAAATGGAGTATGGAACGTGACAATAACCGCCGATTCTTCTGGGCAGGAGACACGGCGGAGACGGAAATTATTTACTAGTATTAATATTATTGACTTCATATGAAAAGTAGATTTTTAATTCTAATTGCAACCTCTTTCAAATCATATAACAGAATGTTCCGATTGTTTATGCTAATTGTTTTCACAAATGGCATAATGATTTCCGGTTGTAAAAAAGATGAGACTATTCAGTTGGCAGATGAATATTATATCAAGTATATAGTCAATAGTACTACATCACATACTCCTCAAAAACTCAATGTAAACTTCAGTACTGAAAAGAATATACTATGGACTGTTGAAGTAAACCAAGATTCATATTATGAATTTGTAATTGGTCCTGTAATAAAGGGGTTTAATTCAAAACTAATTATAGCCAACCCTGGACAGGATAATACCTTAAAACTTTATTCAGAAATACATGCTAGCAAAAATTCCGGTCCTTTTGCTATTAAAGCTATCAATGGAAGTGATACGCCTAGAGATTCAATTGAATTATTTTATACCATTGACTTTTAGTAAAGTAAAATTCAAAATAAAAATAGGTCGCGAAGTCGATTTATTCTCCGAAGGGTAAAGAATAAATCGAAGAACTTCCCCGCATTCTATGTTAATTTCCAAGCAATTTAAGCAGAATATTTTAGTAAATCAACATAGGGGGTTTCTCGTTTGATGGTAGCGAATACTCTTCCTATAATTTTACAGCGTATAGCGTTTATAACCAACATTCCGTTT
>JAEUVB010000011.1 GCA_016786845.1 Chitinophagaceae bacterium | reverse complement strand
TAGAAATCTGCCTGAACTCGTTGAGTCTATATTTTCCATGCGTACATGATTGACTTGAGTCGCAGAGTTAGAATAAATATGAAGTCGGTTCAGTGCACTGGATGATGCAGGTGCACCGATGATGACCGTATTGCCATTGTCTGTGATTTGTGAATTGGTAATGGTATTCCCTGCACTGGTAAACTTCGCTAACTTATTTGCATCACCTGTAGTTCCCGCAGCCGTTACTACAGTTCCGGCTCTCGTTTTATCCGTTCCATTCGCTGTCTCTCTCGCAATGCCCGAACGATCGGCATACAAAGCATAAGGAACACTGAGTAATTGTGTGGTCCCGGCATCCATATAGTTACTTCCGCCAGCAGGATCGATGGCTACTCGAATATACTTATTGCCTGTTTCCCATTTCACCGTTTTCATTTCACCGGTCAAAGGAGTACCTGCTCCAATTTGTAAAGTGTATAATCCGAACTCATTGGTCTTCACCAATTGGGTTTCTTCATACTCCGGAACAGTCGCATCGATTGATGGCAATACCGACAACTTCAAACTGAGTTGCTGTTGTGCTAATGGATTGCCTTGCACATCACGGGCGATACCCTGGTAATTAAATTTTTGAGGAGCTTGGGCGTAAACTAAACTATTCGTACAAAAAATAAATAGCATGACATAGGCCAGACAAAGAACTTTTTTCATTGGTAAATTTTTCGCTAAAATAATTATCTACTCTTTGAATGTCAAGCATATTAACAACTGCGACAATTTAACTCAACCTATTGGAAAAATGAATGCTCTGGACATGTTCTTTTTCTAAAGGCAAAAAAGCCAACAAAAAATTTCATGTTCAACCCATTGGATATCAATGTTTCTCCAATGCCTCCACGCGCTTCAGCAATTCTTCATTTTGCTTTTTCAATAATTCAATTTGTGTCTGCTGTTCTTTAAACGCATTGATATAAGAAACCAAGATCGGATGCATATCAATACTCAAATATCCATCTTCACCTTGTTGAACGGCCTCCGGATATACCTGCTGAACTTCTTGTGCCACAAGTCCGTAGGCTTGTTGCTCATATGGTAGTTTCCGGTCATTTTGTTCTTTATAATGATACTTGATGGTGTTTAACTGTAGCACCTCTTGTAAACCTTTATCATAATTCCCGTCGATGGTTTTCAACCGACGATCTGAACTGATGGTCCATGTACTCGATGCGGGCTTAGCAGCAGAGTTCGTACTGAGCTCTAATTGAAAGGCCGGTACATTGGTACCAATACCAATATTTCCTGCATTCGTTATGGCCAAACGATTGGTATCGTGCGTAAAAAAATCAAGCCCTTGCGTGTTAGCACCTATTGTGCGACAAGATCCTATCCCTTCTCCACTCACGCTGCCTCCAAAGCGAATATTGAATGTATTAGAACCATTGTTCACCCCTGCCCCATCGATCAACAAACTGCTGTCGATTCTGGTATTTCCTTGAATATGCAGAATCTGTTGCGGTGCTGAAGTACCAATTCCTACTTTGCCATCCAAACGAACAACCATAGCATTTTTACGGGCAAATAATCCTGTACCTGTTCCGATCACAAATACAGGTGTGGTCAATTGAGGGGATGTTTGAGCCGTCACAATACTATCGTTGAAACGACCGACCACAAAGGATGAATATCCATTGGCAATATTACTCTCGCCGGCTACAAAGGAATTGGTTCCTTTGGCTTGTGTGGAATTACCTAATGCTGTGGTATTCGTGGCACTGGCCAATGTTGAATTACCCAAGGCTGTTGAAGAATATCCTGATGCATTGGTATTGTATCCCATGGCCACGGCATTATCACCATAGGCTTTTGAATTGTTTCCGGATGCCGTGGTATAATTTCCACTGGCAAAGGTTCCTTCTCCAAAAGCAACGCAACAAAATCCTTTGGCTTTGCCCTCACGTCCCAGAACTGCGGAGTAAGGACCAATACTGTCTTTATCCCACTGAGTACCGGTTACATTACCGGCTCTAAACGCTGCTTTATCCGGATACCACATCATGCGACTACCCGCACCGGATACCGGAGGTAGAGATGGTGCACCGGGTAAAAAAACCGATCCGGTAAATACGACACTGCTATCCGCCACATGCAAGCGGGCAGCCGGATTAATGGTTCCTATTCCTACACGACCATTTTCATACATGATTGAATTCGTCAATATATTCCCGCCGGGTAAAAACTTAGGAATATAATTATTACCACCATTGCCTGTCAATAAATTTGTCGGCAAAGAAGCTAATGTAATATTGCTGACCCGGCCTTTGGCATCGGTTGTGATGACCGGAATATCAGTGGCACTGCCGTAAGTTCCGCTCATGCCGATATCCGGCAACATCAAAGGTGAACCCGGTGTTCCGTTCCCAACGAAAGAGGTATCTGTTTCAATGACCTGAGATCCCCACTGATCTCCATTGATGGGCGTATTCACTACATTAATAATTCTTCCGTATGCATCCGTAGTCATCACCGGCACTTGTGTACTGCTGCCATATACCGACGCACTTCCGATTAAGGGCAAACTCAGTGGATTGGAAGCCGTACCATCCCCGATAATATTTCCATCGGTCGCCGCTACTTGCGCCCCCCATTCATCACCAACAATAGTGGTGGCGACCACATTCGTAATACGTCCTTGGGCATCTGTTGTGAATACAGGTACTTGCGTACCACTTCCATAAGTATTGGCCGTAGTGATGGATGGCAATCCCAATGGAGAACCGGCTGTACCGTTTCCACTCAGTGTATTGTCGGTCACTGCAATTTGATTGCCCCAATGATCTCCGGCAATATTGGCCAGAGCAACATTCGTCACACGCCCTTGTGCATCAGTGGTTATCACCGGCACTTCTGTAGGACTACCATAATTTCCTGCCATACCTTTTAATGGCAATGCCAGTGGAGAACCTGTGGTTCCGGCACCGGTCAAACTCGTATCCGCTATCACCGATTGATTGCCCCAATCATCCCCTGCAATATTGGCCAGAGCAACATTCGTCACTCGCCCTTGTGCATCAGTGGTTATCACCGGCACTTCTGTAGCACTGCCATAATTACCTGCAATCCCTTTAAGCGGCAAGGCTAAAGGTGTTCCGGATACACCGGTTCCCGTTAAGCTGGTATCGGTGATCACTACCTGATTCCCCCATGTATCAGCGAGCGTTTGCCAAGTGCCCAATCCATTCGCATCACTCGTTAAAACCTTACCGCTTCCCGGTGCGCCTCCGCTAATTTTTACCTGGCCATTGATGTCTAGTTTCGATGCAGGTGCGGTTGTTCCTATTCCCACATTTCCATTCGCATCAATTCGAACGTGAGGGGTATTATTGGTTCCAAAATCCAAGGAATTGTTTTCACGATTGATGATGGAGGCCGCATTGCCCGTAGTTCGAATATCTAATCCATCTGTTGCTAAATGACCCGTTGTTGTGTTGGATATTTTCAATGTATCTCCGGTCAATGTATTGTTGATATGAACATTGGCAGTGGGTACATTACCGCCACCGATGCCAACATTTTCAGAATTGAAATCGGCATGAAATTTAATTTTCGTTCCGCTCGTTTTGGTGATCGCAATGCCCACATTACCGCCCGAACTAATGATGAATCGACCATTGCCATCATTGGCAACCTGACCATTATTTCCAAAGGCTAAAATATTTGCATTGGGATATAAGGCCGATCCGCCATAATTACCGGCAACGGATGTTCCGTATTTGGTAAAAGTGGCATAAGCATTTGGACTATTATTAAACATCAAAAATCTTCCCGAGCTCGTCGAGTCTATATTTTCCATGCGCACATGATTCACCTGAGTCGGAGAGTTGGAATAAATATGAAGACGATTCAAAGCGCTTGAGGATGACGGTGCTCCGATGATGACTGTATTCCCATTGTCGGTGATTTGTGAATTGGTAATGGTATTTCCTGCACTGGTAAACTTCGCTAACTTGTTTGCATCACCTGTAGTTCCCGCAGCCGTTACTACAGTTCCGGCTCTTGTTTTATCTGTTCCATTCGCAGTCTCTCTCGCGATACCCGAACGATCGGCATACAAAGCATATGGTACGCTTAAAAGTTGCGTAGTACCTGCATCCATATAATCATTTCCTCCTTTCGGATCAATCGCTACACGAATATATTTGTTCCCTGTTTCCCATTTCACTGTTTTCATTTCTCCGGTCAATGCTGTGCCGGCTCCAATTTGTAAAGTATACAATCCAAACTCATTGGTCTTCACCAATTGGGATTCTTCATACTCAGGTACAGTTGCATCTATCGTTGGCAAAACCGTTAATTTCAAACTGAGTTGCTGTTGCGCCAAAGGATTGCCTTGCACATCACGGGCTATACCTTGGTAATTAAACAATTGAGGAGATTGCGCATTGGATTTCAGAGCAAGGAATAAAGCAACCCAAACAAATAGTAGCGTAATTTTATGCATGATTCTGTAATTAAGTCCTAAATATATAAAAAAGCTTCTTCAGGATAACCTTTAAGGTTTCCCCAAACCTTTTAAGTTTAGTAATGATTTACGAAGAAACTGCCTCGATGAACATCATGCTGGAACGGTATTCTCCACGATCCTCAACGATAGATTTTTCTTTGGAGCTCAACTGCATCGCTTTGTTCATCCGCTTCCCGTCATGCGCTGCTATCTCCGCCGAAAACAGGCGGAGGATATCCGCTGCTGCCGGGGCTAAACCTCAGGGTCTTTTTCTTTATTCAGCAGTCAACGGTTTGAATCAGAATTCACAGAATTTCTGAATTAGCAAAATGCTGGACGCATAGTACTTCGAAGATGCAAACATCTAACACACCTCGAATCCTGAAAATTCTCTAATCCTGTAAATCCTGATTCTGACAATTAACACACCTCGAATCCTGAAAATTCTCTAATCCTGTAAATCCTGATTCTGACAATTATCACACCTCGAATCCTGAAAATTCTCTAATCCTGTAAATCCTGATTCAGACAATTAACACACCTCGAATCCTGAAAATCCTCCAATCCTGTAAATCCTGATTCAATCTCCCCCCACCAACCCGCCTTTCCCCTTCCAAAGCATTGCATCTACTCTACTTTACTCTTCTCTATAACACCTATATATATTTCCATTTCATCTGTATTGAATTATTCTGATACATTTTTATTTTCTATTTTTTCTATATTCATCTCTTGTTTATACATATCATTATATACAACATCCATTTTATTTACTTTTTTTACTATTCTGTTTTATTGAATAATTATATCATTTACTATTATCTATATATTATTAAATAATTTATATATACTATTTTATTGAATTAATATTTGTTTTTCTATTTTTTCAATACAAATTTCTATTCCACCCATTTAACATTCTATTGATCTTCCTTAAAGTTTTCTAAAACCTCACCCAGCCTTTTTCTTTCATCGCACCTCGTTCTATTTTCGACACTTCAATTAAAACATAAACCACATGCCTGCCAATCTCTATCCTTGCAGTCAACAACGATTGTACACCATTGCGACGCTGGTCCTCAACAACTGTGAGAAGCATCTCACGGAGTTTCAAGACTTTAGCCCGCGCTATACCCTCGATTATATCAATGAGCGTCGAAACGAAATCGAAGCCGTACAGAACCTCCACAGCGCTTCTGTCCGCCGTGCTCATATACAATCCCACCGCATCTCCCTCAAGAAGGCCAATAAGCAATGTCTGGCGATGTTACAACGCCTCAAACGTTATATCACCCTGGCCTTCCCGGGCCCAAGCCGTAAACCCCATCTCGAAAGCGCCGGGTGGCTCCATTATGCTCAGGCTACCAATTATAAATGGATTTCCACACGAGCCATGATGCTGATGTCTGTCACTTTCATGGAAAATCATTTAGATACCCTCTGCGCCGATCTCAATATGCCCTCCAACTTCCCGGCTCAATTCCAGCAAGCCTTCGACGAGTTCAACATCCATCACGAAAACCTGCTCACCGCGCGCAAAAAAAATCCGGGTAAAACGGCCAAACTCGTCAATCTGAACAATCAGATCTACCGCAAACTGATGAACCTCTGCGGCGATGCTCAAAATATCTTCCGCAATCAGGATGCTGTTCTTAAAAGCTTTACCTTCAAGGATCTCCAGGTCCTTACAGGCGGTGCCGGTACGGCCGGCATCCGTGGTATTATTACCCGCGCCGACAATCACCGCCCTATTGAAAATGCCGTGGTCTCTGTTCCCGATACAAATTATACCGCCACCACCGATAAAAAAGGTCGGTACAAAATCTCTCCCATGGCCTCGGGTAATTATGTGCTGCACATTTCCGCACCGGGCTTCGAACCCCTCACCATCCCCGATCACCACGTCCTCATCGGCACCATTTCCTCCCGCCATCTCCAACTCTCTCCTGCCTCCATCCCCGTATAGCCCCATTCTCTCTCACTCTCATTCTCATTCTCCATCGCAGGACTGCGCCTGATAAAGATTTAGCAGTTTTTGAATTGAACGCAGCGTAGCAAGAAAAACTGTTTGACGACGAAGGAGGAGTTTTTTTTCTTGCAGCGAAGTGAGACGTAAAAAACAATAAAACTTTATAGCGCGCTTTTTCTTTGTTACTTTCTTTTACTAAAAAAGAAAGTAAGAAAACCCCAGGCATCCCCACTTCTCAAACAATACCGCAAACTCCCTCGCGCCCCCATTCATTCTCACTCTCACTCTCATTCCCCCTTCCTCCCGAAGGGATTCAGGGCTCCCGCACGCACTCAAACAGGCGACCGTACTTTCCTCGGGAGCATAAAATGAAAGTCGCTTTTTAGCATGGGATTGTCCCGCACGTGTCGGATCACTTCGGCCATTGACTCATGTGATCCCCATTCAACATTCAACATTTATCATTCATCAATAAAACTACCTACCTTCGCCCCCATGCAACAGTATCATCAACTGCTTCAACATATTCTCGACCACGGTGTAGAGAAAAGCGATCGTACAGGCACGGGCACCATCAGCACATTCGGATATCAAATGCGCTTCGACCTCAATGCGGGCTTCCCTATGGTGACCACTAAAAAGCTCCATCTCAAGTCGATCATTTATGAATTGCTTTGGTTCATTCAAGGCGACACCAATGTGAAATACCTTCAGGAAAATGGTGTCCGTATCTGGGATGAATGGGCCCGTGAAGATGGCGACCTGGGTCCGGTTTACGGTAAACAATGGCGTCGATGGGAAGGTGCCGATGGTCAAATTTATGATCAGCTGAAGGATGTGATCCATCAATTAAAAACCAATCCCGACAGTCGACGCATGATCATCAGTGCCTGGAATGTGGCCGAGCTCAAAGATATGGCCCTCATGCCTTGCCATTCTCTCTTTCAATTTTATGTCGCCAACGGGAAACTCAGTTGCCAACTCTATCAACGTTCTGCAGATGTCTTCCTGGGTGTGCCGTTCAATATAGCCTCCTATGCACTCCTGACCATGATGATTGCTCAAGTCTGCAATCTTGCCCTTGGCGAATTTGTGCATACCTTCGGCGATGTGCATATCTATACCAATCACCTCGAACAAGTCAAACTCCAACTCAGCCGAACGCCTTACGAACTGCCAACGATGAAGATCAATGCCTATCGTAAAAACATCGAAGACTTTATCTTCAGCGATTTCGAACTTCTCAATTACCAATGCCATCCGCACATTAAAGGCGATGTGGCAGTTTAATTTCTATGATGCAAAATCTCCAATTTCCACTTCAGTTTAAGTTCAAAATCGCGACCCTGTCCAATGACTTCGTTGCCACCGATGCGGGGGGAACCACCCTCGCCTATGTGCGTCAGAAACTCCTCAAGTTCATCGACGAGATCAACGTCTACAGTAATGAAACCCGCACGGAAGAATTGTACCGTATCAATGCGTCGAAATGGATAGACTTCAACACGACCTATCGATTTACGAATGCACAGGGGCAATACATCGGCTGTGTGGCTCGTCGCGGCTGGGCATCTCTGTGGAAAGCGAAATATGAGGTCTTCGATGAAAACGATCAGGCCGACTTCGTCATTCAGGAAGAAAACGGATGGGTGAAGGTCCTCGATGGTTTGATGAGCGAAATTCCTGTCGTGAATATCTTCACCGGATATTTATTCAATCCGTCTTACCTCGTTACCCGCACCGATGGTACTCCCATTGCCCGCCTCAAAAAAGAAGCGTCTTTCTTTGGTCGAAATTTTTCTGTCACCGCGCTGAATATGTTTCAATCGGGTGAAGAAACACGTATCGTTCTCAGTCTCATGATGATGATCCTCCTCGAAAGACGCCGGGGCTAAAATATTATATACTATGAAAATATCTATCGTCGTTGCCGCTTCCGATAATCATGTGATTGGGGTCAATAATCAACTCCCCTGGCACCTTCCTGCCGATCTGAAAATTTTTAAAACCTTAACTATGGGCCATCCCATCATCATGGGCCGCAAGACCTTCGAATCGATTGGCCGCCCCTTACCGGGCCGCGATAATCTCGTGATCACCCGCAATGAAAACTTCCAACCTGAAGGTGTCATCCTCCTCAATAGCCTCGAATCAGCCATGGCTTATTGCAGCATGAAACAATACGACCAAGTATTTATCATCGGTGGAGCAACGATCTATCAGCAAGCGATGGAATTAGATATCGTGCATACCATCTATCTCACAAGAGTACATACCCAGGTGCAATCCGGTTCGGCATTTTTAGATCCACTTTCTCCTTCGAAATGGAAACTTGAATCATCAGTGCATCATGACCGCGATGAAAAAAATGCTTTTGATTTTACTTTCGAAGTCTACCAACATCAACCCGCATTTTAGTTCCAGGGAATGAAGCATCTTTTTTTATTCAAACAATATTTACGTTATCGAATGAAAGCCATGTCGGCCCATGGTGTGCATTCTCCTTTCGTATACGATCTCATACATAGCGTACTGGAAGACCGTCGACATTTTTATGCCTTCGATGAAATCGCTCAATTACGTCAAACGCTTTATCAAGATCAATCGCTGCTCAATATCGAAGACTTCGGCGCCGGTTCGCATTCCCAAAACACGAAGCAAAGAATAGTCTGCGACATCGCGCGGACAGCCGGACGAACGGATAAATTCGGTCGCTTATTATTTCGACTGGTTCAGCATTATGGCTGCAAACATATTCTTGAACTCGGCACCTCGGTCGGTTTGGGCACTTCTTATTTAGGCATAGCCAATCGCGAAGCCCATCTCACGACCATAGAAGGAAGTCCGGAAATTGCTGCACGTGCCACAAAAAGTTTTCGTCAGTTGAAGTTAGATCACATTCAACAAGTGGTCGGCAACTTTGATAGGGTATTTGAGGATGTATTAAAATCATCACCGCCCATCGACCTGCTCTTTATCGATGGCAATCATCGTCAGGAACCCACAGTGCGCTATTTTCAACAAGCCCTTAACCATATGACGCCCGATGGCATGATGATCTTCGACGATATCCACTGGAGCCCCGGAATGCAAGCTGCATGGGATGAAATCAAAGCACATCCTTCGGTCACACTGAGTGTGGATCTCTTTTTTATAGGGATAGTTTGGTTTAGAAAAGAGATTAAAGTGAAGCAAGATTTTGTATTAAAATACTAACCTGAACGGGAAAGGAGGTTTCTTATTTAGAATAATTGAATTTATAAAGTTTTTATCTGTAATTCCGAAAACTCAATTCTAATTATCCATGAAAATACTATCATCCTCGATCAAGGCAATCTAACATCGGCAAATCCACGTATCTTATTCGGTAGTTTTATTGAGTTGTATCGTCCCTTCCGAATCCACATCAACCACATTATACCCCATCTTCTCTAATGCCGGCGCAATCTTCTCTTTATCTCCGGCCATGATGATTTTGATCTTATCGGTATCTACCCACTTCTTCGCCAAAGCATTAATTTCCTTCGCGGTGATATTCTTGAGGATCTCATTTTGTTTGTCTACAAAATCCGGAGCCAGATCATACTTCAAAATAGATCCTAAAAATCCTGCCTTTTGAAAATACGTCTCATACTTCCTTGCATCACTTTGACCGATCGCATTTTTCAAAAAGTTCAATTCTTCCGGCTTAATCCCGTTCTTCACATATTCATTCATCTCACGCATCACTTCACTCAGCGCACTATCCGTGGCCGGTGTTTTGATACCCGAACTAAACGTAAAATTCCCTGAATATTTATTACCGCTGAATCCACTTCTGGCACCATAGGTCCATCCTTTATCTTCACGCAGGTTAAGATTGATACGACTATTGAAAGCACCTCCTAATGGATAATTCATCAGACCGCAACGATAATATTCACCGGTTGCATCATACTTCAAATTCGTAATATATCCGACTCTGAATTCTGTTTGTGCGGCTTTCGGAATATTCACGAGATACACCGTTTTCGGTTCGGTATTCATAGACAGATCAGGAATGTTTACAAATTCTACTTTCGTTGCCGGCAGTTTATTCAGACGTGCGACAATGTCCAAAGACTCTTTATCGGATACATCTCCTACGATCACCACATTCATACCATCACGACTGAAATAATTCTTATAATAATCTTCTACATCTTTTAAGGTAATGGCATTCACCGATTCTTCGGTACCATTGCTTGGATAACCTAATACATTGCGGCTGCCATAATTAATTCTGGAATAAGCAATACCGGCCATCACAGCAGCACGGGATTTAGAATTCTTGATATTCTCCAGGGTTTGACTTTTGATACGATCGAAAGCATCCTGGGTAAAATTAGGTCTGAGTAAACGCTCTTCCAACAGATCCAAAGTCTCGGTCAAATTCTTTTTAAGTGTTCTCACTTGCACTGTCGTTTCATCCAAATCGGTATTAATTGAAATGCTACTTCCCAATTTGTCGAGTTTGATACTCATTTCTTCTGAGGTAAAGTTCTTGGTATCTTCATCCATGAGGGAAGTAAATAAAGTGGCCAAACCGGTCTTGAGATAATTCTTTTGTTCAGCCAAACGTCCGCCTTTCAATCCAATACTGATGACCACAATAGGCAATTCGTCTGAATAAGATGAAATGACTTTCATATTGTCCATCTCCATTTTTTTGTACTTAGGAACAATGATGCTGGGATTAGGACCTTGAGCCGGCAATTTGTTCCGGTCGAATTTATCTTTGGCCTTGGTATATTTCAAGCCATTATATCCATAATCCGGTGCTTTATAACTATTGGTTTCTACTTTATAATTATCCTCCCCGGCTTTCATTCCTTCGGTGCCTTTTGTCAATACGCTCAAAATCACCATACTCTTTCCTTTCACATATTGATTATACACGCGAATCACATCTTCACGCGTTACTGATTCATAACGGGCCAATTCTTTCTTAATATAATTTGCATCACCGGTAAAGGTTTGAGCCGAAGCTAATTGAGAAACCTTTCCGCTCACACTTTCCAAACCATAAATCGTTCCGGCCACTTTTGAAGCGCGAAACTTTGCAATATCATCATCCGTTACACCACGTGTTTCAAAAGCTTTGATACCTTCACGGATTTCATTTTCCATATCTTTCAATGATCCTCCGGGCTTATTCCCCATCTTAGGCATGACTTGAAATTGAATCATTCCGGCTAATTCGTCTGTAGGGTGACTGCAACTGGCACTGTTCGCACGTTGAGTCTTGACTAAACTTTGATACAAAATGGAAGAATTCGTGCCTCCCATGATCTCGGCCAAACAATCCAATGCGGGCTCATCCGGATGATGAGAAGGCACGGTTGGTATGGCACAGACCAGCATAGGGAGTTTGGCATATCCGTCTAACATACTCACATAGCGATCTTTATCGATCACCGGCATCGGCAATACCGTTGGTTCTACTTTCGGACATTGTGGAATGCTTCCAAAATATTTGTCAACCAGTTTCACCATATCCGACGTTTCAATATCTCCACCGATTGTGATGACAGCATTATTCGGACCATACCAGCGTAAGAAGAAATTTTTAAGATCCTGCACATTCACACGGTTCAAATCTTCTACATATCCTATGGTCAACCAGGAATAAGGATGACCGTAAGGGAAAATATTCTTAGCTAATGTTTCCTGTACCAAACCGTAAGGTCGGTTATCATAATTTTGTCCGCGTTCATTTTTCACCGTGGCCCTTTGAATCTCAAACTTCTGTTGAGTGACGGCGTCCAATAAAAAGCCCATACGATCGGCTTCCAACCAAAGCATTTTCTCAACCTGATTGCGTGGTACGGTTTCAAAATAATTGGTACGGTCTTTATTCGTGGTTCCATTCAAAGTACCACCTGCTTCTGTAATAATTTTAAAATGTTGCTCATCGGCAACATGGTCACTTCCCTGAAACATCATATGTTCAAAAAAATGGGCGAAACCCGATTTCCCGATTTCCTCACGAGCAGATCCTACGTGGTAGGTAACATCCACATGCACCAAAGGATCACTGTGATCTTCATGAACGATCAGTGTCAACCCATTCGGGAACACATACTTTTCATACGGGATCACCACTTCATCAGCGGATTTCTTCGTGATCTTTTCTACGAGCTTGGCTTGTGCCATAACGCTTGCACAAGTTCCCAGCATGAACAGGGATAAAATAAGTTTTTTGAACATGGAAAATGATTTAGCCGACTAAAATACATCTTCTTCTCCGAATTTGCCTACAGGGTGCTAAAAAAATCAATTCGCTGTATTCAGGATATCGTCATACATCAATATCCCGACTTCATGACGGCCTTTTTCAGCTACCTTCAACATGGCCTTGGCCAATATTTCCACCGGCATACTATGGTATTTACGCATCGATCCAAACAATAGATGATCCGCCAGTTTCATGACCACAATACCGATGGATTCACCGATACGGGATTCTTTTCTTTGTCCCACCAAAAACGAAGGTCTGAAGTGATAGGTATGTTCACCAAATACTTCCTTTGTACCGGCTTCCATTTCAGCCTTGGTCTTAAGGTAAAAATTCCCCGTCAGGGATGCACCAATAGAAGATATATTAATCATCATTTTGGCTCCGTTTCGTTTGGCCTGCTTCGCGAAATAAATAGGCAAATCACGATCGACGTATTGCTGAGCCACTTGAGATCCTGCTTGCTTAATGGTCGTACCCAGGCAATTAAAAACCACATCACCCGGTAAGTCCACATCTTTCTCCGTTATATGTTCCATATCCAAAATCATTTCCTTCAGCTTAGGATGATTGATCCCTGTACTTCGCCGCACCGGTATCAATACTGATGTGCAGGATGGCTGATTGAGTAACTGTTTGAGTAAGACGGATCCGGTGAGGCCTGTGGCCCCCAATACAATAGCGTTGAACATAACTTCAAATGTAATACGCTTTGTCTGATACTTAGATGGAATATGTTAAAGATTCTCTTTCCCCGCATCATATACTAATCCCTGGTGCATGTCGCGAGGCAACGGAACTAAATATGTTAAAGATTCTCTTTCCCCGTATCATTTTTTTATATTTGTTAGGATTCAGTTTTGGAAAAACCCCTAACCAAATTTTTTCCCGACTTTTTGTTTGACTTTAAGTGATAATCATTTTGTATCACGCTCTAATCAATACTATGAAAAAAATCTTACTCACCTTCATTTTATCATCAATCTCTGTACTCCTTTTCGCTCAAGGCCCCAATTTCCAATGGGCTAAAAAATTCGGCGGCAGTTTCTTCGAGGAAGGATTTGCGATCACCACCGATGATTCGGGCAATGTATATACTACCGGCATGTTTAAAGGGGTTTGTGATTTTGATCCGGGTGTGGGGGTATTCAATCTAAGTTCGCCATTAAGCTATAATGTCTTTGTTTCAAAACAGGATGCACAAGGCAATTTGGTTTGGGCCCGACAATTGGGTGGTGCTGTATGGGATGACTTAGGTCAAGGCATCAAAGTAGATGCCTCAGGCAATGTCTTCATCGCCGGATACTTTTATGATACTGCTGATTTTGATCCCGGTCCCGGTACGGCTTGGGAAATATCGAATGGTGCAACTGATGTCTTTCTGTGCAAACTGGATGCGGGCGGAAATTTAGTTTGGGTAAAAACCATCGGAGGTGCCGATTTCGATAACTGTTGGGCTCTCGATCTGGATGCCGCAGGCAATCCTTATCTGTGTGGCAATTTCGTTACAACAGTCGACTTCGACCCCGGCCCCGGTGTCACCAGTTTTTCAACCGCAGGTTATAATATCGACATGTTCATTTGTAAGTTAGATATGAATGGCAATTTCGTTTGGGCCCGGCAAATCGGCGGGGTCTTCGAAGATCGTGCTATCGCCATCGATGTCGACCAACAAGGAAATGTGATCACCACCGGTCTCTTTCAACAAATCACAGACTTCGACCCGGGCCCCGGCACCTTCAACCTCACTGCAGTCGGAAGCACCTACGATGTGTTTATCAGTAAACTGGATAATAATGGAAATTTCATCTGGGCCAAAAGTTTTGTCGGAACCGGAAATGATATCGGCGCAGCACTTAGAACAGATGCTTCAGGTAATATTCATCTCACCGGTTATTTCACCGATCAAATCGATTTTGATACAGGCCCCGGCACTTTCAATTTGAATACTCCGGGTGCTTTTGTCTACCACGCCTATGTATGTAAATTGAATAGCAATGGAGACCTCTTATGGGCCAAGGATTTTGGACAAACAGATTATAACAAAGGTCAGGGCATCGCAGTAGATAAAATTGGAAATGTTCTCACCACGGGAGTCATCCAAGGCACGGTCGATTTTGATCCCGGACCGGGTGTGTCTTCAGTCACCACGCCGGCCAATGAATTTGATATCTATATTCATAAAATGGACTCGCTCGGAAATTTTCTTTGGGCTAGAAATGTGGGTGATGTTTCAAAAGATGAAGGCTTTGCTATTTGTGTGGATACGTTGGGTTATATATATGCAACGGGATACTTTCATGGCAGTTCCGATTTTAATCCTACACCCGGAACCAATATCTTGAGCGCGACGAATTTGTTTGATGTCTTTGTCTTGAAATGGCATGATTGCATTCCGACTTCCGTCACCCAATCCGCCAGTGCCTGCGGCTCTTATTATTGGCCGGAAGCTTATCAAACTTATACCTCTTCAGGAATCTATACGGCCATTGGTCTGGATCAATTTGATTGTCCTACTTATTATACCCTCAACCTAACCATTAAACCAGTACCTGCCGTCACCTCTGCGAATGCTACTTTTTGTCCGGGTAGTGCTGCGATACTAACAGGTTCACCGGCCGGAGGCACATTTAGCATTCCCAATCCCTATAGCGGACCGGCTACGACCTTTACCTATACCTATACTGCCATCAATGGTTGTTCTTCTACCGCAGGACCATATTCCGTAAATCCTGTCACTTGCTGGATCAAAACGGTAAAGGCCTACATTCAGGCGTATTATAATCAGGGTAGCGGATTCATGAATAAGGTCCTTTATCAACAAGGTCAGGAAAGCAATCCGTTCACCAACAATACCGATACCGCTACCATTGAATTAAGAAGCCCTGTTCCTCCTTATGATGTTCAATATAGTTATACCGGATTATTACAAACGGATGGGAGTATCGCTTGTCAATTTCCAGGTGCCATTTTAGGTATGGATTATTACATCGTGGTTCGTCATCGTAATGCAGTCACTACCTGGAGCGCTTCTCCCGTGAATATGAATTCAACCCCTTTTGCTTACGATTTTACTACCTCCGCGAATCATGCGTATGGTATGAATCAAATTCAAGTAGCTCCCGGCGTATGGGCCCTATATAGCGGCGATATCAATCAGGATGGTGGTATCGATGGCGATGATTTCAATGCTTTGGACCCGGATGTTCAAGCAGGAAACGGAGGCTATCTGAATACCGACCTGGATGGAAGCGGAGGCGTGGACGGAGATGATTTTAATATCTTTGATCCGAATGCACAAATCGGTGTCGGACAGATCACACCTTAAAAAGAATTCTGATGTAATTTAGTCGCGATATGAGACTATTCCTTTTCGCGATCATCTTCAGCACATTTATTCAAACTTTTGCTCAAGAGCATTTGCCTTGTGTGCCACGAAGTAAATTTCAAACAGCCTGGTCCTACTTAGGGCCGGTCAATGATGCGGAACAATTAAGCGAACAACATTTCGGTGCGATTACCGCCATTTCTGTCAACCCGAAAGATTCAAATGAAATTTATGTGGGCGGTATGACAGCCGGTCTTTTTCATACCACCGACCGTGGGCAACATTGGACTTGTCTCACCGATGCATTCCCCTATCCTATTTTAGGGATCAATAAAATTATCGTGGATTATACAAAATCCCCCCACACCCTTATATTGGCCACAGGTTCACACAATGCCTGGTACGATGCGGCCAATTTTGGCATACTCATGTCTAATGACAATGGGCTAAACTGGCGACACCGTTTGAAAGAAAATAATGAACTTTTTGTCTCCACAGCCATCATGGATATACAGATAGATACCTTGCATGATGTTTGGTATGCTTCCACTAAAAATTCAATTTATCGTTCAACTGATTTAGGTGAACAATGGGAATTAATTTTTTCTCAAAAACAATTTGAATCACAATTGTATTCCAAGGAATTAATGATTACGGCCATGTTGCTAAATCGTGATGCCGAAAAATTGTATATCAGCACGCGTGATTTTTATATTTTAAATGATAAAAAGGATTCCGTTTTATCGGAAAGTGATTTTTTGGAATTGCAAGGATGTCGCAAACCCATAGGTCAGCAAAGTCTGATTAAACATACCAAAGAATTAAGCCGTTATTATCATCCGTTGAAAGATCAAAGCTATAATATTCGCATCAGTCGTGGCTTAAATGAAACCTTACTCGTTGATAAAATGTATGAAGGCAGTCCCGAACATGCATTATATCGTTACGATTGTAAGTCAGGCAAAATTTTATCTTGTATCGCCCCCAATCAAAAATATTTAGGTGAAGATACCTATTGGCTTACCGGCATGATACAGCACCCTAAAAATCCGGAACGACTCTATTTGGCCGGAACCGTTTTATATACCTCGGTAGATAGCGGACTTCATTTTTCACAACGATATGGATACGGCTTTGGAGAAAATCACAGTCCGCATGCGGATATACGATCCTTTGAATTAGTAAAAGCTTCCGATGATGGTGAACACGATGAAATTTATTTAGGCACAGATGGCGGCTTATCCTATTCTAACAATAGCGGGAAAAGTTTTCGCAATCTCAATGGACCTTCCTTACCGATTACCCAATTTTACGGACTGGGCGTTTCACCCTTCACAGGCGTCATCAGTGCAGGTGCTCAAGATAATTCAATCATGAGTTATGATCCCGTACAGGATGAATGGATCGTAAGTATTCGCGGAGACGGATATGATGTCGCCTATAGTAAACTCTTTCCATTTCTGGTTTATGGCGAATACAATTCACGGCAGCTAGCCTATTCGGAAAAAGACAAGGCACCTCTGAATCAGTTTTGTACCCTCGGCCCGAGAGATGGCGCATCAAACAAAAAAAATCTACAAGCCCATTCCAATGGCAACATGTATTTCGCCGATCATGAATTTCATATCCTTCGAAAGAAAACATCTCAATGGGAAAACTATCCGCTGCCCATATCACATCAGGCATTGGCTTTCGCAGTTAGCGAATCGGATGATCAAATTGTTTATTTATCTTCTTATTGGAATGGCCTATATAAATCAAAAGATGGCGGAAAAACATTTGAGAACATTTCATTTAAGGTCAACTGGCAACAACAGAATTTCAGTGAGACACGCATTCATTCCATTTGTGTATCTCCTGATGATGCCGATAAAGTTTGGATATCACTAGGCTATCTGGGAGATTATTATCAAGCTTGTAAACCCAGTAAAAGAATCTTGTTCTCGGAAGACGGAGGAGAAACCTGGACCGATTATTCGGAAGGGCTCCCGGTGTATTATGTATCAGATATTTGTTTTTTAGAAGGCAGCAGTGAAGCGCTGTTTGCAGCTACTTTTGAAGGAATCTATTTCAGAGAGAATCGAAATGATACTTGGAAACTCTATGGATCTTCTTTTCCCAAAACCATCATTACAGAAATGGAAATCAGTTATTGCCGCGGCAAATTATTGGCATCTACCTATGGTCGGGGTTTGTGGGAATGTGATTTGCCCACCATTCAATACGATGCTCCTTATGTAATCAAAAAGGATTTCGAACTTCGCACCGATGCAGAAGATGAAGCCCTCTATATTACCCGGGATATGGAATTGAAAAAGAATGCCGTTCTGAACATCTCCTGTGTGGTGCATATGGCTAAAGGAAAGAAGATCATCGTGAAAGACACCAATCAGGTTCGCTTCACCGGTAAAGGAAAAATCGACAATCTCTGTGGCGAAAACTGGGGAGGTATTGAAGTGAAATAATTATCTTTGAAGTAAAATATTGCGTCATGAAAAAGATTATTTATGCTTTACTTCTTTTCATTTCATTTTCAGCTTTTGCCGGCGGCGATCGTGACCTAATCCGTCAACAAGAAAAGCAAGAAAAGATTATTCGCGCAGCCTACAAGCGCCATAAAGTAACTGAACAAGAATATCGTAAACTAATGGCGGAACAAAAGACCATCAAACGATATATGGATTTAGCTGATGCAGATCATGTATGGTCGCCTGCAGAAAAGAATCGGATTAAAGGCAAACTCGATCGAGCCGAACATCGCTTGGTTCGATACAAGAATAATAGTGAAGTCTATTAGGTTGTTTCATAAAAAAATGTAAGAATAATACCGGCATTCCTGAATCTTAATCAGGCGCTTATTATATTTGACCAACAATATATTTTAAACCTTGATTAATCGTTCCTTTCATGCCCATTAAAGACCATAACCTAAAACTGACCCGCGAATATGCCCGTGAAATGGATGATGCCGACCAGCTTTCGGCTTACCGCGATCAATTCTATTTCCCGCAACATAAAGGGAAAAATGCGATTTATTTATGCGGAAATTCGCTGGGGCTTCAACCTAAAAGTGCAAAAGCCATCATCGATCAGGAATTGGCAGATTGGGCAGAATTCGGTGTGGAAGGTCATTTCGAAGCGAAAAGACCTTGGTTTAAATATCATCATTTTTTTACAGAGTCTTTGGCTCGTTTAGTCGGTGCAACAGATAAAGAGGTAGTGGCCATGAATACCCTGACCGTTAATCTTCATCTGTTGATGATTTCATTTTACCGGCCAACCAAACAACGTTATAAAATCATTATGGAGGCCGGCGCATTTCCTTCGGATATGTATGCCATGGAGACTCAGGTGCGCATGCATGGATTTGATCCGAATGATGCCATCATTGAAATAGCCCCGCGTAAAGGCGAGCATACCCTGCATCAATCCGATATTGAAGCTGCCATTAAAAAGAATAAAAATAAATTGGCCCTCGTGCTGATGGGTGGTGTAAATTACTATACCGGACAATATTTCGATTTGCAAAGAATCACCCAACTCGCCCATGAAGCCGGTGCCTTAGCAGGTTTTGATTTGGCTCACGCGGTAGGCAATAAAGTATTGCATCTGCACGATTGGAAAGTAGATTTTGCCTGCTGGTGTTCCTATAAATACCTCAATTCGGGGCCGGGTGCCGTAGGCGGTATTTTTGTTCACGAGAAGCATGCTAAAAGTGCCAAAACATTTCGTTTGGCCGGATGGTGGGGACATGATGAACAAACCCGTTTCAAAATGAAGAAAGGATTCAAACCCATGAAATCGGCTGAGAGTTGGCAAATGAGTAATGCGCAGGTATTTAATATGGCCGCACATAAAGCCTCATTGGATATTTTTGATGAAGTGGGTATGAATCGTTTGGCTGAAAAAAGTTTACAACTGACCGCTTATGCCGAAATGTTACTGCATGAAATAAAGCACATCTCTTTCAAAATCATCACGCCAATGGACCCTTTACAAAGAGGTTGTCAATTATCCTTGCTCTTTAAATCCCGTGGCAAAGAAGTCTTCGAACTGCTGCAGAAACATGGCGTGATTGCCGATTGGCGTGAACCCAATGTCATTCGTATTGCACCGGTACCCCTTTATAATAATTTCGAGGATGTATACACCTTCTATGAGATCATGAAAAATTTGAAATAGTTAGCTAAGCCTAGATATGTGCATTAAAGTGAAGAACGATTACAAATGTCCTCACCGTACTAACTAAACACTAAAAATTAAACATTAAAAACTAATTAGGCCATTCCCTTCGCATCAGCCAAAAACTGAGCTAATCCGAGATCCGTCAATGGATGCTTCAATAATCCGAGGATACTGGATAAAGGACAGGTGCATACATCAGCACCCACTTCCGCACATCTTACAATGTGAAGGGCATTGCGAATAGATGCGGCCAAGATCTGAGTTTCAAATCCCTGAGCACGATAGATATGAGATATCTGTGCGATGAGTTCCACACCATCCCAGCTACTGTCATCGATGCGACCAATAAAGGGCGAAACATAGGTAGCGCCTGCTTTTGCCGCCAATATAGCTTGTCCGGCAGAAAATACTAAAGTGCAATTCGTTTTAATGCCATTATCGGTAAACCATTTGATGGCCTTTATACCTTCTTTAATCATAGGCACTTTCACCACAATATTCGGATCAATAGCCGCCAATTTTTTGCCTTCTTCCACGATGCCTGCAAAATCAGTAGAGATCACTTCAGCGCTTACCGGAGCATGAACAATATCACAGATATCTTTGTAATGTTTGAGTATTGCCTCGGTACCTTTAATACCTTCTTTGGCCATCAGGGAAGGATTGGTGGTTACGCCATCAAGTATGCCGAGATCATTGGCTTCACGAATCTGATCAAGGTTTGCGGTATCTATAAAGAATTTCATATTGGATTATTTTGAGCGCAAAAATAAGTGCTGATCAGAATTGTTTATTAAAGAGTTATTCAGATTATCTGTGTGATTGAATGTGTCTTTGAAAGTATAATGGATTTAATATTACTTCTTATTTCAACTCAAAACCTTGGGTATAGGGCAAAAAAAAATCGGCAAGTTACTTATATCGCACCGCTACAACCACGTACCTTTGCTGTGTTCCCACCCTGGAGGATTAGCAGGAGCTGGTCGTATAAGACTTGCCGGCTGCGAAGGTAACAGGATAAATGTAGATGAACAAATTTATTCGCAAATTCACCTTGAATTTATTTTCGGTCTAAAGCTGATTCTTTAAAACCATCCCCGCTTACGAAAATACATCAGCATCAGAATAGGGATCACAATCATTAATACGGTAGCTATCCAGAAACCATCCTGATGATGCAGGTAAGGAATCCGATCGAAATTCATTCCAAAAATTCCGCCAATGACGGTAGCCGGAGCCAACAAAGTGGTTACGATCGCCAGGAATTTCATCACTTCATTTAATTTTAAATTCACCTGACTCAAATAAAGATCACGAATATTAGTCAGCATATCGCGATAGTTTTCCAACAATTCATTGGCCTGTGTAGAGTGATCCAGAATGTCTTTAAAATACTTCACATTACTATCGGAAATATTTTCATTTTCAGAACGGATAATATTACTGATGACTTCCCTTACAGGTACTGCACTTCGTTTGAAATACATCAATTCCTTCCTCAAATTATTGATCCGGTTCATGGTATATGGGTCCGCAATATTGCGGGTAATATCTTCTTCCAGTGTTTCAATCTGCTCTCCGAGGTTTTCCAAAACGATGAAATAATGATCTACTATAGCATCCAACATAGCATAAAGAAGATAATCCGGACCACTATTACGGATTTTCGTACCGGCAGATTTTAATCGTTCCCTGATTTGATTGAATAAGTCACGAGCAGCGTCATCCTGAAAACTGATCAAAAAGTTTTTGCCCAGGACTAAACTGACCTGTTCACTTTCAATGGTTTGTAACTCTTGATTATAATACATCATTTGCAAAACGCAAGTCAGATAATTATCAATTTCATCCGTTTTAGGACGCTGGTGGACCGTCAGAATATCTTCGATGACTAAATTGTGTAAGCCGATTTTTTCACCTATGAGCTCTACGGTTTGTTTATTGATAATATCTAAATTCAACCAATAGTTATGTTCTTTCGAAAACATGGTCCGGTTGACAGAATGGGCATCAATGCTTGTAACCGCTTGACAGTGGTCGGTTGAATAAACAAATAAACTTAGTTGCGATTCAGACGTAGCCGTTTTAGTGGTGAGTATGGTCGGATTACTTTGTAATACTTTTTTCGTTTTAAGTAATTCCAAAGGATTCAAATATTGCAGATATCGTTTTCTCGATGGTTTCATTTACAGGCTGATGATAATATGATGAGAAAATTTTTCTGACACATTGATTTCCTTTCCACCATTCACAGTGATCAACAGACTTTGATCAAATTGTATACGACGAACGACTTTTATGCGCGTAGACAAGGTGATTTGCAATTGCATCAGGTATTGGAGAAATTCTGTGGAAGTATCCTTTACAGCCACCACCTGGTATTCCTTTCCCTCAGAAGCCTGATGTAGTGTAGTATTCGGAATTTGCTTCAGTACGCCCTTTTGATCTGGTATCGGATCACCATGAGGATCCAGTTCCGGAAATCCCAGGTAGGCATCCAACTGATCAATCAATTTGGTAGATTGTATATGCTCCAATTGCTCCGCAACGACATGTATTTCATCCCAGGTAAAATGAAGTTTTTCAACCAAAAACACCTCCCAAAGCCGATGCTTTCTTACGATATATAAGGCAATTTCAAGTCCTTTTTTGGTCAATGAAACCTTACCATACTTTTCATAGGAAATAAATTTTTTCTCCTTCAGCTTTTTCAGCATGGCAGTTACCGTTGCCGGTTTAATCAGCATGTATTCCGCTATGCTATTGGTTGAGGTATTCCCACTACCGGATTCAATCCCGAGATGGTAAATCGCTTTCAGGTAATTTTCTGCTGTATAACTGGTGGTCACTGGTATCCTTTAAACCTGCAAGTTAACTTAAAGAGACCTTTATTTTATATCAAAAAGTTCATCCGAACTTTTAAATGTCCCATTCATATTTGACACAGTGTTGATTGCATAAAAAAAACGCTCTTAAAAGAGCGTTTTTCATTTATAGTTTTCTAAAAAAAATTAATCCCATTTTTTGGTTTCATTCAAACCAACTAATTGTGCATTTAATACTGTTTTACCAGCTCCATCAATATTTACGAAAGCTAAAATGTGACAGTTGGCTTTATTCTTATACATACCCGAAATGTCCAAATTTTTGTACTCTTTCATAGCATATTTCTTTGCATCTCCGATGCTGATGTCATCACCGTAGTTGTCGGTAAATACTTTGCGGAATACATGTTGATGTTTGTAGCCTGCACCACCATTTGTTTGACTAACCTGATCGATATCATTTTCAATCAAATAAATAGTCAACTTAGTCGCTCCGCCAATTGCAGCATTATGACCTACGAAAACTTTCAGATTTAAATTATCTCCGCTTTCTTTAGCTTCAATCGCTAATCCGCAATCAGCAGTTTTAGCCAATTCTGTATTTACTAAACTTGTCCAATTTCCGCGACCGACAACGTCACCACGATTAACAGCTCCTGAAGGGAAACCGGTGATCGCACCATAAAGTGTTTCCATAAAAGTAAAGAAAGCCGGAACTTCCATGAAATCACCCTGATGTACAGCTACTCCATAGAAACGATTTGGATTTGCATTCGTGAGGTCTTCCATAATTTGAGCACCGTCAGGGCAATATCCGCACCACTCTCCGGTGAATTCTTCCAAAATCACTTTTTTGGTAAATGAACCCGGTACCGCTCCCACATTGGCTAAAGGATCAGCAGTGGTAGTGGTTGTGGTCGTTGGTGGTGTGTAAAATGGATTTGTACCATTCGAATTGTTCGTTTTCTTACAAGCAGCAAAAGCAAATACCAATGCTACTGAAAGGGATAAGGAGATTAGTTTTTTCATTTTTTTTAGAGTTTATGGATCAAATATAAGAAATTTATTTAAATGTTCAAACATTAACATATGTTAATATCCACATTATGCAAGACGTTTTTTTATTGGAAATGGTTAGATTAAAACGCATTATTGATTAAGGAATTGATTTGGGCGAGCTTCATCTCTTCTTCAATGGAAGGTTCTACTCTTTTGATTTGATCAACCTTCCTTTTCTGAAAACTCGCCAGTTTTAACATTCTGGCCAAATTTTCATCCGTCAGCGTAAACGCTTTATCCAACCAAACATTCACCACATCGATGAGTTCCTGTTTAGATACCTTACTGCAAATATTTAAAAATGGATTGGTCACATATTTTTCAAGCTCTCCATTCTTAATCATAGAAGAAATCGTAGCGATGCCCATTCCGTCTTCACAAACTTTATTGATAATGCCCTGATCAAAAATTTCACGGGCTGTGTAGGTTTTATTAGAATTGATAATTTCATTGGCTTTATTGAACCCAACTTTCTTGGTTAGAAAACTGTAGGCTCCCATACCGGGGAAGGTGCCAAATATGATTTCTGGGAAACTAAATTTGGCAGACTCTTCAGCAATGATAAAATTGCCGGAGAGTGCACTTTCAAAGCCTCCTCCGAAGGCATTCCCCTGTACTACACAGGTAGAGAATACATCCATTTCATAATTGCTATTATAATTATATACCAGCTCGATGCATTTGTAGGCATAATCCTGCAAAAGCTTCTTATTGTTATTCTTGATACAAGAAACAAAAAATTCTAAATCACCACCTAAATTCCAAACACCTTTGTTCAAGGAATAGGCCACGACGTAGCGAATATTTTCTTTTTTAATGAAATAGACGATGAGATCCTTGACATAGGTCAGGTTCTCGAGAAAACTCATTGAATAACATAATTTATCCTGTAGATCAATGCCTACCCACAGGGTCTTTGTTTCATCATCGATCCTGACCCGAAGGTTATTATTAATAAACAAATTGTAGAATTTATTGGTTTAGTGGAGTGAAAATAATCAAACCTGTGCTTTTAAAAGAATTAATCCTCAATAATTTTTAGGCCTTTTTTGGGGGGCTTCTGTTATATATGAAAATGTAGCATATAATAAATTGAATTATAATTAAATACATTTTATATAATTATAATATGTAAAATATACATATGTGTTTGGTGAAATGCAACTAACTTTTAATTTTTCAAAAAAGAATTGAATTCTCTTGTATAAATCGATTAGTTTTGCACCTCTTAAAAAAGGGCTCTTTATATGATCAGCAGAAGAAATATACGAATAAAAGTATTTCAGACCATTTACGAAATGGAACAACAGGAAGATACGATTCAGGAATCCGTCGCTTTAAAATATTTAGATCAAAAAATCACCCAATCTTCTGCCCTTCTGGCCTCGGTTTGCCACCTGCTGTTTTTAATTACGGATTACGTATTGATTTATTCCAATCAGAAAGCGTCTAAAAGAATTGCCACCCGGGAAGATTTAAATGTCAATGTCAAATTAGCCGGCAATTTGTTGATGCAAAAACTGAAAAACAATACCTCATTTGCGGAGGTTGTTAAAAAGCACAAAATTGCACATTTATTCGATGAAGACCTGGTCAAAAGTCTCTTCCTGATTCTCATTGAAACACCTGAATACAAAACTTATCTTTCTGACCCGGAACGTACGGCCATGGAAGAAAAGAAAATTCTGGAGGTCATTCTGGATCAATGTATCTTAAAAAACGAAGATGCCGTCAGCTTCCTTTCAGGTCAATACATCAACTGGTATACAGATGATGAAATGCTGCCTGCATGGACTAGTAAGGTATTGTTGTCGGCTTCTACCTTCAACTTTACGAATATTATCAGTCTTGAAAAACATGAATTCGCCAAGGAATTACTCATTTGCTATTTCGATAAAAAAGAAACTGTTTTCAAATTGATAGAACCCAAACTCATTAACTGGGATGCCGAACGTGTAGCCATGATTGATTTAATTCTGCTTCACCTTGGAATTTGCGAGCTACTCTATTTTCCCAATATCCCGGTTAAAGTATCTATTAATGAATATATCGACCTGGCCAAATCATTCTCCACACTTCAAAGTGGTCAATTTGTAAATGGCATATTAGATAACGTTCGAAAAGAACTGGAAAAAGAAAATAAAATTATTAAAACATCATTGACCGGTAAATCGTGATATCATGAAGCATGTTCTGTCAACCATAGGCTGCTTGGGTTTATTATATCAATTGACAGCCTCATGTAATAGTCCCAAAGAGACAAATGAAAAAAATGCATTGTCCGGCAAACTGTCTACAGAACTCATTGAGCGGCCCACCTCTGTAAATTCCGACAGTCATTCATTGCATTCATTAGGCTACATGCAATTTGAAGATACCTTGCATAATTTCGGCCGGATTCATGAAGGAGAAATTTTGGCTTATGAATTCAGTTTTGTGAATTCCGGAAATAAAGATCTCCTGATCAGTGAAGCAAAAGCTTCATGTGGTTGTACGGTTCCGGAATATCCTCATCAGCCCATACGTAAAGGAGAAAAGGGCTCTGTTAAAGTGACTTTTAATAGTCAGGGCAAAAGAGGTTATAACGAAAAAAGTGTTATTCTGTACACCAACGGAAACCCTTCTTCCTATACCCTTTACATTCAGGCAGAAGTAGGTGATGCACAATAAAAAAAGGGAACTTTCATTTTATTCCTTTAAATTTGCCCCCTGATAAAAATCTGTATGAATCTAATCAACACACTATTAATGATGGGCGAAGGTGGAAAGCCAAACCCAATGATGAATGTCGTCTTTATGGTCGGCATGATTGCGGTCATGTATTTTTTCATGATTCGTCCTCAAATGAAACGCGCCAAAGAACAAAAAGAATTCTCCAATACAACGAATGTGGGTGACATTATCGTAACCACCTCAGGTATACATGGTAAAATTATCCGTACAAATGATGATGGTACAATTTCTGTTGAAATAGACCGAAACGCCATTGTAAAAATGGAGAAAAGTGCTATTTCTATGGAGATGACCATTGCATTGCGCAAAAGAATGAATACCACAACTCAGGCTTGATCCTGCACGCATCATGTTATTGCTGAACATCCTCAAGAACAAATACTTTCTGGCTACAGTTGTATTTCTCGTTTGGATTTTCTTTTTTACCCAATATGATATTGTTTCTCAATACCGACAGCATGAAGAGCTCAAGGTGATGAAAGAAAAAATTAAATATCTTGAACAAGAGGTATCCCGTTTGGAATCGGAACAAAAAGCGATCAAAACGGATTCTGCTGTGCTGGAAAAATATGCGCGTGAGAAATATTATATGAAAACCCCGCATGAGGATGTTTTCGTATTTGATACGATTTCAGATCCAAAGAAATAATCACTGACTTTAACCACCTCCTTTTCAAAAACAGTAAAACAGAATGTAGTTTTTTCATCTAATGGATGAAGAATTCAACATACATGTCAGCAAATCAACCCGTGGTTATTAAACTATCAGTAAAGGCTGAATTATAAACTCCAGTATTGCATATCGGTAATTTTATTCCGATAAATGCCTTTCAGATCAACCATTAATGCATTGGGCGTAGTAATTCCTTTAAAAAATGCATTATCAAGTTTCTCATAATCATGATGATTAACGGCAACGATAACGGCATCATAATCTTGTCCGATCTCAGGAGTCAGAGAGAATCCATATTCATGATGTAGTTCTTCACTATCCGCATGTGGATCAACGACATCCACTTTCAGGCTATAACCATTGAGTTCCTTAACCAAATCAGCCACTTTTGAATTTCGGATATCACTTACATTTTCTTTAAACGTAGCACCCATCACCAAAACCTTTGATTTCACGATATCACGCCCGGATTTAATCATATTCTGTACCGTCTTCTTAGCAACATAACTAGCCATTTCATCATTAATGATACGGCCGGAAAGAATGACACGTGACTTATATCCTAACTGTTCTGATTTGTAGGTCAAATAATATGGATCCACTCCGATACAATGTCCGCCGACCAAACCCGGATAAAATTTCAGAAAATTCCATTTGGTTCCAGCAGCTTCAAGCACCTCATACGTATTGATGCCCAGCTTATCGAATATGATCGACAATTCATTCATGAGGGCAATATTCAAATCACGTTGGGTGTTCTCAATGATTTTAGCCGCTTCTGCCACCTTAATCGATGAGGCTCGATGAACACCTGCGGTAACAACTAATTCATAGGTCTTAGCGATATCATCTAATGATTCTGCATCACATCCGGATACTACCTTCACGACATTTTGTAATGTATGTTGCTTATCTCCCGGATTAATTCGTTCAGGGGAGTAGCCGATTTTAAAATCGGTGACTGCTTTAAGTCCGGATATTTTTTCAATGACCGGCAGACAATCTTCTTCGGTACACCCCGGGTAAACCGTGGATTCAAAGACGACATAATCACCTTTTTTAATCACCTTACCTATGGTTTCTGAGGCTTTCAATACAGGCGTTAAATCCGGTACATTATGCTGATCTACCGGCGTGGGTACTGCAACGATAAAAAATCTTGCCTCGCGTAATTTTTCAATAGAGTCTGTAAATTCAATATCACATCCGTCAAAAGCCTCGGCACTAAGTTCATTACTCGGATCAATCCGATTTTTCATCATCTCTACCCGCTTGGCATGAATGTCAAATCCAATCACTTTAATTTTCCGAGCCAATTCCAACGCGATTGGTAGTCCGACGTAGCCCAAACCAATTACGGCCAATTTATCCTTCTTTTCAATCAGAGATGTATACATGCTTAGTTTTTAGGAACGCAAAAGTACTAAAAACAGCAGGGAAAATCAGACTTTTTGACCATTAATTTCACGACGTGAAAAGATCAGGTAGAATATGGAATAGGATGCCACAAAACCGAATGAGATAATGATCAGTGCGGTTGTATTATTATAAAAAAACAAAGCCAGCGAATTAAACAAAATGACAATCGGATAGATAAATAAGGTGGTCTTCGGATTATTTTGCTTTGTAATATTTCTAAAAATCAATTGGTGAAAATGTTTGGAATCCGGATATAAGGGCGACAATCGGTGAACTAAGGTCCGTCTGGTAAAGGAAAATATTACCTCCCATACCGGATAAATCAAACAGACCATCGCAAACCAGGGTGAAATTTGATCGTTGCGCTTAACAATCATAATGGATAATACCGCTAATAGAAATCCAAGACTATAGGCGCCCCCATCTCCCAAAAAGACCTTACCCAAAGGAAAGTTGAATATTAAAAATCCCAAAATGGCAGCCATGCAAATCAAACTGATATAAGCCAATACATGATCTCCCAAATGGATACTGATGGCGAAGTAGGTAGAAAAAATCAGAAAACAAACCCCGGATGAAAGGCCGTTAAAACCATCAATCATATTGGTTCCATTGATTAAACCCAAAATGGCAATAGTGGTAATGACCACACCCAACCAATAAGGTGCTTCAAAAACAACAAAATTGGTCACCACCGCATCCCTCAAATAAATGATCATGCCCACACTCACACTCATGATCAATAGTCTTCTTAAGGGCGAAATTTTGGCAAATAAATCTTCCAAAAAGCCCGCCAAAAATGCAGGAATGATGCTTAAAATAATGTAGAGACCCAATTCCAGATCCTTAGCCATGAATAAAATGGCTAAAAAAATCCCCATCCCACCTATTCTGGGGGTAGGTTCACTGTGAAGCTTTTGAGGTAAAGTACTGTTGTGATCATCGATGAATATCCCTTTTTTGTGTGACAGATCGATAACCAGATATTGTGTAACCAACGATACAATAAATGCCCCCAAAACATATATCAAAAGAGAATAATCCATCGTGCATGGCAAATATATATAAAATACGGATATTTTCTAGTATTCTTACTTTTGCACCCATGAATATAACATCCGAAATACAAGTAGTCTGTGTGGATCTCAATGATAAGGAAATCGGAATGGCCGAAAAAATGGAAGCCCATCGACTGGGTCTCCTGCATCGGGCAGTGTCTGTTTTTTTATTCAATAATCAGAACGAAATGCTCATCCAAAAACGAGCCCTGAGTAAATATCATTCCGGTGGACTTTGGGCAAATGCATGTTGCAGCCACCCTATTCCGGGTGAATCTTCGCTGATGGCTGCGGAAAGAAGATTATTTGAAGAATTGGGAATCAAAGCACAACTGACCTTTCGGGATGTATTTCATTATCGCGCAGAAGTTGGCCGGGATTTAATTGAACATGAAATAGATCACCTGTTTACGGGCTTTTATGACGGTCCCAGCCGCTTAGATCCGGACGAAGTGGAGGAGGTAAAATGGATGCCGGTATCGGAAATCATATCCGATATGGCTCAAAATCCTGAAAAATATACAGCCTGGTTTCAAATTCTACTGCCCTTTATGCTGGAAAAAAAATATATTGATACTTTCTAAAGCAGGATTCGAAAAGAAATCCTGAAGCTTTTCACTTTTTGTCAATTACACGAGTAAATTTGCGCAAATTTTTTCAAGTCAGGTCCAAGTGATAAATATTGGTTTGTCTTTCGGATTAATTTGATCATACATCATTTAAACAAGATTCATATGAAATTACATGAATACCAGGCCAAAGAATTGCTGAAGCGATATAATGTGCCTGTACAAAATGGTATCGCCTGCGAAACGGTGGAAGAGGCTGTGAATGCCTATCGTGAAGTAAGCGCCCGAACCAATAGCCGCTTTGTGGTGGTGAAAGCCCAAATCCATGCAGGTGGCCGCGGTAAAGGTACCTTTATAGAAATGCCGGAGCAACATGGCGTACAGGTCTGTAAAAGTGAAGAATCGGCCATGCAGATTGCACAAAATATGTTAGGCAATACCTTGGTGACCCTACAAACCGGTCCTGCCGGAAAAGTGGTCAGCAAACTCTTTTTAGCCGATGATGCCTATTATGAAGGTCCCAGCCCGGTGAAAGAGTTTTATCTCTCCATCTTATTGGATCGCCAAACCAAAAAATACGCCATCATCTACAGTACCGAAGGTGGTATGAATATTGAAGAAGTGGCCCATGACACACCTGAAAAAATCAATAAAGAATGGATTGAACCGGGTGGAAAATTGCAACCCTTCCAGGCACGTAAAATTGCCTTCAATTTAGGATTAAGCGGCGAAGCATTTAAAAACTGTACCAAATTCGTTACCGCCTTATATGATGCCTTTATCGGTTTGGATTGCGACATGTTGGAAATCAATCCATTATTTAAAACCAGTGATGACAAAATCATTGCCGTGGATTGCAAGATGAATTTGGAAGATAATGCCCTCATTCGTCATAAAGACCTTGAAGCCCTCAGAGACAAATCAGAAGAAGACCCTACCGAAGTGGAAGCCAGTGAAAGCAATCTCAACTATGTTAAACTGGATGGCAATGTAGGCTGTATGGTGAATGGTGCCGGATTAGCGATGGCCACCATGGATATGATTAAATTGTGCGGTGGCGAACCCGCGAATTTCTTGGATGTAGGCGGTGGTGCGAATGCCCAAACGGTAGAAGCCGGATTTCGACTGATTTTGAAAGATCCTAACGTAAAAGCCATCCTGATCAATATCTTTGGTGGTATAGTTCGTTGCGACCGTGTTGCACAAGGTGTGGTAGATGCTTATAAAGCCATTGGTGAAATCAATGTCCCTGTAATCGTTCGACTGCAAGGAACCAACGCTGAAGCGGCTAAAGAGCTGATTGAAAAATCAGGCCTGAAAGTTCAAAGTGCAATCTTATTGAGTGAAGCTGCTGACCTGGTCAACAAAGCTGTTGCTTAATGAAATGATATTCAACCCATAAAAAAATCCTTCAGTATAACTGAAGGATTTTTTTTGAGTAATATTTAAGCTTATCGTTGTTGGCCTATATAATCCAGAATCTCATCTTTGCTGCTTTGGAAAGTAAAGAGATCATTGACCATAATAAAGTTTTCTTTATCCAACAAACTGCGATAAAAATCTTTGGCAAAAGTGACCTTGGTACTTTCGAAGGTGAATTCTTTGAGTACGCCTATCAGTTGGTTGACGGTGATGCGTTCATTGACCAATAACTGACGGGCCACTTTATCTTTTGAGGTTTCGAAGCTAGCTTTACGCATTTGGTCGATCAGCATTTGGTAACGGCCGTTACTCATCACGCCTTTATAAGTATTCCAGCTATTTTCGTCATAATTACCTTTTGGTCTTGGACGGTCATCATTTCTGTCATCCCATTGGTCATGATCACTCCATCTGCGGTTATTGTTCCAGGTATGAGCTTCTTCATCCCAGTTGTCCCAATTATCGTTGTTGTTCCAATTACCATAATCATCGATGCAGCAATTCTCTTCGATATCCATTTGATTGCGCATTACGGTACAGTAATAAATACGCCCCGGACGCACATTGATACTTCCCTGATACATCAACATGGCATTAGCATATCCATGACCGTTGGTATTGTATCGATAAACTTTCACGGTATGATATCCGGAAGGTAAATCTCCGACCGTAACCGTGCGACCTACTTTATTGTATCGGCGTCCATCCACACTGACTGTGATGGTTCGTCCACTATTGTCTCTGATTCTGAGCATGCCGCGATTCCAACCGGCAAATGATTGTAGTACACTGAGTAAGATCAGGACTGTAATGATTAGTTTTTTCATGATGAATAAATTTAAGGTTCAGCGATATGACTCTGCGCTGATGAGAAAAGTTTAGGAACAAATATAATAATAACTTCGTTATAACAAGGCCTGACAGATAATACCCGCTGCCACGGCCACATTCAAGCTTTCTGCCTGTCCGTGTTTGGGTATAGTCAGCTTGTGTTTACAGCGTGCAAGGATCTCCGGATGTATCCCTTTCGACTCATTCCCTAAAACGATAAACCCTTCCTTTATTTTTCCAACTTTACCAATATCCTCACCACCTAAAACGGCTGCATAGGCGGGGAGCTTATGATTCTCTTTTAGCAATTGAGTAATATCCGTCACACTAATGTTTACCCTAAATACACTACCCATACTCGCTTGCACGACCTTGGGATTAAAAGCATCGGCCGTTGCCGGAGAAGCATAAATTTGTTTCACCCCAAACCAATCTGCCGTTCGAATCAAAGTACCCATATTGCCTGGATCCTGAATGTCATCCAGTACCAAACTAACCCCGCGAACTTCGCTTTCCAAGCCGGCCGGTAAAGCCGCCAAAGCCAGTACTTTATTCGGAGTAGTTAAAAAGGATAATGAAGACAACATCGATTCACTTACTTCGTGTATCAATGTATTGGACGGTATGTTATTCGCATGGACTTCTAACCAATCAGAAGTTGCAAATATTTCCAAAGTGCGCAAGGATGAAGATAACAACTCTCTCACCATCTTGTCGCCTTCCACCACAAACTGACCTGTGGCCCTTCTGTTTTTTTTATCTTCTAATGAACGAATATGTTTAACTTGCGCCTTTGTTATCATTCCATCGCGTGTTTAATCGAAATCTGTATAAAAAGCATCTTCTGCTGCCCTTAGCTTTTTGCTGCTTTATGCTTTCATGCAATTATACCAAACACCTGACGCAAAATCAAACATTACTGAAGGAAAATTCACTTTCCCTCAAATCAGAAAAACCAATCCGCTACAAAGGGGAACTTGAAAGTAATATCCTTACCCTCGCACTCCCCCAACCCAATAGCCACCTCCTGGACCTAAGCTGGCTGCCCAAATACAAGTTATGGAAATACAATAATCAGTATGCATTATTTCAAAAAGACAGCCTTCATCCAAAATTGGTGAAACATAAAGTGGAGAGACCCGCTTTACTCGATACCCTCGCCATTCGTCATTCTGAAAAAATGATGAAACAATTCATGTTGAATCAGGGATATTTTTATGCCACGGTGAAGAGTAAAATTATTCCCGATAAAAAACCTAATGTCAGCTCTGTGGAATACCAGATTGAAACCGGTAAATACTACGATATCGGACGAGTGACTACCGAAATTGAAAGCCCGCAACTCAAGGCCTTGATTCAATCGGAAATGAAGAAAAGCGTGTTGGTTCCCGGCGAACCTTTTTCCAACTTTAAATGTGCCGCTGAAAGAGAACGTCTTTATCGCCTCATCCGAAATAAAGGTTACTACGATTTCAAATCAGATAATATCGTTTTTGATATCGACACGGTCAATCGCGAAAATATCTTACGCCAATTGGATGACCCATTCGCCCAAGCTGCCGGATTTAGTAAGGATTCAGAAATCACTAAAACGATCAATGTACAATTGGGAGTGCAGGCAACCCGCGACAGTACTTATGACCAACTGTATAGCATAGACAGTGTCATCGTATATCTAAAAGATGCCAATATCTCTGACGATCCGAATCAAAGTTTCATCGAAAATGAATTGAATCAGGTTTATTTCAAATACAAAACGCTCCCGGTCAATCGTAAGGTTATTGTAAGGAATATTTTTATTCAGCCCGGCGACATCTATAGTCCGCAAAATACTGAGCAAAGCATCAACCGACTGAATCAACTGGGTATATTTAAATTCGTCACGGTTACTTACTATAAAATGGACGATAAGCCCGGCAAGCTCAATTGCATCATCAGTCTCAGTACAGCACCTAAAATGAATTTGTTGGCCAATATTGATGTCAGCACCAGTGATGGTGACTATTATGTTGGGAGTGGTGCGGGTATCACCTACCGAAATAAGAATTTATTTTACGGTGCCAATCAATTCTCATTCCGCGTAGCCGGGTCCATTGAATTTCGGAATGATAATTTGCTCAATGGTCAAAAACAATTTTACCGTTCGGGAAATAATATCAATATTTCTTCCAATTTCACTTTCCCAAAATTTATCGTTCCCTTCAACCAGAATATTTTCAGTAAACGAAATCAACCCTTTACCATTTTGTCTGCGGGTTATAACTATATCCAAAGGGTCAACAATTATACCATCATCAATATTACGGGTAGCTATGGTTTCAACTGGCTTGAAACGGCGCATAAAAGCTGGCGACTCAATCCGGCCTTCCTGACCGTTACACGTGTACCTTCCGACTTGTTAGGCGAAAGTTTTAAAACGAAACTTGAAAACAATTCCTACCTCCGTAAAATCTTTAACGACAATATCATTTACGGTGAAAATATGACCTTCGAATATCGAAGTCCATTGAGTAACCTCTACGGCAATTTTACTACTTTGAAAATCGGGCTGGAAGAAGCCGGCACCATTCTCAAGGGTGTTAATTATGTTTATCATGCCATCAGTGCCGATACCATACAACCTATAGCCCATTACGCCAAGTTGGAAACAGATTACCGTCACTATACCAATTTTAAAAAATCGCAATGGGTCAATCGCGTGATGATCGGAATAGGTGCACCCATAGGTCGAAATACCACCCTACCCTATATCAAACAATTCTCTTCCGGTGGTGCGTTCAGTAATCGCGGATGGAGAGCGCGTACTTTGGGTCCGGGCCGGTCGACAGATACCTCTTTCCAAACCGGTGTGGGTGTAGTAGACAGAACGGGTGATATTAAATTCGAAGCCAATTCAGAATATCGTTTCAACCTGGTCAAAATGTTTTCCGGTGCTATCAATCTGAAAGGAGCCTTCTTCGTAGATGCCGGTAATGTTTGGCTTTTCAATAAAAATAAAGATGTTCCCGGCGGTGAAATCAATGCGAAATATTTTCTGCAGGATATTGCCATCTCCAGCGGACTGGGTATACGTCTCGACTTCTCTTTCTTTGTCTTTAGGGTTGATCTTGGATATCCCATCAAACAGCCACAGATCATGACCGATTATGGCTTTGCTATAAATAAGCTGACTTATAAAAGTGGTATCTGGAATTTCGCGATTGGGTATCCGTTTTAATCCATGCTGCGTATGTTAAACGCCTCGGAATTGATTCAAGCTATTTCCCTTTTATGAACTTACCGCCATAGCGAAACCCATCACTATACTCCACGCTGATCATGTAGGTTGCATTTGGAAAATCTGAAACCCGGATGCCGGATGTAGTGCGAGGCGTTTTCAAATCCTGGTATTCTTCATAGACCTTTCTTCCGCTCATATCCGTGATGCTGATTTTTGCTTTTTCATCTGAATGTACAGTTTGCATTGTCAATTGTAAAACATCAGTCACCGGATTCGGAAACCATGTTACCGAAGGTTCAGTTACGCCATCGCCACATTGATTGAGATAGATACTCTGTATACCCACCAAAGCCGTTCGCCCTTCCACATCTTTTTCAATCAATTTATAAATATTATTTTTCGATGGACTTAAATCTTTTGCTGAATAGTATTGCTTCTCTTGTGAATTCCCTTTCGATTTGATCGTTGCGACTAAAGTGGTGTAATGACTTCCATCTTCGCTTCGCCAAATTTCAAATTCACGAATGCCTTCTTCCGATAAGGTGGACCAATTTAAAGTGACGGTACAATTTTGTTCGCTCAGGTGAAAATAGTTTAAGGATAAAGGCAAGGGTAATCCTAAGAAATAAGACTTGGCCTTGTAGTAAGCTTCCGTTCCAATTTGTTCACCCATAAGTCTACCCGGCATATCGTCGATAGGCGGATGTATGCCTCCCCAAATTCTCGACAAACTCGCCTGATTGGATGCATCGCGATAGGTGGCCCATTGCAGGTGTACATCTGTAGAAGGTCCCTTCTCGATGACCAGAAAATTATTATTCGCCGGGATCACATATTCCGAAAGTCCGCCCGGGAAATAAGGCGTGCCGGTCATCAAGGTCATCACCTCTGCTGCCGTTCTGGAATAGGTAGAATGCCCCGACACATATCCCGCAAAAGGGGGCGTCACAAAAGTCTTGCGTTGATAAGGCATCCAGTCTTCTGCTCTAATCCATCCCACACCGGATACATCGGTGGAGGAATCGGTGATATAATTGAATCCTCTCCAGGTAAACAATTTAATTTTATTGAGATGCTCATCGAATGATCCGGCCAATGAATCACCACTCCCGATCAACTCAATATATCCGGGTATCAAAGGCAATCCACCCGGATGATAGTGAGGAGCCAATGAATCACTGCACTGTCCATAATCGGCCATCTTGCGTATCATTGAAATCGGTCGCGGCGAATCGTACCACCCTTTCACACCCCAGGCAGCGATAGCTGCATCATGCATGGCACCACCGAGCATAAAATAACCTTTCACATCCCATTCCAAATCGGAAAGTACCGGACCTGTGCCTTCCATTTGTTTTACGGTAAGCGGATGATCGCTCACATTATTGAACAATACAAACCAATGTCCCGGCGGTGTTTCGGAACGCGGACCATCAGCCCAAAACTGAGAGACCACTCGGGTATAATCACCACGTTTTATGGGTTGTGGTGTGTAGGGTAATCCCGTAACAGGATTCAGACTATAACCATGACTGGTATCGCCTCCTTCCAGAAAACGATAATATTGTTGCAGTTGAGTAAAAGAAGAAGGTGCAATATCGACGTTGCCTAGTGAAGCCGGAGAAGAATCCATCATGGTGGTATCGGCCGGATCGAGATGTGAGCTCCATATCGAAACCATGGCATGTCCCCATTTGAAGACCTGACTCAGACTGTCATTCACATCGGTGACATTCAACATTGGGGGTGCTCCCGGATCTTTATACACCGAATAATTTCCACCATCACGGGTATAGGTTGTTAAATCAGCTGAGGTCAGACTAAACGGCAATACTCCGCCCCATTCAGGCCCAATAAACGCGGGTGTACTGGGTATAGGATTTCCACCCTGATCAAGTGCCGATGGTACGGTAAGCTGTTGCCAACGATTTGGAAAGGCCATACCCATATTACCCGGCTGAAAAACCACTAAGGGTGTATTGACCGGTGCATAATGCAAGGCCGCAAAGTTGCCGGCTTCATTCGAACCATCTGCGAGTCCCCAGGCGATGACTTGCTGTGCGACATAATTACCTAAATCTGCCGGGGTGCCGGTCAAGTAATTCGTACTGATATAATTAGTATCGTATCCTAAGTTAACCATCAAGGTATCAAACCGATAATAACTGATACCCACATTGGGCGAATTGGCAAAACAATGTCTTAAGATTCGGAAAGCCGCATAACTGATGGCCATTTCTTCAGCCGCTATGGTATCGATCACCGCCGGCGCACCTAAAAATGGATAGGTTACACCGCCGACGGTCTTGCTCAATAAGTAAGTCGTGGCACCCTGATCATAGGCCGCCCATGCATCATATACGGCCACCGAAAAATGAAATAGATTTCGGGCTTGTACGGGAGGACGGGCGAAATCTTGTCGTATAGCTGCCAAGGCAACCTCATTCCATCGTCTGGCCACTGAAGGCTGTGCCATTGCTGAATAAACACTTAAAATGAGACAAACCGAAAGCAGAATAAATTTCTTCATCATCAAATCTTTATACTCACAAATCTAATCGTTTTGATCAAGTTTTTATGACTAATGAACATCTTCAGTTCGTTTTGATTTAATCTGCTAAAAAATATGAATGGGTGAATGATGCCCCCGATGAGATCCCTTGTCACCTCTTCATTTCGTGCGGGGACCCTGAACCCCGCTGGTGCGGGGCAAAGCCACCCTCGACCCGCCCAGACAGTAGTCATGCATTTGAGAAGATGAACATCATCAGGTAGCCCCGGCATTCGCTTTTTGTCCACAACCCGTCAAATAGTCGGGATTAAAATTTGCATTTGAAGGAAACGTATATTATTTTCGTGCATTCGAAAAAAATTATATGGAAAACCACGATAATCCCATTGACTTTATAGACAACCCGGTAGATATTGAGCTGAACAAGCCTTCTAAATCTCGCTTTTTGTTTTTACTGGGCTTCTTTGGATTTTTTCTATTCGCCATTGGCTGTAATTACGGTCTGTGGACCCGTTCATACAAAAGCACCGAGAAAATCGAAGTGCCTGAAAGTACGCAGTATTCTCCCAAATACAAATAGCATTATCAGGCATGGTCGTTTGCCGGCATGATACAGCCGTCGTTGTCCTCAGTTACAACGGCAAGGAACTACATCAACTTTTTTTTCCCGAACTCATCGCTCAATCTCAAGGTCGTTATGACGTCGTATTGATCGATAATGCCTCTACCGATGATACCGCGGCCTATGTTGCGCAGCATTTCACGGAGGTTCATATCGTTCGTATACCCGTCAACCATGGTTTTGCACATGGATATTACGAGGGATTAAAACAGATACAGGCCAAATATTATGTGCTACTGAGTGCCGATTTTGAAATTACGCCCAATTGGTTTCAGCCACTGCATCAGCTCATGGAGAAACATCCTGATATAGCAGCCTGTCAACCTAAAATCAAATACTACAAAGACAAATCAAAATTTGAATATGCCGGAGCCGGTGGCGGCTTTATCGATACATGGGGTTATCTATTTTGTCGGGGCCGAATCTTTTTTACCCTCGAAGAAGACAAAGGACAATACGACAATACCCTAGAAGTGTTTTGGGCCAGCGGCGGTTGTATGTTTGTTCGTGCCGATTTATATCATCAACTTGGCGGACTCGATGCAGAACTCTATGCCCATATGGAAGAAGTAGATCTTTGCTGGCGTATGAAAAATGCCGGTTACCGTATCGCCTATTGCGGTAGCAGTACGGTTTATCATATTGGTGGCAGTGTGATCAGTTATGGCAGTCCACAGAAAATATTTTACAATTACCGAAACAGTCTCATACTCTTATTAAAGAATCTCCCCGCATCCCGCTTGATCTGGCTCTTACCATTTCGATTGATACTCGATGGGGTGAGCGGCGTAAGATCTATATTGGGAGGAAACTTTAAAGAAGTAAAAGCCATCCTGAAAGCCCACTGGAGTTTTTACCGACATTTTGGATTATGGTATCGAAAAAGAAAAGTGTCCCAATCCCTAATCACCACTCCAAGCGGTGGCGGTATTTATCCAAAAAGCATTATTGCTGAATATTTTATCAGAAAGAAAACGGAGTATCATCAATTGGACACTGCGGGTTGGGAGCAAAAAATTGAGCCCTAGGTGGCGGTCAATTGCCGAATTCCAAAGGCGAATTGGCCTTTTTTGTTAAAGTTTCAAACGAATGTTTTAATTGCGACGTCTATTCGTATATTGTATCAAATTTAAATAAACAAACATGAAAAAAATTCTCCTCGCAATCAGTGCGCTTTGCACTTTCAGTTTCGCTCAAGCTCAATGGCAAGCAGACGGAACTACCCTTTCGGCTACATTTAGCATGACCGACTTAAATGGTAATACCTATGACGCTTTCACATTAGCAGGACAAGGTAAACATATGATCATCGATTTTTCTGCGACATGGTGTGGACCATGTTGGGCGTATCACTCTTCACATGTATTGGACACCTATTATGATAAATATGGTCCAACAGGTACAAATGTCAAAGATGCCCAGGTTGTATTGTATGAGGTAGATGGTTCAACAACTCTTGCTGACTTACAAGGCACCGGTTCTAATACTCAGGGCGATTGGCTGACCGGAACCACTCACCCGGTTTGTAATCCAAGCAGTTCTTCTTCTGTTATCTCTAAATTTTTGGCACCCGGTACAACCAGCTATGGCGTACCTGCAGTTTTCGTAGTTTGTAAAGACAAGAAGTTCTATAAAGTGAGTACGAGTATGACCACTGAGCCTGCTCTTCGTAGCTTTATTGCCAGCAAATGCGGTGTAGCGCCATTGAGCAACAATGAAATCTTTGATCAAAACTTCTCTTATGATTTATCTCCAAATCCTTCAAATGATTTCATGAATTTGAATATTCGTTTGGATCAAAACGCATCTGTTTCTTTCCAAATAGTAAACACCTTAGGTCAAGTGGTATACAACAGCCCGCTTGAAAACAAAACGCAAGGATCTAACAAATACATGATCAATACGACCAACATGAGCAATGGTATCTATTTGTTGAATATGCAGGTAGATGGTAAAGCAACTGTAGCGAAAATGGTTGTACAGCACTAATTTTTTCATTTTTTAATACTCAAAGCACGGTTTCAACACCGTGCTTTTTTTTGTGCGTATCATTCGGAAAATTTGAATATAAACTTCGGAAAATTCTATTAATTTCACGTTTAAACAAATATTAAAAATGAAAACACTTTTACTTTTCCCATTAACCCTGCTCTTGTGGATGGGAACCGCGCATGCACAGTATTGGCAAATTCCAAATCCCAATGCCAATACCAATCCGGGTAGTATTAACTCCGACGACGAATATCCTTCCGGTGGCGGATTACCGGCGGGTTGGGTCACGGTACATTCACCGAGTGCTACAGCTGCTTGGTCGGCGGCCGTCACCTTACCGTTTGCTTTTCAATTTAACGGCACAGCGGTTACATCATACAAAGTGTCCAATAGCGGTATTCTCACTTTTGATGTGGGTACAGCTTTAGCGGCTCCCGGCTTCACTCGTGGAGCATTGCCAAATGCTGCTATTCCGGATAATTCCATTTGTATATGGGGATTGGGTGGTCTTGGTACCAATGATCTGGTGGTTGCCAAAACTTTTGGTACAGCGCCGAATCGTCAGTACTGGATACAGTTTAGTTCTTATGGATATGGAACGACGACTTCTGATGGCAGTAATTTCACTTACTGGAGCATGGTATTGGAAGAAACAAGCAATAAAATTCATATTGTAGACAACCGCACCGGTGGCTACGCCAATGCGGATAAAGTTTCTGCAGGTGTTCAAGTCAATGCAACTACAGCTTGGTCAGTGGCCACTTCACCTGATCTAGTCTCTTTAGCAGGAACGGATCCTACACCTGCTGATAATTCATATTATACTTTTATTCCGGGTACGCCTCCTGCATATGATTTAGCGATGACGGCTATTACCACACCTGCCTTCGTAGTGAGCGGTAACAATAACATCACCGGAACGATTCGTAATTTGGGGTCAACGACCATCACTTCAATGGATATCAATTATACCATTGATGGTGGTGCTACAGTGACATCCACTTTAAATAGTTTGAGTATTGCTCCATTAGCCTATTACAATTTCACCCATCCAACACCGTGGAATGCAACCATTGGCGCGCATACCGTAGATGCATGGGCCACCAACCTCAATGGTTCCAATGCTGATGCCAATCCCGGTGATGATCATAAACAAAAATCCGTTTTCGTACTCAGCGAAAACATCCAAAGAGTCCCTTTGTTTGAAGTATACACCAGTTCAACCTGCGGACCATGTAATCCGGGTAATGCCAACTATCACAGTATTGTGAATACCAAACCGGCAGCCGATTATGTAAGTGTCAAGTTTCAACAAGATTTTCCGGGCACCGGCGATCCTTATTGTACCACGGAAGCCGTAAACCGCAGAACCAATATGTATGGCATCAACTCTATACCTCGTATGGAAATCGACGGAGGATGGGATGGAAATGCGAATTCATTTACAACGCAATTGTATGATGATGCCAGAGCCATACCGGCACAATACAAAATGAACGGAACCTATAATGTATATAACAAAACGGTTACGACTAAAGTACGTTTCTCGCCATTGTTTAATGCTACAGGTGCTAAACTATATGTTGCCGTGCTGGAAGGTAAAACCACAGCCAATGTAAAATCAAACGGAGAAACTGAATTTTTCCAGGTCATGAAAAAAATGATCCCGACAGAAACCGGTACTACTTTACCGAATACAGCTATCGGTTCATGGGATTCTTTAAGTTTTACTTATACCTTCAATGGAGATTATCGTTTACCGACAGACGGACAAGCAGCTAACCGCATCGTACATACCACCGAGCATTCAGTAGAAGAATTTTCAGATCTGTATGTAGTGGCATGGATACAAGGTGCAAACAAAACCGTTTATCAAGCTGCTAATCTTACTTTAAACATTCCGGCCGGAACTGAAAATTTAAGCGAGGCCATTGAAAGTGTAAAGGTTTATCCAAATCCTGCTACGGATGTCATTCATGTCAATATGAATTTGCTGCAAAGCGGCCGTATCTTTGCCACCCTGGTCGACAATCAGGGAAATGTGGTGGTGTCTAAATCGATACAGGGTCAAACAGGCAAAAACCAAGTAGAATTCAATACCCAAGCTGTGGCTCAGGGAATGTATCACCTCATCGTTTCAGATGCCCGTGGTAATTCATCGGTGCAAGAGGTGGTGATTGCACACTAATTATTCTTCAACACATCAAATCAAAATGCCGGAAATAAATATTTCCGGCATTTTTTATTGACTCTTTTTTCAAAGCATATCATCAAAAAAAAACCGGGTCTGTATACCCGGTTTATTTCTTTGTATCCGAATAAATATTATACTCTATCTGAAATATCCTTTTTCATTCTCGCCACCAACTCATCAATCTTAATCACCCCCTGATCTCCTTGTCCCTGTATGCGCAAGGCACCTGACTGATCATTCATTTCTTTTTCACCGATGACCAACATATAAGGCACTTTCATCAGTTCTGTATCGCGGATCTTCTTACCGATTTTTTCATTGCGGTCATCAATCTCTGCACGGATACCTGCTGCACGGAATTGCTTGAGTACATCCTGACAGTAGTCCATAAACTTATCACTGATCGGAAGTAGTTTTACCTGTAAAGGCGCTAACCACAAAGGAAACTTACCGGCATAATGTTCGAGCAAGAAACCAATAAAACGTTCATGGGTACCGAGTGGCGCACGATGAATGATCAAAGGCACTTCAGGTTTATTCTCTGTACTGTTATAACTTAAATTGAATCGGCGTCCCTGTGCAAAATCCACCTGATTCGTAGCCAGGGTAAATTCACGACCGATCACACTCCAGATTTGCACATCGATCTTTGGACCGTAAAAAGCTGCTTCATCCTGCACCTCTACAAATGGAATTTTACTTTCAATCAATACATCGCGAACCATGGCCTCAGTTTCTTTCCAGAGTTCCGGTTCGTTCACGTACTTCTGACCCAGTTTCGCCGGATCATGCAGGGATAAACGCATGACATATTTATCGATCCCAAAAATATTGAAATACTTCAGGTACATATCGTTGACGGCTCTGAACTCATCGCCAAATTGTTCGCGGGTACAATAGATATGGGCATCGTTCATGTGCAGACAACGTACACGCATCAGTCCCATCAATTCACCGCTTTGTTCGTAACGATAGCAAGTGCCATATTCCGCCAATCGCAAAGGCAGGTCCTTATAACTGCGCGGTTCGGCATCAAAAATCTTATGGTGGTGAGGGCAGTTCATCGCCTTCAGGTAATATTTGGTACCGTCTAATTCCATCGGCGGATACATGCTTTCCTGATAATATGGAAGATGTCCGCTAGTGAGGTATAAACTTTCTTTGGCGATATGGGGCGTTACAACACGTTTGTATCCTGCAGCCTCTTCGGTTTCCTTGGCCAATCGTTCGAGCTCTTCAATGATGATGGTTCCATTGGGCATCCATAATGGAAGTCCTTGTCCTACTTCATCATCAAAACAAAAGATCGACAATTCTTTTCCCAGTTTACGATGATCCCTCTTTTTCGCTTCTTCCAGCATCAAAAGATATTCATCCAACATTTTCGAATTTGGAAAAGTAATTCCGTAAAGGCGGGTCAGTTGTTTATTTTTTTCATCCCCTTTCCAGTATGCACCGGCGATATTGGTAAGCTTGATGGCTTTAATATGACCGGTAGACGGGATATGCGGCCCACGGCACAGATCCGTAAAATTCCCTTGCTTGTATAAGGTAATATGACCATCTTCCAAATTATGTAAGAGATCTAATTTATACTCATCATCTTTTTCAAAGAAATAGCTTACAGCATCCTTCTTGGCAATTTCTTCACGGATATACGGATTATTCTGTTTGGCCAGTTCATTCATTTTGGCTTCAATGGCTGCGAGATCTTCCTCACCCATCTGACGGTCGCCCAAATCCATATCGTAATAGAATCCATTTTCCAGCGGTGGTCCAACCCAGAATTTTACACCCGGATACATCGATTCAACAGCCTCAGCCATTAAGTGGGCAGAACTATGCCAAAAAGTATTCTTGCCCGTGGCGTCATCCCAAGTGAGTAATTTAAGAGAGGCATCGGCTTGTATCGGACGCGTGGCATCCCATACTTCACCATTGACTTCAGCCACTAATATTTTCTTGGCAAGGCCTTCAGAAATGGATTTTGCAATATCCATGGAGCTTGTACCGGCTTCGTACTCACGTACATTCCCATCCGGAAAAGTAATTTTGATCATAGGTGGGCGAAGGTACAAACTTTACTTTCTCTCTTCAAGAATTTGATTTAGTTTTTCCTGCTGCTCGATAAACTCCTTATTTAAAACCTCAATGGCTTCCAATTGCATGCTGTTGGGCTTGGCTTCCATACTGCAGAAATTGCCGTATAGCGCTGAAACCTTTTCACGAATGCGCTCTTCATCTGCAAAAATGGATGTTTTGGTTGAGGCCACCAGGGCTGCCTTTATTTTTTGAAGGGCGGCATAATCGGCTTTCATTTTCTTATTTTTATTGAAAACGATGGTATCCATTTTTAATAAACGCTGTTCGGCATTGATGGTATCGATGGCATCATTGATCTGATTGAAGAGTTGCTGCAATTGCATCGCTTTATCATAAACCAATTTGCGATCTGCCATACTCAGGTCCTTATTGCCTGCATCATGAACACAAGTGAGTGGAGAGGTATATTCCTTATCTTTTACCTTGAGGCGAATCGTATAATTTCCGGGTAAGACCATGGGAGCAGTAAAACCTGCACCTTCCATTTTAATACTTCCTGCAGCCACCCGCGGAGGTGTGCCTCTCAGGTTCCAATAAACCTTATTGATGCCTTTTCGCACAGTAGCAGGAATGGTTTGTAACACTTTTTGCTGGGCATCCAGAATTTCTATACTGGCTTTACCTGAGCTCAATCTTTCTTTCAGGTAATAAGTGATGGCCGGTATTTCAGCTGGGTTGCCTGCACCCCAGCCTCCCGAAACTTCAGGACCACCCCAGCCTAATTTGCCGTTGCTTAAGGTGATATCCGGGGTCGGAAACAAAAATACGTCCTGATCCAAAACCTCCTTCTTCAAGTTCCGAATGGCTCTGATATCATCGAGAATATAGATGCCCCTGCCATGTGTACCCAAAATTAAATCATGGGTTTTAGGATGAATTTGAATATCCCGTACTAAGGCATATTCTGCAATGCCGTTTTTCATTCTAAACCAGTTGTCGCCGCCATCGAGGGTGGCAAACAGTCCCATTTCCGTACCGAGGAATAACAGTTTTTTGTTTTCGAAATCTTCGCAAATCTTATGGGCGAAACCGGTAAACTGATCACTGTTCAAACGTTTCCAGGTAGCGCCCATATCCTGACTCATAGCCAGATAAGTTTGGTGATCCCCATACATATGATTTTCGAAAGTAGCATATACTGTGCGCTCATCGAAATGGGATGGTTGTATACTGGATACCCAGGCTTGTTTGGCCACTCCGGAAAGAGCCACCTGAGCAGATACATTCTTCCAACTGGCGCCTCCGTTCAAAGTATATTGCAAATTACCATCGTCTGTACCTACCCAAATTATTTTTTCGTTGAGGGGCGATTCGGCTATGGTAAATATGGTACAATGATTTTCGGCAGAAGTATTATCGGCACTCAGTCCACCACTTTCTTCCTGCTGCTGTTTATTCTTATCATTCGTGGTCAGATCCGGAGAAATACGTTTCCAATTACGACCCTGATCGGTTGAATGAAATAAATATTGTGCACCTACATAAAGGTTCTTCGGATTCTTAGCACCGGTGACTATAGGTGTATTCCAATTCCATCTGAGCTTTTCTTCATTGATGGTCCGCTGAGGCTGAATATTTACCCCTTTCATATTTTGAAGATTGGTCCGTGTCATATTTCCTCCCTGATATTCGGCATATACGGTTTGTCCATCGATATCGGGAACGGTCCAGAACCCATCTCCCCCGCCTACTCGGCTCCAATTGCCATTACCTATTCCTCCGGGAGCTGCGCTCGGAGCCATCCAACTGCCATTATCTTGTAATCCTCCATAGACATTATAAGGTTCTTTCAAATCATAAGCTACATGATAAAACTGGCCGACAGGTAGGCTATGTTGAAACTGCCATGTAACGCCTCTGTCCATACTGGAATATACACCGCCATCGGTACCAACATATATAATATTCGTATGAGCAGGATTGATCCAGATGGCATGCATATCGCTATGCACCCATCCACCATCGCTACTGGCTTCCGTAAAGGAATGGCCGCCGTCGCTACTGTAGGCAAACGAAAAAGCGGGACGATATACTCTGTTGGGATCTTTGGGATCGAAAGCGATCGTACTGAAATAAAACGGACGTGCCGTTACATTCATGGTCGCACTTTGCGCATTCCAGGTTTCTCCCCCATCCGAGGAGATAAATAATCCGGTGTTGGCGCTTTCTACAATGGCCAGCATTTGTTTCGGATCACTGGGTGCCAAGGTCATGGCAATACGGCCAAAAGGTTTTTGCGGTAAGCCATTTTTCAATTCACGAAAAGTTTTTCCGCCATCCGTACTTTTGTATAAACCACTGCCATTTCCGCCTGAATTAAAACTGAAAGGGGTACGACGAAATTCCCACATCGAAATAAAGATCACCGAAGGATTATTGGGATCCATCAGCAAATCTGCACATCCGGTTTTTTCATCGATGTAAAAAATCTTCTCCCATGTTTCACCCCCATTCACCGATTTATATAAACCGCGATGTTTTGAATCGCTCCAAAGCGGCCCCGGGGCAGCAACATAAATCGTATTTGGATTGACCGGATCGACGACGATTTTGGAAATATGTTCCGTACTATCCAGTCCTATCATTTTCCAGTTTGCGCCTTCATCGGTCGATTTATACATTCCGTTTCCAATAGATACGGAATTGCGCATATTGCTTTCACCCGTGCCGACATAAATGGTTGAAGGATTTTTTTGATCAATCGCAATGGCACCAATAGACTGGCAATATTTATCGAAGATGCTTTTATAGGATGCCCCTGCATTGGTCGACTTCCACACACCGCCTCCGGCAGTTCCCACATAGATGGTTTTGCCTTCGTCTTTATTGACACCTTCTATCGCACTGATCCGTCCACTCATGGTACCGGGCCCCAGGCAACGTGCTTCGAGCACACCGAAAGTAGAGGCATTGATTTTTTGCTGCGCAAACAAAGTTTGGCTGAGGGCCACGCACAGGAGGCCCAGAATGATCTTCTTCATAAGAAAATTTTATTCAATAAAAAAAGCACCCGAGAGTGCTTTCCTTAATTATGATTTTGTTTAGGATTTTGATGGTTTGAAAAGATTTTCGTCGATCGGTTTGTTGATTTCATACAATGTGATTTCAGTTTCACCGTAACCCTGAATAATAGACATCGGCATCACGATACCTTCATCCAACTTTTTATAATTACCATAAGTCGTGGTATTGTCCACTTCCTGACCATTGGCTTTTATTTTTTCAGTTTCTTTGATGATCAAGTAGCTCTCCGGATCTAAATAATAAGTGGTTTCCTTGCCTTCAGCATCTTTCATTTTCAATTTCAAACATTCCACACCGTCTACATCATCCTTACCCACCAGCTCTAATTTTTTACCCTGCTCTTTATAGGTAATAAAATCATCCTGTATATTCAAACCATCCTGAGCTTGTTTCACATCATCAGCAGTCATGGGCTCAGGTTTAGTTTGACCCTGGAAAGGCATAAAGTTCCAACCTTCTGTTTTGGTAAGGATAAACCATCCATTCATCCCCATTACCGCGATATCCTGACGCATGGCCACTTTATCTTTTTGATAAATGGTGATCTTAATTTCAGCTCCCTGGGCTTTCATAGTCCCTTCGGTTTTGATGGTTTTGATTTTAGACCAATTCGCTTTTCCTCCAATCGCATCAATGTGACGGGTTACGATTTCTTCTAAAGTCGGCTCACCCAGTCGTGTCGTTAAAGGCTGCATATCCGGAGACTGAGCGCTTAAAGTTGATGTCCATGCTGAAAGGAATAGGATCAGCATCATAGAAAGTGTCTTTTGCATAAGTATATTTTTATGATTCAAAAATAAGGTATCCATTGATTCCATTCAACAATATTTGAACAATGGAGAAAAAAGGTTATGAACGGAAAATCATTCATGAATTGAACAGGGTGCATGTTTAACCTTATTGATTTCCATCCTTTTCAGGATGCTTACGGGCTATCATATAAGTTGTGACCAATCCGCCACCGCCGCCTAAAAGCGCCATGGTAAAGAATAATAAAGAACGTATCTCATCGGAGCGGAGCTGCATAGACTCGGAAATAATGAGGGCGATCGCCAAACCGAGCCCGATGCCCATAAAGAGTAGCCCCCACTTAAGCACTTGCATCGGATGAAAAGCCCGGCGTTTTTTATCCGGCGGAGCAATGCCTTTCTCAATCATGGATAGGTTTTCTTTGTTTTCGAGATAGCGTATACCAAAGATCATGGCAAAGATAGCAATGGGAACAATAATGGGAATAAATACGCCTACATTTTCTGGTGACATAAGGAATGTGTTTTAAAGTTTAAGAATAATTTATTTTCCACCATAAGACACAGACTGTTTTGACATGGTTACAAAAAATGTAAAAAAAATAATTCAGTAAAACTACATATGGTTTGTAACCAAGGTATCTTAACTTGTGTCAAAGCCATAGAAATAAAACTTTGGATTTACCTGACCATATCATTACACAAGCCACTGCCGGCGATGAATTGGCTTTGCGAAGCATCGTTGATACCTATAGCGATTATATATTTACTTTGGTTCTCCGCATCGTACCTATACGTGAAGAAGCCGAGGAAGTGGCGCAGGACGTCTTTCTAAGAGCCTTTCGATATTTGAAACAATTTAAAGGGGAATGCAAATTCAGTACCTGGCTGTACAAGATTGCTTACACCACGGCTTTGAATCATATCCGCGGACAAAAAACCTACACCGCAGAATTGAAAGAACATCATCATCAGATGGGCGAAACAACAGAAGCTCCGTCAGAACGCTGGCAACAAATAGAACAAGCCATGAAATGTTTAACTGAAGAAGAACGTATGCTGATTCAATGCCATTATATACAAGAAATGTCATTAGCAGAAATTTCTGATGTTCTTTCTCTCACGCTCAGCAATACAAAAGTGAAACTCCATCGCGCCCGATTGAAAATGAAAAATGCCTTATCTTTACCTTTAACCGCTCAAAGTCATTACGCATTATGAAAAACGCCACTGAACAATTATGGGATTATGCCGACGGCCTTTTAAATGAGGAAGAAGCTGCACATATGGAACGGCTGTTATCGTCAGATCCGGAAATGCAAAAAATGCTGAACGAAATCCTCGATTTAAAAAGTGACCTTCAATCAGACGAGTTGATTCATCAACCCTCCATGCGATTTTCGGCGAATGTAATGGACAAATGGGCGATGCAGAAAAAGCCTTTATCATCCTTTGCTCGTCCGGATAGACGTATCGTTTTGTTCGTGTTTAGTTTGCTCGGCATCCTCTTGGTCGGTAGTATTTTCATGGCCTTGATTTCAACCCGGTCAATTGGTACACCGACCCGCCATCTTGAAATACATATTCCCGAATTGCCCCTGAACTTGTTACAAACCCCAATGGTGATGTATAGCCTGATGATCTTATTTACCGCCACCCTGTTATTGTGGTTAGACAAACGATTTGGCACAAAAATTCGATAAAGCAAGGAACTAAAATTTAGTGTTTCTTTCGGAGCTCGGGGCCTGTGCTTTCTTCATCTGCTTCCCGTCATACGCTACTATCTCCGCCGAAAACAGGCGGAGGATATTCGCTGCTGCCGGGGCTATGCCTCAGGGTCCTTCTCTTTCTTTGAGCAATCATTCATCACGATCTGCATCGGGAAGGATATTCTTTCATCCCTCTCCCCGATCAATCGTGCCAATCTAAACGATAATAAAACAAGGGCAAAAACCCTAGCTGATAAGTCTTGGTAAATGGATAGGCTCCCTGCGCTGCCAAGTCCGGTGAATAGGTCATACTCAAAATATTCTTGATATTAAACACGTTCACCAAATCAATGGCAATTTCATGGGTTACCCTTGGCCGGTTAATCTTGTACCCCAATTTAAAATCGACCCTGAAGTAATCTTTAAACTTCAGTGTATTTCGTAAGCTATCTACCACCACTAAATCTCCCAACATAACGCTTGCAGCACTGTCAGGTGGCGAATACAATTGTCCGCCGGCATAGGTCACCTTGGCTCCTAAGATCAGTGCATTATTTTTTCGAACTTTTATGTTGTATCCAACGAGTGCGTTCAAAATATAACGCCCGTTATAATCGGTATTTCGATACACTTGATCATTCCCTTTGGCTTTACTGTTGAACAAGGTTCCGGTCAGCAAAAAGTAATACCCCTGACTAAAGGCTTTGGACAAAGTCATTTCCAATCCATAATTATAGGCGGTGCCATTGTTCACCAAAGTATCCGGAAACAAACGGGAGAAACTACCGCCCTGATTCACCGCACTGAAACTGCTACCCGCCCTTTTCTCTATCGGTATGTTGTACAAATACTGATAATAGACCTCTGTACGCAGGCTCAAATGCTTACCCAGGCTATACTCATTACCCAAAACCAAATGATGACTTTTCGTAAAGCCCATCGCATAATTGTGTAACGGCAATACGGTGGTTGATTCTTTTTGGGCAAAGTATTGATAGAGTTGCTGCATCTGACTATGCAGACCATAGCCAAAAGTAAAATTGCATACCGGACTGGCCAGATACTTTAATCCGAAACGCGGTTCTATGGCGAAGGATTGGCTATGGCTTAAATACTGTGCATGCAGCCCGCCTGTCATGGTCAGTTCGGGGCTGAGACGATATTTCAACTGCATATATGCCTGACTCAGATTCGTGGTCCCGGTATATCGGTTTCTGATTTGCCATTGCATTTGTGTCGGCGGATACTGACGACTACTGTCCGTAAGATTCACCAAATATGTATTATTAATGAGGCCTGCCTTAAGCACCCATTTGGCATTCAATTTCACATTATACAATGCATGCAATAAGATTGAAGTCACCCGATAATCATATCCCAAAATAGGTTTGAGGGAGGTAACCGCATAATTCGAATCGCGAAATACTTTATCATGTCGAGAGTTGACATGACTATTGCTCACTGCAGCCGAAATGCGGGTATAAGATTTACTGTTGATATTGTGTTGCAGATTGGCACCCACCACACCCATATTCGTTTTGAAATATTGATCCCGATCACTTTCTCCGTAGAGTTCCGTGGGGGGCTCGGTCTGATCATTCACGATCAAATCGATTTTACTCAATCCACCTAATCCCCACAATGAGAATTTTGTTTTCTTACCTAATGGAAAATTCAATTTAAAACTTGCATCCTGATAAGCGGGTACTGAATTCGTACCAATTTTAATATTCAGGGCATCAAACAGTTTGAGTGTACTGTATCGATAGTTGAATAAAAAGCTCGAACCCTTTTTCTTGCTGATGGGTCCTTCAGCGCCAAGTTCTGTGCCTAAGAATCCAAACTGCGCTGTAAATTCATAACGATCTTTATTTCCGTTTCGCATCTGTAAATCAAAAACACCGGCTGTACTGTTACCATAATCGGAAGGGAAAGCGCCTGTAAAAAAATCACTGTTGCTCAGCATTTTGTTATTGAGCATACTCACAGGGCCACCGGTAGTGCCGGGTACATTAAAGTGATTCGGATTGGGGATATCTACATTTTCCAATCGCCACAACACGCCTTGAGGTGAATTCCCGCGAATGACAATATCATTTCGTGAATCATCGGCACCTTGCACACCGGCAAAGTTACTGGCCATACGGGCAGGGTCTCCCCGACTGCCGGCATATCGTTCGGTTTCCTGCACATCAAACTGTTTGATACTCACCAATCCCATTTCATTGGTATATTTTTTCTTGGTCTTAATTTCTACAGCTTTCAGACTCATGGTGGCATCTTCCAATTCGGCATTTTGTACATACTCTTTTGCTGAATTGACCTGTACATCACTCACGGCATAATTCCTGAAACCCAGTGCGGTAAATTGGATCGTATAGGAGCCCACAGGTACTTGATCGATACGATATTCACCGTTCTCATCCGTATTCCCTCCCAGCTCTACACCCTCTTTAAAAATTCGGACAGTGACCTGAGGCAATACTTGCTTGGTCTCTTTGTCGACCACGGTCCCCTTAACGGTTTGTAATACCTGAGACCACATCTCCATATTCACACTCATCATCAACATCCAAATGAATAATACTTTACGCATAGCGATTCGATTTATGATGCTCAAGATAAGTGTTGCGTTTGAAATTATAATATCTGAATACAATTTGTTTTTCCAGACTGCATATTTATGAAAAGGGTTTAGGAACTCAATGAAAATGGACGATACTTGACATGAGATTGCTTCGTCGTGCTTCCTGGCAATGACGGTGGCAACATAGCTTCCACATTCTCTCTCCTAGTTCTCAATCTGCCCGCCTTAGCGGGATTCAGGGACCCCGAAACGAATGATGAAGCGATCGAATATTTACTCGGGGGCAATATAATGATCGTTTCTATTTACGCTGATTATTTTCATGAACGCCCCATTGAACATTCAACATTAAACATTCAACATTCAACATTGTCCTAACTACTCGCGTTCATGATCCCAGGCTTCAAACATACTTTGAAGATAAAAATTCTCTTCTTCCGTGATGACATCATCCGCCTTGGTCAAATAAAGTGCAAATTTCAACAAGCTGTTGCGTTCTTCATTTGTTGAGTCTTCATGAAAATCGTCGATGCATTTTAGGAAATGACTATGCCATTCATCGTGGGGCAACTTGGCGATAAAATCAATCTCATTATCCAAATTGACCTGAAAAGGAAATTCCTGAAAGATGTATTCGCGAATGATTTTCTCCTCTTCAATATGAAAACGAAAATCAACTGCTGACAGTAACATCAACATATGGTATCCGGCAATCGTTTTATTGCGACGATAAGAGGGCATAGATTATGGTCTTAAAAATTAGAGGACAATAATAAGTTGAGATCGGTGTATTTTAAGTTAAATTTTTTAGAAAGTACCCTGCTCGTCAATCGGCCCTTGTACATATAAGTGGCTGATAACAAACCGGGTTTGTGTTGTAAAATATTATCGGCCGTACCGACCGAATCTGTGCATGAAAGAATGAGGGGCATGAGAATATTGCTGATCGCCGTAGAAGCGGTAGCAGGTACCGCCGAGGCTATATTGGGTACGCAATAATGAATCACTTCGTTCTTCAGGAATACAGGCTCCTCATGTGTGGTCAGGGCTGAGGTTTCAAAGCAACCGCCGTTATCAATACTGACATCGATAATGACAGAACCGGGTTTCATTTTCTCGACCATTTGTTCTGTCACAACCATGGGTACAATACCTTTTATAGGCTTGAGGGCACCTATGGCCACATCCGCATCTTTTAATGCATTGGTCAATTGAATCGGGTCTATCACGCAGGTCGGAACGGCTTGTCCAACAGTACGTTGAAGTCGCATCAGCCTGTAGATGGAATTGTCGAATACCTTCACTTGTGCACCGCATCCTAAAGCACTTCGCGTGGCATACTCTCCTACCATGCCGGCTCCAATAATGACGACCTGGGCGGGTAATACCCCGGCAATTCCTCCCAGCAATAAACCTTTACCGTGATGATTGGAGCTCAAATATTTAGCAGCGACGTGCATAGTATGTATACCGGCAATCTGGCTCATAGAACGCACGATAGGATAGTTGCCTGCATCATCTTTGATATTGCCCAAGGCAATTCCGATGATATTCTTTTCCAAACATCGTTGTAAATAATCCTTACTGATGGTCGGGATATGCATTGGGGAAAAAACGATCTGATCTTTACTTAACAGGTCCAATTCTTCATACGAAATGGGGGCCGTCTTTAAAATGATATCAGCCTTAAAAATTTCATGTTTATCATGCACGATCAGTGCGCCGGCCTCCGAATAATCACGATCACTGAAAGAAGAGGCCACGCCGGCATTTCTCTCAATAGCGACCTGGTGTCCGTTGTTCACGATCACGGACACGGCTTGTGGGGTGAGTGCAATACGATTTTCCTGAAAGGAAGTTTCCTTAGGTATGCCTATGAATACAGATTTTTTCCCGGGTGAATACTCAAGTGTTTCCTCCAGCGGATTATAAGAATAAGATACATTGATAATAGGCTTGGGTTTGGCATCCATAGGTCCACTTTTCTGTAAAGTTAATCCAAATTTTCCCGCATCAAAATGACTCAAGCATTAAATCAGGCAGGATATGTTCGGACCCGTTTGCTGGATATTGTCCGATTCATCGTATGGAGTTAGTCTATAGCCCACAGTAGCGAAACAGGAAAAACGGGGACAATCAGCAGAATGTGTGTTTATCGATCGATCAAAACTGATTCTTGAGCCTTAAAACGCTTTTACAACTCAATCTGCAACATATCAAATGCCAATTGTATACCTTCAGGTAATTTCGGATTTTCATCGGCATACAAGCCCAATTGATGACTGATATGGGTAAAATAAGTTTTGGGGGCCATGACTTGCCGAGAAACGACAATCGCTTCATCGAGGGTAAAATGAGAAATATGTTTTTCTTTTCGTAATGCATTCAGCACCAGATACTGACTGCCTTTGATCTTTTCCATTTCCTCTTCTGCAATATGATTGGCATCTGTGATATAGGTAAAATCGCCGATTCTAAAACCCAATACAGGCATTTTATAGTGCATGACTTCCAAAGCTTGTAATCGGATATCGCCAACATCTATGAGGCTGTTCTTATCGATCGTTATCAAATTTATTTCAGGTATACCCGGATAACCGCTGTTGGAAAAGATATAGGAAAATTCCATGCGCATGACAGCTTCTGTAGCCTTGGTGGCAAACACATCAATGGGCCGGTTTTGGAGATAGTTAAAAGCCCGTATATCATCCATGCCGGCGAGATGATCTTTATGAGAATGGGTAAAAATTAAAGCATCCAGTTTTTTAACACCGGCTCTCAATAATTGTTGACGAAAATCCGGTCCGCTGTCGATGACCACGGTAGTGGTATCTGTCTCGATTAAGAGCGATGTCCTGAGTCGTTTATCTTTTGGATCTTGCGACTGACAAACATGACATGGGCATCCGATGAGCGGAACGCCTTGAGAAGTTCCGGTTCCAAGAAATGTAAAACGGATAGGAGATTTCATAGAAGTTACGAATATACAAAGCTTGAAACGATTCAGCCTTATCCTCAGGCTTTGGGATGCGCCTTTTTATGTATGTCTTTGAGTTTCTCAATCGTGTTATGCGTATAAACCTGGGTGGCGGTGAGATTAGCATGTCCCAACAATTCCTTGACTGCATTGAGATCGGCGCCTTTGTTGAGCAGATGTGTGGCAAAGGTATGTCTGAGTACGTGGGGACTCCGCTTATCGAGTGTTGTAGTTTGACTCAGGTATTTTTTTACGGTCAGGTAAACATATTTCGGATACAGCGGCTTTCCATCCGGTAATAGCAATAGATGATCGGTCTGTATGTTGTCTTGTTGATTTCGTAAAATCGCATAAGTTTCGATCAATTGTGCCAACTCAACGGCCATCGGGATGATGCGTTCTTTATTGCCTTTACCTAAAACCTTTATGCTGCGGAGTGAATAATCAATATCCTGAAGTTTAAGATTAAGCAGTTCGGCCCTACGCATGCCGGTTTGATAAAGTAATTCCAGGATGAGCCGTTCGGTATGCCCCTGATAATCATCCGGGAATTCGACTTGGGTGAACAAAACATCCATATTGGTCTCATTCACAAATACAGGCAGTCGTTTTGAATTCTTTGGAGAGATGACTTTACTCATCGGAGTTGCATCTACGATCTTCATCTTTAACAAGTACTTGAAAAAAGATTTAAGGCTGGATATTTTCCGATTCATGGATCGGGCAGATACACCGGATTCTTTTAGTCCGGCGAGCCAACTTCTAATTTGCGCATGATTCACCTTTGCCGGATCTGATACTTCAAAGGTAGATTGTAGAAATAAAAAAAACTGTTCAAGATCACTTTCGTAAGCTTGAACAGTATGTATGGAGTAGCGTTTTTCGTGTTGCAGATAAGCTATAAAATCTGAGATGGGGTCCATGTTCAGGTTTTATAGGCTAAGGTACAACTATTTGCTCGGTTCGATAACCCCGGAGAGCAATTGTTGTTTATAGACTGCTTTCAGCACCTGGCCACGACGACGTACTGATTTTTTTGTGAAAGACTGACGCTCCCGTAATTGAATCAGGATATGAGCCTTTTCGAATTTCTTCTTGTACTTCTTCAGTGCCTTGTCAATGCTTTCGCAATCTTTTGAATCAATGATTAACATATATTATTTTAATATTTGGAGCGCAAATGTATGTATTAATGGTAAAAAATCAAAATTTATTCAGGAAATACTATTATTAATTCCACATCGTTACATTTGTAGTTCATGCGAAACGGTTTACTTTTTATTTTACTCCTCACAGCCCTTGCCTGTAAGCGTTACAAGGACCCCGCCCCTTTTACGGACAGCCGGATCAAAAATAAATACTGCAACGATCCCGCGGCCATCAATTACAACTGGGATTTCCCGGGTATTCCTGACAATTCGGTCTGTATATATCCGGCTCAAATCTATCAGGGCAGTTATTTTTATCGCGATTCTATCTTCAATGCGGCCGGCACCCTCCTGGCTCAGGATTCCTTCAATATTTCGATCATCCAAATAGATTCAACACATCTCACTATTTCAGGGTTTTGCGATACGACCAAATACACTGCCAGAGCGACGCGCTATTATACATTTACCCTTGACAGCCTGCTCGGAAACGGTCAATTGTATTGTAATAACAAAGACACCATAGCCGGAAAAGGAATCAAAAACGGCATCGGTGATACCAGCTTTCTAAAATTGATTTATACCCTTCAAACGGATACCGGAGTAAGTTATCATTCCGGTACTGCGACTAAATTTTAATCCGGCTTCATGTTTACAGGCATTATTGAAACCCTAGGAACGGTAGAAGAAATCTTGCATTCCGATGCCAATTGTATCCTCAAGATTTCAAGTTTATTGGGTTCCGAATTGAAAGTGGACCAGTCCTTGAGCCATAATGGAATTTGCTTAACCGTTACGGCGATAGATGGAAACCTCCATACAGTATGTGCCGTGCCGGAAACGCTGGCGAAAACCACCCTTAAACATTGGAAAAAAGGAGATCAAATCAATCTGGAAAGATGTGTGCCGATGAATGGGCGACTAGACGGACATATTGTTCAGGGCCATGTAGATACGATTGGTTTATGTACAGTACGCATGAACCAATCTGATCATTGGACTTACCGTTTTTCATTCCCTGCGGAGTTTGCTCACCTCATCATCGAAAAAGGATCTGTCTCGGTAAATGGTACCAGTCTGACTTGTTTTAATATTTCGAAAGACGAATTTGAAGTGGCCATTATCCCTTATACCTTCGAGCACACTTCTATACAATTCGTACACTCGGGCGATGCTGTAAATCTTGAATTTGACGTATTAGGAAAATACATAACTCGCTGGCAATCATTGCAATAAAAAGATTGCTGAAAGTGTTTATTTAATACTAATGGAGATCTGCTGAAATCAATCTTAAAAATTCTGACCGGGTTTTATCCTTTTCAAACTCACCGTAAAAGGCAGATGTAGTGGTTGAAGAATTTTGTTTTTGAACCCCCCGCATCATCATGCAGAGGTGCTTGGCTTCAATAACGACCGCCACGCCAAGAGGCTCAAGGGCATCTTTAACGGCATCCAAAATCTGATGCGTCATACGCTCCTGCACTTGTAAACGACGGGCATAGCAATCCACCACCCTTGCCAGTTTACTCAACCCGGTAATATAACCGTTGGGAATATAGGCAATATGTGCCTTACCAAAGAAAGGCAGCATATGATGTTCGCACATTGAATACAATTCAATATCCTTCACGATCACCATTTCACTATAGCTCTCTGTAAATTTTGCTGAATTCAGGATGGCTCGTGCGTCCATTTGATAGCCTTGCGTCAAAAAAAGCATGGCTTTAGAGACACGATCAGGGGTTTTCTCTAATCCCTCACGTTTCGGGTCTTCCCCCAGGTGATTGAGTATTGAAGCATATTCACCGGACAATTTCGCCAATGATTCTTCATCATAAAGTTCAATTTTCTTATACGACATGAGGTGGTTTTAATAGAAAAAGTATGAAAGACTATCCATAATATTCAACATAAATACTTCTGGTTTCAATGAGTTTTACACAATGTAAGGTGCAATGTTGTAACTCAATTTCATCCTTCAGTTCATTCCATATACCGATAGCCAGATTCTCAGCAGAGGTAAATTTTCCGAATAAAAACGGCACATCCATATTCAGGTTGCAATGGTCCACAACCTCAACGATCTTCGTTTTGATCAAATCTCCCAGCGTTTTTGCATTCATCACAAATCCGGTATCCGGATTGGGTTCCCCTTTTACCGTAACATGTAATTCATAATTATGGCCATGGAAATTGGGATTTGAACATTTGCCAAATACTTCTTTATTCATCTCCGGTGTCCAGCGGTCATTCCAGAGCTTATGTGCAGCGTTAAAATGTTCGATACGGGTAACAAATATCATGCAGTTGTTTTTGCAAATGTAATGTAGAAAATAGAAAAGGTTGGCAATGCTATTATTTATAGGATATTATAAAGGAGATAAAACGGCAATCAGGAAATAATTGAACTTTTTGAAGCACTTTTGCGGAATGACCTTATCCGTTTGCACTGCGACTAAATTGGAACAGGAATTACTGAAAACCCTGGATATACCCTCCGGAATGAACGTCAATTGGCATGTCCATGGAATTGGCTGCATGATGGCCGGTATTCATTTGTCTGCGCTACTTCAAAATAAACCCGATATTCTGATACAATGCGGTTTAGCCGGTGCCTATACAGAAAATCTCCGCATTGGCGAAAGTGTAATCGTTCAAACGGAATGCATGGGTGATACCGGTGCTGAAGACCATGACCAATTGTTGGATTTATATGATTTAGGCCTGTTGGGTCAGAGTGATTCCCCCTTTGTGCTGGGAAAACTTCCCAATCACCATAACACGCTGTTCCCGCCCAATATGCGTCTGGTCAACGGACTGTCCGTAAACCTTACCGCCGGAAGTATCGAGACTATTCAAAAGCGGAAGGCCAAATTTAATCCTGATATTGAAACTATGGAAGGAGCGGCCTTGCATTACGTCGGGCTGATTCATCATATCCCATTTATTCAATTGCGCACCATATCCAATCGGGTTCTTCCTCGTGACAAATCATTGTGGGACATTCCCAAAGCGCTGGAAGAAAATCGCAACGCTTTAGGCCAACTCTTTCAACACCTGTATACGCTCATATGAAACTTAACATAGGCATATCCCCTTGTCCGAATGATACGTTCATTTTTGACGCCATCTACAATCGGAAAATGGATACATCTCCGTATGAATTTGAATTTATTTTTGAAGATGTACAGACTTTGAATGAAATGGCCATGAAAGGGCATTTAGATATTGTGAAACTGAGTTATGCCCATTATTTCAGTGTGATGCCACAATACATCATGATGCGCAGTGGGAGTGCTTTAGGCTATGGAACCGGCCCTTTATTGATTGGACGAAATTTGTTATCCGATCAAGAAATTGAAGCCGGTCCCATTGCGATTCCCGGTAAGTATACCACAGCGGGTTTTCTTTTAGCTTATGCATACCCCGGGGCATTGCATACCACTGAAATGGTTTTTTCACAGATCGAACAATGTGTACTCAACGGGCAGGCTCAAGCCGGAGTCATCATCCATGAAAATCGATTTACATATGCAGAAAAAGGTCTGATGAAAATCGCTGACCTCGGTGAAATATGGGAAAGCAGAACAGGATTGCCGATTCCACTGGGAGGCATTGCCATTCGAAGAAATTTACCCGCAATGGTCCATCAGTACTTGAACTCCATGATATCACAAAGTGTTTTAATTGCAAATGCTAAATATCCTGAACTCAGTTCCTTTATTCAATCTCATGCACGGGAAATGAGTGAAGAAGTGATGCGTCAACATATTCATTTATATGTAAACGAGAATAGTATCGACATCACCTCTTCCGGTTTACTGGCTGTAGAAAAAATGAAAGAGATGATTGCACCTTTCAGCACTTTACCTTTATTTATTCCCCATTCAGATGATAGAAATTAAATACAAAACATTCGATGAACTGACAACGCGAGAACTGTATCAGATTATCCAATTGCGCATAGAAGTATTTGTGATCGAACAAAACTGTCCCTATCAAGATTGTGATGATAAAGATCTTCAATCCATGCATTTGATGTTTTGGAAAGAAAACAAGCTCGCTGCATATTGCAGAATCCTTCCTCCGGGAATTTCCTATGAAGGATATACCTCTATCGGACGTGTGGTGACTCATCCTGCTTTTAGAAAACAAGCCTTAGGTAAACAACTCATGAATGATGCTATTGACCGTTGCAAACATATCGATCCATCACCCATAAAAATTTCAGCTCAGGCATATTTGGAAAAATTTTATCAGGATCTGGGTTTCGAAACCATATCAGAACCATATCTCGAAGATGATATTCCCCATATTGCAATGGTCATGCATTAGGTATTTGCAGACTTCTTTTCGACGTCCAGAGGAAATAAAAATAGGACCGGTATCAAGAGAAGGATAATATAGGTGATTGTAAAACTAAACCAGGAAGATACGGCAGCAATTAGATAAAGTCCGGGACCTAAAAAATAGGATAGTCTTACATGCCGGCGAACAGATTGAGCATCATAGGTGTCTTTCAAATAATGGCAACTGATGTAATGATACATCCAACATAGCGTGAGGCTCACCAAAAAGAAAACGAAGCAGAAAATAAATACGGAACTGCCGCAGTGACTTTCATGACTAATCAAAGATGCCGTAAATGGTGTAAGGCAAACACCCATGAGAGAAATCAAATTCAGCGTCACGATTTTCAAATCTATTCGTGTAGCCATGTGCAAGAGATTATGATGTTGCAACCAATAAATTCCAATCAACAAGAAGCTAATCACCCAAGCTGCAAATTCACTTTTCAATTCGAGCAAAGCATCAACCGTTTCTTGTAAATTTTTTCCACCCAGGTCAGGTGCTTTCAATTCCAAAATCAGCAAGGTCATCACGATTGCAATGACGGCATCACTAAATGCTTCAATACGCATTTTTGGATAGGCAAAGTCGCGAAATTTTCTGCGCATATTTTAAGGTATCATCATTTTGTGGCTATACACTTGATGGTTCATGTTCATTTGCAAAATATACAATCCCTGACTTAAGCCATTGAGCAATGAAAATTCACGGACAAACCATCCGGTTGAAATTTTAAGTTCAGGAAATTGTTGCACCACTGCTCCTTTCAAGTCCAATAACCGAAGTTGCAAAAGTCCTGATTCAGAGACATTCATGGTCATCTTAAATGATTGACTATTTGAAATAATATTTATATTCAATGGCGATGAATTCTGAGCATCTTGAACCTGCAATGGTGCACTATCCATACAAGAAGGAGCATTGTATCCGGTAACTTGCACAGATTGACAATTTCCACACATCAGGTTTTTAAAGAAACAGGTATATTTTGAAGGAACATATAAATATGGTTCTAAAGATGGATAAAAGCAATGCATACCGTTTTCATCATAATTTGTTTCAGAACAAATACCTAAATTCTGCATTCTCATATAAATCTGTTCCGGGCCATAAACAAATGGATAGGGATTGGCAGCATTATAGCAAAACAAAAAAGTGCCGGTATCTACCGGTACAATATTATCCAATAATCCATGTAATGATAATACCGGAATACGTTCATTCGCATCAATGATATTCGTGTCCAATATACCACCGCACCAATTGAGGATTCCCTTTATGCTATAATTTGCATTGATGGTATTGGTGCCTGCATGTATACCTCCTAAATCCGCTACCGCTCCCGGATAAATTACATTGGCTTCATTTTGATCCATAAAGCCACAGTTCATCACGGTAAAAGCACCCGCACTTTGTCCGGCGAGGAAAATCATGGAAGTATCGATTTTATAATCTGCAGCTTGACTCACCAAAAAACGAAGTGCAGCATTCACATCCTGTAACGCTCGATACATCGCATATCGAAAGCCCGGTATATCGCCCGTGCATGGAAAACCGGTGCCTATACTATTCCATCCTAAACGATAATCTACCGTCGCTGCTACATATCCCCTTCTGGCCAGTTGCAGACAATAGGCATCCATATCGGTTCGGCTACCCGAAGTAAAACTTCCGGCATGGGCCATGACGATCAACGGTCTTTTCGGTAACAGATCAAAGTTTAAATTTGGATAATGGATATTCAACTTTAGTGTATCCATTCCGCCCAAAGCATTTAAGTTGGTGCCGAATATCACGTCATTCTCACTATTGACCGAAACACTGTTAAACAGATCATTTTCAGCAAAGCGCCCCTGTATACAATAGGGATACTGCTGCGCTTGTGTGTCCAGAAATAGGATTGTCAATAACCCTATCCACCCAAACAAAAATACTTTCATGAAATGCAATTAAGTCACAAGTTAAAAACAAAGGATTGATCGGGAATGAAAGAAATAAATTTATTGTTTAATAAATCTTTCTGTCATGGTATGACCATCAGATTTTCTGCTCAAATGAAGCATATACATTCCTTTTGATAAAGAAGCCACATTCAGACTTTGGCTGCTGTGTTCATTTAACTCGGCACGTAAACATATTTCACCTGAAGTATTGATCACTTTGACCACCCATGAATCAAGACCCTTTTGGTTGATCATCAGATATTGATCTACTTCTGTTGGATAAATGGTGATTCCCGCATCTTTTAAAGTAGAGCTCACATTTGAAGATCCTGTGGAACCACTTTTCAGACTATTTGCTTTTAAAATAACATAGCTGTTAAAAATTGCATCGGACACATCCGCAATGGCCATTTTCAAATGATAGGTCTGACCGGGTGTTACTGTGGCAGTAGCTATCATGGGTGTGGTAAATCCATCCATCGTACAAGTGCTACCCGTATTATTTACATAGAGACTGGTATTTCCGCCGCAAATACCTGTGCCGTCGTTAATCGAATTAATTGAAACCGGCGTCGTGGTTCCCGGAATAATCGCAATATTGGTAGGCGCTGAGAAACCGGGGCCTGAAATAAAGAAGGCAAAGATGTCGTTGAAGCTGGTGCAATTATATTCCGGATATTCTTCTGATCCGAAAACATATTCAAATTCGATAAAGTTGCCCACAGGTTGAAGATCAAATTCTAAAACACATGCATCGTACGTAGGCATGGTGACTAAAGCGCCCAAATCGGCATCACCTGCCGACATCAATGCTGTAGAAGCCATATCCGACGGCAAACCATCCAGTCCGAAAGTGGACCCACCGACTGCGGTCAATACATCACCGCTTCCCAACGCAATCCCATTCGATATACCCAGATTAGAACTTCCTGAAAATTCACCATTGGCAGCCGTATCACAAGTAAGGGAAGCATTAGTAACCGTTACACCGGCGGTTCCGGACGTAGCGACCAATAGATTCGCCAAATTAGAAGCAGTTTGATTCGGAGTAATGCTCAGTTGCGCACTTGCTTGAAGTGTACCAACTGTTATCAAGACCATCAGAAGTAATTTTTGTTTCATTTTATGTTAGATTTGCTTGCAAGTTAGCTTTTATCGCTTGTTGCAACAAGGAATTAACATAATTGGAAAAATATTTTTCAAAAAAAGAAAAATCCATTTACCTTTGCGCTCCCTTAGAAGTTCTTTTCAATACAATTTTGAAAGAATTGGGAGTGTAGATCATTCACGTGATCCGCACGTTTGAACCAAAAAAAAAAATAAGAAATGGCTAAAGAAATTAGCGGCTATGTAAAGCTGCAATGCAAAGGCGGCCAAGCCAATCCGGCCCCTCCAATCGGTCCTGCATTAGGTTCCAAAGGTGTAAACATCATGGAATTCTGTAAGCAATTCAATGCTCGTACACAGGACAAACCCGGTAAAGTATTACCCGTATTAATCACTGTTTATTCCGACAAGAGTTTTGATTTTATTATCAAAACACCTCCTGCAGCTGTGCAGTTGATGGAATTGGCGAATGTCAAAGGCGGATCTAAAGAACCTAACCGTAACAAGGTAGGTAAAGTAACCTGGTCTCAGGTTGAAGAGATCGCTAAAGACAAAATGCCTGATCTAAACTGCTTCACTTTGAATAGTGCAATGAGCATGGTGGCCGGTACTGCCCGCAGTATGGGACTTACCGTAGAAGGTAAAGCACCATGGGAAAATTAATTTGTTGGACAAAAAAACAGTAACACATGAAACTCAGTAAAAAAAGAAAAACAGCCGAAGCAAAATATGATGCTTCAAAAATATATTCACTGGAAGATGCGTCCAAAATGATGAAAGACATCAATTGCACAAAATTTGACAGTTCAGTTGATTTACACATTCGTTTAGGAGTAGATCCTAAAAAAGCCGATCAGGCTATCCGCGGTACCGTTACCTTACCACATGGTACAGGTAAAACTAAACGTGTATTGGTTCTTTGTACACCTGAAAAAGAAGCCGAAGCAAAAGCTGCCGGTGCCGACCATGTTGGATTGGATGAATATGTACAGAAAATTGAAAGTGGATGGACCGATATTGATGTGATTATCGCTACCCCTTCTGTGATGCCGAAAATCGGTAAATTAGGTAAGGTTCTCGGACCTCGTAACTTGATGCCGAATCCAAAAACAGGAACGGTAACCAACGATGTTGCATCTGCAGTAAATGAAGTAAAAGGTGGTAAGATTGCCTTTAAAGTAGATAAAACCGGTATCATCCACGCTTCCATTGGACGTGTATCGTTTGAACCTAAAAAAATCCAGGAAAATTCTCAGGAATTAATCAATGCGATTGTTCGTTTGAAACCATCTTCCGCAAAAGGAACCTATGTAAGGGGTATCAGCATGGCTACCTCCATGAGCCCGGGTCTGTATGTAGACACCAAAGCTGCGCTGAATTAATCTCCATTCATTGTTAAAAAAGTAAATCATGACAACAGAACAAAAAAATCAAGTAATAGAATTACTGAAAGAAAAATTCGCTCAGTATAATAATTTTTACGTGACCAATACAGAATCATTGACCGTAGCACAGGTAAACAATCTTCGTGGACATTGCTTTAATAAAGAAGTGGAAATGAAAGTTGCAAAAAACACCCTGATTGTTAAAGCACTGAAACAATTGGGTGACGATAAATACAACGGCATTATGGATGCATTCCATGGTGTAACGGCATTGATGTTCAGCAATAATCCAAAAGAACCGGCCTTAATCATCAGCAATTTGCGTGATGAATATAAGACCGACAAACCTTTGCTGAAGGCAGCCTTAATTGGTGATGATGTTTATTTAGGTAACGAAAGTTTAGTCGCCCTGAAAAACATCAAAACGAAGAATGAGTTGATCGGAGAAGTAATCGGATTGTTGAAATCCCCTATTTCCCGCGTCCTCTCTGCCCTTCAAAACAGACCGGAAGCAGCAGAAGCTGCTGCCGAATAATACGGCTTCCAAGCTTCAACATAAATTAAACAACATTTTAAAATCCATTAAAAAATTATAACAATGGCAGACATTAAAAACTTAGCTGAAACATTAGTAGGCTTAACCGTAAAAGAAGTACAAGAATTAGCTGATGTATTGAAAGCAGATTATGGTATCGAACCAGCTGCTGCTGCAGTCGTAGTTGCCGCCGGTGGTGGTGCCGCTGCTGTAGAAGAGAAAACAGCATTCACCGTTGTCCTGAAAAGTGCAGGTGCAGGTAAACTGAACGTCGTTAAAGTCGTGAAGGAATTAACTGGTCTTGGACTGAAAGAAGCGAAAGATTTAGTTGATAGCGCTCCCGGCAATATCAAAGAAAACGTCGATAAAGCAACTGCTGACGATATCGCCAACAAGCTGAAAGAAGCTGGTGCTGATGTTGAAATCATCTAATCCGTTTCCACTATTTCATTAGACATTGATATACAAACCTGTCGGAAAGTTTCCGACAGGTTTTTTTTTGCCCTTTGCACAAACCGCTCCGGTTCCTTGCAGATTATTTGGACATGAGAAAAAATGAACACAAATTCATCCCATCTGCAGGATATGTCATTCTGTTGATTTTTTATATCTTCGCTGCCTATGGCACTCGATAAACATCAAATCGCACAACTGATCGCAAGAGAATTGCAGGATGGATTCTATGTCAACCTTGGAATCGGTATTCCTACCTTGGTCGCAAATTATATCCCTGAAGGAATGGAAGTTGTTTTACAAAGTGAAAACGGATTATTAGGCATGGGGCCCTTCCCTTTTGAAGGAGAGGAAGATGCGGATTTAATCAATGCGGGAAAACAAACCATCACCACTGTACCCGGTTCTGCCTTTTTCGACAGTGCGGTGAGCTTCGGAATGATTCGTTCCGGCAAAGTTGATCTTACTGTTTTAGGTGCGATGGAAGTGGCAGAGAACGGCGATATCGCGAACTGGAAAGTACCCGGGAAAATGGTAAAAGGCATGGGTGGTGCGATGGATCTGGTGGCCAGTGCAAAGAATATCATTGTGGCCATGCAACATACCGATAAAGCCGGACGATCCAAATTACTCCCTGCCTGCACTCTCCCTATCACAGGCCTCAAATGCGTAAAAAAAGTGGTGACTGATCTTGGGGTATTTAATATTACACCGGAAGGATTTGAATGTATAGAGTATGCTCAAGGGGTGAGTCTGGATGAAATAAAAGCTAAAACAGCAGGAAAATTAATCATTTCAAACCAGGTTAAGGAAATCTCTCTTTAAATAAAAAGATCAAAAAATACTTTTCCTACGATTGATTATTGAATAATTCTTATACTTTTGTAACACTTAAAACAATTAATGCAGCCAAGAAATAACAGACGCCCTTTCAAGAAAGTTAGAGAACACCGACTGAATCGTGAAATTGATGTGCCACAAGTCCGACTCGTCGGAGAAAATTTAGAAGCCGGTGTATATACCATCGATAAAGCCATTGAACTTTGTACAAGTTTAGAAGTAGACTTAGTAGAGATTTCGCCCAATGCAGATCCACCGGTTTGCAGAGCCGTTGATTATAACAAATTCCTTTACGAGAAGAAACGTAAAGAAAAGGAAATGAAAGCCAAGGCTTCCAAAAGTGAGGTCAAGGAAATACGCTTTACACCAAATACTGATGATCATGATTTTGACTTTAAAGCCAAACATGCAGAAAAATTTCTGCAAGACGGTAACAAAGTGAAAGCGTATGTGCAATTCAAGGGACGTGCTATTATGTTTAAAGACAGAGGTGAGTTAATCTTATTGAAATTTGCTGAACGCTTATCAGAGTCCGGTGTTTTAGAAGGAATGCCAAAGTTAGAAGGAAAAAGGATGCATGCGATTTTTGCGCCTAAAGTGAAGAAAAAAGTATAATTCCAAAATTTATTCCCTACATTTACAATTCAATTTTTTTATTTTTATGAATATCTATGTTTCCAACATTCCTTTCAAAATGAGAGAGGATGAACTCAATGCTCTCTTTGCAGAGTTTGGTGAAGTCAGTTCTTGCAAAATCATTATGGACAAAGTAACACACAGAAGCCGCGGTTTCGGGTTTGTTGAAATGCCTGATGGTGATGCTCAAAGTGCCATCGACTCATTAAACGGAAGAGAAGTCATGGGACTGGCACTACGCGTCAGTGAAGCCCGAGCCAAAGCATAAGGCATTATTAACTCCTAGAGTGAACTGACACAGCCTATCGGCTGTGTTTTTTTATTTTAAGTCATACCTCCTGGTAATTTACCATACGAAGGCCTTTTTTATAGCATCATATACGACCAATATACCAGAGCCCTTTAACTGTATCCATTTAAAAGTATTCGTTAATAAACAAGGTCAAAATAAACGCAGGGCTTGTCACTTAGTCTTAGATGTAAATTATTTAATATGAAAACACTCACTTTGGTAAGCTTCCTGCTCATACTTGCCGGAACCTTACTCACCTACCAACCCGCTGATGCAAAGCATCGCCGCCATGGCAAACACCATGATCGATATTCCAAACAGTCATGTCATCCGGCGACACCACGAACACGATGTGCACCAAATCGAAGGGCATGCGTAGCACCGGTACCGGCATGTCAAGCAAGACCTCGCTACCGCCATCATCGTCGTCCAGTGGTTGTCCACCGTGCCCCCTTGCATCGCTTACATCATCCAAGAATGTTTCGATAACTGAAATTAATGTCCTTGAAAATCCCTGTAATTGCAGGGATTTTTTTTATTTTAGACTTAAATGTCATCTTTTATCATCCTTTCTGCTGAAATATCTAAAAAGACTACCATAATTTGAAAAAAAATGTATCTTCGCACGTTCAAAATTTATACAAAAAACCAGATTAAGACATGCAATTAAAAGGTTTGATAAGACTATTCACGATAGCACTGATACTCATTTCTCTTTTCCAGTTGTCCTTTACATTCGTTGTTAGGAATTTCGAAAAGAAAGAAGCCGCCAAGGTAGAATCTCTGGTCAAGAAAGATAATCCTTCGCTGAGTGGTGAGGCTTTGAAGTTGGCTATTGATGATAAATTAAGATTTAATCTGGACAGTCTTTCCAACAAAAAGATTTACAATCTGTTGGTGACTAATTACACTTATCAGGAAGCGAAAGAACAAGAATTGAATTTAGGTCTTGATCTTCAAGGTGGAATGAATGTAATTCTGGAAGTGAGTCTGGATGACTTAGTTCGCAGTATGAGTGTAAATCCTAAGGATCCTATGCTGAATGCTGCCCTGGCTGAAGCGAATAAAATGAAAGCCAATAGTCAGGCTGATTTTATTACTTTGTTTAATGAAGCATATAACAAAGTAAATCCGGGAGCTAAACTTGCGACGCTTTTTGCAAAACCTGGTTCAAAAGATATTGATTTTAATTCTCCTAACGATAAAGTATTAGCGAAAATTCGCACAGAATCTAAAGATGCCATTCAACGTACTTATCGCGTGCTCCTTACCCGTATTGATAAATTTGGTGTTGCTCAACCTACTGTAAACCTGGATGAGAATCGCGGTATCATTAGTGTTGAACTGGCCGGTGTTAATAATCCTGAGCGTGTTCGCCGTTATTTACAAGCTACCGCTAAATTAGAATTCTGGGAGACTTGGTCTCAGCATGAAATTGCTCAAAGCATCATCAAAGCGGATGAAGAACTAAAGGCCTTTTTATCCGGTGTAAAAGACACCTCTATGACTGCGGCCTTAACCGGTGCAGATACAGCCAAGCAAGCGGCAAAAGATACATCGCTGACCTCATTAATGGGTGCAAATTCGGATACCAATGCGAATGCAAATGATACCAGTACAGCAGGTATGACCGATGAACAAAAGATTGCTAAGATGAGAAAGGATAATCCGCTACGTAGTTTCCTCTTAGGTGGATTTGAAGTTCGTCAGAACCCTAAAACCGGTGAGATCATCAACGAAGCTCGTGTTTCTTATGTTTATTTGCGCGATACCCAGCAACTGAATAAATATCTCGCAATGGATGTGGTTAGAAACCAATTTCCTAAAAATCTCAAGTTCTACTACGGAATTGCGGATAAAGAATTACGTGAAAAAGAAAAAATATGTATTCTTTATGCCATCAAAACCCGCCCGGGATTATCTGATCCAAAATTAGGCGGTGAACATATTACAGATACTCGTCAGGACTATGATCGTGTTTCCGGACAACCGGATGTAACTATGAGCATGGATGCTGTCGGTGCCCGTACATGGGAAAAGTTGACCGGTGATAATGTGGGCAAACCAATCGCCATCGTTTTGGATGATATCGTTTATTCTGCCCCGGCTCCTAGTGAAAAAATTGCAGGTGGTAATTCTAATATCACCGGTAGTTTTACTGTGGAAGAAGCAAAAGATCTTGCAAACATTCTGAAAACAGGTAAACTCCCTGCTCCGGCTAAAATCGTTCAAGAACAAGTGGTCGGACCTACATTAGGTCAGGAAGCGGTGAATGGCGGTCTATTGTCATTCCTGATTGCATTTGGTGTGATTTTCATCTTAATGCTGATTTACTATAATACCGCAGGATGGGTTGCCAATATTGCGTTGATCTTGAATCTCTTGTTTACGGTTGGTGTGTTGGCTGCATTACATGCCACATTAACGGCTGCAGGTATTGCCGGTTTGGTATTAACCATTGGTATGGCCGTTGATACCAACGTAATCATCTTTGAAAGAATCAAGGAAGAACTCCGATTGGGCAAACCACATGACATTGCAGTGAATGAAGGTTATCGTCGTTCTTTGAATCCGGTATTGGATGGTCACATTACAGTATTAATGACAGCCGTTATCCTGTTTATCTTTGGATTAGGTCCGGTATTAGGATTTGCGACGACCCAAATTTTAGGTATTCTGTTATCCCTGTTCTGTGGAATCCTGGTATCTCGTCTGATTACAGATATCCGTATGAAAGGCGGTAAACATTTTAATTATTTCACAACCATTTCAGATAAGATCTTTGGTAGATTCCATTTCCATTTTATCGAATGGCGCAAAAAGGCTTATGTGATCTCTATCATCGTTTTGCTTGCAGGTGTTGGTGCGATTTTCAATGGTTTTGATTATGGCGTTGAATTTGCCGGTGGTCGCAGCTTTACCGTACGTTTAGATAAAAATGCAAAAACCAGCGAAATCCGTGAATTGCTTAAACCGACTTTCGAAGAATTCCCGATCGTAAAAACGATTGGTACTCAGAACCAGGTTAACATTACCACCGCTTATAAAATCAAAGACCCTTCAAATACGGTTGAACAGGAAGTTCAGTCTAAGTTGTATGAAGCTTTGAAAAAGGCCGGATATGTTAAATCAGAAGTTCCTGAATCTGAATTTAAAAGTAAATACATTTTAAGCTCTCAAACAGTTTTACCTACCATCTCTGATGATTTGAAAACCGGAGCTTATTGGGCGACATTCTGGTCACTTTTACTTATTGCAATTTATATATTCATACGTTTCCGTAAATGGCAGTATTCAGTCGGTACTTTGGTGGCTCTCGTACATGACGTATTGGTTACTTTGGCCGTATTCTCCTTCATGAGACGCATTGTACCATTTGCTTTGGAAATAGACCAACATTTCATTGCAGCGGTGTTGACCGTAATTGGATTCTCCATGAATGATACCGTGATTGTATTTGATCGTATCCGTGAGTATTTCCGTAAGCGCCCTGGTTCATCTAAAACAGATGTCATTAATGCAGCAATCAATGATACCTTAAGTCGTACCATCATGACCTCATTAACGGTATTCTTAACCTTATTAATCCTCTTCATCTTCGGTGGTGAAGTAACTCGTGGTTTTGCATTCGCGATGATGATTGGTGTGGTTACAGGTACATATTCTTCAATCTTTGTTGCCGCTCCTATTTTGGTCGATTTGGATAAATCAGATCGACTGACTCAGGAAGAAGATAAAGAAAAACGTATTGAAGAACTCAAGAAGATGGCCTAATTCATATTATCCTATCAAAAAGCCCGGACATTGGTTCCGGGCTTTTTTTGTAAGGTAATGACCTCCATTTACTTAACACCCTATGAGTGAATTCTTAGCCCTTAATTGATTACCTTCGGCATTCAAATTATTATTCATTGAATTTTACAGAATTTCATTTCCACCCTTCATTGGCTGAAGGCATAGAAGCCAGCGGTTACCAAACAGCTACCGCTGTACAGGAGCAAGTGATCCCATTAATCCTGCAAGGCAGAGATATCATTGCTTCAGCACAAACCGGTACCGGCAAAACAGCCGCATTCCTGCTACCCCTCATTCATAAACTAATTACAGACAGCCAGGCCAATCATATCAGTGCAATGGTGATTGTTCCCACGCGTGAACTCGCCATTCAAATCTCCCAACATATGGAAGGTCTTTCTTATTTTACCGGAGTCAGTTCCATTGCAATATATGGAGGCGGAGACGGCAATGCTTTTGTAGAAGAAAAACGAGCATTAACTAAAGGAGTAGACCTTATCATTTGCACACCCGGTAAAATGATTTCCCACCTGAATATGGGATATGTAAATCTCAAACACTTGAAATATCTCGTGCTCGATGAAGCCGATCGTATGTTGGATATGGGTTTTGTTGATGATATTATGAAGATCATCAACTTTACAGCCCCTACCCGACAAAGTCTATTATTCTCTGCCACCATGCCATCTAAAATTAGAGAGTTGGCCAAAAAGATTTTGAAAAATCCGGCTGAAATCAACATCAGTATTTCCAAACCACCGGATAAAATCCAACAAGAAGCTTTTGTCGTTTATGATGCTCAAAAAATTCCCTTAGTCACCCATATCCTAAAAACCGGTTCATTTAAGAGTGTGATAATCTTCTGCTCACGCAAACAAAATGTAAAGCAGTTGACCAATGATTTAAAACGCGCCGGCATCAAAGCAGATCAAATGCATTCAGATTTGGATCAGGCTGCTCGCGAACAAGTACTCATGGATTTCAAAAGCAAACGACTCCCCGTTTTAGTAGCCACAGATATCGTTTCTAGAGGTATAGACATTGAAGATATAGAATTGGTGATCAATTACGACGTACCCAATGATGGAGAAGATTATGTACACCGGATTGGTCGCACTGCACGTGCTGAAACAAGTGGTATAGCCTATACCTTCATCAATGAAAAGGAACAGAATCAATTTTTAGAGATCGAAGAGTTGTTGGAAAAGACGATCAACAAAAGTCCCCTGCCCGCTCATTTAGGCTCAGGCCCCGCTTATGAGCCTCGAAAGCGTCGATCCTCCGGTCATAATAGTCGCCCACAACAAAAGCGAAGAAATTTTAAAAAGAAATAATGGATTGTTGAAAAGAGAACAGCCATTATGAACGAGTAGGACTCATTCATAATGGCTGCTAGTACTTAGTACTCACTAATTCGTCTTCATCATTCTTTTACTATCCACTACTTTACCATCTACAAATAAGGTGTAGATGTATATCCCGCTACTCAAATCCTGTGCATAAATCGTCAATTCGCCGGCACCTCGAGTGCGGATTTCAGCCGTTTTAATCACTCGTCCTTCAGACGTACTAAACACGATTTGAGCTGTACCGGTTCCTTCCGGAATGTGATAGCTAATGGTCGTTTTCTCGGCAAAAGGATTCGGTACATTCTGATTTAAAACTATCGTAGATTTATCACTTAAGTTGATGGTTTGGGTAGGTAAATTGGAAGGCGTTACATGTTGCTTAGTGGTCGGAGATAAGGCTTCCAATTTAGCACTCAGTTCGCGAATCAACTTATCTTGCTTTTCATTTTGTTCTTCCAATTGTTGTACTGAGCGAATGAGAATAGGAATGAAGGCATCATAATTGACAGCCTTATAATCTACCGCTTCAGTAACTGTTTTGCCCGTCGCATCTTTCATTTCAGGTTTGTGTGTTTCAACAATCAGTTCGGGTAGTACTTTTTCTACCTCCTGCGCAATCACACCATACTGTTTTTTGTCGCTGAATTGTATTCCAAATTTATTCTGTACATCATAGGTATAGGTTTTGGTTTTGATTTGTCGAATGATATCCAGTCCATTTTCAAACGCCTGTACGTTCTTTTTAAATTTAGCATCTGAAGTAATTGCATACCCCGGAGAAATCGCATTCCCATTGATATAGACTCTTCCGTCAAAATATCCTGCATAATCAAAGGAGATGTTAGGTACCGAATTAGGAACTTGTCCATACACTCCAATATGAACTCCACCGGGATATGTTGGCGTATTCGAAGTGCTAAATGGAAACGCTCTTCCTGTTAATCCAATATTCTCTACAAATGGCCCCACACTAAAAGCATCAAACGTACCGCCTAAAGCTACGGTTCCGCCTGTAGCCGAAGCGGTCATGCCTATATTCGTATTGACTCCATTCTCTGCTTCTACTTTCAACGCTTGATTGACCAGGTTAGCAGGAGTCAGGGCATCGAATACACCTCCATAAGAAGTTCCTAAGGCAATTCCACCCTGTCCCCATACTCCAATGGTTCGGCGGGTAGAACTGGCCTTACCCCATACACCCGTAGCATCTGTTGCCGGTGCAGTTGCCGTCGCTTCTCCGTATACACCTGTATTGGAAGAAAACATGGCATTATTGGTATTGGTTGCATAGATTGAATAGCTTTCCTGACTTCCTACCGTAGGATCCGTTTGAAAAGCCGTAGTCACATTTAATTTACCTTTCAAAGGAAAACTGCCACAAGGATATCCGATATTCACCTTGTCAGTCATTGGACCATCACCGTCGAAATAGTAATCAAAGGTATTAAGTGGTACTCTGTAATGAAAGGTCAGTGGATTAGGAGCAGTACCACAATAGCTGCCTACACCACCGCCACTGCTTCCTGTTTTATCTTGTACAAGTATCACGTCCCCGTTATTGTCGACACTTAATACGCCATTAAAAGCTGTCGCTAAGGGAGTATTTGCAGATGTCATATTTCTAAAACGAAGTCCGCTGCTGCCATTTGGCGAACCAAAATAAGGAGAACCCGCGGTCGTGTTCAGTTCCATTTTATTCTGCGGACCCGATGCCACACCACTGAGCCCAACGCCCACATTCACCGCGTTGTCGCCCAATATCATGGTATTGCTGGTCGTTGTGTTGGCTGCATTTCCGATGGCAATAGAATTATTTAAGTTGCCGGTAAGAGGCCCCGAGCCTCCTCCAATTGATACATTGTGTGCACCATTAATGTTTAATTGTCCGCTACCGATTCCAACAAATGTATTCTGAAAACCGGCATTATTAAATCCACTCAGATTGCCGATAAATACGTTATGTAAGCCGGCATTATTGAATCCTGCATTCCAACCAACAATAGTATTTTCATCCGCACCAATAGCATTATTTTGCCCGGCACCCGCACCGATATGAGTAGAGTTATTCAACATGGAAGCATTCATTCCGGCTTGATAACCGACAAAAGTGCTGTTCTGCCCCATCATGGGTTGAGTACTGTGTGCACGTTTACCGATCACGGTATTATTATCACCAAATCCCGGACCACTGGGTATCAATGCGCCGGCCTCACTTCCTACAAACAAGTTCGTAGAATTGCCCTTGTGCAAAAGCATGGCCGTATCATTGATCTCATAAGCACTATTGGTATTATTCAAATCTAAATTCCCTGCAGAGCCTCCGCCGATATTCACATCCAATGCATCATTGGGAGATGTATTGTTAATTCCCACAGTACCTAATGGAAACATATCAGTGATATTGGTTTCACACAATGCGGTTCCAATTGCGGTGACTTTCACGACATTATTGATCGGTGCAGTATTACACAGAGTAACACTTGAACTGGAAGCCGGAGGATTGACCAAAATGACATCTCCATTGGCATCCACACTCAATACACCCGGAAAAGTAGTGGTTATGGGTGTATTCGCTGAAGTCATATTTCGAAAACGTAAACCACTACTTCCATTAACTGAACCAAAGTATGGAGAACCTGTTGTGGTTCTAATTTCAAGTTTATTTTGCGGTCCAGCGGCAAGCCCACTTAAGCCTATCCCTACATTGATTGAATTATCACCCAATATCATATGATTACTGTTCATCACTGAGGAACCGTTTCCTATGGCAATGGAATTATTTAAATTCGGCAACCCGGGACCGGAGCCACCACCCAGACTCACATTAAAAGCTCCGCCCACATTCACGGTACCGCTGTTTAAACCGACAAAGGTATTTTGAAAACCGGCATTGTTGAATCCGCTGTTATTCCCAATACAAACATTGTGTAACCCCGACATATTATAACCGGCATTATAACCGATCAGCACATTTTCATCTGCACCGGGTGCATTATTATATCCGGCATATGCGCCTAAGTAAGTATTGTTGTTGACATACAAAGAATTGTATCCGGCCTGATGTCCTGCATAAGTATTGTTGTAAGAGGTCCACATGCCAAATCCGGCCTGACTACCCAAGAGTACATTCTTTTGGCCCAGAAAAGGCAAACCACTTCCTGCCTGATATCCTACGACGGTATTGCTGTCTCCATTTCCGAATCCGGGACCTGTGGCATCGCCGGCTAATATTCCGACATAGAGATTGGTAGAATTTCCTTTATGCCATAATATGCTGCTATCATTGATTTCATATCGGCTTGTCGGATTATTCAAATCCAGATTCCCTGCAGTTCCTCCGCCAATATTGACATCTAAGGCGTCATTAGGTGCTGTATTGTTGATGCCCACATTACCCAACGGAAAGAGGTCTGTAATATTGGTTTGACAAATGGCTGTTCCAACTGCAGTTACTTTTGTCACATTATTAATCGGCGCGGTATTGCATAAGCTGACACCTCCACTAGATGATGACGCATTCACCAGGATCACATCACCATTGGGATTGACACTCAGCGCCATACCATTGGCAGGGTTCACAAAGGCTCCTGTACGCAAATCGCCTAACTGTAATCCACTAAGACCTATCGTGCTGGGCGTCGTATTATTTTTTGTGATCTCAACCAAATTCCCGGGGTTGACACATCCCGGAAAATCTCCTATCCCGATGCGTCCGTTCTGAGTGACGGCCTCTGTAAAATACAGATTCCGTTTATTCAATTTCACTTTTCGACTCGATTGAAGTTGAGCATTGTTCTCCTGTGCCACATTACCGCATGCTCCTCCTAACTGAACAACACCTCCTGTGACTTGCAATCCATTGTTTGCCAATACGGTCGCATTCGGATTCGTGAGTACCACATCGCCATTGATATCTACGGTAAGCACCTTCGTTGAATTGACACCATTAGATCCATTCGGAATAATATTGGAAGCAGATGTCAAATTTCTGAAACGAAGTCCGCTACCCAATACACCATAAGGAGCCGTTGGTGCACCTTGAGTAGATATTTCGACAATGTTATTGGCTGCAACCGGTACAGCAAAATTATTTCCAAAACGCCACCAACCGTTAGCGCCTAATCTCCCCTTCTCTGTTTGCTGAATATTCCATACATATTGTGGTGTGTATACGTTGCCTCCGCCTGTTCCGGTGGCATTATACCAAAAGCCGTTGAAGTTGGCAATATGCTCAACCCGCGTATTCACGGTTTGTAACAATGATGCCTGACCCAATCGGAAGAATGTGGTATTGCTTGGCCCTGTAAACAAATCTATCGTTGCAAAAGGTGCAGACCCTGCGCCCGGAGCAACCGATATACCATCTCCACTCGCCACAAAGGTTGAATTGAAATTGGTATTGTTCAGTGCAGCATTGACGGTAGTTATAAACTTTAATGTACCTCCGGTATAATGATAAACTTCACTCGGCCACATGGTACCAAAAATATTATTGGTGTTTGGCACAGGATTATTCCCCCCTCTATACCATGCCGCGTCGGCCAGCGTTGCCGTACTTGAAAAAGGCGGTGGCGGTGCGCCGGTCGTAGGCTGGGTAATCGTTACCTGTGCCTGTGACAGCGTCGTAAACAAAGCAAAAATGAACGTAAATAGTTTTTTCATGGCCGGTTGTTTTTAAGGTTTGGAGAATAAAATGAAGAGCTTAACTTGAATTTGAATCTAAATTTACTCGTTGTGTTTGCCAAATGCAAGTACATTAACATTTGCCCGGACTCACCTGATCGATATACCTTAAACTGTATGATGACTGATGGAATGATCATTTAAAAATTTGATCCTGATCATCAAAATTCATTTTTGGTCCACTTTTTGCTGTTATATTTTTATTCTTCATCGCAGTTTCGCTATTTTACAAGCTGAACATAAAGGTTCAATTTTAGTGTTTCTATGTATGAAGTTCATTAATACCTCACAGATATGGTGAAATATCTATTGCTTTTATTTCTTTTGCCTCTGTTAAGTGGATGCGATAAACTGGGTAAAGCCATTCTATTCGATATGTCTTATGATCGAACTGTTGTGATCCCTGCAACTACCCCCTTATATCTTCCAATCGATATACCTACCCCGGAAATTTCCATTACCACAGAAAATACATTTTCACAGCATAAAACACGCTTGGATTTAGTCAGCCAAATCAAAATGTCACAACTGACCCTGATGATTTTAAATCCTGCAAACAGTAATTTAAGTTTTCTTCGATCTGTTTCTATCTATATTTCTACACCTACATTACCTGAATTAAAAATTGCATGGGCCGATGATATCCCGTCTAATATTAATGATGGAATTAGTCTGCAAATCTCCGCCGAAAATCTCCTGGACTATTACAAGAGTGAATCGGTCACACTTAAAACAGTGGTAACTCTGGATGAACTCATTACCTCGGATTATGAAATCAATGTGCATGCAGCATTCAGAATCAATGCGAAAAAGGATTAGTTGACTCTAGGTGGTGCGTCACCAAATATTCTTTAATCGTTATGAACGGCTTTAGCTTTTGCCCCCGAGTGATCATTCGTTCAATTCATTATTTCGTACCGGGGACCCTGTACCCCTTGCAGGGGCGAAATATCCTCGAACTTCCACTAATGGAAAAACGATAAGCAAATATTATTTATTCTGCAGGCCTGATAAATATTGAAAATATCGTAGTCCCGTAATTTTTTGCACGGTTGAAATACGGATAGGTTTCATAATTATTTCGTGGCGTATGTTCCAAAATAAACCACCCTCCCGGCTTTAAAAGCTCCTTTTCAAAAATGATTTTTGGGATATCGTCTATATTCTTCAACGCATAAGGAGGTCCTGCAAAAATGAAGTCATAACTTTCTGTACACTGATTCATAAACTTAAAGACATCCATCTTGAATGTCTTAAAACCTTCAAAACCTAGTTCGGTGATGGTATTCTTAATGAACTGCATCGTCCGGCTGTCGAGCTCGATTAAGGTTAGATCCGTGCAACCCCGTGAGGCTAATTCATAACTGATGCTACCCGTACCGCCGAATATATCCAAACATTTCAAGTCTTCGAAATCCAAATTGTTTTGAAGGATATTGAATAGTCCTTCCTTGGCAATATCCGTAGTCGGACGAGCCGGAATATTACTTGGCGGGTGAAATTTTCTTCCACCATGTCTACCGCTGATTATTCGCATAAGGCTGTGGCAAAAAGTTTAACATAAGCATATACAGGCACATCATCGATACCTGCCGGATAATTTAAATGCATTGGACGTTTCATGTATTCTACTCGTTGATAATGCCCCGACAGGATATGCATGAGTTCTTCGGTACGGGTATGACTGCCATCGAACTCTCCACCAATATAAAATTGAACCTTGGTGGAATCCAGAGAGAATTGATGAATACAATTGGCAACAGGATACAGGACATCACTCAGGCCTTCTAATGCAATCGCTTGATGATAGACCAATTGGCTGCCCGTAAATAAAGTGATGGTAGCAGAGCTTGTTCCCAGGGAAATATAGACGCGGGGATGATCGGCATTTCCTGTGTTTTCATAAAAGCTCAGCAAACATGAATCACCATGTCGAATGACGGCCTTCTTAAATTTCCCGTGAATAAAATCGACCGTCGTCCTTCGATTCGCAAATACACTGACTTTATCTTCACCGATAAGTTGATGTTGCAAAACATCTTCAGGATAAAGTGGATAGAGAAAAGTAAAATAATCTTTTTGATTCTTTGCATCGAACAAGGAAGATGGAACCAACACGAAGCGATTGGTCTCCAAGGAAACATGAATCTTTTTAGCCTTTCGAATCAAACTGTCGCCCAACATGTCATCTAATTCACTGCGCGACAATTTCAATGGATCGAAACGAAAGGTACGCAGGGCATATACTTTCTTTCGTTCAAGACTGTAGAGTATATAAGTAAGGCTCTTAGCCCCAATTTCTATGGCACATTCCCAGTTTTTACCCTCGTTCAATTCCAGCAAGGCCGTTGCATCTTCTATGTTTAAATGTGGCGTCATTTTCGAAAGCACAATATTAGCTAATTTTTAGTGGAATTGCATCACCGGTCTGAATCATGATTAGGTCTCATTCATTAGGTTACGAATATTTGATGCTTGTTACTCTTCCACTCTGCTTCTGATGTCATACTTTTACGCCCGGCGGATGGAAACACAGATTCAGGATATCAAAGTTCAAAATACTTATCGCAATATCATTAAACTGGCTTTGCCGGTCGGAATTTCTATCTTAATCCCTCAACTCAGTATTCTCACGAATACCCTCTTTCTCGGAAATTATATTCCGAAGGAAGTGCACTTTTCAACCCAAGATTTTTTAGCGGCTTCAGGCATTGCCGGTATTTATTATCTCACCCTGGTGATGGTAGGCTACGGACTGGTGTCCGGGATGTTGATGTTGATGAGCCGTAAAGCCGGTGAAGGAAACCCGGAAGGTGTCGGACAGATTTTTTCTTCCGGAGTAAAACTTTGCTTCATGCTTGCAGCCGTTTTAATGAGCATTTCATTTTTCCTGGCACCTTGGTTATTCAATCACCTGATCCATGCACCTCATATTCGGGATGCGGCAACGTCATTTGTCAAAATGCGTTTTTGGGGCCTCCCATTTATCATGCTTTGCCAATTAGCAAATTCTTTGTTTCTGGCCACTTCACATTCACGAAAAATCATCTTGGGTTCCACCGTTCAGACCTTGGTCAATATTGTCCTCGATTATTTCCTGATATTCGGCATCGGCTTTTTCCCTGAAATGGGGTTAAACGGAACAGCCTTAGCTTCTGTGGTGTCGGAGATGGCCTACCTGGCCGTGGTTCTTTGGCAAATCCTGAAATCCGGTGCCTTCCAATCCTTTGCCATTCGCTTTTTCGCTCCACCGGATTGGGGACTGATGAAACATATCTTTTTAAAATCTCTGCCTCTTATTTTTCAATATTTATTCAGTATCGGCGCTTGGGAGTTTTTCTTTCTGTATGTCGAACATATCGGCAAAGCAGAATCTGCGGTTTCTCAAATCCTTAGAAGTGTGTTCGGCATAGTGGGTGTCGCTACCTGGGCCTTAGCCTCCACTTGCAACTCCATGGTGAGCAACCTCATCGGACAAGGCGCGATCGATGAAGTGAAACCGGTGATTCGAAAAATCCTTACAGTTAGTTTCAGTTTTACGGTTTTAGCCGGTTTATGGATGCTCATTTCCCCGGTCTCTTTTTTGAGTTTGATGACTTCCGATCTTGTGTTAATCGAAACCGGAAGGATTTCTCTCCGCATTGTAATTTTCGCAACCTGGATGCTGTCCATTTCCACGATTTGCTTTTCCGCTGTGGTGGGTACGGGAAAAACGGTGGTCAATTTGGTTTTTGAGTTTGTGGCCATTATTCTCTATATCTGTTATACCTATTCGGTGGTAGAAATATTTCATCTTTCCCTCCCCTATGCGTGGGCCTCGGAGTTTGTGTATTGGCTTTCATTGTTTATTATGAGTGGTCTTTATCTCTATTCAAACCGCTGGAAACCCGCAAAGGCAGAAAGTGAATGAGAAAGTCAAAGTGAAAGATCTACGTTTCAAGGACGTGATTCTTTCTCTTTTTGTTTAACTTTCACTTTCTAAATCGTTTTGAAGTGTTTCCTTTCCAAAATTTGGAGCTTTATAAGAAGGCTCAGTTATTTCATTTGGGTTGCAAAAAATTACTAGCGTTCCTAAACCCCAATAAGTACGTCTTTAATCAATTGCGTCGTGTATCATACAAAATAGAACTTAACATCGCTAAAACTTGCGAGAGATATCTACATTTCAAGTACGAAATTCTTTCTCTTTTTGTTTATCTTTCACTTTCTAAATCGTTTTGAAATGTTTCCTTTCCAAAATTTGGAGCTTTATAAGAAGGCTCAGTTATTTCATTTGGGTTGCAAAAAATTACTAGCGTTCCTAAAACCTCAAAAGTACGTATATGATCAATTGGGTCGAGCTTCATACAGCATTGTCCTAAACATTGCAGAAGGCTCCGCGAAATCAACGAAACCTGATAGAAGAAACTATTTTACCACAGCAAGGGGTTCTTTATTTGAATGTGTAGCCATATTAGATTTGTTACTTTTAGAAGAATTGATTCAAGAGAGTCAGTACAAGGAATTACACCTTTTGGCTGAGGAAATTTCCAGAATTCTTTATACCATGATTAAAAATTTATCCGAATAAATACAAACTCGAAATCAGATCATTACGAATAGAATTCGAAAATTGTACCCTAAACCCCGGAATTTACCAATAACATAATATAGCAACCGCCTATCATGCTAACGCAAAAACTATGACAGAAATGTATGAATAGTTCTACTTTTGCGCCCATGTATACTATCATTTCAGCCACCAATCGAAAAGGGAGCAATACGCTGAAAGTTTCCAAACAATATCAGACCTTTTTTCAAGAAGCCGGCATAGCCTGCAATTTGTATTCTCTGGAAGATTTTCGTTCTTTCGAAAAAGATGAGGCCTTTAGTCAAATTGAATCTGACCTCCTTATTCCGACCGACAAATTCATCTTCGTGATGCCGGAATACAACGGGAGCTTCCCGGGCATATTCAAACTTATGATGGATATCAGTGATATCAAACGTTGCTGGAATTTCAAAAAAGTCATGCTGGTCGGTGTGGCCAACGGACGAGCCGGAAATTTGAGAGGATTAGATACCATGACCAATATGTGTCATTATATGAAGATGAATGTCTACCACGACAAACTTCCGCTATCTTCTGTATCGAATGAATTGGTGAACGATGAATTTGTGCATGAACATACCCTGAAGGCTATTAAATTTCAAATTGAAGGATTTATTAAATTTTAATTGATGAGAAGAATGAATGGTATCGGGATAGTGTTGGTCATCCTCGTATTTGCGTTGATAGAATATTACTCCTATACCGCCATCCGATTCGCAGTGCGCTCGGTAAAACCACCCTACAAAACCTATATTACCATTGCGTATATCCTGATCACCGTAATTTGGTTTGGAGTGCTGCTTTCTTTCCCGGTTCTCCGTACAGCCGAAATGAGCAAAACCATGCGAAATGTTTTGATTTCGTTTACCATGGGTCTCATGATTACTAAAATACTGATTGCAGTCATTTTATTGATTGATGATGTACGTCGGGGAGTTTTTTTATTGGCCGGTTTATTTTATGGCAAAGAATCCATGCCCGCTATGGTACAAAGCGGCATGACGCGCTCCGATTTCCTGGCCCGATTTGCTTTATTGTTTGGCGGCACCATCTTTAGCAGTATGCTCTATGGTATGAGCAACCGCTATAATTATAAAATCAAAAAAGTTGATCTCAGCTTCGATAATTTGCCCGAGGCCTTCAAAGGTTTAAAAATCATTCAAATCTCCGATATCCATTCAGGTAGTCTCAATGATGCCAAAGCCATCAACAAAGGCATTGATATGATATTGGCTCAAAAACCGGATATAATCTTCTTTACCGGTGATTTGGTCAACAATAAAAGTGATGAGATTCAAGAATTCATGCCGGTCTTTTCCAGATTAAAAGCACCCATGGGCGTCTATTCAATCTTGGGTAATCACGACTATGGCGATTATGTGGAATGGCCATCCGCGGAAGCTAAAGCCAATAATTTACAAGTTTTAAAAGATGCACATGCAAAATTGGGGTGGAGATTATTGTTGGACGAACATGTGGTCATGGAACGTGATGGACAAACCATGGCCGTTATCGGTGTTGAGAATACCAGTTTCAAAAATCGTTTTCAAACCTATGGCAGCTTGTCGAAGGCTTATGCCGGAAGCGAAAAACATCCGTTTAAAATATTACTGAGCCACGATCCTTCTCATTGGGATGGGGAAGTTAATACATTATATAAGGATGTAGACTTAACCTTAAGCGGACATACCCATGGATTTCAATTCGGGGTCGATATTCCCGGACTGCAATGGAGCCCCATTCAGTATTTGTATAAACAATGGGCCGGACTGTATTCCCAGGGCAAACAATACCTCTATGTCAATCGCGGCTTCGGATTTTTGGGCTATCCCGGTCGTGTCGGCATTATGCCGGAGATTACGGTCATTCACTTGACTTAAGAGTTCTTAGTTTTTAGTGGTTAATTTTTAGTTTTTAGGAAATACATAGACAGATGGGTGTGTCGCATCGTTAGATGGGCGTATCGCATCATTAGATGGGTGTGTCGCATTAATGGCTAGGCGTGTTGCATCAATGGCTAAGCGTGTCGCATCAATGGCTAGGCGTGTCGCATCAATAGCTAAACGTGTCGCATCAATAGCTAGGCGTGTCGCATCAATAGCTAAACGTGTCGCATCAATAGCTAAACGTGTCGCATCCATGGCAAAACGTGTCGCATCCATAGCAAAGCGTGTCGCATCCATTATCAAACGTGTCGCTTCCATTATCAAACGTGTCGCTTCCATTATCAAGCTCGTCGCATCCATTATCAAACGTGTCGCTTCCATTATCAAACGTGTCGCTTCCATTATCAAGCTCGTCGCATCCGTTATCAAGCGTGTCGCTTCCATTATCAAGCGTGTCGCTTCTATTATCAAACGTGTCGCATCCATTATCAAATGTGTCGCATCCATTATCAAGCGCATCGCATCCATTATCAAACGTGTCGCACCCATGGCAAAACGTGTCGCATCCATGGCAAAAGGTGTCGCATCCATGGCAAAGCGTGTCGCACCCATGGCAAAACGTGTCGCATTCATTGCAAAACGTGTCGCACCCATAGCAAAGCGTGTCGCATCCATTGCAAAGCGTGTCGCATCCATTGCAAAGCGTGTCGCATTCATTATAAAATGCCTCGCATTCATTATAAAATGCCTCGCATCGCTAGGCCAACTAAAACTAAATACCAAAAACTCCTCCGGTCGCATCGGCGGGAATCAGGTAACCTGAAAAATATTCACCCGAAAAATTGTAATTTTACCTCTCTATAAAAAGCAGAAATTTATTTTTTATGAAAGCAAATGGAACAACGGTAAATGAAATTTTAACCAATCTTCCTGAAGACCGGGTTGAACCTTTCAACAAACTACACGATATCATTGTTAAAAATCTACCCAAGGGATTTGAAGCGGCAATCAGTTATGGTGGATTAGGCTATGTCATTCCGCATTCGTTATATCCTGCCGGTTACCATTGCAAACCCAGCGAGCCCCTCCCCTTTGCAGGTCTTGCCTCGCAAAAAGGCTCCATTAATTTTTACCACATGGGCATTTATTCCGATCCTAAATTATACGATTGGTTTGTTTCCGAATATCCAAAACATAGTCAGCAAAAATTGGATATGGGAAAAAGTTGTATCCGTTTTAAGAAAATGAATGATATCCCCTATAAACTCATTGGTGAGCTGATGAAAAAAATGAGCGCGAAAGATTGGATTAATTTATACGAATCAAATCTTAAGCCCAAATCAAAGTAGGCTCCTATCTAAACAAATAACTCTTATCATTTATATCGTATTTTCTGAGACCTGTTTATTTTCCCGGGTACAGTCTCAAGCACTTCCCAAATGTAGATGAATTTGAATTTACGATTGATCAAGCCTCTGATCCCCTGATTTAATCCCTGTAAGGGCGAAAGTTATATGCGATGAGTACAGCCCATCGACCATTTATTCACAAACTAATTACAATGATTACTGCCCCGCTACAGTCAATACCCGATTATACGATTTTTGACCGGATGAAATCAGCAAAATATAATTCCCTTCAGCAATTCCTCTTGTAGAATATTGATTTTGTGAATTTCCGGCTTTCCAAGTTCTTATCCTTCGTCCAAAGGCATCGAGTAAAATGACAAGGTCATTCTCCTCCATTTTACCTTGTATCATAAAATAGTCCTTACAAGGATTAGGATACAAGCGGATGGCATTTGCTGACAAGGTCTCATTGATTCCCACCGTGCTTTGTTCCTTAGGTTTAAAGATCGAATCCACTTCCATGGTCTGCATGGAACGGGCAAAGGTGCCCGCAAAGATGCGTTTCGTAGCCGGATTATATTCTATGTCATACACAGGTATAATCGGCATATTGCTCCCGACACGTTCCCAATTAAAGCCTCTGTTCTCCGTGGCATATACGCCCCCATCTGTCGCTACGATGATGCAACTGTCATGTTTTCCCTTTTTCACCCAGATATCATTAATGGCAAAATTGGGAAGATTGCCTGCAATGGATGTCCACGTGTTGCCGTAGTTCTGGCTATAATAAATATGCGGCAAAGAATCGTTGTTGCGATAACCGCTATGCGATACAAATACACAACTTACACTATCCGGCGATGGCTTCACCGAACTGACATAGCGATCCGGCAAAGCACCATTGATCTGTGTCCATGTGCCTCCGTCATTTTGGGTCACCCATACATTCGCATCACTGGTTCCTGCATAAAGTACTTGTTGATTGACAGGCGATTGATCTAAGGCTGTGATCACATGGAAAGAAGTATTTATTCCGTCTGTTAAATCACCACTAATCGGACTCCAGCTGTCTACAGGTCCGCTCGTGTTCTTATATACCTGATAGGTCCCTATATAGAGATGATCCGGATTGTACTGACTTACAAAATAAGGTGTATTCCAACTGCAACGATCTGTAGCGGTGAGACTGTTTGTAATGGAATTATAATTCATCCCGCCATCGTCAGTTGCTTCTACATTACCATTCTGCCATTCCACATAAAAGGTCATATCATCATTCGGGTTAAATTGAGGTTTGAAACCATCGGCTCCGTAATAATGAATCCAATTGCTAAGTCCGGCATTCAATGATCCGTAATTGGTACCATTGTCTTGCGCTCCGCCATAATAGTTGAGCGAATCCCAAGGGTTATATGCAATACGATAAAACTGCATGATCGGGAGATTATTGCTTAAGGTCCATGAATTTCCACCATTGCTTGTCTTATAGAATCCACCATCGGTTGCCAAAAGAATTTGAGAAGAAGACAAGAATTTCAAATCATGTTTATCGGAATGCGTATTACCCGATGAATTGAAGCTCGTTCCGCCATTGGTCGATTTATACAAGCCTACGCCTAAAATAAACAGTGTATTATCATTATTTGGATCCATCCTGATCTGACCGAAGTACCAACCGAAACCGCCTAAATTCACATTGGTCGAACTGCTCACAAGCGTCCAGCTATTGCCTCCGTTAGTGGTTTTATATAATCCGCCAAAGTCCAGGGTGGTATCCACATAATTGGCGTACAGCAAATCAGGATTATTGGTTGAGATACACATTCCTATTCGACATTGTGCACCTGTAGGTAAACCATTCGTCAGCGTATCCCAAGTTAATCCGCCGTTTTGCGAACGAAAAATACGCGCCTCGGTTCCTGTAATGATGCTGCTTTGATTCGAACGAAAACGTTTACGTCCGGTAGCATAGATGATCGACGGTGTATTCACATTCATCACCATATCGCCAATACCTGCATTCAGACCGAGGAATAACACCCGGTTCCAGGTCGCACCACCATCGATGGATTTATACACTCCACGATTGGAATCAGAGATGAAAGGATTGCCTGTTGTGGCAGCGTAAACGGTATTAACATTCAATGGATCTACAATGATTTTAGATATCGTACCTACATTGGTCAAACCACTGTTCACCCAAGAACTACCGCCATTGGTACTTTTGTAGATTCCATTACCCATGTGCGAATAACCGCCCAATACCTGATCTCCTGTACCGGCATAAATGGTGTTGGCATTGCCCGGTTCATAAACTATTTGACTCACGGATAAAGCATAGGCATTGTCGAAAATGGGTGTCCATGTAGATCCGCCATCGGTCGTTTTAAAGATGCCCCCATCGGCACAACCCACAAGATAGTTGTTGGTTAGGGTCGGATGAACGGCAATACAATTGATCCTTCCTCCAATATTATGAGGCCCTTCCTGTTGCCATGGCGTATTGATGGCCCTATATTTTTTTATGCGAGCCAATTCCTTCACGACTGCTTTTTTATATTCATTCAATCCTTCACCCAGGTATGGATATTGCATGGAAAGGAAATACGCTTCAGCCGGTTTGTATCCTTGATAGCGATCCAACGAAGATTTTGAAGGGCCTTGCATGAGCACGAAGGCCGTCAACAAAATGGCTGTTATAAGTAGTAATGATAAACCTTGCTTCATCGGATAAATTTTTCTAAAAATAAATAAAAATGATGGAAGTCTCTCATTCGCTGAATATAGTATTCGATTAAAGTTTAAATTAGTGCTTTCAAATAATGACCATGACATACATTCAGCATATTGGCATCATGACTTCAGGAGGAGATTCACCCGGGATGAATGCTGCGATTCGGTCCATCGTACGAACGGCCCTTCATCATGGCATTAAACCCTTTGGTATTATGCGCGGATATCAAGGAATGATCGAAGGGGATATTCATGAATTGAAAACCACGGATGTATCCAATATCATTCATCGCGGAGGCACCATATTGAAGACCGCCCGTAGTAAAGAATTCATGACAGAAGAAGGAATGCAGAAGGCCTACGAGCAATTGAAATTGCATGGTATAGAAGCGCTGATTCTCATCGGAGGCGATGGAACGTTTCGTGGCGCCGTTGAGTTTTTTAAAAAATATGATATCCCTGCCATTGGATTGCCGGGTACCATTGATAATGATTTAAGCGGAACGGATTTTACCATTGGGTTTGATACTGCGGTTAATACTGCCGTATGGGCCATCGATAAAATCCGCGATACCGCCGAGGCGCACGATCGATTGTTTTTGGTGGAAGTCATGGGACGAGATGCGGGATATATTGCTTTATACAGCGGATTAGCTTGTGGAGCAGAACATATCTTCATCCCTGAAGAAAAAGAATCCATCGATGCCTTTCTGACGGATCTCATGGATGATCAAAAAAGAAAAAAACTAACCAATATTGTCGTGGTGGCCGAGGGTGATGAATCGGGAGGAGCTCAGGAATTGAGTATGTATTTGAAAGAAAAAATGCCGGCACTGGAAACCCGGGTGAGCATATTGGGACATATTCAGCGCGGAGGCAATCCGACCTGCAACGATCGCATATTGGCCGGCAGATTGGGTTACGCTGCGGTAGAAGCACTCATCACCGGCCGATCACAGGAAATGGCCGGACTGATCAATGGTGAAGTGGCGTTCACACCGTTCAGCGCCTGTGTCAAATTGCAAAAACCGTTTTCCGGCGATATGATGCGTATGATCAAGGTATTAGCCAAGTAACTGAATCGGGCGAATCCAAGCACCTTACAATTTTTTACCTTATTTTTGAGTTTTATACCCCATGAAGAAACTCTTTTTTCTGTGCCTGCTTGTCTATGTCATGCCTACAGAGGCACAAGTATATTATCGTAAATCCGAGTTCGGAGCCGGCGTGGGTGGTGCAAATTACTTCGGCGACTTAAACACCAACTATGGTTTCCAACAATTCAGCTATAGCGGAAACGTCTTTTATAAGTATAATTTCAGCCCCTACATTGCTTTAAAACTAGGCGGAAGCTACGCGCACTTAGGGTATAGCGACCGGTTTTCGAATAATTATTATCAGAAATTAAGGAACCTGAATTTTGAAAGCAATATCTATGAAGCGGCCATACAGGCAGAATTCAGTTTTTTCAGATATGAGATCGGCGATTTTGAACATCGCTTCACGCCTTATGTATCCATCGGAGCAGGTATTTTTTGGTATAATCCTTATACGACTTTGGATGGGGAACGCCATTACTTACGCCCATTAGGCACGGAAGGTCAGAATTACGAAGAATATAAAAACCGCAGATATAAAGGAACGGCCATGTGTTTTCCGATTGGACTGGGTTTCAAATTTTGGTTGTCACGAGGTTTGACGATACATATGGAGGCCGTCAATCGTTCTACTACTACAGATTATTTGGATGATGTGAGTACGACTTATGTGGGCATCGATAAATTTGAAGACAACACTCCATCCCCCTATCCTGCTGTTGGCGCCCAATTGCAGGATCGTTCGTGGGAACTTACAGACCAACCCATTGGCAAGGCCGGCCGTCAGCGTGGTATCAGCACCACCCGCGATCAATATATGATGTTACAAATTGGAGTGTCCTTCCGTTTGCCGACTTACAGATGCCCGGACAATCTGTAAGCAGTAACAAAGGGAGCAATTCCTGTCTCAGACATGGGACCCCTCAGTATTCTAAAAAAAACATTAAATTTGTTTTCATGATTAAATTCAGCGTTCAGGCAATTCTGACATCCTTACTCGCAATCGCATTTTATCTTCCGCTATCGGCTCAGGATTACGAAATGATACTCCCTGAAAAAAGAGAGGTTCATGAAAAAGATATCAGTCAACTTTCCCCCTTGGAAATTTTGGAAGATTCCCTGGTCTATTTTGCCGACAGTATGTACAATTCGCCGATTCCGGATTTTCGGGTTGCAGGCAGTTATGAGTTTATCCGCATTTTCAAAACCGTTTTAAAAACACCCAATTCTTATAATTACCCTTTTAAAAAACTCAGTGAAAAGATCAGCATCCTTAGATCTCCGGATGATGCATTTCGTATCTATAACTGGGAAGTTGTTCGAGGAACCGTCGAACATCGGTATTACGGCGTGATGCAATTAACCGATGGATCCTTCATTCCTTTGGTCGATGTTTCCGATCAGATTATCCGCGGGGCTGAAGATTCCATTTTCAATGGAACGCGCTGGTATGGCAGCCTGTATTACAATATTCTCCTTCGTCAAATCGATGATCAAAAGATTTACTTTTTGATCGGCTGGAATGGCAGCTCCATGAACAGCGAGAAAAAAATCATCGAAGCCTTTGGATTTAATTCTCAGGGACAAGGTATGTTTGGCGCACCGGTCTTCAATATGACCGAAAGAGGCAAAAGAAGAAAGGTCAATCGTGTGGTCATCGAGTATCAAAAAGGATCTCGTCTTTCCATGAATTATGATAAGGAAACGGATCAAATCATCTTCGATCATTGCGAATCTCAAATTGGCGATCCGGCCAAACGATATACCTATATACCTGATGGAACCTATGATGGTTTTAAATGGGATGGACATCAGTGGACCATGTACGAAAATGTAGTCCAGATTACCGATACACCAGCAGGCAGTCCACCATTAGACAAACCCATTAAATAATTAGGATGTTTACAGCGAGCCGTAATTATTCTGTTCTGGCCATTGTGGGTGTCAGTCTATTTTTATTATCCATATCTTGTAAGAAATATTCAAGCATTTCCCCCTCATCACTCGAAAATCGATGGTGGAGAATCACCTGCATGGAGGTCAATATCACAAATGCCAATCAATTAAGCCAACTACCACTGACCGTTTCCGGTCGATTTTATCTGAATGCAGATCAGACCTATATTGATAGTCCTGCTGTTTTGCATATCTGTAACCGCGACGATATCACACCCGGCCCGGTATTTACCCAACAGAATCCGGAAACAGACAAAACCTGGAAAATAGAGCAAGATGAAATTGTTTTCAACCATTGGGGACAGTGGCGTATTCTTCAGCAAAAAGAAAATTCTTTACGTATACTGTGTAATCGGGATGGATATCAATATATCTATCAGGTAGTTGCCGAATAATCTTTCGACTACACTTCGGTATTTTACCTGAAAATCAAAAAAGCTTTGGTAATTTCACCCGCCCTCCGTTAAAAGGGAAATATCCTACATGCATTACGCCAGCGTTGAAAATATCAGTAAATCATTCGGCATCCGTGAACTCTTCAAGGATATTACATTTCATATTTCAGAAGGAGATAAAGTGGCACTGATCGCCCGGAATGGCTTTGGCAAATCAACTCTGCTCAATATTCTTGCAGGAAAAGATGAACCGGATACCGGTACCGTATGGCTCCATAAAGATATACGTCTGGTGATGCTGCATCAGGAAAACGAATTCAATCCGGCCATTTCCATTTGGGATAATATTCTTTCCATGGATAATGAAGTCATCCGACTCGTGAAAGCCTATGAAGAATACCTTGAAAGTGGAACAGAAGATACAGATCGTCTTCAATATTTGATTGGCAAAATGGATGAGTTACAAGCCTGGAATTTCGAAAATGAGCTGAAGCAAATTCTCACACGACTGAGTATTCACAATCTACATCAAACGATCGGCACCCTGAGCGGCGGACAAAAAAAACGTGTCGCCCTGGCTCAAGCCTTGATTGAAGCACAACTCTACGATGGAAAATGTTTATTGGTGTTAGACGAGCCAACCAATCACCTCGATGTCAATATGATCGAATGGCTGGAAGATTTTTTAAGTGCACAACGTGTGACTTTATTGATGGTAACCCATGACCGTTATTTTTTGGATGCGGTATGTAATGAAATCATTGAAATCGATGATGAAAAAGTCTATATTCATCAGGGAGATTATGCTTATTTCTTGCAGCAAAAAGCGCATCGTATTGAGGTACAGGGAAGCGAATTACTCAAAGATCGAAATATCTACCGCCGTGAACTCGAATGGATGCGCAAGCAACCCAAAGCACGAACTACCAAATCAAAATCACGACAAGATGCATTTACGGAAGTAGAGCAACGAGTAAAACAAAAAAATGTAGATACTGAAGTTCAATTGCAGGTCAAAATGACGCGGATTGGAGGCAAGGTATTGGAAATGAAAAAAGTTTATAAATCCTATGGCGATAAACCCATCCTCAAAGGATTTGAATATACCTTCAAGAAGGGTGAACGTATTGGCATCGTCGGAAAAAACGGTGTGGGCAAATCCACTTTCCTGAAGATCGCGCTACAACTCGAAGAACCGGATAGTGGTAAAATCAATCATGGAGACACCATTATATTTGGACACTTTTCGCAAGAAGGATTACAATATAAAGAAGACAAACGGGTGATTGATTATGTGAAATCCATGGCAGAATTTTTCCCTCTGGCCGATGGCACAAAAATTTCTGCATCTAAATTTTTGGAACGATTTGCTTTTACCGCTGAACAACAATATACCTACTTGAGTTTATTGAGTGGGGGTGAAAAACGTCGATTGCAATTATTGAGCATTCTATTTAAGAATCCGAATTTTCTGGTCCTGGATGAACCCACCAATGATCTGGATTTACAAACCTTACAAATATTAGAAGAGTTTTTACTAGACTATCAGGGTTGCATTTTATTGGTGAGTCATGATCGATATTTCATGGACAAACTGGTCGATCATCTCTTTGTATTTGAAGGAGAAGGTGTCATCACCGATTTCCCGGGCAATTATTCGCAATATCGAATTCGTCTGCAAGAAAATTTAGAAAAAAGCCGAGAACAAGCTGCTAAACCAATAGCGGCAGCTGTAATACCCGAAGCGCCGAAAAAACAAGTTCAGCAGGAAAAGATCAGCTATAAGGAAAAGCGCGAGTTTGAAGCATTGGAACAAGAAATGCCCGCCCTGGAGTCCGAGAAAAAGGCCCTGGAAGAGAAAATGGGAGATGCTTCAATATCTTATGCGGAGTTAGAAAAAGCCTCAGGACGTATCAGTGAAATTATTTCTTTGTTGGAAGAAAAAGAAATGCGGTGGTTGGAATTGAGTGAGAAAATGGGAACTTGATTGAATGGTCAATGTTTAATGGTGAATGTTTAATAGATAAACCATATCCTTATATCAGCCGGCGAAATGTAATTAATTTGCTTTCCCTTTCCCTTTCCCTTAACCATTCTCTTTCTAACATACGCAAATACGCCGAATCAAACTCATTGTTAGACGACTATATTCTTTATGCTACATAGCTAAATTGAAGTCAATGTTAATGAAGAAAGAGAAAGAAAAACAAAAAGAGAATGACTACTCGCGTAATCCACTTTCTCTTTCTCTTTAACTTTCTCTTTCTGATGAGTGCGCGAGAGGAGATTCGAACTCCCACAGCCTTTCGGCCACTACCACCTCAAAGTAGCGCGTATACCAGTTTCGCCACCCACGCATCGGACCGCAAATGTATGTAAATCTGCTTGAATATTCAGCAAATCCTACTTCAAAATAATTTAATAGGTGCGTATATGCTCAAGAAGGTGTAAACTTTAAGGTTATCGTTTCAGCACTATCCTGAAAGTAGTCCCCTTCCCTAATTCTGATTTTTTAACAAATATGTCTCCGTAATGATACTCTGAAATGATCCGCTTGGCCAATGAAAGCCCAAGCCCCCACCCCCTTTTCTTAGTGGAGAAACCGGGTTTGAAAACTTTTTTAATATTAATCGGCGCAATGCCTTTTCCGGTATCGCTTATGTCAATCAGCGTTTGTGTAATTTCATCGGTAATATGGATCGAAATTTGCCCTTTCCCTTCCATGGCATCCAGCGAATTTCGAATCAAATTTTCGATCACCCAATCGAACAGTGGTCCGCAAATGACCACCAAAATATCCTCTTTATTGGAAGTAACCTTAAAATGAATACTCTTGGGTGCCCGTTTCTGCATATAGGAAATAATACCGTCCAGGTGTTCCATGAGATGCTCTTCTTCCAACTTCGGCGTACTGCCGATCTTTGAAAAACGATCCGCAATGAGTTTAAGTCGGTCTACATCCTTTTGCATCTCATCCAATACGTTTACATCCGACTGTGTGCTTTTAAGATGTTCAATCCACGCAACGAGTGAAGTTAGCGGAGTACCCAGCTGATGGGCCGTTTCCTTGCTCATACCTACCCAAACCCGATCTTGTAATTGCCTGTTGGATGTAGATATATAGGATACCACAATGATGATAAAAAGAAACAGGATAATGAGCAAAATATAGGGGAAGTATCGAAGCTTGGTCAACAATTCCGATTCACCATAAAATACAAATTGCTTCTGAACCGGACTGATATTGATTTCAATTGGCTGATGCTGTTTCTTCATTTCAACCAATTTTTCTTTGAGATAAACATTCACATGGTCTATCTTTTGCGTATCAATGTTATTGTGCGACAGGATAAACTCATTCGCATCGGTTATCATTAAGGGAATCGTGGTATTGTCGTTGATCAACATAAATACCACATTATCCGGAATATTATCGGTACTGCTAACCACAGATTTAATGGCTTCGGCTATAAGTACCACTTTCTTGCGTTCTTCAATCGCGAGTCGCTTGGTAAGGTGATTTGCATAATACAATGAAGTAGCGGCAATAGAAACCGCCAGCAGGACTAAAAAAGTTTTCCAGTTAATGTACTTTCTGATCATGAATGCATAAAAATATAAAAAACCGCCCGAAGCGAGCGGTTTTTTATAACGTATGGAATGAATTACAGTTTGTTAAACTTCAAAGTAGCTTGTTGAACACCATCACTGACAGACAGTAAATACAAACCATTGGCCAGGGCCGGCAATTCAATATTCATATTCGACTTGCCTTGATTCACACTGATCTTTTGTTCAGAAAGTAAAGCACCGGTCATGCTCATTACGCGCAAACTAAAATCTTTATTCGATTGGCTGTTTATGGCCAACGGCAAATAATGTCCGGAAACAGTGCCTAATACCGTTATCTTTAATTCGTCACCGTTAAAACTACGTACAGAAACCGGACCATCGGTAATACTCACATCGTCTATACTCCACTCATCTGCAGTACCGGCTGAAGACGATACATATTTAAAGGCCACATAAAAAGGTGTTGATTTATAAGCCGATAAAGCAGCGTTATTAAAAGGAATATATATGGTATCCATGCTTGAGAAATTGATATTCAAGTTGGTCCACGTGGCTAAGTTTGGATCTCCGATTCCGGTATAATTATTCGAAATCAATACATCCTTAGTATTATTCCCTGAGAATCTTTTCTTACTCCAAAAGTGGAAATAAGGATTACTCATCGCTGATACATTAATTGCAGGAGTCAGTAACCAATCTTCATTATCATTTGTTGCACCGGCAGCATATCCATTGACATATACCGCATCGGTATCATTACGACCAAAGTTAGAACAACGCCAAGTCTGTGTTCCAATCACGGAATTTTCAGTAAAAGACCCTAAAGATGGATAAAGACAATTTGTAAATGGTTCATTCAAAGAGGTCACCGGCGGGTTCACTGTACTAGCCGTCATAAAATTCCAACTGGTTGTATCGTAAATTCCATATGAATTGTTCACACCCGCCATAAAGGCTGTGGAATCAAATTGGATGGCATAATTTTTTGCATTCACCAATGTCGTACCGGTTAAGGTGGCACTCATTCCTGAAATCGAAACGCTAGCCACAGCTATAGTTTGAGTCGTTGCATCGGTCAAATTCTTAATGTAAATATTACCCGTACCTGCGGTGATGTTCTTATCAAAAGTGACAACAGGCACTGTAGTAATTGTTACACCCGTGGCATTATCCGCCGGAGCTAAAGAGGCAATCAATGGTTTAGGATTACCTGCTGCAGTTCCGGTCCAGGTTAAATTGAAATCATCCAAGGCAACCAATGGTCGGTTTCCACTGCCCATGGTTGTATCGTCCGGTGTAATACGGATCCAAATTTGTTGATTCTGATTGTCCAGAGCCGAACCGAAATTCACGCTTACGGATACATTATTAAACAGGCTATCCATTGTAAGAGTTGCCGGATTTGTAGCAACAGTTGTAAAAGTTGCCGGATTTGCACCTAAACCATATTGAACAATCCAATGATTATAACGGCCTGAATTACCCGGTAAACATTGTAGTTTAAATTGCAAATTGAACGCAGTTAACCCGGTGGTGTTTGCGATGGTAAAATCCCAGGAGATCAAACTGTCGTGGTCATCCCATCCGCTTGCAGACACCTGACGAGCAGAAAGCGCGCGATCCATACTGGCTGCCTGTTGGGCCGAACTGGAAGTTGCAGTCAACCCATCTGCAGAAGCTACGTTTTTGAAACCACGACTGGTGGCTCCGCCCCATGAAGTTGCTGTGGGTGAAAATCGAAATTGTGCATCATTACCTAAACCGGCATTTTTGTTGACCGCACTGTCCACGCGCCATCCCATAGGAAGACCGCTACCGATATTGTCAAAATCCTGCAGATATGATGTGCCTGAAAGGCTATACGGAATTTGTGCTTGAACGGCCGTACTCATCAAAAGGAGGGCCGAAAGGGATAATAAGATTCTTTTCATGTTGTATATTTTTCTAAAATTATTGTATATCGTTCAAATTACGAATAGAAATTTGTTTGGCAGATGAAGCTGCATATTCTCCTATGATACCCACCATTGTTTTCGGTGTTGTTGGCAAAGGTTGCGTACCGAAAGTGGCTGCACTGCGGGTATAAAAAATCATGGATCCGGTACCATCACTGATAGAATAACCGGACGTAGACTGATAATAGTTTCCTGTCGGGAAAGTCACATTAAGTACTTTTACTAAAGTAGACTCATAGGCTTCGAAATTAGCAAGGATCTGTGCGAAGGTCAATTGAGTCGGTACCACAGTATTACCTGAACTTATTTTCAGCATTTTAGAAGAATTCGCATTCACTTGTAACAAACCTTGATATTCTGACAAGGTAGCGCCTGAAACATTGATTTCTACTTCGTCGCCCATGGCAAAACTGTTATTCGAAAAACCGGATTCGAAACGGGCCACAATGCCACTGTTTCCTTCTTGTATGGTTATATTACGGGCATCAAAATTATTTGTAGACTTATCCGAAATCACAATCGCCTTGATTTTGTAACCATTCGGGATGGCCGTTGTTCCGCTAATGAACATCTTACGCAAAGAGTCTACTGTAATTAAAGTCGCATTAGAACCGCAACGTTCGCCGGTGAATTTCACATCATTGGTATCACGGATTAATAACTGAGGGGTGCTGTTGTAACGAGAATAGATCGCCGTTAACGGACCTCTGCCCACAGGGGTCAGAGCCGTTCTAAAATTACAATAACCACTCGTACGTATGACAATTTTAGACGCTGCACAATCTTCAATCTCACGCTCAGTACCGGAGGCAATATTCGGATCTTGTGCATATTCAGCTCCTGCATCGGCACCGGTAAATTCGGCACTGTCAATCTGAATCAATGAACCCAACCATTTATACGAAGTAGTCAGATTGTTCAACTGATCGATAGACATTGGACGAGCCACCACGGGGTTCGGATAGTTTGCTTTCACCACAAACTTCGAAATCATACTGCTTGGGATATCACTCAATGAATTGGATAAATCAGGCAGATAACCCAATTGATGGAATTTACCGTAAGAACCCAAATAGAGTCCTTTACATTTGATATAGACTTTACGTCCAACCGGAAAATCATTATACAAACTGGCACGGCCCAACATAACCACGATACCACTGGATGTATCCTGAATCATGATTTGCTTGTATAAATTACCGGAACGATCATCGGCCGAAACAATACCGGATATGATGAGGTCGCTAGTAATTTGTACCGGAGGTGGTGTGGAGAACCCTGAAAGGTCAAGCATTTGACGTAATTCCCAAATCGTGGTGTTCACCGCAAGCTTAGGATCAACATTGGATGGATCCGGCGGGCTGTCAAATTTTTGTTTGACACAAGAAGATACCGTGACCATGGCCAGGGCAATCAATGCGAGTACGGGCAAGATGAGTTTTTTCATTGTATTGAAATGTATTAGAAGATTATTTAATGTTAGAAACGTAAACTTAAATTAAGGAAATATTGAATGCCTAAAGCATAAGCATATTTAGGAACGAAACGTTCAGGATATTCACGATTGGATCGCAAATTTTCAAAGCCATATAAATTGATATTCTGATTGTTCGTGATATTGGATAGACCAATGTTCAAATTCAGATAGGTATTATATCCGGCCTTTTTGATATACTTATTCACCTTGAATGATTTCCCGCCGAAGATATCTATCGTGTAGAAATTAGGTAATTTTTGTTGATCAATAATGGAATGCCACTCTGTTGATTCATATTGTGCCAGATCTACACCATCTACCGTACGGCGTGTTGGTGCGAAATCCATCCAATTGCGCGCTAAATAATTGAATGAAATACTGGCAAACCAAAAACGTTTGTTTCGATAATTCAGACTTACTTGAAAGGCAGATTGTGGTCCGGATGGTACATAATAGTTCTTCATATATACCGTATCACTCGCGCCAATAAATTGATTGTTGACCTGAGCCGTATCATTATCACTATAGATATTAATGTAAGACCGACTGGTGTAAAATGCCTGAGTTAACGCAGCCGCCAGATTCACAGACAAGCTTGGACTCACCTTGATCTCCGTTCCTGCCTCAATACCGGTATAACGTTTATTAATTCCCTGCATCGCCATATTCACAAATGAAGCAGAATCATCACCATAATAACGTTTAATGTCCGATGCATTTTCAACTTCAGTAACATAAGCCGTCAAGCGAGCCTTCACATTCGGTGAACGAAGCAAATAACCCGCCTCAGCCGTTCTGAATTTTTCTTCCTGAGGATTACTGATGGTTGTATTACGGGTACGTGGGGAAATAAATACATTGTCGACAAAAGGAGCCCTGGTACCCAAATATCCGTTTGCATAAAGGTAATTACGTCCATTCAATTTATAAGTTACCCCACCCTTTCCTTTATAGGTAAAGAAATTTTGTGCGGCCGATTTGCCTAAGGAATTATTCTGATACAAGCCTTGCTTATAATTTCCTTCACGATAAAAATTGGTATTGCCCAGTTCTGCTGCAACAAAGAAATCTAAACGGTTATAAACAAATACGGCTTGTCCAAACCAGGTCAATTTTGAAAAATGAATATTGTAATCGAATCCGTAACTGTCTCCAACCTTACGTTTAATATCGGCTTCACCTACGTTATTTTGATCGGCCCCGGGCATACCCGCAAATGCTCTGGCTGCAAATTGATTGATATTCTCCCAATAATCTCCGCCCAGCAAATCCGCAACGCGTAGAAAATTATGATTGTTCTGTCCCTGATAGCTGATCCCGGTATACAATGTCATATGGTCGGTCATCACATGTTCTAAATTTACCGCTGCATTAATTTTTTTCGAAGCCTCTACATTGTCACTTAAAATATAGACTGAACGATTGTAGCCTGCCTTTTTATTGAGGATATTGGCTTCTATCATACGATCCCAATCAACTTGAAGATACTTATCCGGATCGGCTTTGATGCGGTCTTCTGCTTCCTGGCGAACGGATGGCGAATCGATATAGCTCGGCATATAACGATAATAGTCCGGGCGAGGATCAGCCGAATTGTACCAATCAATCGCAGAAGTCGATGCTTCACCAAATTGATAAGATACTGCAGAATTGAGTATGGTTTTATTACTCAATTTCGCATCATTTGACAAGACAATTAAAGGAGCATGAGTTTTAAATACCCGGGTATTTCTCACTTTCCCATTTTGATAACCCCAATAAGGATTATAATAATTTGTTCCGGCCAATTCAAATGCTTCTTTCGTGGCCGGTCCTACTTTACCTCTTTTGATCGGCGCACCCACCACCATTAAGTTGATGCCATGTTTTTTAAATCTTTTTTCAACCGCAGCGTAATAACCATAGGCATCATAAAAACTTCCTTTGATTTGACCTTCCTGGGCCCAACGACGTGAAAATGAAAATGAATAAGCCCAGCCATTTTTTTGTAAGCCAGATGAATGGGTGAGCATAATACGATTGCGATATGATCGGTTGGTCGCGGTATAAGTCACACGAGATCCTTTCCGTTGATTCGAAGCCGTGGCATCCAGATTTGTATTTAATCCCATTCCACCGAAATTGAATTCATTCGGCGCTAGTCCCAAAGACATGCTCCGTCCGCGGAACACATCATTCAATCCACTCCAGCTGTTAAAAAACACGCCGCCCTCTTCAAGGTCATTCATAGGCACACCATTCATATATAGAACGCTGTTGTCATTTTCATATCCGCGAATGCGGTAGAAATATTGTCCCCATCCGAAAGTAGCCGCTGATAAATAAGGGTCGCGAGAGGCATTTAAGACACTGGACACATTCTGACCGGCTGAACTGATGGAATTTTCATCTTCCGATGTTGCATCCTCCGTATTCATGGCCGAATTATCCAAATTATAATTATTGGTGTTGTCGGCAACCGGTTTCAATTCAATCGGGTCAATGTCGGTATGATCGCTGCTAATGGTAATATTCACCGTTTCTTCCTGGCTTCCATCTGCAGAAATCACCATTTCATAGGTACCATAGGGAATGGCTGAGAAGAGATACTCACCACTGGCATCGGTGGACGTGGCCACTTTTGCCTTAGGTATGGTCACCGACACTTCATTAAACGGGAGCTTGGTATCTTCATGAATCACTTTTCCTTTCACTAAACTCTTTTGAGCAAATGCTGCAGTAGTGATCAACAACAGCAACAGGGGTAATAATTTCTTCATAAATGCAATAAAGAACAAAAGTAATTTTTTATTTTACTTTACCCAAGGTCGCTTTGTTACTAAAGGATTAATGAAAATTAACCGATTTTTGACCGATTCGCCCGTTTTACAGACCTAAGAACAACATCCAGGTGCACAACAGGCTTCCTTTTCAGCGCCAGGCTTCTCGGCATAAACAGTAATACTGAAAATTCCGGTTGTACCTGCACGGAAAGCGGCGATCTGATCGGTACTTAAATAACGGATAAGGATATCATCCGGAACAAAAATGGCTTTCTCCTTCTGAATCACGATATTCTTAAATCCGCTTTGCTCAATAAAACCTAAATAGTCTGACTTTTGAATGGCTCCCGACACACAACCGGCATACATTTCTGCGGCTGTTCTGAGCTCTTCCGGCAAATCACCCACCAATACAATATCGGAAATACTGAAATGTCCGCTCGGTTTCAATACCCTGAATATCTCCTGAATGACCGCTTCTTTATTGGGCACCAGATTCAGCACACAATTACTCACGATCACATCAGCGATATTCGAAGTCACGGGCATTTTTTCGATATCCCCCTGACGGAATTCTACATTATTGTAACCTAACTTATCGGCATTCTCACGGGCTTTAGCAATCATGGCTTCGGTGAAATCGATGCCAATCACACGTCCGGTTTCTCCGGTTTCGGAACGGGCTACAAAACAATCATTACCGGCTCCGCTACCCAAATCGATGACGGTATCGCCTTTTTTGATTTTAGCAAATTGTGTGGGTAACCCGCAGCCCAATCCCAAATCTGCATCCGGATTATACCCTTCAAGCTGATCATACTCTTCACTCATAATATTATAGACCTCCGTTGAACATCCCCCTGCGCCGCAGCAAGATGGTTGATTAGTCCCTTTGTCTTGCAAAGCAATTTCGCTATACTTCTGCCTGACCATGTCTTTGATTTCTTGTTCTGTTTGCATGTTTATTTGTTTTTAAATTTTTATATAATCGGTTTATTACGATATTTATGAGGATGTATTAGCAGCATTTATCCTTTTCAGTCAAGAGCCCAAAAAGGTCCGTAAAACAATGGATAGCCTCCTTCCATGCAGCGGGATCAATACAGTAGCAAACTTTAGTACCTTCAATGCTTCCCTGTATGAGACCGGCCTCCTTCAATTCCTTTAAATGCTGTGATACCGTGCTTTGTGATAACGGAAGCACTTCTACAATATCGCCGCACATACAGGATTTACTGCGAATCAAATACTTCAGTATCGCTACCCGGGCAGGATGAGACAAGGCCTTGGCAAACCGCGATACCTTATTATCCTTTAAGGTAAATTCTTCATGTTTCGATAGTCCCATATGTTTGTATTTCTATCGCAATATTACGATGAATAAAAATACCGGCCAAATATTCTTACGATATTTAACAAAAAATATTTGTGAAAAGATGAAGCCATTTGTTTTGGGCGGCATCCACGACAAGTTCTGCAAAAGGTCCTTCGTTTCGCAACTCTATTTTGTTGCTTTTAGCAACTTACCTTGAATTCGGTTGGAAGAAACGAGAAATCATCCTATTTTAAAATCTGACATTGATACTTCCCATAACGGATCAGGTATTGTCCGGGTAGCCATTCCTTCGTTGAAATATCCGGGGATAATTGCTGCGGAGAAACTTGATCGATGATACGTCCGCTGATATCGGATATGATCAACGTTTGCCCGGACAGTCTTTCCGCTAATTGAATATGCAGGATATCTTTCACCGGATTAGGGTAAGCACAAAGGGTTAAATGATCTGATGTAAATTCGGGTATACCGTTCGTTCCATTTATGAGTCCCATCTTCATACCATTACCAAAACTGCTCACCCACATTTCGTTGGCATTGTATGGATTAAAATACACTCTTTCCGGTTGTCGAAATGGATAGCTGCTGACCAAACTCCACGTGGGTGTAGCCTGTTGCATATTGTTCGACATCCACAATCCGTTCGTTTCTGTAGTTAAGAAAGCTTGTTGAAGATTCTGTGGATTGAATGCAATTGAGGTCACCCGATCAAATTGAGTACCCGTTAGCTTGGTCCAAGTCGTGCCCCGATCTGTGGTTCGATACAAACCACCTAATCCGTTCGGCGCTCCACCCCATCCACTGAAAACACCTGCATACCACGTATTTTGATTCGCATCGTTCGGATCGACTACGATATCCTTGGTCCAATAATACATGCCTGCATCACTTTTATCGCTCCAAGTGTTGGCGACGGGATCGTAAAGAAACACACCACTGCTGGCGGTGAAGGCACCACTCCCATTTCTTCTTCCGGAAAAAGTACATAATACTTTACCATCATTTAATACTTGTATACATGCCGGATGCCCTTCTGTTCGTGGCGGGTTACTGAGTTTGGTCCACACCGAACCCGACAGATTATTTAAATCATTCGTTACCCATATCCCACCTTGTCCGCTGCCACCGCCATAATGGATTACTGAAGCATACATTCTATTGGCATTCCCCGGATCGGTTGCGAGCCAGAAGACAGGATGATTGAAGGCGTGCAAAGTTTGCCAATTGCTGCCACCGTCGGTCGAATAGACAATTTTCCCGTTCGCATCATTGGCATCGAGTTGCGCATCGGCCAATCGGGTGCTTTGATACATATCGTGAATATTGGAACAAGCCCCGAATAGATTTCCATTTGTTGCCTTGACCATTCGATACAAAGAGTTGACCGAAAACCCGGAATAATTATAGCTCCACGATGTACCTGAATCGGTACTGCGAATACCGCCAATATCGCTAAAGCATCCAAACATTGAAGCAGCATCTTTCCAAAATACCTGCCAGCATGTCGTATTCTCTAAACCGATACTGTGATAGTTTTGTTTGTTGGGTGTAGGAGCACCTGCTGGATGTTGATCAGCGTTTTGGACATAGGCTTGATTCCAGTTGGCGCCTCCATCACTGCTGCTATGCACAAAACCAAAATCGCCAAACAAGATCTTATTCGAATTGTTCGGGGCTACAGCCATGCCGAAAGCCGTCTCGCCCCAACTCCAATTCTTATCGCCCTGATAGCCACTCCATCCGGTGGCGATATTTTGATTGTTGGTGGATTGGAACACTTTACTCCAGCTTATTCCTCCATTACTGCTTTTATAAACCAAGGGTGCATTGAGCGCCCCGTCGCTTCCGGCCAAATACATGGTAGAAATATCGTTGCGCGCCATGCCGGTATACATCACATAATCGTTGCTGAAGTTAATACCCGTAGATTGACTCACCCAATTGCCCGAGGCATTGTCCATGGTATAGACGCCTTTGGCTAAACCATAATAATCCCAGGGCATGATGCCATTATAGATATCCGATGCATTTCCTGTAATACATAAGAAGCGTGTTGCACCTGCATTTTTGCCAGCCGAAAAATGCCAGATCACTTGAGTGCCGGGAATACCGTTGGTGGACATGAGGGAAAAAGTTGTACCGCTATTGGATGAATGATAAATGCCTTCATTGCTGGCAATGTAAATTTCACTTCCGTCGTAATGAACCCCGGCAGCGATGATGCCCACACCATTATTCGCACAATGTTTGACTAGTGAAAAAGTAATTCCTCCGTCATTACTGAAAACAATATCGCCATAATAATTCATGACCAGCTGTTGCGGATTATCATAGTTGGCAAACATGCGATACACACCTCCCAGGTTGGCATCGAAGCCCGGTAGCTGGGTCCATGTATTCCCTCCATCCGACGTGCGCACCGGATAACCTTCATTTCCATCGTTGTAATTGCTGTAAGCGATTTGGGCGTTATTGGTAAACTCGTAAGTGGAGACATTCAAGGATTGAAATTTCGAAAAATGAATTTGAGAATAGTTCAGACCGAAATCGGTGGAATGAAACATTTCACTCATATCGCAACTGATATAAAACTCCTGGTCGTTGGCAGGATTGATTTTAGGAAAGAATAAGGCGCCCCCGCCGCCGAGGCCACGCGGTGAAAATGAGGCAGGCTGTGCGATGACATTGAATGCCTGAAATATGAAACTTAAAATAAACAGCTTTTTCATAGTATTGGTTTGAGACATAAAGATAGATTCCAGGAAGAAAAAAATGACCTGATTGCTGTCATGGCACTGTCATGTTTTTACCGCCAGCAAATTAGGAGTTATAAGGCTCGTTTAATAAATCTTCATCTTCACCGCATGGTAATTCCGTTTACCTTTACCATACATGAGCTATATCATCTCCATTTACCGAAAGACAGAAAATATTTCCGACGAATCATTTTACGAAGATAGTTTTTGGGACAAACCGGAGAATATGCCAGTCTTTACAGCCTTGCAACGAAAAGTGATGCACGACTGGCTCATTGCCGAAGGATACCATGTAGCCACCACCACCCATTCGGAAGTTCGATACCGGCATTTAGATGATGACCATGTGAGAGTGACTTTACAAAAATGCGAACTCACTTTCACAGCCCTGCATGATGAACCCTTCGACATTGCGAATCTGGCTTCAGAGATCGCCAGGGAAGATGATTTTATTTTATTTGATCATCATACCGGTGAATGGGAATTCGGGCATGAGGAAGCTGGGGAATAAATCATTCTTATGAAATTAAGAAAAGCCTCTGGTATCTTTTCTTGATTTATTGGACCGCTCTATAGAGTTCACACCGGAGTCGTTGCACAGATGTTTATAAGATGGCAACATCACGCGATGAGTCCTTTAAGACTTTAGGTCTTGTATAAACCCTATGGCTTTCATTTTCAGCATGGGATTTATATTTCTTGTAAGGTAAAATAAGAAGAGATATTTTTTAAATTTGTGATAAGCATCAGCCGGCAAGATTAGTTCTAATGGCCCGGAAGATGCCAATTATATCTATGAAGTCAACCCTATTTTTCTCCCTGTTACTCACTTGTCTTTCTGCCCATGCCAATCCCGAGAGCAACCCTGTCGTTGACTCCTTGAAACGCAAGTTGTCGTCAACAAGGGAAGATACACATCGTGTAAAAGTACTTAATGCACTGTCATCGGCTTATCGAAATACAGATCCGGAACAAGGGATACTATACGGTACCCGGGGACTTGAATTAGCCCGGCGTTTACATTGGAATGCCGGAATCGCTAAGGCCCATTATTACCGCGGTGGCAATTACTTGAATGCGGCTAAACTCCCGGAGGCATTAGACGACTGTCTGCAAGCGGTAAGAGTATTTGAGCTGTGTAAAGATTATACTTATATGTCCGGGGCTTACAGTAATATTGGCGGAATATACTTCTACCAGGGAAAGACCAATCAGGCGCTCACTTATTTCGAAAAAGCGCTGGACATGGAAAGACGCATGGATCCGGGGAGCACCTTTGAAGTAGCCATTACCGGCAATATGGGCATCATGTATCAAGAGCTTAAGGATTACCCCAAAGCACTGAAATATCTTCACCATGCCGTGGGCATATCGGACAGTGCCGGACGAAGTGATGAATTACCCAACCCTTACAGCATTCTTGCAGAGATCCATTTACAACTGAAACACTACGATTCAACCCTATCCTATGTGGACAAAACAATGACTTTGGCCAGACAATACCATAATGAACTTGTCCTGGCTTCGGCCTTACGCATCAGGGGACAGGTTTTGCTGGAAATTGTTCGCAGCGGATCCGAGCAACAATTCAGTTTCACATCCGGTCAAACGTCTCGTGAACTTTTGCAAAATGCCAGACTATCACTGGACAGCGCGGTGGCAATGTATCAATCCCTCAGTGGCACGAATTTGCTGGCATTAACTTACGGTTCGCTGTCAGACCTCGAGGAATTCCGCGGCAACTTAAGGGAAGCGCTGACCTTTCAAAAAAATTTAAACAAATCGGTGACTCCATCTATTCTGATGAAAATAAGGAGAAAATGCTGCAGACATCTATGCAGTATGAATACGATAAAAAACAAGCACTTGCCGAAACGATACATGCATCTGAATTGCACCGTCAAAAAGTAATTCGCAATGCAGTCAGCGCGGGTCTTGCACTTCTACTTCTTTTTTCTGGAATTGTATACCGGAAACGCAATCGGGTAAGAAAAGAAAAACATCGGGCAGAGTCCGAACGAAAGAAAAGTGATGCCCTGTTGCTCAACATCCTCCCGGAAGAGGTCGCAGGTGAACTGAAAGAAAAAGGTCATGCAGACGCCAGGCTCTTTGACCGGGTCACCGTCATGTTCACCGACTTCAAGGGATTCACCCACATTTCGGAAAAGCTGACGCCTTCTGAATTGGTAGCTGAAATTCATACCTGCTTTAAAGCTTTTGATGAGATCATTTCAAATCATAACATTGAAAAAATTAAAACCATAGGCGATGCGTATATGTGTGCCGGTGGCTTACCTGTAAGCAATTCAACCAATGCAATCGATGTCGTAAAAGCGGCTATAGACATTCAACAATTCATGAAGCGGCATTTAGAAGAGCGGAAATTTTCAGGCAAAGAAATTTTTGAAATAAGAATTGGCATTCATACCGGTCCGGTTGTAGCCGGCATCGTAGGTGTAAAAAAATTCGCCTACGACATTTGGGGGGATACCGTAAATATTGCTTCCCGAATGGAATCCTCCGGTGAATCCGGGAAAATAAACATCAGCGGCAGTACGTATGAATTGGTGAAAGATCAATTTAAATGCGCATACAGGGGGAAAATACTAGCAAAAAATAAGGGTGAGATTGATATGTATTTTGTGGAAGGTGTTGGAGTGACTGTATAACGGTTGGATCAGGACGTTGTGAAATTCGAATGATTTTTGATATACAGCCGTGGAGCTCAACGATACATTTATTTAATAGTTGGATTAAGCTCGGACCATGAATTAAACGAAACATGGTCGATAACGCATGGAGAAGAAACCTATTTTACGTTACCTAAAAAGCAAGTCTTACGCATCTTTTGCATGAACCATTTGATTCATCATCGAGCACAGCTGGGCGTCTATTTACGACTTTTAGGCATTCCTGTTCCTGCAACATATGGGCTGTCAGCAGATAATTTTGAAATGATCTTAACGGCACCATTTGGGCGATGAATGTTGTTTGGAGAATTTAATCATGTTCAGTAATTTTACTCATAGGTGTTCTCCCATGACCTTCTCCATTTAGGGCAAATGACTCATGGCCGGACCATCAGATAAAGGGAAGAAACGATCCAATATTAAAAGCTATATTGTACCGGAAATCACAGCGATGAAAATAAATCGATATAGCATTATTTTCCCTTTCACGATCCTATCGATGTTTTTTGTCACCAAGTGGTGGTTTGCTTTGCCGGTAGACGGACCGGATAAATTATATTGGGGATTTCCATTTGCTTTTATGGGTGAAGGATTTCATACTTCAATGTCCTTTCAATTTTTCATGGTTGAATTTTTAGCCGATTTCGTGATATACCTGCTGGTATGGACGATGCTGTTTTTAATCCTCTTTAAGAGAATTCCAAACTTCAAACTTCATCCAAAGTTGTCAAAACTCATTTGGTCTTTGTCATTAGTTTTCCTGATGGGGTTTGGTGGGTATGTGAGTATTTCAAATCCCGTGTTTCATGCTAAAAGAAACTATAACTGGAAAGTATTAAAAACCGGATATATCTTTTTATGGCAAACAACCCCCAGACCGGATATCCTTCAATACCTTACTTCTAATCACTCCAATTTTAACACAATTCATTCGAGAATTAAATGAAACGATCTATCAACCTCATCTTGCTGATAGCCTTTATTTTAAGCGGATGTAAAGCCTATAATAATTACCATTCTATCAACGAAAAAGGAAATGTCATGGTTCAGGAACAAGATTTAAGCCCATTAAAAAAATCAGAAAAGAGTTTACTTTGGTTGAATCGGGAGGAAGCGTAATGGATGTCTTCACGAATGAAATATAAACCGGATAAAACTCGCTACCCTCCTAAGCAGTCTTCATGTAGTCGTCACAGGCCATTGACATTCGCTACATTGATGACTCACTTTCCAAACTTTAGTCACATTATTGTTGTCTTTAAACTATACCATGAACATTCTTTCCATCCTAATCCGCTTCAACGATACAAGTACAATGAAACATTGGCTCCTGCTCTTCTTCACGGTTCTTAACTTTGGTCGTCCCCATTTCATTGCTGCACAGGCAGGTAATTTAGATTTTACTTTTGGTACTAACGGGAAAGTGATTACCACATTGAGCAATTTTGGACAAAAAGGGAATGCAATGGCGATTCAAAGCGATGGCAAAATACTTTGCGGGGGGCTGGTTCAATATAGTTTTACAAGTTCTGAATTTGCCTTGGCGAAATATCATCAGGACGGTTCTTTAGATTCCTCATTCGGAATAAACGGATATGTACACACCGCGATTGAAGCTGCAAGCAAAGCCAATGCGATCGCTTTACAAAGTGATGGAAAAATATTACTCGGTGGTGATTCGCAATGGTATGTCAATCTGGCCAGATACCTTATCAATGGCACCCCGGATACCACCTTTGGGGTTGGAGGAAAAATCATTACGGATATCATCGGATATTATAGTGAGAAGTGCAAATCGCTGGAAATTCAAAATGACGGGAAGATTTTAGTGGGCGGATATGCCATGCATAATGCAAATGACAATCCTTACTTTATACTGGCCAGATATCATTCAAATGGAACTCCAGACAGTACTTTTGGCAATAATAGTCAAGTAATAGGTGTAGAAGGTTATGGGAATTCAATGGCTCTGCAAAGTGATGGAAAGATATTATTGGCAGGTTCATCCAATGATCATTTCGCAGTGGCGAGATACCTGTCGAACGGTGTGCCGGACAGTTCATTTGGCACTAACGGAGTAGTCATCACCATCCTTGGAAACGCTGGAATGGCCAATGCCATGAAGCTGCAGAATGACGGAAAAATTGTCTTAGGCGGTTATGTTTACAATGCCGCAAACACTTCAGATTTTGGCATGGTCCGATACCTAACAAATGGATCCATAGATACCGTTTTTGGATCCAACGGAGTAGCCATCACCACCATAGGATCTTCCGATAGCCGGGCATATTCTATCGGATTGCAAAGTGATGGGAAAATCATATTGGCAGGATATCGCAAAAATACCCTGAATTTGGATGATTTAGCTGTCGCCAAATACCATACGGACGGATCTTTAGATTTGAACTTCGGACTAGGCGGAACAGTCATCACACCGATAGGAAATTCATATTGTCACAACACATCTATGGGTATACAATCCGATGACAAAATTGTGCTTTGCGGCTATGCCTATGATGGATCAAAAACTGATATCGCTTTGGTCCGTTACTATGGTCATGAAGCTGTTGGTGTGGAAGAACCCATAGCTACGAATCAAGAAGTTTTAGTTTATCCCAATCCTGCTCAATCCTTTTTGAATATTGATTTCCTCAGCCAACCGATGGATTTAACTTTAAAGATATATCACATGAATGGGCAATTGGTCAAGGAAATTAATCATCTTTCGGAGCGACATATACAGCTTTCACAACATGGCTTGGCCCCGGGTATCTATAGCATCCAAGGAATCGAACATCACAGAACCATTTATGCTCAGCGAATCGTGATAGAGTAAATCTCTACATCCACGACCTGCAATATTTTAGGCAAGGAATGGATTGAAAAGAATATCTTAGAACTTTGAATAGAATCAGAATACCCTTATCCTGCTTAAGTTTATAACCATATGAGAAAACTAATATTTTTTATGCATGCCTCACTGGACGGCTTTGTTGCCGGACCAAATGGCGAATTAGATTGGATTATGATCGAAGATGAAATTTTTGACTTCGTAGATACCATGACTGATCAAGCGGACGCTGCGTTATACGGACGAATCACTTATGACATCATGCAAAGTTATTGGCCAACCGCAGCTGATCAACCGGATGCAACCAAGCACGACAAGAAGCATGCAGCCTGGTATCAAGATGTTTCAAAAATTGTTTTATCCAGAACCATGGGCCACGAAGGACTGGGGCGTACAACCATCATTAGTGATGCGCTAAAGGATAAAATCGGTTCAATAAAAAATCAAGAAGGGAAGAATATACTCATATTTGGAAGTCCTTCTGCATCACATGCATTACTTCAAGAGGGACTCATAGATGAGTTTTGGATATTTGTGAATCCGGTAATACTGGGGCAAGGCATTCCCCTATTTAAAGGTTCATCGGCAAAAACAAAGCTCAACCTGATTGAAACGCAGACATTTTCCTGTGGAGTTATTGCATTACATTACGAAACGAAACTCGACTAAAAATGTACAACTTCTCCTATTTTAAAGAAAACGACCCTCATCGTATTTTGGATTTCATCGAAGAATATCCCTTTGCATTGATCACGGGCAGTGACCTTTCCGGATCTCAAGTGGCCACACAGATTCCGCTGTTAGTGGAAGTAAGAAATGGTGAAACCTATTTGCAAGGTCACATGATGCGGAATACTGACCACCATAAAGCATTGGTTGAAAATCCTAAAGCATTGGCTGTGTTTACGGGACCAAATGCTTATGTGAGTGCCTCATGGTATAGTAACCCTCAAATAGGTTCAACCTGGAATTACATGAGTGTACATATTCAAGGTGCCGTTTCCTTTATGTCTGATGCGGAGCTGATCACATTGATGCGCAAACTGACCTTGAAATTCGAAAAAGGGAATAAACAATCACTCACTATATACGACAATCTTCCCGATTCTTTTTTAAGCAAAATGATGCCTGCAATTGTTGGTTTTGAAATCAAAGCAGCGCGTTTCGAAAATGTCTTTAAACTCAGCCAAAACCGGGATGAAAAAAGTTATACCAACATCATTTCCAAACTTGAAGAAGAGGGAGGGAATAGCGCATTGATTGCTTTAGAAATGAAAAAGAGAAAGGCCTCTTTATTTCCAGACGGCATTGAATGGGATGGTTCAAAATTTGATTCCTAAAATGATATACCACCACATACCGTGCATGAATCTTTCAATAGAATTCAGTTTAAATTCACGGAAAATATCTTTATTCAAATGAAGCCAAAATAAATGAACGATGTCTGATTTCATATTCAATCAGACATCGTTCATATATTCAAAATCATATGATTACAATAGACTCTATTAAGGCATAAAAGCCCCTACCCCAATTTGCGCATTAGGATCGAAGATATTGAAGTCGTCGCCATCTATGCCTCCACTACCATCGAGGTCGGTACTTAAATAGCCTCCATTTCCGGATTGAATATCGGGATCGAGCAAATTGAAATCATCACCATCGATTCCTCCGCTTTGATCAATATCGCCGGAGAACAATGCCCAAATATTGGGGAGTACTTCAAATTGGTTAGGTCCAAAACTTTGTGCATTGCCTGTACTGAAATTATATGTAGTTAAGGATGTCATCGTAACAGGGGCAGCACTCCATGTCTCTACGGCATTTCTATGTCGAACGACAATATAATAGCTATTACCTAATACGGCCGGAGAGAAATTGCATAGGATATGTCCTGCAGTATCCACGATGCCGACATAGTCTTCAAATAAAGCATAGGGGGATGAAGCATGATGCAATTCAATCTTCACCGAATCGCAATTTGCCGTTTGTATCGCTTCCTCACCTTGATTGAAAAGCACGGTTCGCATAGAACCTACAGCAACATCATAGAATCCCTGGATATAAAATTTTAAATCAAGTGAAGCATTACATGGAGCCACCATGACCTCGATGGTAGAAGTTGCGGTACATCCGTTGCCATCGGTACCGGTTACGGTATATGTAGCAGTTGCAGATGGAGTAAATGCCAGACCATCAGTATAGGCATTCACACCGTCTGTCCAGGTGTATGTAAGTGCACCACCGCCATTTAAAGTGACAGCACTACCCGTACAAATACTTCCGGAAGGAGAAGCCGAAGCAGTCACCGGCACCGGTGAAGGCTCTGTAACGGTGATAATGGTGCTTGCCGTGCAATTATTGGCGTCTGTAACCACCAAGGTATAAGTACCTGCAGGTAAACCATTGACGGAAGATGTAGTACCTACCACCGTATTAGCGGTGTAGACTACAGTTAATACCGGTCTGTTGGCCGGGGTAAAATCTTCTCGTGAACTATATCTTTTTGCTTGAAAAGCAGCTGATTCTACACCCTTCAACATCCATCCATAATTACTTGCCGGATTGTCTAACCATCCTTGTACATCTGCCCTCATGGGGATATCATTCCAATTATAGAATCCGGCCAGATTGACAAATACTCCGGCAGATGGCGTTGGATTAAATGTTCCTCCGACGGTAGTCCAGTTGGTGGAAGGGAAAAAAGCTTTCAACCATGTAGCATCGCCTGTTGTTGCAGGAGCACCTGTACCGGGAGCACCGGAAGCATCTGAGGTACCTTCACCCCAATTCTCCAAAAGAGGATATAAGGAATGTAATTGTGTTCCTGATGCGCCACTACTGCCTGTACAATTTAAGGTCAAGGTGACATCATCGATCAAAGAACCCGAAGGTATATTTCCTGCGATATTGAAATGCAACAAGGCTCTGTTTTTGAAATTCGAACCATTGTTTCCACACAAAAACTGTGTACCGATTCCATTACTATTAGCCGGATTCTGTTCGTAGATAGTATTGTCTTTATCGGCCCCCAGTGATATTGTATTCGTTGATTGTCCACTGATCCATTGATAGGAATAAGAACCACTGCCACCACTAACCACACTATTCAAATCAGTAGTACCGCCATTGCAAGCGATGGGAGTGGATGAAGCACTCACATTTAAAGCAGGTGGTTGTGTAATGGTAATAGAAGTTGAACTGGTGCAATTATTCGCATCAGTGACGATTACGGTATAGGTGCCCGGTGTTACATTAGACAATACCGCTCCGGTAGCAATTACATTCGGCAAAGAATAATTTACAGTCAAAGTTGGTCTGCTGGCTACTGTAGCAAATTGACGGGAGAAGAATTTCTTCGCTTGATGTAGAGAAGTTTCAACGCCTCGTAATACCCATCCATGATTAGAGGATGTATTACTCACCCAGGTTTGCACATCGGCAGTCAATGAAGTGCCGGACCAAGTATAGGCGCCGGGTGCATTAACCGATGTCGTAGCGGATGCGGCAGGAACAAAGGATCCGCCGTTGGTCAACCAATTGGTTGCAGGGAAAAACCTTTTCAGCCAGGTTGCATCACCAGTGGTAGCTGGCACACCCAAACCTAATTGCGAGGTAGCCACCGAAGTCCCTTCACCCCAACTTTCCAACATACGATAGAGGGACATGTTTTGAGGTCCGGCGGTTGTGCTTCCTCCGGAGCATGTGAGCATCAGATTTGCACTATTGATGATGGCAGTGACCGGTATCGGGGAAAGATCAAAATGCAGGAGAGCTCGACGGGCATTATTGACATGAGAATTTCCACTTAAAATTTGTGTACCCAAAGCATTACTATTACCCGAGTTGGTTTGATACAAAGTATTGTCCTTATCCGGATTAACAACCAAGGATGCCGCGGCTACATAACCGTCTATCCATTGATATGTAAATCCGGTATTTCCACCGGTTTGTCCGGCGGTTAACGTAGTGGTACCTCCATTGCATAAAATAGGTGGCGCGCTGATATTGGCCAATAAAACGGCCGGTTCGGTAACCGTAACCACACTACTTCCCGAACAGGCACTGGCATCCGTTACAACGATGGTATAATTACCCGCCAATAAGCCGGTGAAGGTGCCTTCAGGGAACTGAGAGGAATTGGGCAAGGCAGAAAATACCGGTGAAGCAGCCGTAGAAGTAACTACGATTTGTCCATTACCATATCCGTTACAACTGAGCGGGGTGACCGTGGCCGAACTGATGACCGGGAGTGGAGTAACACTAAAACTGTTAGGTGCAACCGGAGCACCCGTCACATTATTTACGTCCGTAGCGATGAGCCCGGATGCAGGGTTGGAACCGATATTGGGAGTAGGTGAAGCATTATCCTGAGCTATAATATAATACTGTACAATATCACCGGTGGTTAGACCGCCCATAGCAGTTGCTTGAATATTGAAGGACCAGGACCCATTGAATCCGTTACCCGAAATGAGGGTACCGGGCTGTGAAAACCATGCACCGGCGTTTTTTCTGTAATAAATTCTGGGCATGAGTAAACCGGCGGTCGGCACCCCACTGACATCTGATATATTGGCTGTCAAAGTCCGATCACCAAATAAACAAGTATTCGTCAATAAAGTATAACCGATGGATGGATCGGCTAAATCTAAAAAAGTACCTGCAAATTCATCTGCACCGATATCCGGCGCTGTACCTCCGGTCGGAAACCCGGCACTGCCTCCCGGGTAACCGGCATTACCGAAACGGATATGCCCGTCGTAGTCGGTTGTGAAAGTGGCAATATTGGCTGCCGAACTTTCCAGCTGAGTAGGTATGGATGCATTGATATGAAGATATTGAGAATTCGCACCGACAAGACTGGCAAAGTTTGGATTCTCCTCCATGGAAGCCTGATCGCGGTTGATCATGAAGACCTTCATATCAGCCAAACCATTTTCGAGGTTGGTAATACTGCCCGTGCCCTCCACATAGGTTGCATGGCAATCTGTGCCAGCGACTGGGTTGCACCAATAAGCATTATTATTTGATGCAGTACTATAATTGGCCGGAACCGTTCCTGAGGTCCCACCATTTCGGCGCAAACATGCAGAAACACCATTTGCATTATTGTTCAGGGATTCTTGTGCGGGCACACTATTGTTCACCAAAATATTGTTTCGCAAATTCAAAACCGTAGAGGCTGAACCAAATAAGACACATGAAGAACCAAAGGTGGTCAACGAATTACTGACTGCATTTAAGAAAATAGTATTATAGTAGAGGTTGAGCGTGGATACACCGGGTGCATTGATTCCATTGATTGAATTCATACCGGTTGCATCGGGTGTATATAAATGGCCGATGAGATTATTGCTGATGTTGTAAGTGGTACCTGCCGGCAAGTTAATCCCATTCACAGCACTCCCTGTACCCGATGCTGTATCGTTATAAATTTTATTCTTAGTTATGGTCATATTTCCGCCGGCAGTCGATTGGATACCACTTACAGTTGCAGCACCTGCAGTACCATTGTAGGTCAGGTTGAAAATGGTATTACCACTCCAATTGGCTACTGCAGAAGTGGCGCTCGATACAGAAATACCACGAACCAAATGGGTTACCGCAGTACTACTTCCACCGACACTTAAACCTGAAATAATATTGTTAGTTATAGTCTCATTCACCGGAAATTGAACATTTGAATATCCGTTGACTTCTCCGACAGATGCACCGGACATAGACAAGATCCGATTATTCGTAATCGTGTTTCCGGATATGGTAATTGTTGAAAAAGAATTCCGAATTCCATGCAATGTAGATGTAGCAGCTCCTCCATTAATGGTATTGCCCGTAACTGTATTGTTATTCATGGTGACATTACCGGCGGCACCGGATGTGTACATGCCATTCATAGTACCTGTGGCTGTTTTCAAGTTATTAGAAACGATATTATTATTCGCAACGACCGTGGTCGGTGTACTTTGAATGACAATACCATCCATTTGCCCGGTACCTGACAAGGTATTGTTCGTTACTGTATTACCACTTACATTCACATTGGCAGCTGTATTGGAAGTAAGTATTCCTTGAAAAGTACCTGTGGTTGCAGAAGTATAAACACAATTCTGAACGGTGTTGTTATTGACATTTATGGTATTCCCCGCTGCGGTAGAGCCAAATTGCACATCAATACCTGTCATTTGTGAAATCGTGCCCGAAGATTTGACTGTGACTGTATTGTTATTGCAATTAGCGCTCGCACTGGTAGATGAACTGTTGAGAAATATTCCTCGAAGCGTAGTCGTATGATTGACCCCTGCCCCATCATTGCTGTTAATATTATTGAAGGAGCAATTTAAACCCCATTGTTGATTGGCGAAAATGCCTGTGGCCGGGTTGGTTGCAGCACCTCCACCATAGTTGAGAATCGTATTTCCGGTGGAACCTGCTATGCCTCCAATGTCGTTATTGGTATCTCCTAAAGTAAAGGGTGAGCTTGCTCCAAAACCAATGAATACAATTCCCGCATTACAATTTTGAATAGTATTGGAATAGATCTTATTGAAGGAATTCGATCCGCTTGGTGCAGTTACAGTCAGAACACCGGATGCATTATGTAACCCGTTGTGAACGGCGATTCCAACGGATCCATTATGTCCAGGTGCTGTCCATGCTGTATTTTGCAGGCGTTTCAATGTGATGGTGCAATTTTTAATGGTGTTATTTTGACATCCGTCGGTTGCAGATAACTTAAATAAACCATAACCAAATTCCATGACTGATGTGGTGGTTGTATTTGTGGACTTTTCCTGCAGGTCTATGCCATCAATGGTTACATAATCGCAACCGGCTAATACAAACATTCCATCAGCTGCGTTGGATGGAGTGGCCACTGTTCCTGTAAAAGAAGTCAATATGGGATTGGCCCCTGCTCCATTTTTCTGTATCGTAATGGGGTTAGCCAAGGTGCCTGTCATGGTAAGTGTAATTCTACCTGTAAGATTTTCCGTATAACCTGCAGGTACGTTCACAATAACCGGAGCAGTTAATGCGCCACCGGCATTAATGGCACCGATTGCTGCAGTGAGGGTGGCATAAGGCGATCCGGCTGAAGCGCCGGTTCCTCCGCTGACGGTAACCTGGGCATTCATTAACTGAGGGTTTAAAATGAATAATACAGAAACAACAACCAATCCTTTTATAAATTTCCGGAACTGGTTTTTGAGTACAAATACTGAATTCATAGTATATTGATTTATTGGTTTGAATCTTATTTTAGTGCAAACAAACTCCAATACTGAGGCGATCCTAAATAATAAAAGTTTGTTTGTTCAAACAAATCTAAAGAAGTAAAACAATATTTTATTTGTTTTAACATATGTTAATAGAAATCAGCTAACCTTGGATTTAAACTCCCTAAACAAAAGATTGCATGAACTCGTGTAAATTAATAATAAGCTACATTGTCTTTATACTTTACCGGTTCCCATCAGGCTCGTAAAGCTCATTTCCTGATGCAACAAATGAATGAGGCCATCAGCAAGACCTATTTGGGGGACCATGATATCAGTGATGCCGGCCCATCGCATAACTTGTATATATACTTGTAGTGCCGGTACAATAACATCCGCTCTATCCTCACGGAAACCATACTGATGGATACGATCGGCCACACTTAAGGGTTGCATTTCTTTGTAGAAATCCTTTAATGCTTCAAGCGGCAATGGCTTGCCGGGTTTACGCTTAGACATTGAAAATATCTTGTTGATATTCCCTCCCGATCCAATAGCCATCAAGGGCAAGGGAGATTTCGCATTGAGTTTAATAAACGATTTCATGTCTTCCCATACATCTAAACCCACATTGTCTTTAAGAATTCGGATGGTTCCAATATTAAAAGATTTTTTTTCAGGTACCACATTGCGGCTGAAATAGGTTAATTCGGTACTTCCACCTCCGACATCAATATAGAGGTAACGGTATTTCGTGTCCATACTGTCCGCTAAATGGGTTTCATAGAGTATCTCTGCTTCACGACTTCCTGAAATCACTTCGATGTTAATCCCTATTTCCTTATCAATTTGCCGAACAATTTCTGCTGAATTTTTGGCATCTCTCATGGCGGATGTGGCACAAACCTTCATTGCTTTCACTTCATATACATTCAGTAAATGCTTGAAGGCTTTGAGCGTTTCTTTCAACTTCCCGATTTTATAATCTGATATAATACCAGTTTCAAAAACATCAAATCCTAATCGCAGGGGAACACGTACCAGATTAATCTTTGTAAAATCGAAACTGCCATCCTTATAGGTGGTCACCTCCTGAATGAGTAATCTGGCGGCATTAGATCCGATATCAATGGCAGCTAAACGCATGGTGCAATATAATACATGTAGGGAGTAGTAAGTAAAAAGTCGAAAGAAAATACACCAATATCATTGTCAATCGACATAAATCTTTATCAGATTAAGGGAGCTCATACTAAGAATAGGACTTCTTCATGAGGTAGTTATAAATCTCAACCTGTGAACGTTGTATTTTCTCACCTTTTTTTCGTGGCACATGGATATTGCTCAAATGGTTATCCAGAATACGGGCTTTCACATTTTCCGATAATTGAATCGACAAGATATCTCTTAATTCCTCCTTAATAAACGGATCGTATACAGGCACAGTTGCTTCTATTCGATAGTCGATGTTGCGCATCATCCAATCCGCACTGGAAATATAATAATCATCTGCCCCATTATTTCGGAAGTACAAAACCCTGGCATGTTCAAGATACTCATCTACTATACTAATGGCATGCAAATCATTCTCCCACTGTTTGAAATGGGTTTTGGCACAACATATCCCCCGGATAATCAAATCCATACTGAGATTCTTATCTTTAGCATCGTAAATGGCCTGAATCAACTGATGATCGCTCAAACTATTTAATTTAAGGATACAGGCTGCAGGCTTACCGGCCGTATGTAAACGAACTTCATTCCGAATTTTATGTAAGAAAAACTGGCGGGTATTCACCGGCGATAAGATCAATGTTTTACAGAGTGTGAGTTTCTTGATATCAGCAGGGTGTTCTATATAATCGAAAACCTTTTGGATGTCGAGTGTGATCCGTCGATCAGAGGTCATCAAACAGTGATCGCCATAAAAACGCGCGGTACTCTCATTCAGATTGCCCGTACTTACGAATCCATAATGCTTCAACGATTTACCGACTCTTTTTGAGATTAAACAAATCTTTGCATGGATTTTCATATTCGGGAACCCTACAAATACCTTCACACCCTCCTCCTCTAAAATAGCTTTCCATTTCAGATTAGCTTCTTCATCAAATCTTGCCCGTAACTCGATGACCACGATAACTTTCTTGCCATTTCTCACGGCATTGACGAGGGCATTGACAATTTTTGAATGTCGGGCAAGGCGATAACAAGTTATTCTGATGGTCTCCACAAAGGGATCGATCGCCGCTTCGCGCAGCAAATCGATAATGGAGTCGAAGGAGTGGTAGGGAAAATGCAACATCACATCCCTTTGATTGAGCACTTCAAGAATACGAACCGGCTGGGTAAACAGCGGATGAACAAATGGCTTTTGCCGACTCACCTTGCGTTTAAAAACCTGAAACGGGAAGTCCATATAATCCTTAAAATTATGAATACGGCCACCGGCTATCAGATGATCTTTTTTCGTCAGATTAAGTAGTTTAACCAGATAGTTGAGTAAATTCTTTTGGATAGCCCGGTCATACACTAATCGTACGGCCTTCCCTTTTTTTCTTTTCTTCAGACTTTTTTCAAGATTAGAAATCAAGTCATTCGTTACATCATTATCAATATCCAATTCTGCATCACGGGTGACTTTAATGATATAACTTTCAAAACTATCGAAACCAAACTGCGTAAATAAACTGGGCAAACAATATCGGATGATGTCCTCCAACAGTATGATCGAAGTCATTCCTTTATTCGAAGGCAGGATCACAAATCGAGGTAATAAATTCGTCGGCACTTCGATCAGTGCATAACTGTTCATAAAAGAATTATTGCTATTATGCAGAAAGCAGGCCAGGTAAATCGATTTATCCTGAAGCAGCGGTAATTCATGCAGGCTCTCGATCATCAAAGGCGCAATATTGGTCCGAACCGTTTCGGTAAAATAAGTCGTCACGAATTCTTTCTGTGCCTTACTGAGATTATTTTCATTCACCAGCACAATTTTTTCCTTCCTCATTTCCTGAAGGATATGCTGATAGCACCGGTCAAACTCTTTTTGCTGTTCGAGAACAACCGCTTGAATTTGTTTCAAAATATCTGCCGGTTTATCTTCCAGAAATGTTTTTGCTTGTTTGCCAAATTGAACCATTCTCGTCAAGGTCGCTACCCGTACCCTGAAAAATTCATCCATATTATTGGATACGATACCTAAAAAACGTAATCTCTCAGGCAGTGGGACACTTGGGTCATTGGCTTCCTGCAATACTCTTGCATTAAATGAAAGCCAACTGATATCTCGGATAATCAGACCCTTTTTTTGTTGTTTCGTCATAGCTCCACGCAAATATAAAGGCCGGTCTATTTTTCCGATGTTAAGTTTTTGTGCTGCATTTAATTCTCTACCTTTGGCGCAGGAATTCAGAATATCATGAGTGTACACAAAGAAAATAAGGAATTTAAGAAGATTACGACCCACGCCCTGCAAGCGATGAAGTTAAGGGGAGAGAAAATCTCTATGCTTACAGCTTATGATTTTTCTATGGCAACCATTCTCGACGATGCCGGCATAGACATATTGCTTGTCGGAGACAGTGCCAGCAATGTGATGGCAGGACACGAAACCACTCTGCCCATTACTCTGGATCAAATGATTTATCATGCCTCATCCGTTATTCGTGCTGTAAAACGAAGTTTGGTTGTGGTTGATCTCCCGTTCGGTTCTTATCAGGGCAATTCGAAAGAGGCGCTCAATAGTGCCATTCGCATTATGAAAGAAGCCGGGGCCCATTCAATCAAAATGGAAGGCGGGGAAGAAATCATTGATTCGGTCAAACGGATTATTTCAGCCGGCGTGCCGGTTATGGGACATCTCGGACTTACCCCCCAAAGTATTTACAAATTCGGAACCTACACCGTGAGGGCTAAGGAAGAAGAAGAAGCGGAAATTTTGGTTCGAAATGCACACTTGCTGCAGGAAGCAGGTTGTTTTGCAATTGTACTGGAAAAAATTCCTGCTCAATTAGGCAAGCGTGTTTCTGAAGAAATAAAAATACCGATTATTGGCATTGGCGCAGGCATGTATGTCGATGGTCAGGTATTGGTGATGCACGATATGCTGGGTATCAATAAAGAATTCAGTCCACGATTTTTACGACGCTACTTAAATCTTTATGACCAGATTTTGGGTGCAACGAAGCAATATATTGAAGACGTTAAGAGTAAGGACTTTCCAAATGAAAATGAGCAGTATTAGTCTTCTTACGGATCATTAAGGATATGCGACAGCTATACTTAAAGCAGAACTTTTTATTTGCACCGTATCATTTGGATCCAGCACATTATAAAGCGTAGTATTTACAGATCCTGAAATGAGTACAGTCTTTTCTCCGGTCACATTGTTTTGATAGAGATTGATGGTTTTTACCGTAAACACAGGCACCGTGCTTTGATTGACAGAAGACAATGTTTTATACGATTTATAGACCTTTCCCATATTCTTCCAGGTGATAATGCAACTACCTCCGTTCAACCTTTCAGTAGCCATTGTGGTGATGCCATTTGTGGTGGTATAATGAAAATTAGGAAGTGGGTAATTGACATTTTGAGACAAATTAATTTTACGTTTGAATGATGCGGAGCAAAGAGTAGAATTACCGGCCGTGAGGTCAATTTGATATACCGCGTTCTGTGTATATAAATTTGAAGTGGTCACACCTTGACCGGATGCCCCATTTCCAAATATCCATGCATAGGTATTAAATCCGGAATTAGCTGTCACATTCACTAAATTTGGATTCATAGAATCAATCACGGCGTCAAACTGCACTCTGCAAGTAGAATAAGGTGTCACATCAATAGGTATACTCAAAGAATCCGAGGCCCCTTGAAAAGTGGTTTTCAATTTTACATTCCGAATACCCGGACTTGCATAAATGTGTGAAGGTGATGATGAGGTCGAGAAACTGCCATCGCCAAAATCCCATAAGTAAGAGGACCCTACCGGGCTTCCTTCGGCCATAAAATTAAATTGCTCTGTCGTCAGAGAAGTTATGACAGAATCCAGTGAATAGGAATAAAAAATATTATCTGTAAACAAGTCAAAAATAGTGGAAGAAAGATTTTGAGTCAAGGAGGGTTCCACGTCTTTAAATTCAAATCCGAGATAGGGTTCACAGTTGGTACAGGTATCTTTTCCAAAATAACCAACGAGTGTAAATAAATCCTGGCTATCCTTGAAAAATTCGGTATGCATATAGATGCTTTCTTTCCCGGCATAATAGTCTACCGTATCTGCACCAATCGTTCCTTGAAATAAAAATACCGGTGAGCCGGTGGATGCAGCCGGGAGGTCCTGTTTACTGCAAGCCGTCCACATACCGATCATTGCAGCAAGTAAAACGAAGGTCTTTGTGGGGGTTAAAATTCTAGTTTCCATTGCGTTTGAAATTATATTTAATACCGATTGACAAGCGACTTTGAGCATTGGTAACAGTATTATTGAAATAACTGTCTTTGGTCATATCGAAGAATCCTTGTTGAAAAAACAACTGAGCTTGTATCCTTTGACTGATTTGATACATATAGCCGGCTTGTAAAAACATATCCAATTGATTGAACCCTGTGCGATAACCATATTGATTAGTGGCTCCCGGGTTACGCGAGTCTTTCACCTGACTAAACACATCAAAGGCATAGGCTAATCCGATGGAAGCGAAGGCGTAGTGTTTTTTGATGATTTCATAGTAAGCAGAAATGGGCAAATACGCTTGCAGCATTTTTTGATTTGTGACGATGATCTCACTTGAATCGATTCCAAAGGAATAATAATAGTTGATGACTTTCTTTTCTGTATTCAAAGCATTGAACCAGGTAAAACCAACATGTGCAGATAAAGTCAATTTATTGCTCATCTTTTTCTCCAAACCTGCCCCCAAATAAGGTGAGATCCCCCAAGGAACAGGAGTATTGATATTGCCCTTGAATCCCTTGTTAGCGTTGATTCCGGCAAGTAGATAGAAGTTTATGTTTTTTTTCTTTTGTTGAGGCTCATTTATGGTAGGGTTAACCGCAATAGGTTCAATGGGTGCAATGCCCTGATCCTTTTTTTCGTCTGCAGGCTTTAATCGAATCACGGTCATACTATCTACACGAAGAGGAACATAATTGGCGAGAGACGCCTGATAGCGCGGATTGCTTTGTTCGGGTGTGAGCGGAATCCGATAGGCATGGGTCTCTGTATCCAGGGCCACCATATTCCGTCCATTCAGATTCACTTGGTTCAATTCCTTTTTTGGCTGAGGTGCTTGGACTTGACCCTCTGGTGTTTCAAGCGGCTGCTTAGCTATTGTATCTGCAGACTGAGAAGATCGGGTATTTTTTCGCTCATTTGTTTTCAAGTTTGAAGCGATCGGAATATTCTCCTTCGCCTTTTGGTTTTTTGCCATTTTCCGTTTAGCTGATCGAGAAATGTGGTCATCCTTGGGATCAACCGGCTCAGCATTAGATGGGGCCATGTTTTGGGGTTCAGAAACACTTTTTGAGTTACGCGGCTCAGATATCTTTTCTGTTGCGATATCCTGCACCCGGGGTATTGTGGAATTAGTATTTATTGATGCCGTTTGAGGCGCCTCCTTTTTTACTTTCACGCCTTCATCATGGATCTTATTTGTTGTTGATTGAATCGCCGTTTCTGCCGGCAATTCATGTGTAACAGGCATGTCAACCGAAGCATTTGAAGACGAGCTGTTTGTTGAGGAATTCGTATCCGTAGCGGTCTTCAACGGATGACTTTCTGCCATTGCCATGGGAGAGGACGCGGTTTCCGGTTTTTCCGTACGGCCGATTTTTGAAAATAATACCGTGGCACCTCCCAGAATGAGAATACCTAACACGATGGATAATCCACGCCAGAAAAAAGGCTTTTTACGGTCCTTATCTTCTTCGTCCAGCAAGGCGGCAGCTTTAAGCCAATACTCCTCCTTAAAGGGGAAGTCGGCTTCTTCCACTTTATCGCGCAGAAAGCGATCCAGTGAATGGTTATCTTGCTTCATATTTTTTAGGTTTATGCGTATAATTAATTTGTTCCAGTTTTTCAATCATCAATTTCCGGGCTTTATGCAAATGCCAGCGGGATGCTTCCTCGCTGATATTGAGCATATTGGCCACCTCTCTGTGACTATATCCGTCGATAGCCGCCAGGTTTAGAACCTCGCGTGTCATATCGGGTAATTGTTGAATCAGTTTGAATATTTCCCGGCTATCCATTTTGCTTTCCGTAAAATCGAAATTAAAATGGGTATGTTCTACCGTGGAGTACTCCGTATCAATGGTAAACCGATTCCGTTCGGTGTACTTTTTTTTTGATCTGAAAAAATCGATAGAGGTATTGACAGCGATTTGTTTAACCCAACCGCCAATACTGTCCACGTCTTTCAGGGCACCCAGGTTCTTCACCACCTTCAGAAAACTGGCGTTTAAACTTTCAATAGCCTCGTCTTCGTTAATGGTGTATCGGTGACAAACTTTAATCATAATCGGGAAACAATACTCATACAGGGTACGCTGACACCTGCGGTCATTTTGTATGCATCCTTCTATAATTTGTTGCGTGATCAACGATAAAGTGCTCTGGTTATGGTCAAAAATACGTTCCCCCGGTCTATTATTCTTTTTTCTTCCAACCTATATACGATTCCAATCAGGCTTTTGTTAGCGAAAATCAATATTAATTTACGGCATTTTCCTTCTTCCACTTTATTCTTACTTACCTTTGGGCACTTTCTAAAAAATCCATCATGCAAAAAACACTAAAACAGCTTAAACTCAGTAAAATCAATAGTGGAACAGCTACCGGCCTGAAATGGTTCGACAGCAAAAGTGACAAATTGGAATCATTTTCACCCGTTGATGCGGCGCTCATCGGCGCGGTATACACCACCACCCGACCGGACTATGAAAAAGTGGTCAAACAAGCACAGAAAGCATTTGAAGAATGGCGACTGACTCCGGCTCCTAAAAGAGGTGAAGTGGTCCGTCAAATTGGGGAGCAACTTAGAAAATATAAACAACCTTTGGGTGAGCTGGTCAGTTATGAAATGGGCAAAAGCCTGCAGGAAGGCCTGGGTGAGGTTCAGGAGATGATCGATATCTGTGACTTTGCAGTTGGCCTCAGCCGACAACTTTATGGTTTGACCATGCACAGTGAAAGACCCGGCCATAGAATGTACGAACAATACCACCCTTTAGGCATTGTGGGGATTATTTCTGCATTTAATTTCCCCGTTGCGGTTTGGAGTTGGAATACCATGTTAGCTTGGGTATGCGGTGATGTTTGCATCTGGAAGCCTTCAGAAAAAACACCTTTGACCGGCGTAGCTTGCCAAAACATTATTCAGGAAGTATTCAAAAGAAATAATGTGCCTGAAGGGGTTTGCTGCCTGATCAATGGTGGCCGCGAAGTCGGAGAATGGTTGAGTCATGACAAGCGTATACCGCTCATTTCCGCCACAGGAAGTACCCGAATGGGCAAGGCTATCGGCGCCGCGGTCGGGGAAAGATTAGGCCGGAGTCTACTGGAATTAGGCGGTAACAATGCCATCATCATTTCAGAACATGCGGATTTAGACATGTCGCTGATAGGATGTGTATTTGGTGCAGTCGGCACAGCCGGCCAACGTTGTACCAGCACAAGACGCCTGATTATCCATGAAAAAGTATATAAGAAGTTTACCGAAAAACTGGTGAATGCTTACAAACAGATTAAAATCGGTAATCCCCTGGATCAGAAAAATCATGTCGGTCCATTGATTGACAAAGATGCCGTGCAAGCATATCTCAATGCGATTGAAACCGCCAAACAAGAAGGCGGGAAAATTTTGGTAGAAGGCGGTGTGCTGAAAGGTAAGGGATATGAGAGCGGATGTTATGTAAAACCGTGCATCATTGAAGCCAAAAATAGTTTCGGTATCGTGCAACATGAAACTTTTGCACCCATCCTTTATGTGATGAAATACAAAACTTTGGATGAAGCCATTGCCATGCAAAATGATGTACCGCAGGGATTATCTTCAGCCATCATGACTGTGAACATGCGTGAGGCAGAAAAATTCTTATCTCACGCCGGAAGTGATTGTGGTATTGCCAATGTCAATATTGGAACCAGCGGTGCGGAAATTGGCGGTGCGTTTGGCGGTGAAAAAGAAACCGGCGGTGGTCGTGAAAGCGGATCCGATGCCTGGAAAGTGTATATGCGCAGACAAACGAACACCATCAATTATACCCCTAATTTGCCGTTGGCACAAGGGATTAAATTTGATTTGTAAAATTTGATTTTTTTTTTAATCACACGCAATTATTTTCGCAAAAACAATATCTTATGAAAAACACCATCCTTGTCGCCTTAGCCTTAGCCGGATTATCCTCTTGCGTAAAAATTCCTGAAGAAAAAGAAAAGGCATACAACTGTCAATGCACTTATATTCCCATCACCGGTGGTCCGAGTGAAGGACAAGCCAACAAAAACGAAACTAGCACAGTTTATGGCACAGATCTAGATGAAGCTGACATTCGTTGCAAGCAGCAACAAAGTAAATATGCCGGTCAGTATTTCACCGGCAATTGCCTCATTCAATAAATTAAAATTCTCGAATTTCAAAAAAGCACCGTTCCAAAACGGTGTTTTTTATTACCTCACTTCCATCACACTCACCGACACACCGGTAGATGGGCTCTCTTGTCCCATCATCAGCGTCTTCATATTGATGTTGACCGTTTCTTTAAAGGCAGATACCAATCCCGTACTTAAGTTGACCGTCAATGATCCTTCTGACAGATTATCAATATCCACACTCCCCTCACCTCCTTGTCCATTGAATGTGCGGGTCCCTTTTTTCTTTCTTTTAAATGAAACCTGTGCAGTATTTCCTTCTACTTTATCCATAAAATAAATGGTCTGCGTGCGGATGTTTTCTTTACCATCATCAACCTTCCATCCTTTGCCTTCTGTCGCTTCTGCCGGAATCAGCAAAAATAAATTTTCGGTGCCGCCACTTTGCCCCTTCATCATGCCCATCATACCCATGCCCCCCCGGCCTCCGCGACCATTTCCGGGCTTTTTTTCCTTCTCTTCCTTTTCAATCTTTTTACCATCCATGCCAATTTCAAGCGTATCCGATTTACCTACGCGACCCTTGATTTGCTCGGCAAACATGCCTTCTTGCTTGGCGGGGTCTTCACTATCGTAATCCATTTTCATTCCGAAAGCATCCGAATTGATTTTAATTTTTTGCAAGGTAGATCGAATGAGATAGGAATTTTCTTTCACCTCCAAAACCTCATACGCAATAGTAGAAACCGAGAATGATTTCATATCCATATTATCCTCTCCCCTTTTCTGTTTCGTATCAGAAGAGTCGATAGACGTAACTAAAAACGTCTGGCCTTTTGTCAGTTGGATTTTAGAAGTGTTGGTTTGGGCATGCAAGCTTCCTAATTGTATAAAACAACATAAGAGCAGGCTCAAATATTTTATGGGAATTATTTTTTTCATGTTTCCTTTTTATGATTCTGCTAAAATACAATGGCTTTGACAGTCATGCAATGGTTAGACGAATATTCGTTGGGCCATTAATATCGATTCTTCCAGAGCTTGTTTATTCAAACCGAGATCAATCCCCTGCTGTTCAAAATAGCCGATGAGTTGTTCTGTGGCAATATTCCCGACAAGATCATTCTGCGCCATAGGACAACCACCGATACCATTTAAGGCTCCATCGAAACGAAAACAATCATGCTGATAAGCAGATTCAATTTTCTCTAAGGCAGTCTCACGGGTTGAATGAAAATGTGCGCCAAATTCCAGAAAAGGAAAATTTGTAACCAGACTGGAAAAAATATCCTTAATGTTTGAAGGAGTAGAAACACCCACCGTATCTGAAATCGAAAAAATACTGATACCCAATGTCGCTAATTTTTCTACCCATTGCAAGGCTATTTCCGCGCTATATGGATCGCCATATGGATTCCCAAAGCCCATGGAAATATAAATCACCAATTGCTTATTATGCTTCACACATAATGATTGAATCGCTTCCACCGATTGTAAGGATTCGGCGATACTGCTATTTGTGTTTCTCTGCTGAAAAGTTTCGGAAATTGAAAATGGGAATCCAAGGAAATTAATCTCATCGAACTGAACCGCATCCTGAGCACCACGTGTATTGGCAATGATGGCCAACAACTTGGAATCGGTCATATTCAGATGTTTAAGTACCTCCACGGTGTCGGCCATTTGAGGAATGGCTTTCGGAGACACAAAGGAACCAAAATCTATCGTGTCAAAACCTACCAGTAAAAGTTGATTGATGTAGGCTATTTTATCGGCTGTCGGGATAAACGTGGACCAACCTTGCATGGCATCCCGTGGACATTCGATGAGTTTAATATTCATATCACAAAGGTGCAATTTCTGAAGCGAAGTAACAAATCAATACATAGATACCGGGTGTATCGTATTTACTTTAAACTAGGATTCTTCTTTCACAACCAGCACAGGGATGTCTACTTGATGTCTTACACTTTCTATCGTCTGCCCGTACAAAAAGTCGAGGAATCCACTATGCCCATGTGCACCCATAATCAGCAAATCAACTCCTTGCTCTTTACAAATACGGGCAATTTCGGCTGAACGGTTTCTATATCCCAAACAAGCGACTGCGGTCTTACCCAATTTCGTCAAATGATCGGCGTACATCTTCAAATAATCTTCATCCGATATAGCTTCGGCATCTGCCGTATACTTACCCAGAATTTTTGCGCCGGCACTTTCCACCACATGGATTAAGACAAAACTTGTATCAGCTCCACTTTGTTGAAGTGCATGTGAAATCACACGTTCATCCGTTTTGCTAAAATCTAAGGCCAGGGCAATTTTTTGATATCCGGGCACCAGAGGAGTATTGATCTCCAGAATCTCTCTGTGAATATTGCTATCGCGGAGTGTTTCTTTCCGTTTCAGTAAAGGATAAAAAATCGTCAGCAATAATAATATGCCAAACAGTATCAATCCGATGATCACCAACGCTTCAGCCCATACGTTATCACTTTCAGCTAAAAAAGAAAATGATTTACTTAATACCATTTTGATATTTAAATATAAAATAACGGATGTCACTGCTACCGAAACAATGATGAGCCAAGGTTTGATGGTGAAGTTTTTCATCATCCTTTTGTTACTCACAGAATAAATCAAGGGTATGATGGCAAAGGCTAATTGTATGCTCAGGATGACCTGACTTAAGATGAGTAAATCGGTCATTTTATCTTCACCGGCTATCAGTATGGTAATCAGAGCCGGTATAACCGCAACAGAACGGGTGATGATTCTGCGCAGCCAGGGATTGATACGGATATGCAAATAGCCTTCCATCACAATTTGCCCTGCCAGCGTTCCGGTAACCGTACTGCTTTGTCCTGCCGCAATCAGGGCAATAGCGAAAAGTATGGGTGCCAATTTATGCCCCACCAAGGGAGCCAATAATTCGTGCGCTGTTTCTATGCTATTGACATCCTGCATCCCATTTTGATAAAAGACCGTACCGGCCAAAATGAGAATGGCGGCATTCACAAAGAGGGCCAGGTTGAGCGCGATGGTAGAATCTATAAAATTCCATTTAATGGCCTTACGTTTCGATTCATCATCATCGCCGATTTTTCGGGTTTGAACCAAGGCCGAATGCAAATACAAATTATGCGGCATAACCGTGGCGCCAATAATGCCAATGGCTATATAGAGTGCTTGATCATCGGGCAGTGAAGGCCGAAGACCTTTCGCAATTTCTCCCAATACCGGTTTGACAAAATACAGCTCTATCGCAAAGGAGACAAAAATAATGGCGATTAGACTGACAATAAATGCCTCCATTTTTCGAATACCGAGCTTTTGTAAATAAAGCAATAAAAAGGTATCGAAAATGGTAATGGTGACACCCCACAGAAGTGGTATATCAAAAAGCAAATTCAAACCTATAGCCATTCCTATAACCTCTGCCAGATCGGTTGCAGCAATCGCTATTTCGGCTAAGACATACAAACAAAAATTAATGACCGGCGGATAGGTCTCACGATTCACTTGCGCTAAATCTCGTTTATAAACAATACCCAATCGCGCACTTAGCGACTGTAATATGATGGCCATAATATTGCTCATGACAAGAACCCAGACCAATGCATATCCATAGCGACTTCCCCCTTCCAGGTCAGTAGCCCAATTCCCCGGATCCATATAACCGACTGAAACCAAATAAGCCGGTCCAAAAAAGGCCAGAATCTTTTTCCAAATGGAAGTGCCGGCAATTGTTTCTACACTTCCGTGAACTTCTTCAAGGCTATTATTTTGGCGACGAATTGAGTTCATGTGGTAAAATTTAATTGTTTGACTACTCTAACTTTTAGCAAAGATAATCCACTTTTGCACAAAACAAAAAATATCCTGCTTTCACAGGATATTTAAAATCTTTGTACAGTAAAATCCGAGTATTGACTTCGTAATGACCTCCCTTAAGCGACTTTCAAATAGGAATATTTAGATTTCTCGATCTTTTCACGGGCATATTCTGCATTGATGACAAATGGAACTTTAGATTTACTGCTCGGCAATTCATACATCGCATCCGTCATGATCAATTCACAAATAGAGCGGAGCCCACGTCCGCCTAATTTAAATTCTATGGCCTTTTCCACGATATAATCCAAGGCATCATCTTCCATCACCAACTCTATATTCTCATACTCAAATAAGCGTTTATATTGCTTCATGAGTGCATTTTTAGGCTCAGTGAGAATACGTCGCAAGGCCTCCTTATCCAAAGACCGGAGATAAGTTACAATGGGTAATCGCCCGAGCAACTCAGGGATTAACCCGTAAGAGCGGAGATCCTGGGAATTTACAAATTGAATCAGATCATCTTTATCATGTGCAGATTGTTCGGTTTGTGATCTGAAACCGATTGCAGAAGTTAGAATTCTTCTGGCAATGGTTTTGTCTATTCCTTCAAAGGCTCCACCGCAAATGAAGAGGATATTCTGGGTATTAATTTTGACCATTTTCTGATCCGGATGTTTGCGCCCACCTTGAGGTGGAACAAGTACATCGGCACCTTCAAGCAATTTGAGCATGGCTTGTTGAACACCTTCACCACTCACATCCCGGGTAATTGACGGATTATCACTCTTTCTGCCGACCTTGTCAATTTCATCAATAAACACAATTCCTTTTTGGGCTTTCTCGACATCATAATCAGCCGCTTGCAGCAAACGGGATAAAATACTTTCAACATCTTCACCCACATAACCGGCTTCTGTAAACACGGTAGCGTCGGCAATGGCAAATGGCACATTCAGCATACGGGCGATCGTCTTGGCAAGCAAGGTTTTACCCGAACCGGTTTCACCAACCATGATAATATTGGATTTTTCAATTTCCACATCGTCCTTCACTTCCTGATTCAGTCGCTTGTAATGATTATAAATAGCGACGCTCAGTACCCTTTTGGCATCGTCCTGGCCTATCACATATTGATCCAGATAATTCTTAATGTCTATCGGCTTGTGCGGGAATTTGATATCCTTCGATTCTATTGGTTTGCGCGACTCTGATGGATCGTCCAGTCGGCCGATTTCCTGTTCAATAATCAAAGCTGCATTTTCAATACACTCATCACAAATATTGGCTTTGGCGCCACTCACTATCATGCGTACTTCCTGATCGCTCTTGAGACAGAAGGAGCATTGTAGATTTTTTTCTTTAGCCATTCAGCAAAAATAAGGAGTTTTATAAAGATATTTGTGACTTACCTCTTAATAGCATGCAAATACCCAAAACGCTCGGTCATCAGTATACGTTTGTGGAATTATTGGAACTCGAATTATTGAATATTCGATTTGCCAACCACAAACGACTTAGGGTATTTCATCACAAAGGTCGTCGATGTGCGAATGAAGGTTGTGACAAAGTGGGTGTATACCTGATCAAAGCCCGGAATCACGCCGGTGGCTATCATATAGATTTATACACCGAATCGTTTGAACTTATGACCATCGATCATATTGTTCCGAAAAGCAAAGGCGGAACCAATGATTTAGAAAATCTACAACCGATGTGCAATGCTTGTAATGCGCGCAAAGCAGATAAATAGCCCCCTGGGTTCATTCCGTAGAGAATGACGTTCTTGAATGAATCCGGATTATTCGCCTGAAATTTCCTTTTTGGCATTCCTGACCAGAACCTCATCTACCATACCATATTCTTTAGCCTCTTCAGCGGTCATCCAATAATCACGATCACTGTCTTTTTCTACTTTGGAGAATTTTTGCCCGCTATGCAAAGCAATGATCTCGTACAATTCCTTTTTCAATTTCCCAATTTCACGAGCTGTAATTTCGATATCACTGGCTTGACCTTCCGCACCGCCTAAAGGTTGATGAATCATGATGCGCGAATGTTTAAGGGCGCTTCGTTTGCCTTTAACCCCTGCGCACATCAACACTGCCGCCATGCTCGCTGCAATACCGGTACAAATGGTACTCACATCCGGTTGTATGATTTGCATAGTATCGTAGATCCCAAGCCCTGCATATACGCTTCCTCCCGGACTATTGAGATACATTTGAATATCTCTTGTACGATCCGTACTTTCCAGAAACAATAATTGAGCCGTTACAATATTGGCAACATAATCATTGATGCCTTCACCAAGAAAGATAATTCGATCCATCATTAATCGGGAGAACACATCCATCGATGCAACATTCATCGGACGCTCCTCTATGATGTAAGGCGTCAGGTTTGTGATGGTCTTATTCATGTGCGAGCTAAAATTATGCAAAGTCGCACTGCTTATGCCATGATGTTTAATGGCGTATTTCTGAAATTCGTTTGGGTTCATGTTTTCGTTTATTGTGTTTGCAAATCTATATAAATAATCAGATAAATCATCGGCTCTAAATCCAAGGCTTCATTATGAATTGGTAATCACCACCAGACCGTCGAAAACATCCACCATAACAGGCTTTGACTTATCAATTTCTCCTGCAATGATTTTTTTGCTGAGTAAATTAATGATTTCCTTTTGAATCAGTCTTTTCAATGGACGGGCCCCATATTGCGGATCAAAACCGTTCTCACACAGATAGTCCAAAGCGTATTCAGAAAATCCGAGATCGATATCCTGGTCTTTCAGTAATGTTTTGAGACCATTTAATTGAATTTTAATAATGCCGCGAATCTCTTCCTTCATCAATGGTTTAAACATGATAATCTCATCAATTCGATTCAAGAACTCCGGACGTATCGTTTGTCTCAGCAGATTCATCACTTCAACTTTCGTTTTCTCTGTTACATCATCTACATTCTTCATGGTCACATTTTCAAAGTTGGCTTGAATGATATGACTACCCATATTACTGGTCATGATGATGATGGTGTTTTTGAAATTCACCACACGGCCTTTGTTATCGGTCAGACGGCCGTCATCCAAGACCTGCAATAATGTATTGAATACATCCGGATGGGCCTTCTCAATTTCGTCAAATAATATCACGCTATAAGGTTTACGACGGACAGCCTCGGTCAACTGACCACCTTCGTCATATCCTACATATCCCGGAGGGGCCCCTACCAATCGGCTCACGCTATGCTTCTCCTGATATTCGCTCATATCAATACGGGTCAACATCGATTCGTCATCGAATAAAAACTCTGCCAAGGCTTTGGCCAACTCTGTTTTTCCCACACCTGTGGTTCCCAAAAAAATAAATGAACCAATGGGTTTACGGGCGTCCTGTAATCCGGCACGACTTCTGCGAATCGCATCCGAAACTGCCACGATGGCTTCTTCCTGACCAACCACTCTTTCGTGCAAATGAGATTCCAGGCTGAGTAGTTTCTGTTTTTCCGATTGCAACATTCGTGAAACAGGGATACCCGTTGCTTTGGCAATGTTCTCTGCGATATCTTCAGCATCCACCTCTTCTTTCAGCAATCGTTTATGTGTTGTGCTGTTCAAATCCAGTTCTTCAATTTTCTTTTGCAGTAAGGTTTCTTGTTCCTTTATCTTACCATATCTCAATTCTGCTACTTTACCAAAGTCACCATTACGTTCAGCCTGATCCGCTTCCAAGCGAAGATGTTCAATGGTCGATTTAATTTTTTGGACCGTATCGATCTCCGATTTTTCTTGTTCCCATCTTACTTTAAGGGCATCCCGTTGTTCGGCCAAATTCGCAATTTCGCGACTCAGATCCTGTAATTTCTTTTCATCCTGTTCACGCTTGATGGCTTCTCGTTCGATTTCCAATTGCCTTAATCTGCGTTCCAGTTCATCCAATTCTTCGGGCATGGAATTCATTTCCAATTTTAATTTCGCTGCACTTTCATCAATCAGATCGATGGCCTTATCCGGCAGAAAACGATCGGTTATATAACGTGAAGACAATTCAACGGCAGCGATAATGGCTTCGTCTAAAATTCTTACATGATGATGATTCTCATATCGATCTTTTAATCCGCGCAATATGGAAATCGCATCTTCCAAACTCGGTTCATCCACCATGACCCTTTGGAATCGGCGTTCAAGGGCTTTATCTTTTTCAAAATACTTTTGATATTCATTCAAGGTCGTCGCACCGATGGCACGTAATTCACCGCGCGCCAATGCCGGTTTCAAAATATTCGCAGCATCCATGGCTCCTTCCCCACCTCCACCGGCGCCAACTAGGGTATGAATTTCATCGATAAACAAAATGATTTCTCCATCACTGTCGGTCACTTCCTTGATGACTGCTTTGAGACGTTCTTCAAACTCACCTTTATACTTGGCACCCGCGATAAGCTGCCCCATATCGAGTGCAAAAATCACTTTGGATTTAAGATTTTCCGGTACATCTCCGTTAATGATCCGATGGGCCAAACCTTCCACGATGGCTGTTTTACCTACTCCGGGTTCTCCCACTAAAATAGGATTATTCTTAGACCGACGGGATAATATATGAAGTGTACGGCGAATTTCTTCATCCCGACCAATGACCGGATCCAGCTTACCTGCAGCGGCCATTTCATTCAGATTCTTCGCATATTTTTTCAAGGACTGGAAATTGCTTTCACCGGATTGTGATTGGACTGTTTCTCCCTTACGTGTGTCCTTGATGGACTTTTTCAGATTCTTTTCGTTCAGGCCGGCATCCTTCAACAAATTAGATACGGCATCATTGTTCCCCAATAGACCCAATAAGAGATGTTCGAGGGAAATAAATTCATCACCGAAATCTTTGAGATAGGATCCAGCCTTAAGTATGGCCTGATTAACTTCCCGAGAAATCACCTGACCGGCATCACCGCTAAAGGCCGGTATTTTGGACAATATCTCCTGGTTCTTCTGTTCTACAAAAGATACATTGACATCGTTCTTTTTAAGGAGGTAATCCGTTGACTTATTTTCTTCATCCAACATAGCCTTCAGTAAATGGGCTGTTTCAATTTGTTGGTTCTTCTGATTGAAAGCCAGTTGTTGTGCTGCGGCAACGGCTTCCTGTGCTTTGATTGTGAAATTGTTTAAATTCATAATAACCTTGTTTTGATTTCACATCTTGCATCAAAATCGCAGCCAATCCATTATTCAGGACAAAGTGTCCGTAGCACTAAGCAATTCATGATATTATTTCAGGTAGTTGCCGGAGTAAAAGAATATTTGTCAGGTTATATTTGCGGCAATCTATGGATTCAATTACTCATATCGTGATGGGCGCCGCAATCGGCGATACACTTTTAGGCAAAAAGGCCGGGCGAAAAGCTGCATTGGCCGGAGCTTTTCTGAAGACCTTTCCTGACTTTGATTTATTTATTTCCGGATTAAGTGACAACAGAAAATACATCCTTTACCACCGAAGCCATACCCATGCCTTTTTAGTGGAGTTTTTATGTGCGTTTCCACTGGCATTAATATTTTATTTTCTTTTTCGAAAAAGGATCTCCTATAAGGAATGGTTTATGCTATCATTGGTTTGTTTATGGGGGCATTCCATTGTGGATGTTTTCACGAACTATGGTACACGCTTGTTTCTGCCATTCACCAACCAACTTTATTCACTGAATAATATTTCCATCGTCGATTTGATTTTTACGGTGCCGATGTTATTGTTTGTGTTGGTGGGTTTATTTTTTAAAAATCAGAGTCGAGGGCGTATGGTATGTATGCGGAGCAGCTTGCTCTACGCCGTTCTGTATTTATGTTTGACTTTTTTCAATAAAATTCAGGCGGACAAAGTTTTTCGGACTTCCCTCAAAGCCAAACAAACACCCTATACGTCCTACATGAGCAATCCAACGATACTCAACAATTTATTGTGGTATAGCCTTGCCACCACTCGGGATAGTTTATATGTTGGCCTTTACAGCCTTCTGGAGGATAGTCGTACACCGGAGTGGCGCGTCTACGCAAGGCATACAGAACTATTGGACAAACATCCATCCACAAAAGATATTCAGTTGTTGACATGGTTTAGTCAAGGTTATTACATCTGCAACAGACGTGAGGACACTTTAGATTTTTATGCGGTCAAATTTGGGCCTACCAGTTTCCGACAAAGCGATACCAGCGCGGAGAAGTTCTTTTTGTTTTACTACAAATTATACACCCGGGACGGCAAAGAAATACTGGATTTCCGTCAACCGTCACAATCCAAGGAAGATTTTGGCCGTGCATTTGACGAGCTGTTGGACAGGATTGCAGGCAAGAAAATAAAATAAATGCCGGACTGGCTCCGGTGAATCTCGCATGATAAGTTGCCTTAACTTGTATGGTAGCATGCATCTCATCTTTCCCGGCCTCTTTCTTAGAGCTTCTAGCCTTGTCGATGCACAATGCCAAACCCATTCTCTTTCAATCCGGAAAGCTTCGCAGCCGGCACCTGCGTAAACTCGTTAAGCAATCGCCATCCAATTTTGGGGTTAGAAAAGCTAAACTTATTCACAAGCGTCAATGAATGCATTTCTTTGGATAACTTCGGTATGAAATTTCAAATGCAATTTAAGAATTATACAACGCCTAACCCCAATGCGGTCATCCTGTTCATTGATATGAACAGCTATTTCGCGAGTTGCGAGCAGCAAATCAATCCAAGGCTTCGTGGCAAACCGATTGGGGTTTGTGGCGGGAATTCAAACGGTGTGATTATTGCTCCATCCATCGAGGCAAAAGCATGTGGTGTAAAGACAGGGATGCGTTTTAACGAAGCCAAATCCATTTGTCCGGATATTGTAGCGGTCAATCCAAAATCATCCGTATACAGGCAGTTCCATAAAGAAATCATGCAGGTCCTGCGAAAATATTCAGATGATGTCATTCCGAAAAGCATCGACGAAGCGGTTGTTAACTTAACTGAATATCGATATATCTATCCCCGACCGGAGGATCTTGCCCTAAAGATCAAGGCCGATATTCGACAGGATGTAGGTGACTGGCTGCGATGTTCAATCGGCATTGCCCCCAATACATTCCTCGCCAAACTCGCTACGGACCTACAGAAGCCTGATGGTTTGGTGCGTATCACACCGGAGAATATTGATACCATTTTAGCCACCCTGGAATTGATAGACCTTCCGGGTATTGGCGACAGATGGGCCATACGCTTGAAGAAAGCCGGCATCAGAACACCTTTGGAACTTCGTTACGCCCCGGCATCCGTGCTGAAAAAAATTATGGGTGTCCTCGGGTATTACTGGTCCTACCGTCTTCATTTTGCCGAGGTCGATTTTTATACCAATGGTTATAAGTCCATGTCGGCCGTACGAACCTTGTCGGGTTCGCAGCGAAACAACCCACAGGTGCTGCAGGAAATTTTCCTGTCCTTGTGCATGAAATTAGAAAGCCGTCTGGTGCAACATCATGTTTTCTGCCGGCAAATTAATTTTATGTGTAGCTACCAGAACCACAGTGAATGGCATGTTCCAATTCGCTTTCAGCAACCCTTACAAGACGGCACGGATATGTACCATCATCTCTATGAGCGCATTCAGTTGGAACAAACGAAACAAGGCTTTCCCATTTTTCATAACGATTTACGAACCATTGGTGTGGCTGCCCATGACTTTATTACAGATCAAAACATACAGTATGAACTGTTTGACGACAAAATCAGAAAGGATACTTTGCGCAAAACGGTTTATGGTATTAAGGAGTCCTATGGTAGGGAGAAAATCATCAAAGCCGTGGAACTTCGGGAAGAGCAGGTCGTGTCGGATATCATAGGATTTGGTTCGGTCAAAGACATGTATGAACATTGATATTATATACCTTTATGCAATATTGCAAATAGCGATGACAAGGATTGAGGAATAGAAATATCTTTACCCAATGGAAAAATCTAGTGACATATATCATTTGTCGTATGTTAGCACCGGTTGCGATTGTATTCGGTTTGAAGATATTAAGGATATTTTGGAAATTGCTCGTAAAAACAATGAGGATGATCAAATTACGGGGATATTGGTTTATTGCAACAAACATTTTTTTCAAATCCTAGAAGGAGAAAAAGAGGCTATTATTGAATTATTCAACAAAATATCCATCGACCGCAGGCATGATAATGTCATTAAAATTCAAGAAGGCTATATTGAACAAAGACATTTTGACAAATGGAATATGGCCTTTAAAAGCTTCAACAAAGAATTAAGGGATTTAGATAATTTTAATACCGAACAATTTTACAGCTATATCAATCGTCAATTGGAGAATGATCAAACGGGGAACGGCATTTCCTTAAAGATATTAGCCGATTTCTTCGACTTGAACGGTTAATAAAATTCGTAAGAATTACTGCTCCTGCTGTCCTACATTTGTGGCTTACCCAAACTCCATGAATCGTTCTCTACTTCAGAAAATCATCGCATCTGTACTTTGTGTGTTGACTGGAGGTATTTTCCTTTTTTCTGCCTATTCGAAACTTCCTACACTGGAACAGTTCGGTTGGACTATTGTTGAGACAACTCCTTTCAATTGGACCATTGCAGAGTGGCTGGCGCGTTTGCTCACAGGTTTGGAATTTTTTCTTGGATTTCTTTTTATTGCCCATTTCCGAATTAAAAAGATTGCCATACCCGTCTCGGTCATTTTACTGGTATTCTTTACCGTTTATTTGTTATTGGTAATCAAGGTATATGGAAGTAACGGAAATTGTGGATGCTTTGGTGATACCATTCCAATGACACCCTTGCAGTCTGTGTATAAAAATTTGGCGATGTTACTCGTCATCGGATTGATTGCTAAATTACAGTACGAATGGAACTTCCGTTACGGACATGTGCTGACCGGAATTCTTTTTCTCGGCATTGCCGGCTTTCCCTTTCTGTATTCACCTCCGGAGAGCATTTACCTTGAAGATCGCAAACCCGATATTATGAAGCCCATTCCGTTGAGTATACTCTATCAATCTGAATTGAATGCCCCCCCGGAATGGGAACTACGAAAAGGAAAACACATCATTGCCTTCATGAGCATGACTTGTATTTATTGCCGCAAAGCTGCCAAGCGAATGAGAATTATGAAACAAAAGCATCCGGAACTTCCTTTCCATATCGTCCTCAATGGAGATACCACCCAGCTCAAAACGTTTTTCGATGATACTAAAGCCGACAACATCCATTATACTATCTTCAATGGAGTGGAACAGTTTGTAACCTTAAATGGAGGTCATACCTTACCCTCCATAAAATGGGTTAAAGACACGACCTTGATCCGGGAATCCAATTATATTAATTTAGATGAAGATGAAATTTTGAACTGGATGAAACAACCATAACCCAATTTACTTTTTCCAATATATGACACTCAACCTAAAACGCCCCATCGCTTGCATTGATCTTGAAACAACCGGTGTGAGTATTACCCAAGATCGGATTGTTGAAATTTCAATTATTAAGGTTTACCCCGAAGGCAAACGAGAAATTAAAACAAGGCGAATGAATCCTGGCATTCCTATCCCCAAAGAAGCATCTGCCGTTCATGGAATTTATGATGCCGATGTTGCGGGAGAGCCAACTTTTCGCGAATTGGCTAATAGTATCAAGCAGTATATCGATAATTGTGATTTATGCGGATTTAATTCTAACAAATTTGACTTTCCCATTTTAACTGAGGAGTTTTTACGTGCCGGATTAGATGTTAATTTTCGTGATCGTCATTTAGTCGATGTACAGCAAATATTTTTCAAAAAAGAACCTCGAAATTTAGCTGCAGCTTACAAATATTATTGCGGCAAGGAACTCATTGATGCTCATAGTGCCGAAGCGGATGCATTGGCGACCTTTGAAATTCTTGAATCACAAATTGAACGATATGCGGATTTAGAAAATGACGTGGCTTTTTTAGGCAATTTCTCCAAGGGAGATGATTTTCTGGATTATTCCAGGCGGATTAAATTGACGAATGATATTGCTGTCTTTAATTTTGGAAAATACAAAGATAAGTCTGTCGCGGAGGTATTTCGATCGGAGCCTCAATACTACGATTGGATTATGAAAGGCGACTTTGCCCTAGACACGAAAAATGTAGTTTCTAAAATATTTAACCAGACCATGTTAAAAAAACTTTAGCTGTGGCCTAAAACCCCTTCGATTGTATTAATTTCGAATTTTTAAAATACCCTGTAGTTTGGACAAAATTGTTATCATACCCACTTATAATGAGATTGAGAATATTGAAAAGATTCTGCTAAAAGTTTTTTCTTTAGAAGGTCAGTTTCATGTATTGATTGTGGATGATGGATCACCGGACGGAACGGCTGGGGTTGTGAGACACCTTCAATCAATGTATGCAGATCGTTTATTCATGATTGAAAGAACGGGTAAGCAAGGATTAGGGACAGCTTATATTGCAGGCTTTCAATGGAGTTTAGAAAAAGGATATGAGTATATTTTTGAAATGGATGCCGACTTTTCTCATAATCCTGATGATCTGATACGATTATATAAAACTTGCCGAGATGAACAAGCGGACGTAAGTGTTGGTTCACGATATGTGGGTGGTGGGAAAGTAGAAAATTGGCCATTAAATCGAATTCTCATATCCTATGGAGCCTCTGTATATGTTCGGTTAATAACTTGGATGCCCATTAAAGATTGTACGGCAGGATTTGTGTGTTACAGACGTCATGTATTAGAGTCGATAGACTTAGACAAAATTCGATTTATAGGATATGCGTTTCAAATAGAAATGAAATATCGTGCCTGGAAAAAAGGCTTTAAGATTCGGGAAATTCCCATTACGTTTATAGATCGCAAAGAAGGTCAGTCGAAAATGACCAAAGGAATAGTGAAGGAGGCCATCCTGGGTGTATGGAAAATGAAATTTGGTTTTAGCGCTTAAGCATTTTGGCCGTATATATTTCATCTGACGTATAAACCTTTAATATATACATCCCTAGTGGCCAATTAGATGTAGATATTTCTATTTTACCGGCCGGACCTGTATAATCAAACAAACATCTTGAATCCATACAATAGCATTTCATACGGATTATAGAATCTTCTGTTTTTAGACTCACCCATGTATAATCGGAGAAAGCACTTTGCAACAATAAAACAGACTCCTGAGTCTTCACGTTTACTAACAATGGATTGTAATAAATGGTATCCATGCAATATCCAACTTGTTGATTTGCATTAATAATATTCCGGATATCGTATAACCCCGAATCCACTAAAGGAATAGAAGTTGAATTCGAAATTTGATTAAAGGAATTTAGCAATTGATTATTCCTATACAGATCAAAGTTAAAGGGGCCACTACCGCAAAAATCTATTTTCGACCATAAGGTATCGATGGTCGTTTTAGTAGCACTGAATTTAAGATTTGGTATATCCTGAATTCGGTTAATAAATGTGTCCAACAAATTACAAGGTGGGAATGTATGATACTTATAATCGTATAAGAATGAAGCGTTATTTAATCCGGACAATAAATTTTGGGTATGATGAAAAGTGTATTCATCATTCATTAACTCTGTTTGATCTGAGTCCCCCCAAGTGAACAAAAATTGACAGGTGCTTTTTTCTATTGAAGCCCGAATACTATCTTGATGATAGACATCCACCAAGGAATCAAATTTGGTTTGTAAAACGGTATGAGACCATTGAAAAGTATCGAATAACTTGGAATACCCTGCTGAAATAATAGCACCATTAGGCGGTTCCATTAAGGATGCTAATAGAGTTGTATATCCACCCTCTGAGAGCCCCATAACAATCACATGGTTATAATTAGATTTTAGGTGTTTGATCATTGCCATGGATTCCATCAAATATTGGAGGCTATAATTCCTATTGACGGAATCCAGATATGACACGATATATTGGTTCATTTTTAGATTTCCCCAACATATTGCGCGTACTTCCTCATTGGGTTTACATAGGACATATACGTCTCCTTGAGTTCTAAAATGATCGATCATTTGACAATTCCGGGTATGATAACTTGCATTCTGAGCCATAAAATAGGCTTCATCATTACCATTACCGGGAATCACAAGGTATGCAGTTTGGCATGTTTGCGGTATACTATCGGGATAAAAGAATGTATAGGATCTGGAGGATTTACCATTAACAGTAAAGGGTAAATAATTCAGTACATTTTTTTGTTTAAAAAACCAACTATATTGGTTTAATCGTGTATTTCTAATGGTATCCGAATGCATAACAGAATCCACTGAAATATTCCATTCATTGAAATCAGAAAATTCAAATTGAAAGTTACTACTGAGTGAAGTATGCACATCGTTTACAGAAGCAACCTGCGGCTGAATCATAAATCCCGAGTCAGGAACGACGTTTGAATAGGTAAAATAAGTAAAAATACTTTGCAGATATAAACTATCTGCAGATGAAATTTGTGCGTCGGCCTTACGAATCATTAAAGAAATAACGATTATCAGTAAAGTACGGATCTTGGCCATATAATATTTCATCAAAAATAAAAAAAAACCTCAGACAAGCTGAGGTTTCTTTATAAGACGGCGGCTACCTACTCTCCCAGGATTGTGTCCAAGTACCATCGGCCATGAGGGGCTTAACTGCTCTGTTCGGAATGGGAAGAGGTGAACACCCTCGGCAAAACCACCATGAGTTCACTGTATGCGTTAAGCGTACAAAATAAGATTGACATATTGGGATCGAAAAATAATAAAAAGAAAAAAAGTAAAAGCTTACGGGCAATTAGTACTACTCGGCTTTGCTGTTACCAACTTTACACCTATAGCCTATCAACGTAGTCGTCTACTACGACCCTTAAAACGGAACTCATCTTGAAGAAGGTTTCGCGCTTAGATGCTTTCAGCGCTTATCCTTGCCACACGTAGCTACTCTGCATTGCACCTGGCGGCACAACAGATACACCAGCGGTGTGTACGACCCGGTCCTCTCGTACTAAGGTCATGTCTTCTCAATTCCGTAACGCCCACCACAGATAGAGACCGAACTGTCTTGCGACGTTCTGAACCCAGTTCACGTGCCACTTTAATCGGCGAACAGCCGAACCCTTGGGACCTTCTCCAGCCCCAGGATGTGACGAACCGACATCGAGGTGCCAAA
>JAEUVB010000015.1 GCA_016786845.1 Chitinophagaceae bacterium | reverse complement strand
GGGCTTTTTTAATTACTTCAATATCCGTTATGTATACAGTCTATATTATTTATTCAATCATTGGCGATATTTTTTATATCGGCTCCACCGGTGACAACCTTTCTACAAGACTTCGAAAACACAATTCAAATCACAAAGGATAAATTAAATATCTTGTTGCCTAATCCAGCCCTTTAATCACAACCACAATCTCACCCTTCGGAGGATGTGCTTCAAAATGCGCTGCCATTGTCGAAAGCGGACCTATTTTATGCTCTTCAAATTTTTTGGTCATCTCCCGACATACACAAACCTCTCGATTCTCACCAAAATAAGCAATCATTTCCTTTAAACTTTTGGCTAATCTATGAGGACTTTCATAAAAAACGATGGTTCTATCTTCCAAGCTGAGTTTGGTCAATAGGGTTTGACGGCCTTTTTTGGGAGGAAGAAAGCCCTCAAACACAAATCTGTTGATCGGAAAGCCGCTGACCACCAAAGAGGGAACAAAAGCTGTTGCCCCGGGCAAGCATTCTACCGGAATCTGATTCTTGAGACATTCTCGCACCAATAGGAAACCAGGGTCCGAAATGGCGGGTGTACCTGCATCCGTAATCAGCGCCATGGTCTTTCCGGATTGCAATTCTTCAATCAAATGCTGCAATACCTTGTGTTCATTGTGCTGATGATATCGCCAAAGTGGCTTGCTAATTTGATAATGATTGAGCAAAACTGCTGATGTGCGTGTATCCTCCGCCAATATGATATCCACTTGACGCAGAACATCCAAAGATCTGAGTGTGATATCTTGCAGATTGCCTATCGGTGTGGGTACCACGATTAATTTCATCTTGTTTCAATAATTTGAAAAAGATAAAGGTAAATTTATTCTGTAAGACCTTTTTGATTATTCCTCATTTTTGTTCATCTTGCAGGTAGATGTAATTTTACACAATATGTCTAAGTCTGCAATGACTCTAGCAAATGCAGAAATAATATGATCGCCCTTGAGAAATATCACCTTTCAGAAGAAGATGAGAAGAAAGCTATTCTTCGCGAATATCGTTCGCTCCTGCGTGCTCTAAAAAACAGACTGAAGAAGGGAGACAAGAAACTTGTCCGAAGAGCCTTCGAAATTGCTGCAGATGCGCACCAGCATATGCGTCGTAAATCAGGCGAGCCCTATATCTTTCATCCATTGGCTGTTGCCCGTATCGTTGCGGATGAAATCGCTTTAGGCGTTACCTCTGTTATATGCGCTCTGCTGCACGATACCGTGGAAGACACAGAGGTGACCTTGAAAGATATCGAAATGGAATTCGGATCAACATGCTCCAAAATCGTGGAAGGACTAACGAAAATCTCCAATGTTGTAGAAACAAAAAACACCACACAACAAGCGGAAAATTTTAAAAAGATTTTGCTGACCTTGGCAGACGACCCTCGTGTTATTTTGATTAAAATTGCTGATCGTTTGCATAATATGAGGACGCTGGAAAGTATGAGCAGGGATAAACAATTAAAAATTTCATCAGAAACAACCTTTCTCTATGCACCATTAGCCAATCGACTGGGCCTGTATGAAATAAAATCAGAACTGGAAGATTTAGTGTTGAAATATACAGAAACTGAGGCCTGGGAAGACATCACTAAAAAACTGTTGGAAACTAAACGTGAAAGAACAAGATATATCAACGAGTTTATTAAACCGATCAAAGAAGAATTAGAGAAAAATAATTTTGAATTTGAAATCTTTGGCAGGCCCAAATCAGTGCATTCGATTTGGAATAAAATGAAAACAAAACATGTTACGTTTGAAGAGGTCTATGATTTGTTTGCGATCCGTATTATTTTAAAAACGAATAGTGAAAGAGAGGATTGCTGGAAAGTATTTTCCATTATAACCAACCACTATCAGCACAGTTTGGAACGACTTCGTGATTGGGTAAGCGCCCCAAAAAGTAATGGATATGAAGCATTACACACCACGGTTATGGGACCGGGCGGCCGATGGGTGGAAGTGCAAATTCGAACAGAACGCATGAATGAAATTGCCGAAAAAGGGCTTGCAGCACATTGGAAATACAAGGAAGGCAATGCCGGTCAGGAATCAAAATTGGACGATTGGTTAAAGCATATTCGCGAATTGCTGCAAAATCCGGACAGCAATGCCATGGATTTTATTCAGGATTTGAAACGTGACATCTTCAATGATGAGATCTACGTATATACACCACAAGGAGATATGCGAATTTTACCTGCCGGGGCAACCGCTTTAGATTTCGCTTTTGATATTCACTCCGAGTTAGGCAAAACGTGTATCGGTGCAAAAGTGAATTACAAACTTGTGCCTATTTCCCATGTTTTAAAAAATGCCGATCAGATTGAAATCATTACTTCTAAAAAACAAAAACCGAGTGAGGATTGGTTAAAATTTGTCATTACTGCCAAAGCAAAATCGCGTATCAAATACTATCTAAAAGAGGAAAAAAGATTGATTGCTGCAGATGGCAAGGAAATGCTGATTAGAAAACTTGAGCATATGAAAGTTTCGACTCAATCCTCCAACCTTCATGAAATCTCCAACTATTATAAATATGCATCACCTCAGGATCTTTGCTACGCAATTGCGATTAACAATTTTGACCTGAAAGAACTCAGCAAATTCACAGTAATTGGTGATAAAATTTTCGCCCCTATTCAGGAAGAAAAAAAAGAAATTCCAAAAGAAGAAAGTCAGGAAGATTATCAGAAGGCTTTGCCCGGAAAGGGATATGAGCTGGTACTGTTTGGTGAAAGCAGTGATAAAATTGCCTATAAGCTAGCCAATTGTTGCCAACCCATACCCGGTGATGATGTCTTTGGATTTGTGACATCCGGAGAAGGGCTAAAAATCCATCGTACGAATTGTCCGAATGCAGCAACCCTGCTTGCAAATTATGGACATCGTGTCGTGAAAGCTAAATGGGCGAAGAATAAAGAAATTTCTTTTTTGGCCGGTGTATTAATCAATGGTATTGATGATGTAGGAGTCATCAACAAAATTACCAATGTACTTTCGGGCGAATTGAAAATGAATATGCGCAGTATGAGTATTGATTCAAAAGATGGTCTCTTTGAAGGCAATATCAAAGTATTTGTCAATCACAAAAAAGAGCTGGATGAATTATGCCGAAGGCTTGAAAAACTGGAGGGAATCAACAAAGTGATTCGCCTGGATGCTGAATAAGCTAAAGGGTCAATGAAACTATTAAGGGATTATGATCGCTAAAGGTCACCTGATCCATTTCAAATCCATTTATTTTAAAACGATCATCATGAAAAATATAGTCGATGCGTAACACGGGCAGTACCTTGTTGTATGTAGCGCCTAAACCAAAGCCTTTCTGTAAAAAAGCATCCGAAAATTTCCCCCTGATTTTAAAATAAACATATGAAGTTGGGATATCGTTCAAATCACCACAAATTATGGAAGGATAGACATTGTTGCTGATCGTATTAGAAACGAGATCTGCCTCCAAGCCACGGCTGACTGCATTGGATTCCAATTTCTTCACAAGAGCCTTAGATTGACTCATTGCCTTTGTATCCATTTCGGAAATTTCCTTTTTCTCAACCATTTCATTCTCTTGCTTGGTAAACCGATTGGATTTTAAATGCACATTGTAAACGCTGAATGTATCCTTACCTAAAGCGATGTCTACCTGTTGCAATTGATTGCTTCCCACTACGTCAATATCATGATTCATGGATTTTACTATGGGGCATTTAGAAAATACGATACTTCCCCAATGACCTCTTCTATTATTATTGACATAGCATGAAGCATAATATTTAAATTGACATGCATCCATGATATCTTTTACATTGTTGAATCCAATCGAATCATTCCCTGTATAGAATTCCTGTAAGCATAACACTGAGGGGTTTTTCTTTTTTAAATACGCTATAATTTCATCACGTGTTTCCTTCCGTTTGCTCCAATTGTACAAATCGAGAAGCCGAATATTATAACTCATTAAGGTAATGTTGTTTGAGCTCGTTTTAAAATTCTGCTTTTGAAAAAAACCGGTTGCAAAAAAAACAGATGTGATTTTCCAGGTCAATAAAATTGAAAATGCCGGAATGAAAATGAATAGGTACTTTTTTGTCAACAACCAAAAAATTACAAAACCGATATTAATGACAAACAAAACCGGCATTATAAATCCAAGTAATCCCATGAAACTATTTTCAAAAGGGCTGATGCCGGGTATTAATCGACAAAATGCCAAAAGGGCTGCAAACAGCACACTTAAAATCAGGCTCAGGTATTTAATAAATGCTCTCAGGGAATCCGGATTAAGATTTTTTACTGTATTCCTCCAACATCCGCTTTTCTTCCGTTGTCAGCGCGCTCATACCCTTTTCATTAATCTTGTCAAGAATTTGATCAATTTTCACATCCGTATATTTAATCGTTCTGAAAGGGACATTTTTAGCAACAGTTTTAGCAGAAGATGGTTTACGAATAAAATTAATATTATTTCCCCAATAGTTTGCAACTCTTTTCAATTGTCCGGTTAAGTAATCAAAAAAACCTTGAAGTAAAAAATTGGAAAGTAGTCCGGTAATGAGCCCGCCAAGAATAAGGAATAATAAACTGATTGAGTAGGACTGTAATGTTGCTATTTGAATCAACAAATAACAAGAAGCGAATATCCAAACCGGAATGCCGATACCAAACAGGACCCAACTTTTATACATTGGCTTATAACTGACTACAGCGGCCATAACACCCATCAGTGAAGGTAATGCCCCCGTATAGGAAAATCCCTTTATACCCGGAAAAAAGGTATGTGCGGTCATAAATAACAATCCACCCATTACGCCTCCAAGAATATACACAGGAAGTATCCGATATGCCCCTTTTAAATCCTCTATAACACTTCCAATGATCCACAGCCAAATCATATTACCCAGTAATTGCATAAAACTGTTGTCGGCAAACATAAAAGTAATGATGGTCCAGGGCTTATAAACCCATTCTCCCAAAGTTGCCGGCAAAGTCATTTGTGACCAAATACGGCGGTAAAAAAACTCATCTGTCTCTCCCGCAATCAGGTAAGTTATACGGGTAAAATGTAAAATCACGAAGATCAAACTGTTGACCACGACAATCTTCAGGATATCCGAATGGGATATCCGTTGAATAAAGGAGCCTGTAGGATTTCCATTCATTTTCAAAAGCGAGTTTTAGAGTTTGACCTTTGCCATATTTTTAAAATTATAAAAGCGATCACCATGCCACCCAAGTGAGCAAAATGAGCAATATTATCCCCGGCACTATTTCTAACCCCTGCATAAAGTTCGAATAATGCATATAAAGCAATAAAATATTTCGCCTTCATCGGGAAAAAGAAATAGAGATAAATCAGTGTATTGGGAAACAAGTATCCGAAACCAAAAAGAATTCCAAAAACAGCTCCGGAAGCCCCCACCGTAGCTTGATCCACCATTCCACTATAGTAGAGTTGCAATCTCTCACCGGCGCGGCTGACAAAACTATCATCCATCGGGCTATTCATCCATTCCAACTTTAACGAATGTAAAGCCTGACCAAATTCTGAACCGGGCGAAATATGGCTTTGGGATAACCAGATACTATATTGCTTGTAAGTCGGATTGGCTTGAAATTCTGCTATAGCATCTTTAATAATCCCAAATTCGTATGTCAAGACTCCAAGATGAAATAGTGCCGCACCCATACCGCACAATAGGTAGAAGCTTAGAAATCGTTTTGGCCCGAAATAATTTTCAAGCAGACTGCCAAACATCCACAATGCAAACATGTTTGAAAATAAATGCATTACTCCTCCTTCGTAATCCGGCATAGGACCCGACACATTACCATGCATAAACATATGGGTAATGAGTTGCCAAATCTGAAACTTGTCGGAATACCAGTGGTGGAGTGCCAAATATTCAGAAATATCTGTCCCTGTTCGGCCAATAACAATCGTAGCAAGAAATAAAAGTACATTAATAATCAGCAGATTTTTAACGACCGTAGGGACCACATCGTATCGGGTCGGGCGGAATTCCATGGCGCAAATGTACTATTTAGGGTCTGCTTGGGAATATTTATATTGCCCAAACTTCAAGGCGTTTAACAAATTATAACATTTCTTTGTCTTGCTTATTGACCATGAACCTTATATTTGTGCCCTTCCATGAACGTACGATTACTGGCCATTCTTATCAGCCTAAGCTTATTTACAGCTTGTAAAAACAGTTTTGAAAAAATTCAAAAAAGTAAAGACTATGCTTACAAATTGCAGAAAGCCGATGAATTTTACGACCGCAAACAATTTGGGAAGGCCAATACATTGTATGAGGAACTGCTTACTGTATATAAAGGGACCAAGAGTTTTGAGACGATTTATTATAAATATGCCTTTACATTCTACAATAATCAGGACTATTTAGCGGCTTCGTACCACTTTAAAAATTTTGCCGACCTTTTTCCCAAATCCCCCAAGGCTGAAGAATGTGAATATCTGAACAGTGTTTGTTTGTATCGACTTTCACCCAATCATACCTTGGATCAATCCAATACCGTAAAGTCTATTGGAGAATTACAGGCTTTTGTAAATACTCATCCCACTTCAAAGCGCGTTAAAGACGCCAACAAGCTGATCGACGAACAACGTCAGAAATTAGAAGATAAAGATGTTTATGGTGCAGAATTGTACTTCAAAATTGGGCAATATAAAGCCTCTGCCGTTTCATTTGAGCAGATTCTAAGGACCTATCCGGATTCCAAAAATGCCGATTATTATCAATATATGATTGCACGTTCCAGCTATAAATACGCCCAAAACAGTATTCCGGAAAAACAGGAAGAGCGTTATAGCCGTGCCATCGCTGACTATAACGAGTTTATTACAAAATTCCCAAAAAGCCAATACAGAAGTGAGATTGAGAAAATAAATTCCTTATCTTTGCAGGCTATTAAAAAAATCAGTAAGTCATGACCCAAATAAAAAAATTATTGATCAATACGACCAATCCGACCATTGAAGCCAGAGATCTTTCATCGATACAGGCCAAAACGGGTAATATTTATGAGTCTATTGCTATTATTGCCAAGCGGGCCAATCAGATCAATACCAAGATCAAAGACGAACTGCATCGCAAGTTGGAGGAGTTTGGTAGTTTGAACGACAATTTGGAAGAAATCAATGAAAACAAAGAGCAAATTGAAATTTCTCGTTTTTATGAGCGTATGGCCAATCCTTCAATACAAGCTACGCATGACCTGCTAAACGATAAAATCTACTATCGCAAACGCGAAGATTAATTGTAATTTTCTCCTCTTTTTAGTTTATCGGATGATTTTCCTGGCTTTTCTGCATGGATAATTGTTTATCTTCTGCCTTAGACTGAACGAATCTCTACACATTCAATTATATTTGAGCAGCCTACTTTATAGTTTATGGCGATCAAGCTTTATATATCTCCACAAATCCTGCATCTTTGTATTTATTGGATTTTAAGTATTCATTTTCGGAAAACTAATTGACCTAACCGATGAAAGGTAAAAAAATATTAATTGGGATCAGCGGCAGTATAGCGGCCTATAAAATACCCATCTTGGTTAGATTATTGATTAAACAAGGTGCTGAGGTTAAAATAATCATGACAACCTCGGCAACTCAATTTGTTTCACCACTGGTTTTAGGTACCCTGTCCAAAAATCCGGTTCTGGTGGACATGACTGCTGATAATACCTGGTCGAATCATGTCATGTTGGGTCGCTGGGCCGATATCATGTTGATAGCCCCTGCTTCCTGCAATACGATAGCTAAAATGTCGAACGGGCTCTGTGACAATTTGTTGTTGGCAGTTTATCTTTCAGCGACTTGCCCCGTATTCATAGCGCCGGCCATGGATGAAGACATGTGGCATCACCCGAGTCTGCAACAAAATCTTACCCGACTGGCAACCTATGGCAATCGATTGATACAAGCAGAATTTGGTGAATTGGCCAGCGGTTTAACAGGGATGGGAAGGATGGCTGAACCGGAAACGATTATCGAGAATCTGGAGAATTTTTTCAACGATAAGAACGCATTAGCCGGCAAAACAGCAATTGTTACGGCGGGCCCTACGTACGAAAACCTGGATCCTGTACGTTTTATTGGTAATTATAGTACAGGCAAAATGGGTATTGCCATAGCGGAAACATTAGCGTCCATGGGTTGTAAGGTCAATTTAATTTTAGGCCCCACCTCCTTGAGCGCTCATCATACCGGCATTTCAACCCACAGGGTAGTCTCTGCGGAGCAAATGTTTCAGACTGCTGTGTCTTTATTTCCGAATCAGGACATTGCAGTCATGGCAGCCGCTGTAGCGGATTATACCCCTGTGAACATTTCATCTGAAAAAATCAAAAAAAAGGACGACACGTTCGAATTGCAACTCACTAAAACCAAAGACATCCTTAAATTCCTAGGCGGCATCAAAAAAAATCACCAGGTTTTGGTCGGTTTTGCGCTTGAAAACCATGATGAGAAAACATATGCCTTGAATAAATTGAAAGAAAAAAATGCTGATTTTATTGTACTCAATTCCCTTCGTGATTCGGGTGCGGGTTTTGCAACGGATACCAATAAAATTAGTATTTTTGAACAAAATGGAACCGAAACAGCCTATTCATTAAAAAGCAAAACCGAAGTGGCATCTGATATTGTCGAAAAAATAATTGAAGGCCTCCGTTTGAAAAATAATTTATAAAATGTGAAGGCGCTGTTTGAACGAAAATCCTATGAAAAAATTTCTCATTTTCTTTCACCAATTCCATACCTCATGAAACAAATATGGTTGCTGACCATCCTTATACTGTCGGGGTATTCACTTCAAGCTCAGGAGTTGAATGCCAAAGTCACTGTGATCGCCGATCAAGTTCAGGGAACAGATCCTAAAGTTTTCAAAACATTGGAACAATCCTTAACGGAATTCATCAATACCCGTAAATGGGGAAACGACAATTTTGACAGTAAGGAAAAAATTGATTGTAATCTTACTCTGATCATCAATAAAAATATCGAAGGCGTCGAAGGCGGATTTCAGGGAAGGATTTCTATTCAGGCAACGCGACCTGTTTTCAATACATCCTATACTTCTTCATTGGTCAATTTTATAGATAAAGATGTGGCCTTTAAATACATTCAGTTTCAACCTATAGAATTTAACGACAATCGGGTAGCCGGAAATGATGCATTGATTTCTAATTTGCCGGCTATAGTTGCCTATTATTGCTATATCATACTGGGGCTCGATTATGACAGTTTTGCATTTAAGTCCGGTACTGATTTTTTTTCAAAGGCACAAAATATTGCCAACAATGCACCGGAGTTCAAAGCCATTAGTGGATGGAAGGCCACCGAAAGCCAGCGAAATAGATTTTGGCTCATAGATCAAATCGTCAATGTAAGATTTGCGGAAATGAGGGATGTTTTTTACAAATACCATCGTCAGGGCATGGATTTAATGAGCAGTGACAGTGAAACAGCTCGGAACACCATAAATAGTTTGTTCCCTATACTCCAAAAAATTAATAACGAAAACCCGTCCAGTATGTGGATGCAGTTCTTCTTCAACGCTAAAAGCGAGGAATTACAAAACTTTCTGGCTGAAACGCCTATGCCTGACAAGCAGAAAATCATTCAAATATTATCTGTATTGGATGTCTCGAACGCGGGAAAATATGCTGAACTTCTAAGATAGACGATGTACAGAGTCCTTTTTTACCTATTTTTTATACTTCTGCTGATTGGTCAATCTTGTAAGGAGAAAGAAAATATCCTCTCCTTAAAACAAATGAGCGGTGTGTTATTGGACATGCATTTGGCCGAGTCATATGCTCAGCAAATCCCCGGAAATAAAGGCGCTGACCTCAAAAACCAAGACTCTCTACTTCGTTTTAATGCAGATATTTTGCGCAAGCACCGGGTAACGGAAGCACAGTTCAAAACAAGTATCAACTGGTATAAACAACGCCCCGATTTACTGGATTCCATATATCAATCCATTTTGTCCGAGTATATCATTATGCAGGCTAAGGTGAATAAATAAAATTAATCGGTGTTTTACCTTTTAATTTTAGGGCTTTAGTCTCTTTCTACTTACTTTTGTGCGGCAATTTTTTTAACCTAATTGCATCATCATATGGGAAGACTAAAAGAACATTTTTACGAAACAGCCATTAAAAATGCTGAAGAAATTAAAACCTTAATCAAGGAAAAAGGTGATACGGTTGTCGATACCGTCACATTATCACAGGTATACCAAGGTATGCGCGGGATCGTTGGATTGGTGACTGAAACTTCTTTATTGGATGCCAATGAAGGAATCCGATTTCGCGGTTATTCTATCCCCGAACTTGTAGAGAAAATGCCGCACGCAGAAGGTGGCTCACAACCCTTGCCGGAAGGCCTATTTCATCTGATGTTGGTCGGAGAAATTCCAAGTCAGGATGATGTGGAGCATTTATCTGCAGTGTTTGGCCGTCGTTCTCACGTTCCAAATTATGTATTTGACGCCATTGAATCGCTTCCGATTCATACTCACCCCATGACACAGTTTGGCATTGGCATCATGGCCCTGCAAACTGAATCACTGTTTGCTAAAGCATATAATGAAGGGATCAATAAAAAAGAATATTGGTCCTATGTATATGAAGACACTATGAATCTGATCGCACGTCTGCCGCGCATTGCCGCTTACATCTACAGACGCAAATATCGCAATGGTGATCATATCCAGCCTAACGGCATGTTGGACTGGGCTGCAAATTTTGCCCATATGTTAGGGTTTGAAGATGAAGGATTCCGTGAGTTGATGCGTTTATACTTAACGATACATGCAGATCACGAAGGAGGTAATGTAAGCGCTCATACCACACACCTTGTTGGTTCAGCGCTCAGCGACCCTTATCTTGCTTTTGCAGCAGGCATGAATGGACTGGCAGGCCCCTTGCATGGTTTGGCCAACCAGGAAGTGATCCGCTGGATCGAAGAAATGAATGCTGAATTAAATACGGATCAACCCAGCAAAGAACAAATTGCTGAATACGTTAAAAAAACCCTGACTCAAGGCAAAGTAGTTCCAGGGTATGGACATGCAGTACTTCGCAAAACCGATCCGCGATTCACTGCCCAAATGGAATTTGCTAAGAAATATTGTCCGGATGACCCATTAGTACAAACCGTATGGAATGTATATGAAGTCGTTCCTCCTATACTTGAATCAACCGGCAAAATCAAGAACCCTTGGCCTAATGTGGATGCCCACTCCGGCGCACTCCTTAAACATTATGGATTGATCGAAGAAGATTTTTACACCGTTATGTTTGGTGTATCCAGAGCTCTTGGTGTGCTCGCCAGTCTTTGTTGGGATCGAGTTTATGGCTTCCCGATTGAAAGACCAAAATCTGTGACTACCGTCCAGGTAAAACAGTGGTTGAATAAAGAAATCAGCTCACTTGAATAATAAAAAAATTAACCCATCAAAAAAGGCTGCATTTCTGCAGCCTTTTTTATTATACTATAATCAAATTACTTTTTAGCATTTTGCGTCAACCATGAGCAAAGCATCATATAATCCGTATCAGATAATTTAGCATTCTGTCCCATTTTAGGCATAATTTTCAACCACTCCTCCATATTTCTGGAGCCCGGTTCATAGAGCTTATGACATTTACCGCAATTGGTTTTGTATATTGTACCACCCATATCTTTACGCTGATCACTCATTGCGCTATACATTTTCACTTGTTCCTCTGTTGTTTTACCTTCCCAAGGTTTCGCATTATTGGTATTGGCAGGAGGTGTATTATTAACCACAGGCTTTGGAGCAGGTCTCTCTGCCGGCTTTGCAGGTTCAGCAGCGGTCGTAGTTTTCTTGGCTGTTTTGGGAGAACAATTGTTCATGGTGATTATGGTCATAGAAATTAGACCGAGAATCAGGATTTTCTTCATGGTATTTTTTTTGCTAATATACTGTTTTTTGTAAACTTTCAATAAAATGAAGTGACTTTTGAAATCGTTTGTGGCCATCTCCTTCAACCACTTTAAATGGAAGGCCTGAGTTTTGAACGATATCCAAATAAATCCGAAAGAAATAATTACGATCTATTTGATCAGGGTGCTCTCTGAGTGGATCGGCTACCCAAGGCAAATCCGGAGTCAGTAAAATGTAGGCATGATAGCGCCTCCATGCAATTTGATTTAAAATAAATGGGTGGCAAGTTCCATAACAGTGCTCACTCCATACTTTAATCACATTCAAATCTGTATCGCAGATCAAAATTTTACTTGCGAGTGAACACGCTTCATCTTCATGTGTTAATTGCCCCTTTGCTATTTCCACTAAGTCTTGCTGCTGATAGGGCCTTCCAATTTCTTCTAAATATTCACGGGCAAATTCCGCCACCCATGGACAATTTAATGATTTCGATAACTGATCACACAGGGTGCTTTTACCTGTACTTTCACCTCCGATGACAACAATTTTAATCGGACTAAAATCCACAAGATAAAGATAGCTTTTCACCAATAATTAATTCAAAAAAAATTGAACCCATTTAAAAAAAATTTGAATCCGTTTGTGGAATTCTATATCGATTTACATCCTGTATTCAGTCAACAACAATTAAAACAAAATCATATGCAACAGAAAACCCTTTTTTCCGTATTAGCGATCGCCGGTATAGCGGCCATCCTTACCTTATCCTCATTCTTTAGACCCGACATGTCAGACCATCAGATCACGAATGATGAAGACACTGTCGGATATCGTTCCAATGCAAAAGAGATCAAACGCAAAGGCCCTTTGACTTTATCTGCTTCTTTTGAAAATGATTATTATACGCGACAAAGTAGAACCGGACACTATTATGTAGAAGTACAGGCCGGCAAGAAAAATAACGAATATGCGCAACACGTACCCCTCAACCTGTCGGTGGTCATTGATCGAAGCGGATCGATGAGTGGAGAGAAAATTCGAAATGCCAAAAAAGCAGCGAAGTACATTGTCGACCAAATGAATCCGGAGGACTATCTTTCTGTGGTTATTTATGATCAGGAAATCAATGTCATTCAACCTGCAGGCCATGTTTATAATAAACAGCTTTTGAAAAACAAAATAGACCAGATCGTAGACCGCGGTTCTACCAACCTTATGGGTGGAGCTTTGAAAGGTTATGCAGAAGTTGCCAAAAATTATCAATCCTCATCTATCAATCGTGTACTTTTACTCAGCGATGGATTGGCCAATGAAGGAATTACCAACCCGAATGAAATTGAACGTATAGTAAGACAAAAAAATCGCGAGGAAGGTATTTCCATATCCACATTTGGCGTTGGGAATGATTATAATGAAGACCTCATGACCGCTATGGCGGAAAACGGCACCGGTAATTACTACTTTATCGATCAGCCTGAAAAAATTTCCGGCATCTTTAGTAAGGAGCTCAATGGACTAATGGAAGTCGTTGCTCAAAATGCTGTACTAAAAATTACACTGCCCGATTTTGTAAATGTAGAAAAAGTACATGGTTATAAACATGAACAAACCGGTCGAGTGTTAACCATCCGATTCCATGATATCTTTTCTGAAGAAACAAAAGGTGTGCTAATTCGCTATACGGTGAACCGCGATATCAATAATCCGGTATCCTTTAATACAACATTGAATTACAGCGAACCCGGAGAAGATGTCAAACAAATCCTCAATGTTCGCAACCAATGTGAATTCACCACAAATAATTATACGTATAGGGAACATTTCAGCGAATGGGTAGCTGCTCAAGTAGCGCTTTACGAAGTCAATGAAAGTCTTGAAAACGCTATGAAAGAGGTGGATAACGGCAATTACGAAAAGGCCAGACAAATTGTAAAAGATAACAATGAGCAAATGGTTAAAAAAGCGAAATTGGTTGAACGTTCTCCGGAATTGCAAAGAGCTCAACAATCCAACGCAGTCTATGACACTAAAATTGAAAGTGTAGAAACTATGGATGAAGAATCAAGAAAATACATGCAGAAAAGTACGAAAAGTGAGAATTATCAGATCAGAACCAAAAAACGCTAAAGGCAGCATTTGTCTTTGTTTTAAAGGAGTCTGTCCATTAGGGCAGGCTCTTTTTTTTGGGCTATTACCATTCGATTATTCCCAAACATATCCTTTTTAAGTATGGCATCATAATGTAAGGATTGACAATGTTGATAAACCAATTGAGCATGGTCTCGACCGGTTTCAAAAAATAATTTTCCATTTGGCAGTAAATATTCAGTTGCCAAATCCATTATCGCCCGATAAAACTCCAAGGGATCGTGGCCATTCACAAACAAGGCCAGGTGGGGCTCATATTTCATAATTCTTTCCTGCATTTCAACTGCTTCTTCCGGTAAAATATAGGGCGGATTACTAATAAAAAAATGAAACTGATCCGGCAGAGATATGGACCTGTCAAGCATATTTGTTTGAAAAAAGGTAATGTCCAATTGATGATTCTTAGCATTTATTTTTGCTACTTCCAGAGCCTCCTCACTAATATCCGTAGCGTAAACTTGAATATTGGGACATGATTTTTTAAGCAACAAAGCGATACACCCACTACCTGTACCAATATCCAAAACTCTTATCGGCTCATGGATAACCGTAGTTTTTATTTCACTGATTAAAGCCCTGACCAGTTCTTCTGTTTCCGGCCGGGGAATAAGAACGGATTCATTCACTGTTAATTTTAAATCACCAAACCATTCATGTCCTAAAATATATTGAATGGGTTTATGTTGTTTCAAATCCTTCAGTATGGCAAGCATTTCGGATTTATTCATCATGATATCCCGGTTCAATTTTAAAGCCAGTCTATCCTTATCCGTCAGGGCCTCGGCGACACGCCAAAAGATTTCCTCTGCTTCCGATTCATCCAAAATACCTTGAATTTGCACTTTGAAAAAATCGTATGCTTCTGTTACCTTCATCAGCACAAAAGAAATGAAAAAACAGATAAAAGCAAGTATTTTTGTTGAATCGACAAATCTTGTCAGCATTTGAAACAGACGCTGACCCACCCATCCGAAATATGACTATGAAATTTCACGCATCAATTATTACTCTTCTTTCACTTATTGCCATCCTGAATGCTTGCAAACCGAAACCCATTCCGGGAAACCCTTCGGTCTCTGTATCTGTTGACGATTCAGTTTATCTGGGATACTTCCAGCAAAACACCGGAATGATTGCCGGACAAGGTGGCCAATCCATGTCATTGTCTGACGGCCGGACCCTATGGCTATTTTCAAGTGCACATCTTAATGATTTCACCGGCGGAATTTTCAGCTGTAACCCCAATGCACATAATGCCGCGATGGTGCAATCCGCTTCCAACGTGTTTCAAACATTGAACACAGGTAATACAGATTTTATCCCTTGCGGGGAAAATGGCAGTTGGTTCAGACCGCTCGGTGCTTATCAGTTTCTGGACACCGTTTTTGTATTTGCCAAAAAAGAAGGCAGTAATACTAATGCAATGACTTATATCGCGAAAATTCATTTCCCGGATTTGCAATATGTTCGGATAGACTCCATGAATCTGTATAATACCCATTACGGATACAATGTAGTGGCTGATACAGTGGAAGGATTTTGCTATATCTATGGCCTGCGTCAAGCCAATGTAAACCAAAATAACGAGGTCTATCTAGCCCGCATACCCATGAATGACGTTCATGGCATATGGCTTTATTATAGCAACGGGTCCTGGTTTAACCCACCTTCCAGTGCCAGCAGCTTGCTTTCAGTGCCCGGAGAAAATTTTTCCATTCGAAAAGTAAAAGGTAAATATGTCGTTTTAACTCAGGATGGTGGCCAACAATGTAATCAAATCAGTCATCTCTATTCACGAATCTCGAGTTATGCTTGGGGCCCCTTCAACAATCTTGTGCAACTTCATGAAATAAAAGATCGCTTAAGCAATGTGTACGCGCAGACATCCGGGGCAAGTTTGCATCCACAATTCATCAATGGAAAAAATCAAATATTGGTCACCTATTCCATTAATGGATATTCACCTTGTTTGAACACCTGCGCATCCGGCATGGACAATCCGGATTATTACCGAACCAAAGCGATTCGAATAGATCTTAAAAATATTGATTCCGGCTTATAATTTCAAGGTATGGCTTCTTTTGCAGACCACTTCAGTCAACAATCAGAAATCTACGTACGAGCCAGACCTCAATATCCCGAAGAATTATTTCAGTACTTAAGCAGCTTATGCCCGCATCATGATTTAGCATGGGACTGTGCCACAGGCAATGGCCAATGTGCTGTCAGCCTTGCGAATTATTTTAATCAAATCATTGCAACGGATGCCAGTGCTGAACAGCTTTCTAATGCCCGACCTAAAGAAAACATCCGATATGCTTTGGCTACTGCGGAAGATGCTTCAATGATCGAAGATCATTCATTAGATTTATTGACCGTAGCCACTGCAGCACATTGGTTTAACCTTTCAGCATTTTTCAAAGAAGCTCATCGCACCTTGAAAAAGAAGGCTGTATTAGCCATTTGGTCCTATGCCGGAAATACCGTAGAGCCGTATATTGATGAAATCGTCAATCCATTTGCTTATGAATTCTTATTGCCTTATTGGCCTCATGGGGCTCGGAAAAATTGGATGGATCAGTATCATTTTTTAACAATTCCCTATCCGGAATTAAAACCTCCTTCGTTTGAAATTCGCTTGGCATGGAATTTAAATCAGTATTTAGAATACATGATGAGTTGGAGCGCGGTCAATGCCTATATGACCCAACATCAACAGAATCCGTTAGACTTAATTGTAGGAGAACTTACGCAACGCTGGGGCGACCCCAATCAACCAAAAATATGTACCTGGAAACTGATGATGAAAGTGGGCATTAAACCATAGAACCTATCTGATTACAAGCGTACGATTCACATTATTGCCGTAAACAAATGGATAGTACATCAATGACACTTTGGTAGCAGGCAAAATAAACTCCCCTCTGAAAGAAGGCTGTAAATCCAGCGTGAGCTCCTTTAACCCCATAGGAAGTTTGGTAAAAAAGTAAACCACTTTGTTTTTCTGATACTCTATATATTCTTTACCCGAATTGGCAATAGCTTTATTCATCACACGCATACCGGACGGAATGGGTACTTCCACCATCACATGCTCGCCCGAACGATAAACATTAATCATGACTTTCATCTGACAAGCGTCACCGGCTATAAGCGTATCAGTTGTACGGTTGTTTTGAATAAAAGATGTACGAACCGCAAATACAGAATCGTGAATGGATGGTGTGCGTGTCCATTGTTCTTCATTGGTGTTCAAAAAGACCTCACCACCCTTATGCCTGAGATAGTAAGTTCCGGCCTGCAATGGAAGTACATAAGGAAAAGAATTTATTTTAAGTGTATCATTAACGCTGATCTCTGCTTGAATGGCAGTAGGCCCTTCTTTCATCGCGTTGCGTGCGAGAGCTTCTATCAGTGAGGCTCTTGAAAAAGTATTGAGACTTCCTTCAAGCTGGCCATTCTTTAATCTTGTTCTGAAAATACGCAAATAATCATCAGCCATGGGAGTACCTTCGAAAAGCGCATAGGCATTAAAGATATCGCTTCGCGTGTCGTAGAAAAAATTGTCTGAATATTGCTGTTCGGCCCCTTTATTCATTTCCTGAAACAGAGCGTATAGTTTATTATCATTCACAGCTTGCCCGAGTTGATGCTTCAATTTGTAGTAATACATTTGATCGGTCGCCCTCAGTACATCGGGTCCTATCCCATTAAATTCATTTCTAATTTGCTCTGCAGAATGTCCCATTTTTAATAAAACATACATTGCATACAATTTATCGGAGATTGAAAGGTATTTCAACTGACCGGAAAGAAAATCCTTAGCCAGCAAATATCCGTTATTGTTATAGCCATATTGCGAAGCCATATACAAAACTTCCATGGCATAGGTAGTCATGCGAGCATCACTGCTTTGTTTTCGCCACCAACCCCAACTACCATCAGTATTCTGATAATCACTGAGTCGCCCGATCATGCGATTGATTTCCGCCGATTTTTTCTCCTTAATCGACAATGATGAATGAATCATTTCCTGAAACAATAAAGCTTTGAGTTTTGAAGCCGTTTGTTCAACACATCCATACGTATATTGATCGAGTGCTTTAATATGCTCCATAACCTTTTCATATAATTGATTGTTCAGCACCATATTTCCTTTAATACCTATCGGAAAACTGATCTGATAGATAGAATCCTTTTCCATCAATAGACTTCTGTTGTAATGATACTTCATAGCGGTAGAGAAAACAGGAATACTGAGTTGTTCGGCATCCTTGTAATTCTCCTTATAATTAAGCGCAGCCTCCCATGCCATTTTTTCTTCCCCATCGGCATGCAATAGAATCGAATCGAGATATTGCAAACGCATGGTATCTTCCGCCCGATGTTTCACCACCCCATTTACACTGATGGCAAATCCGGCCCTGACTAAATCTTTGGTCAGGTTCTGAAACCTTGCTTTCGCCCACACTTTATCCTGATCGTATAAATAGGGCGGCACGATGCTGTTAACTTGTAAAGGTTTGTACGCACGTGTTTCCGCAGAGTCTATTCCATGTCTCCATTTTCTGTCCATGCCTACGATATAGGACTTCCAATTTGTGATATTGTCCGGCAGCCTGACCGTAAAATGAGCCTTACCTTGTTTGTCGGTAAGTAGTTTGGGTGCCCAATAACCTACATCGCTAAATGTGCGGCGTATTCCTCCTGTGGTATTGCTTTGGGTATAATCTTCGATCATGTTGCCATCGGCATAAAGATCTCCCTCCCCTTTTCTAAATCTTTCAGTATCCTCATAGCCATTGCCGGTAGCACCTCCCGGCAAATGAATATTCCTGCCGTCACGTACCATGACGCCATCGACCAGGAATACTGTACCGACACCGCCATCCCCAACCATACTTAAACTGCCTATAGTGTTTGCATATGTTGCGGATGTTGCGGAAGTCAAATCACTTGTAAAGGCTGTCGGCATTCTATTCACTTCTGATCTGCTAATAGTTGCATTCACTGTCGGAGAAGGGGCATCTGCTTCTACCTTATACTCCGTGAGCGTTACTTCATTTGCCATCAAAGCAGCTTTTTTGGTAAGGCTAAAATTCTGCTGTACTCTTTGATCACTCCCCACAGTCACTCCGATAATTTCTAAAGTAGTATAACCCGCATGGCTCATTTTAATATCATACTGTCCTGTTCCTAAAGGCCTCAAACGATAAGTTCCTTTACTGTCGGTACTAGCAGTTCCCTTGAGTACCCCCCCTTGGTATGCCCTTACTGAAACATTCTTTATACCTACCTTAACTTCATCGGTCACCCTACCGAAAATCTCACCCGAACCTTTCAGACTTGGATCATAACAATTTTGAATGGATTGATTTGTTGAATTTTCTTTAGCCTGTATCACTTGCACCGTTTCATACTCAGGCATATGGTACATACTCAAATAAAATTCCTTACGCTTAAACAAACCGGCGGACTTCTCCGGTGTGAGATAGGCATGCAGGACATAGTAATAAGCATTCTTGAATTGCATATTTCGTAACACTAATGGAATATATCCTTCCTTACTGACTTCCATGGTATACTCTTTTTTATCATCTAATGGAAAGGGAAACTCAAGATTGTATTTCCCGTGGAGTGAAAAAGTATTGATAAGTTCTCCCTGAAAGAAGAGTTTTATGCTACCATCGTAAATAGGGGCTCGGGTATCCTTATCGAATAGTTGTGTCTGCATCAGATCACTTTGCTGATCTTTGACAAATGCCATAAAATGTAAATCATTTTGTATGCTTTCATAATAGGGCTTCAGGTTGTCTCTGGGAATGAGCGAGGTAATGATATCATACTTCTTACCCGCCTCAAAAAGCATAGGTTGAAAGTACATCATCTGAAAAGCCTGGTTATAGATTTTTACCTGGTATGTACCCGGTATCATATCGGCAATTTCAAATTCCCCTCTTTCATTGGTTACAGCACCATATTTATACCTTCCATTGATCTCTAGATAAATCAACGCGTCAGCCACCGGTTCAAAAGTACCTCCGGTGATCAAGCCGTGCAGATAAGGATGATAACGACTATTACCTTCGCCGGTTTTAATCTTGTCCTTACTTTCTATAGGCGGATCATAAAATGGCTGCAAAGGCATACGGGTGAGCTCGGCGTAAATACGGAGTGGCACATCCAGCTTTTCGTTTATTTGTTTTTCTGTTTTCAAGTACGCTGGATTCAGATACCATTCATCTTGTGCATAAAAATTCACATCCCGAAGGATTGACAATCTTCCATTGTTCAGTAACACATACACATCATACTTACCGTTTTGTCCGGCTTTGGTATAACTGAATTCCTGTACCCGTGCAACACTTTGTATATAGTCACATTGTTCAGCTTCTACCTGACTAATGATCCAGAGTGATTTTACAAAAATCGAATCCGTACTATTAAAGACCCTGATATAGAATCGATCCTGACCTTTGGGACTTACATATGATTGGTAATAATCTTCAATTGTTTCTTCCTGAGCCTCCCGCGCGTCCTGATTGATACGCATATTCAACTTCTCCGGTTGGTATGCCTGAGTGTCTGCCTCTTGAAGTTGCAGTAGGTTCGCAGTGGTCACTTGATTCTCTGTAAAATTAAATACCGCCCCTTTGATTTTACCGAAGGTTTTAGATTTAAAACCCTTTAAGATCGGATCATAGTGATGGACGTAAAATGTAGAGTTCTTAAGTTCGTGTGGTGTATTGTCGAGACGAAGAAGAGTCTTTGCATTCGAGGCCAGAGGGCCAAATACATAATAATAATCGCCATCGATATTGAGTACAGGCATGCGAGAACCCTTTCTATAATTGTAACGGGGAGAAGAAGTCATTTCGCTACTCAAGCTAAGCTCTTCAAAACCAAACTGATTGGTGACCAAAAGTGTGTTGTATAAAAGATCTTTTTCGACCGGAGTCGGTTCAAACGCACTCATCGTGTCGCTGTACTGTATACGTTTAGCCTTTTTGATCACGCTGTCGATATTTATACCAATGATATACTTCGTGCCGGGCTTCAACATCAATTGTTTCAAATCGTATCGGCGATTGAAATAACGAAAAGAGATATCGTGTACTCCGGGTGTCGTTAAAACGGAATAAGCCAACTGACTATTGAGGTCGCTGATATACACAGGCTGGCCATCCAGCAAAACATATTTTGGCGAATACATATTATGCTGATTGGTGACCACAATACACAATTCAGGATTGTATTGTTGCTTTTTGACTTCAACCATGGCATAATCCTCCTCAGGATATTTCAATAGATAATATTCATTCTTCCTCAGGTTGAATCGCCGGAAATGATCATTTTTTAACTTATACTGAATGGATAACGTGTTCAGACTGAGATTTGCAGTGGCATAACTGGTTTCCGGTTTGATCTGCACTTTATTCATATATTTTTCCGGCACATCGATTACCGGGGCATCCAGCTTGTCGGCAAATTGAGCATTGACGGCATTTGCAGTGATACTGACCTTGCCTGCAGGTTTGTTTTTATAATCTAATGCCTGCACATCTATATTCAACTCAGCACCGGGAAAGGCATCCTTTGGAATATTGTGTGTAAAATGAAGTTGTTGTGCTTCAGGCACAAAGGTGATCCGATAAAAATTATCTTCAATTCTTTGGTGCAGGTTGGTCGTGAATAAGATGCTGTATTCATCCTTACTCTGATCGGAAGCGGTAAATACAAAATTATTTTTCTCCCCTGAAGTGACAAGCCTTTTGCCTTTATAAATATGGTAATGTACAGGTTCATCGAAAGGATAGTTAAATGAAATACGGATACTGTCGCCGGTTCGTTTGCCATGAACTTCGGTGATATCGAGTTGGTTGTGTCGGATATCGATACTTTTCACAGTCCCTTCCTTGTCGACCAGTAATGCCCGGTTTTCCCTTGATCCCAATTTGTAATGCAAAGGGGTCGTGATCTTTTTCTTAAGTACGGTATCTGTACCGTTAAGTGTGATTAAAGTATAGTTTCGGTTGGTATCCCGGAGATTATACAACGTGCGAATGTGCAATGAATCTCGTTGCTGGTAGAAGAGTAGCTTTTCCTTTTCGGTATATTTGAGAAAAGTTTTAGTAAAAGCAAGTCTCTCGAAAGTATTGGGATCTGTGATGGTCACTTCCAGTATATAATTGGCATTCATTTTTGGCAGAATGCCGGAAGGAATTTTCAACAGCATAAACTTCTCATAATCTACCACGGTATCCCCTTCAAAAAACTTATTTCTCTTTGCAGCACTCAAAGTCAGGGTATCGGTAAAGGTCCGGAGCACATCCTGTATACGGAGTGTATAATGGACACGGGCGCCCGTGATTGGAAATCCATTGATATCTTGAGCTGAAACATAAAAAGCAATATCATCCCCTGCGAAATAAATATCCGACGACATGTACATGTCATATTTGTTCTTGTTGAGAATATACTCTTCGATACGAAAGTTTTTGCTTTTTGAGAAAACAGTATTACGCATGGAATACCACATCTGCACACTATAATTACGATCAAGTTTGAGCGTATCAGGAACCGGCCATTCATACAAATAAACACCCGGTCCGCTCTTTTTCAGTTTCTTAGTCACAGTATAATTCTGTAAAGGCTCACTGATATTCAAATGCACTTTACGCCGTACCGGCTTTCCATTATTTGGTTTTACCAGGTAGGCTTTAAGCTTCATGGTATCAAGCGGTTTGTATAATGGTTTGTCGAGCAGAAAATACCCGGGAGAAACCGCCTGATTACCCGTAAAAGGATTATTTCTTGGTTCAGATGGAGTATATCCCGGAGAATAATTATAGTGCATATAATAGGTCTCACCACCATATTGTATTCGCAACAATACCTGATTTTTCCTCAGCCTTTCCTTATCCGGCAATGAAGCCGGAAATGAATAGCCACCATAACCGGGGTCATATTTGATTTCTTTACCATCGAGAAATAATTTAGCATATTTCACAAGGGTTTTTTCCTTTTTAAGGCTTAGAAATAGAATCACATCATTGCCGATCGTTTTGGGTGTGATGCTGAGCGGTGTTTTGAAAAGATAGCGATAACTCACATCATGCTCATAAATGGTAGCAATGATAAAATTTCCCCAACCCAACGTATCATCTTTATAAACACTTCTGGGTATTAATTGAGGTTTACGTGTAAACAAAATGCTCGTATCGTAAATGGTATTTGACTGCAGTATAAAGCGCACCTGTTCGGCATCCAGTTTGTAGATATAGGTCATGGTATCATATGTTTTCAGTTCAGAAAGTTTCTGAGCCGTCATCATACCATACGCCAATATTGCAAAAAGCAATAATACACTCCGTTTCATAACCATTGAATTAGCGGTGAAGAAAAGAACAAATCAATCATATCCATCTAAAGATACAATTTTTCAGATAGTCCATAAATGCTGTTAAACTTTTTAGACAAAAATGACAACTTCACAGACCATATGGTTCGATCATCCCTGCCATGCCGCTCCACTAAGTGAAAAATTTCACTAGAAAACCGTTTTGTAAACTCCATTTATTCTTTTTGTAAATATTCAAACGGGTTGTTTACCTTTATATTTCGTGGATGTAGTGAATTTTCATAGAAACAGATTCCCATACATTTGCAGGCAATATCCTTTTTTTAAATTCAATTTATATGAAACAAACTTTTACGCTTTTATTCATTACTTTAATTTTGGCAAGCTTCTCGACCAAAGCACAACTCAACGAAAACAATTATCGCATCTATTCCGTAGGTCAGCAAAAAGAAGTCTCACTGTCTGATATCGTGAAGGACATGGAAAGTTTTGATGTGGTTTTCTTCGGTGAAGAACACAATGATTCTGTGACCCATTATTTGGAAAATAAATTATTTGAAATGCTCTATGCCGAATATGGCAAACAAATGGCATTGTCCATGGAAATGTTTGATCGGGATGTACAAGGCGTGATGAATGAATATCTTGTTGACGCCATCCGTGAGAAAAATTTTCTGAAAGATGCACGGGTATGGAGCAATTACAAAGACTATCGTCCCATGGTAGAATTCGCTAAGAAAAATCAACTGGATGTCATCTGTGCCAACGCCCCATCCCGCTATACCAATCTGGCCGGGCGCAAAGGACAGGAAGCACTGAGATATCTGCCCGATGGCGCACATCGTCACTTTGCCCCTTTGCCTTATGAAACGGCTTCAGGAGGTTATTATGACAAACTCATGGGCCTCACTTCCCATACACCGGAAGCAACGACAACGGATGCTAAAAAGCCGGCCCCCGCGATGTCTATGGCAGGTTTTGATCTTATCGTGGCACAATCCCTTTGGGATGCCACCATGGCCTATTCCATTGCCGAACATTTGAAAGCCTATCGAGGTAAAAAAATCATGCAGGTCAATGGTCGTTTTCACAGTGATGAAGGCTTTGCAGTGGTTACTCAATTGTACAATTACCGCCCCAAAACCCGAAGTTTGGTAATTTCCTGCGGATCCGCCGAAAATTTCCGAAATATTAATTGGAGTGAATTCGCACACCTGGGCGATTATATTATTATCACCGATCCAGAAGTACCAAAAACATATAAGGATTAGCACTTTTAAATTTGCATAAGAAATCCGGGAGGCAGACACGCATTTCGCTTCAAGCTGCGAATCATCCCGGAGCCTCCGGTCGCAGGCCATCCATTATCTCGATACGCTAAATGGACAATATCGCAGCATTTCCTGTCTGATCATACTTTTTCTGTTCAAGTTGACTTCGGGGTATGATCGCATCTCTCATCGAGCCGACCTTATTTATTTTATGCTACCAAAAACATAGTACATTTCCCGGGCAATTTCCAAACTACGTTCAGCATATTTTACATCCATCAGTTCCGTGCCATCAAATGCCTTAGGATCATCGTACTTGATAGCTATTCTTCTGTCGGCACCTAGTACCAATGGACAAGCTTCATCGGCTGCATTGCACGTGACGATAGCTGCGAAATGAGATTTTGGATTAAACGGATGATGATAGGCTTTTGAAAAACAAATCACCGGCGCTTCATTGGGCGCATACTTTACCGCATATATCGGATTCTCAGATTGACTGAGTATAAGCAAATCAAATCCTTGATGCGTTAATGTTTCGGCCACCTTGGAAAAGAGGGCCGTGGCTTCTGTACCTCCTGAATAGGCAAACAGATTAGGAACATTAAAATAATAAGCCATGGTCTGAGCCCATATTTGTCCAAGATGACTGCGCCTTGAATTATGCGTGCAGATAAAATTCAAACGTATGGTTTCATTTGAACTTATTTTATCGCGCACATAATCGATCAAGGGTTGTAATACTTCTTTTCTTGCATCTGATAGGGTTGAAGTATTTATGGCCTGAATAAAAGTTTCTAGAGTCTTATTCATATTTTAAGATTGTGTATAGTATTTTTCTTTGAGATAGAGGGATGCTCTGACCAATAAAATCAAAACCGGCACCTCGATCAATGGGCCTATCACACCCACAAATGCTTGAGGAGAATGAATGCCAAATACAGCGATTGCAACAGCAATGGCCAATTCAAAATTATTTCCTGTAGCGGTAAATGAGATTGCTGCATTTTTTTCATAAGGTACGTTCATTGATTTATTGATGAAAAAACTGACAAAAAACATCAGTACAAAATAAATCACCATGGGAATAGCCACCTTGACCACATCCATGGGCAATTCTAATATTTTATCTCCTTTCAAACTGAACATCAGTACGATGGTAAACAATAGTGCATATAATGTGATAGGAGATATTTTGGGTATGAATTTTTGATTGTACCAAATGACTCCTTTACTTTGAATAAGGAAATAACGACTGAGGAAGCCTGCTAAAAAAGGCAGGCCCAGATATAAAAAAACACTCTGTGCTACGTCTCCGATAGGAACCGATACATTAAAGGTTCCCAATCCAAATGCCGTAGGTAATACGTTGATGAACAACCAAACATAGAAACTGTACGATATCACCTGAAAAATACTGTTTAGCGCAACGAGCAAGGCGCCATACTCCCGATTTCCTTTTGCCAGATCATTCCATACAATGACCATGGCGATACAACGGGCCAGGCCAATCAGAATCAGACCGACCATATACTCTGGTTCATTCCTGAGAAAAATAATCGCCAGTCCGAACATCAATAGCGGTCCCACTATCCAGTTTAAGACTAACGAAATGGTCATAACCTTACGATCCTGAAATGCTTTAGGCAAAAGTGAATAATCCACCTTAGCCAAAGGGGGATACATCATCAAAATGAGTCCAAGGGCCAAAGGAATATTGGTCGTACCTACAGATAAGGCCTGGGTTATTTCTGAAATGCCCGGAAAAATATAACCTAAGGCGACGCCAAAAAGCATAGCAAGGAAAATCCAAAGGGTCAGGTAGCGATCCAGAAATTTTAATTTAGGTTGCATAGTGTATTGATTTTTTTCATTCGCACAAATGCGAATAATTGAATTTGTTTAAATGAGACTTGTATTACTTAACAATCCTTTGCCAATTTAGGTGTGTCGAAAAAGCTCATCAGCAAGCCTTTGGCCAATCCCCAGTTTTCGCGATGAATACAGTATTTTGTTTTAGGCGGATGAATTTCACCTTGTATCAGTCCGGCCTCTTTCAACACTTTTAAATGCTGAGACAAGGTACTGTTGGCAATTGGGAGTTCCTCCGACAGATCGCCATGATAACAGCAGGATTGATTTGCCAAAAGGTCTAAAATGGCCACCCTGACAGGATTGGCGAGGGCATTGGAAAAGCTTGATATTAATTCTTGCCGTTGCGAAAAAATGGCTTTTTCCTTTATCATAAGGTCACAATTTAATTCGCAATTATACGAACATAAAATTAACCTCAAAAGGGTTTATCCCAATTTGTGATAAAATCGATGATCTCTTCCATGAAAATTAGCATGAGTGGATATATTCATTGTCCTTATTGAGGAGAATCGGAATTCCTGATAACCATGCATTTTCGCTGAAAAATCAAATAATTTCCCGAGTTATAAGAAAGCACTTGTCGAAAATTTCGGTGCATTCTAAGTTTGTATCACTAACTGAAAAATAGTTTTGAGATACTTACAATGAAGGATTCCGATGAATAAAAAAGCTACGTAAACTCATTACGTATAGTCACCGGTATCTTTGCTTCGAATAAGGGTTAGTCAGTACATCTGAAAAGCTTCCGGGAGTCACCGGCTGCCGGAAGCCTTCAGGTGTAATTAGTTATCAACAAACCCATATCTCAATCCTGTAAATTCATATTAATTAATACATTTGTTTAAAACACAGCACAATGGCAACAGCGACAGCAACACAAGAAAATGAAAAATTGAAGGCCCTTAAATTGACCATGGAAAAGATCGACAAAGACTATGGAAAAGGGTCGATCATGAAACTCGGAGATAAAGATGTGGTCGAAATGGACAGCATTTCCACCGGCTCTTTAGGTCTGGATATTGCACTAGGGATAGGCGGGTTACCTCGCGGACGTGTTGTTGAGATCTATGGTCCGGAATCTTCAGGTAAAACTACCATTGCCACCCATGTTATTGCAGAAGCTCAGAAAAAAGGCGGTATTTGCGCTTTTATAGATGCAGAGCATGCTTTTGATGCATCTTATGCAAAAAAATTGGGTGTAGATATAGACAATCTTTTGATATCACAACCTGACTATGGAGAACAAGGGCTTGAGATAGCCGACAGACTGATCTCCTCAGGAGCCATCGACCTGGTGGTCATTGACTCGGTAGCGGCATTGGTTCCGAAAGGTGAATTGGAAGGTGAAATGGGTGATAGCAAAATGGGATTGCAAGCTCGTTTGATGAGTCAGGCTTTACGTAAATTGACCGCCACGATTTCACGTACCGGATGCTGCTGCATTTTTATCAATCAACTTCGTGAAAAGATCGGTGTCATGTTTGGAAATCCTGAAACTACAACCGGTGGTAATGCATTAAAATTCTATGCTTCTGTTCGACTGGATATTCGCCGGATCAGCCAGATTAAAGACGGTGATGAGGCCATTGGAAACAGAGCCCGTGTAAAGGTGGTCAAAAACAAAGTCGCCCCTCCATTCCGTCAGGCTGAATTCGATATCATTTTCGGAGAAGGCATTAGTAAAGTTGGAGAGATCATCGATTTAGGTGTTGAGAATAATATCATTCAAAAAAGTGGTTCATGGTATGCCTACGATAACAACAAACTTGGCCAAGGCAGAGATGCGGTTAAACAACTTTTACTGGACAATCCGGAAATGATGGGCGAAATTGAAAAGAAAATTGTCGACAAATTGGAGTCGGAGAAGAATTAATCTCGAATTCAGGAGATACAATGATTTTATTCTGAAACTTGCTTGAATAGTTTGTAGTCAGCTAATATTAACGGTTTTCCGGTATGGGTCTAATCCATATGCCCTTAATACTTCAATGCTTTGAGGGAGCGTCCGTACGGTAAATGATGGAATTTCAATCAAAGGATGCATACTCAATAAAAACTTTATCAAAGACTACGGGCACTTGCACCTAAATTCAATTCCGAGAATTCCCCTTTAAGGTATTTATAATATCCTGTCATGGCTATCATGGCAGCGTTATCTGTACAATATTCAAATTTTGGAATAAACGCCTTCCACCCGTACCGATCTGCATAATGTTGCAAGCCTTTGCGTAATCCGCTATTGGCACTGACACCACCGGCAATACATACATTCCTTATACCTGTTTCTTTGCACGCCTTGACTAATTTTTCCATTAATATCGTTACGATGGTATGTTGAATTCCGGCGCAGAGGTCATTGATGTTCTCGGTAATGAAATGATCATTTTTTGCTTTTTCTGCTTGTAAAAAATATAGGATTGATGTTTTTACGCCTGAGAAACTAAAATTCAGGCCTTCGATCCTGGGTTTAGCAAACTGAAACCGCATTGGATCACCGGATTGTGCATATCGATCCACCAAAGGACCACCCGGATAGGGCAGGCCAAGCATTTTGGCCGACTTATCAAAGGCCTCTCCTGCAGCATCATCGATGGTTTCCCCAAGAATTTCCATATCCAGGGGCGAACGACACAAAACAATTTGGGTATGACCACCGGAAACTGTTAAGCATAAAAAAGGGAAATCGGGCCTTGGTTCCTCGATCAAATTGGACAACACATGTGCATGCATATGATTGACCGCTATGGTTGGGATAGTTAATGCCTGAGCAAATGATTTAGCGAAAGTAGCTCCAACGAGCAGAGATCCAATGAGGCCGGGCGACTGAGTATAGGCCACCGCATGCAATTGTGTTTTATGCATCCCACTTTGCAGAAATGCTTCCTCTACGACCGGCAGAATATGTCGAATATGAAGTCGGGATGCCGATTCCGGAATCACCCCACCATACTTTTCATGCACGGTTTGTGTATAGATGATATTAGAAAGGATTTGACCATCGGAAAGAATAGCTGCACTTGTTTCATCGCAGGAACTTTCAATCGCCAGCAGACAAACTTCAGGCATTACCAACGCAGCACTTTGGTGTATACGCGGGTTGGTTTGCGCTTATGTTCCATATTCTTATTATAAGAAATCTGGGCTTCGGTAGGCGAATCGTAGGTTTTAAACTTGAAGATGATATTCACCTTGCCGAGATGATTCTCTTTAAAATATTTATCATAAAGTGCATCAATTTCTCGCTCATCGGTCTTAATAGTCAGCCTGGCCTTATCCGTCGTGAAGTGAATAATGAGATTGTCCCATTCTACTGAATCAATAACTCCTTTCAACGTAAGGGTACCATAATATTTTGCCGGATCGAAATCAACTTTTTCGCAACAAGCCTTGCCGGTATATTGAACAAACTCATCTTCCACATAACGAAATGTTTGATAATCGCAGGTGTAGAAGGTCTCAGAAGTTTTGTCGTAAATACCACAGGCACTGGGTTGTCCGGGGTAAATCATTTCTGCAAAAAAATAAGGATTCACCACTTCAATATCTATTTTATCATAACCTATGGTGTAAATTGTTTGAGCTTTGGTACAAAAAAATGCCATCAGGCAAAAGAGGGAAGTAACAAATTTTTTCATCATGATATATTTTCTGATCTTTTAAAGTGCTCTGAAACGTCCTGCCATAGTAGCTGTAAGCAAAGGCAGGATATGATTTCTGAACAGCTAACAAATATATACAATCTATCGTCTATGAGTATGAAAAACGCGAATTTTTATAAAAATCTCAAAAAAGCTCTACATTTACTCACGATTAAAAAACCCCTCTTACATGAAAAAAATCCTTTCCGTTTCCGTAATTCTGCTTTTATTAGTTGTCGCTTATAGCAGTTGTAAAAAGAAAACAACCACAAATACAACAAAAGACAATATCATTGTAGATATTGGATATGGCGATACCACAACCCTCCCTTCTACCGTAACGATGTTTCTGCCCAGCTTAGTCGATGTCAATCTGATTGACAACCCGGTTCAAGTAGATACGTTTGCCACGAAAGTGGATGAATTTATTGGACCATACGGTTTTACCAAGGATCAAATCATCAAGGTTAACCTCAAAGAATTGAAAATACGCATTGAAGATCCGGGAACTACACAATACTTTAATTTTGTGAAAGACACCACGCCGGTCAGTATTAAAATATTCGTAGACAGCTTTGGTGGTACCACTCCTAAAATGGTTGCCTTTAAAAATTCCGTTCCCCGTGATTTGCAAGAACTTGTTTTAGACGTTTCGGCTGATGATATTAAAGATTATTTCCGTTCTGAATATATGAAAGTGATGATTGCTTTCTGTATCAAGAAAAATGAATCGCTTTCATCAACAGCGAAATTCCGTTTCAACTTTACGTTCACGGTAACAGCAGCACCTTAATTAAAATTTCAAGCATATTCCACCCTGTAGGATCGCTTCAGGAATAAAATATTTTTGAAATAAGAGCCAACTTTTTCCCAATCCAACCTCGGTGTAAAAACCGAGGTTTTTTATTGGAAAATAGCGTAAACCCCAGGTCGCTTCGAAGCAAATGGGGCGCGGAATCTCGAAGTTCAATACAAATCCTCCTGTATGGGCTTTGGTATAACCATCAACAAATATTTTCCCATACCCTACACCCAGACCTGCATAAGAATCGATCTTTTTTCGATGCCAAAAATGATAATTACCACGAAATGTTACCGACAATTCGGAACCTTCAAGACCTGTATCAAAGTCGTGATAGGTCTTAGAAATCGTGTCATAACCCAACTGCATCCAACTAACTTTTGAATGACTATAGGTAGCATTGATCCCTACCCCAAATTTTGGATTGATCAGGTATTCAGCCTTCACTAAAAGCGGGCCTACCCCGGAAATCGTGTATTCCTTGCGATTCGTTACCGACCGTAAATATGCCCTCAGAATTGAAGGATATCCATACCCAATACTCCCAACGATTTGATGCTTTAGGACAGCAGCAGGATATTCCTTCTTTGTTTTCTTTTGTGCCAATGTTGATGGTGAACAACAGACGAGAACTATCAACGTAATGGCCATTAGACAACCTAACTTATTCCTTTTCATAACTCGCAAAATAATGTTTTTTTAAATCAATTTTTCATGAGCAACGGTGATACCCCTGCAATATGAATGGTATGATACCAAGTATAAAAATACTCAGACGAAATAAACCCTTTCCATGTTAAATTAAAAATATCTTTGTCAAAATGACATTGCGAATTCAACATACTTGTTTTTTACTCCTCCTGACCTGCTTATCATTTGCACAAACGGTCATCAGAGGGCCCTATCTTACACAAGCAAGCCCCAATAGCCTTATCATTTGCTGGAATACAGATGTCCCATGCAATGCCCAGGTACTGTATGGCACAGCACCCGGGGCTTTATTCAACAGCAATACCAGCTTAAATATAGGCCTTTCACACAAAATTGAATTGAGCAACTTACAGCCGGAAACCAGGTATTATTATTCCATCGGTACCGGCACTCAAACTTTAAAATCCGGTTCAGCCTTCTATTTTGTTACCCCGCCTCCGCCTACTCCTCAATGCGAAAAACCGATCCGATTCTGGGCCATGGGTGATATGGGCAAACAAACCCAACAGCAAATAGATGTAAGAAATGCCTACCTGAAATTTATCGACACGGTATACACCGACGGCTGGATTTTATTGGGCGACAATGCTTATGAAAATGGTACCGACCCGGAATATCAAATGGGCTTTTTTAATTATTATCAGGATTCCGTGCTACCCAATACAGTACTGTGGCCTGCCGTCGGCAACCATGATTACGCCAATGACTATGTGAAACGCCAAACTCATCAAATCCCTTATTTAGGTATTTTCCACCTGCCCCAATTAGGGGAGTGCGGCGGACTGGCATCCAACACCGAAAGGTATTATTCATTCAATTACGGCAATGTCCATTTTGTAAACCTCGACTCTTATGGACTTGAAGAAGTCAACGGTAATTGGTATGGTTTGGCCGATACTTTGCTCTCCCCTCAGGTAGCCTGGCTCAGGAATGATCTAACCTTAAATCATATGCCATGGGTGATTGTGAGCTACCATCACCCACCGTATTGCATGGGCACCCATCATTCGGATAATGAGTCAGATCTAGTCGCTTTGCGCGAATACCTTAATCCGATACTTGAAAGATTCAATGTGGACCTTGTGTTGAACGGCCATGACCATACTTACCAAAGAAGTCAATTTATGCAAAAGCATTATGGCACCGAGACCACCTTCGACAGCCTTCAACACATCCGTCAATGGAGTAGCGGCTTTTGCGACACCACACCGAATTCCTGCGCTTATGTAAAACAGACGCATTTGCCATCCTCAAAAGACTCCGGCACCATTTATTTGGTTATTGGCAGCGGCAGTGCGATACCCCAATCCCCCATGACTGAATGGCCGCACAATGCAGCGATCTATGGCAATTATGCCGACAATGGATCCCTCTACTTTACCATAACCGGTAATAAACTTGAAGCCGTTTGGATCAGCACCGATACCAACCAGGTGGTGAAGGACAAATTCACACTGTATAAGAATGTTGGTGTAACCAAAACACTCACTGCAACCTTTCCCTCCACCATAAGTCTTAAAGCCAGCTGGGATGCCGGTCAATATCTTTGGAATACGGGCGACAGCGTAAGGGAAATTAATGTCCCGGTCATGCAGGATACTATATTTACGGTAACAGATGCGCTCAGTTGTATCACGGATACTTTCAAGATCGTGGAGGGCTGGCCTGCCAGCCTCGAAATGCACGTCAATACCGGCAAATTAACACCTTATCCGAATCCCGCCCAACAAACCATTTCTATGCAAATGCCTGAAAATGGAACTTACGAATTCAAATTCTTGAATGCCGACGGACAGGCCCTGGAGCACCGAATCGTGAAAGTAGACCAACATCTTTTTCAGATGACCCTGGAAAAAAAATACCCCTCGGGTCTATACCTTATACAGATTATGAATGACAAAAATCAGTTATTCCAGGCCAAAATAGCCTTATCGGATTAGCAAAAACGATTTTTATACACGACCTTTGCGCCACTTCAATTACCATGTCAAAAGTTACTTTCACCAATAATCCCCGCCCGTTCAAAAATTTACTGGACGAAAGGATTGAATCTTATTTTTCCAACAACCATATCGCCCAAAGAGGCAATTGGAAGCTGTGGAGCAAAACCATCATCTTACTTATCAGTCTTTTTACCGTTTGGGGCCTTATCCTGTTTGCACCACTGCCGGGCCTGCTCAAGCTTGCATTATGCGGACTAGTTGGGTTCATTCAGGCGACCATCGGGTTCAATGTCATGCATGATGCTGCACATGGAAGCTACAGCAGCAATAGCAAGGTGAACAATATTATCGCCTTTATCGGAGGTGACCTCATGGGTGGCAGCACCTTTTTCTGGAAAATCAAACACAATATCCTCCATCATACCTATACCAATATCGATGGTTTCGATGATGATATTGCCAAGTACCCCATGTTTCGCCTGAGCCCTGCTCAGGGACATAAATGGTGGCATAAATACCAACACATTTATTCTGTACCCCTCTATTTTTTCACCACGTTCAACTGGATTCTTTTTGATGACTATTACAAACTGGCCACAAAAAAAATCAACAATATGGAGATTCGTACCATGAAAACCAGCGACCATATTGAATTCTGGTTTGGCAAAATTTTAAACTTCACATTGTTCTTTATCATTCCGGCATTCATTTTCGGATTTTGGTGGACCCTTTTAGGCTTCTTTATTATGCATGCGGTTTTGGGTCTTACACTGGCATTAGTCTTTCAGATGGCCCATGTGGTGGAAGATATAGATTTCCCCATTCCCAACGAAAAAGACAAAATAGAAAACGAGTGGGCGCTGCATCAGGTAAATACCACCGCCAATTTTGCCATGGGCAATAAAATCATTTCCTGGTTAGTAGGTGGCCTCAATTATCAGGTGGAACACCACCTCTATCCGAAAATCTCCCATGTTCATTACCCAGAAATCAGCAAGATCGTTCGGGACACTTGCCGCGAAATGAAAATTACCTACCACGCCTTCCCTACTTTTGGAAATGCCCTGGTCTCCCATTTCAGTTTTTTGAAAAGAGTTGGACAAGCTGCTTAATATCTGGCAGCAACCACTCCTTTGCACTCAGTGCGCCTATTTATTCCGCTTCGTATACCGATTCAGCCGCTTCATCTCTTGGGGTGTTAATCTATCCTAAAGGTTGTTTCCTATTCTTCTTTTTAGAATTACATTTGTGTCTACCCCAGTATATATATGAAGTATTGTTTTTTACTGCTGGCATCTACCCTGTTTGGCTTGCATGCTACCGCACAAAAAGATCAGAAAAAAGATCCTTGGACCTCCACCGAAATTTGGACACCTGTACCGATCAACCGGCAGTTGTGGCACGATAAGATCGACAAGCTTCAAAAGACAGCCGATGATTTCGACCACAAACAAGATGGTCGGGTGGACGTGAACGGGCGCAGATTGGATACGGATTATTTTACGGATGCCATCCTGCGTAAAACGGATCAGTATCAGTCTGTGATAGAAAATTTGCCACTGGATCATTATGGCAAAATCAAAAACCTACAATTACTCGAAACTAACTTGAAAGCCTTTGTCTATGATTTGCAAAACGGCAAACCTGAAGCAAAGTATTATACTGATTTGATGGAATCTTTTTTTGTGATTTTAAAGAAACAGTATAACAATGAAAACTTAGTTGATTTTATCAATGGAAATTTCAGCCGGGCTATATACGGCAATATGCATATGTTTAAAGAAGATCGCGTAGCCGTATCCACCGTGTATTTAAATATGGTACAACGCTATCCTGAAGAAATGCAAAGTCGCTTCAACGAATATGCCGACATGGAAGCCGCCGAATTGATGATGGCCTATCTCGCCACCAAACAGCCAAATTTAATTCTCACATACGCAACCAGCACCGCACGTGAACGCTATATTGTTCGTCGTTGCAAAGACCCTCTCGTGAAGACCATCGTGAATATCGCAGACAAGGCCACTACCCCGCTCAGGGCTATTGTGTATGTGGAAGATTTGAAAAACAATGCCATGAGTATGGCCGAGGTCAATGCCGCTACCCAAGACAATGCCTCATACTATCGCAGCCTGATACAGCAAAGACTGAAACAACAAAGTCTCACTAAAAAAATTCTCGATCGCGAATCCAAACAAATGGCCCTGGAATATGTACGCACCATGAACGAGCTTCATGATGCCCAAGACCCTGTTAGATTTAAATGTGTAGAACCTCTTACTGCCTCCGAAATGTATTTCCTGATGGTGCTTTGCAGTGATGAAATTTATACCAGCACTTTTGTCGGCACCTTCAATCGCATGCTGGCAAAAATGGCACCCGTTAAAGGCGATCAATTTCTGACTGACCTCAACATGGATAAATTCAGAACCTTTATCCGCATGTGTGCCGGCTATAATAAACTGGATGAATACCTCAAAACCATCGACGAGCCAAACCGCAATACCCTCATGGCCACCTTCGTACATGATATCGATAAAAATAAAGACACCGATATCGAAGATGCTGTAGATGTAGCCGATGCCTTCGGCAGTATCGACGACCCGGTGTTGCTCGAATACCTGCTCAATGAAGTCAAAAAAGATTACGAGCGTACCTACACAGACAATAATAAACGCGGCCTGATCATCTATTTTCTCTTGCATACGCTCTGCACTTCCATCATTAATCCGGAAGAAACCAGCGATGATCTTCAGGCGCAATTGAAAATTCCTCCCATCTCATTTGTGCCGTACAAGAATCTTACCGACACCGGCGGCAAAGTGATCCAACAAATCTTCTTCTATGGCGATGAGGATGGCAAATCTTCCTTCAACAGCTTCCTCTCCAATTATAAAGCCACCGATTGGAAAATTGAAAAAAATGAAAACTGGATGAAGCTCACCTCCATCTTAGGAAGCCCTGTGGAACTATATGCAAATCTTCCATTGGATGAACCTAAAGATGAAGAAGCACAAAAATTACTCGTGAAATATCTTGAAGATCAAAAAATTCATCCATCCATCATCATTCACCGTGGACATAGTTATCATTTACCGACAACATTAAAGTATCTCAAACCTGAAAATAAAATCATCATCCTGGGCTCTTGTGGAGGATACCATAACTTGTCTACGATACTCGGCTATTCCGAAGATGCACATATCATCTCCAGCAAACAAACTGGCACCATGCTGGTTACTGATCCGATTTTAAAATCTGTGAATACGCGTTTACTGGCCGGCAAAGACATCAATTGGATAGACCTGTGGACTGAGGTGGGCGGACTGATGAAAACACCGGCATTGATCGATAAATTTAACGACTATGTACCGCCACATAAAAATATGGGTGCCTTGTTTTTAAAAGCATTCAAAATTCAAATGGCTGAAAATACTTTATAAATATTCTGACTTAAGCAATGAAAAAGGCTGCCCGTTTGGACAGCCTTTTTATTTTATAGTACATTATAGGATTTTCTTTTGGGCGTGCCCTGCGGGCCGGGCTATCGCTTATAGTCCTCACGCCCGCCGCGTGCTTGGCCTCGGGGCCGCCTGCGTCGTCGCTGCGGGCTATACGCTCTATCCCTCACGCATACGTTACGCCACGAGAGTAGAGGCAATTGGTTTATGCGAATCCGCAAATCACACCGGCCATCAATCCCAAAGTCAGCATCCAATATCCTGCATTGATAGCAATATATTTAAATCCTTTGCGCTCAAACAGCGCATTTGTACCCATGATCGGAACGCCTAAAAATAATCCGGCCAATACTCCGTGCAACATCCCATGTTTGAAGGTTCTGAATTTATGACCATACTGTGCGAAGAAGTCGTTGAAGTATTTTCCTATCGGAGAAGCAGCATCTTTCACCGAAGGCTCATCAGCAAATATCGACATAAATCCCATTTGATGAATGCTTAAAGACATCAGAGGTATGGTAGCCATCAATCCAAAGAGAATAGTCAAACCAAAAATGAGCGCCATATTTGCGCCTTTAGCCGCGTCTTCGGGTACACCGGCAGCCTTCATCCAGGCCTTGCCAAATACGGCAGGGTGATACCAGATAAATCCAACGATGAGGGGGATGAGTGCAGCGGATGCTACAATAAGCCAATTGATTTCCATGTGATTTGTTTTTGTAGTTAGAAATTATTTTTATAAAACAAATGTATTTTTATTCTTTGGCGTTTGCAAGAGTGGATTTGTTAAAGTAACAATTTCAACATGAACGCAGATGATATTCGGATTCTGTTCAAGATATTGATCATACTTTACCCATGAGGGATGTAGAGCAATCATGACTATGATGGTACAAGTGCACAAACTTGTGCATCATCTTGCATTCATCTCAATTCAATGGCCTGATGCTCGCCCCTGAACTATTGACGACGCCTTGTATTTTTTATAGAAGGAAAGAAACTTAAATTCCTACTTTTACGCTTATAAATATTTTGTCTTGAGCTCAAAAGTCCTACTGATTACGCCGCCCTTCACCCAACTGAATACGCCCTACCCGGCAACGGCTTATCTCAAAGGTTTTTTAAATACCAAATGCATTCCTTCCTTTCAATCAGATTTAGGCATTGAAGTGATCCTGCAAATATTTTCAACTCAAGGATTACAACATGCATTTCAACAGATCGATCTTGATCATACCGACCTGTCTGAGAATGCGCATCGAATCTCTAGCTTGCGTGAATCCTATTTGGAATGTATCGATGATGTTATCCGTTTTCTCCAAGGCAAAAACAATCTGCTCGCCAGAAAAATTTGCACCCGTAACTATCTGCCCGAAGCTTCCCGATTTGCACAGACCGACGATCTGCATTGGGCCTTCGGCAATATGGGACTTCATGATAAAGCAAAGCATCTCGCAACACTCTTTCTCGAAGACCTCAGCGACCTGATACAGGAAACCATTGATCCGCACTTTGGCTTTAGCCGTTATGCTGAACACCTAGGCCGATCGGCTAATTCCTTTGATGAACTCTATCATGAACTCCAACAAGATCCTTCCTTTACCGATGAGATCATGTTGAAGCTGCTTCATCAACAAATACAACATCAACAGCCTTCTTTGGTGGCTTTCTCGGTACCCTTTCCTGGCAATCTTTATACCGCCTTTCGCTGTGCTCAATATATCCGATCTCATTTTCCGAATCTGCCCGTTGTTATAGGCGGCGGATTTCCAAATACTGAACTCCGGTCTCTCAGCGACCCAAGGGTGTTCGAATTTTTCCACTTCATTACCCTCGATGATGGAGAAGCACCCATCGAACAACTGATCAAACATCTTCAGGGTGAGCTTCCCGCTCAACAACTCAAGCGAACCTTTATGTTGGAAGAAGGTCAAGTGGTCTATCAAAATGGATCTCTGATCCGTGATTATAAACAATCGGAAACCGGCACACCCGATTATTCCGATCTTCTGCTCAAAGATTATATTCATGCCATTGAAATTGCCAATCCCATGCATTCCTTGTGGAGCGACGGGCAATGGAATAAGCTTACCATGGCCCACGGTTGCTATTGGGGTAAGTGTACCTTTTGCGATATCTCCCTCGATTACATACAACGCTATGAACCGGTAGCCGCTAACTTGCTCTGCGATCGCATGGAAACCATCATCGCGCAAACCGGACACAACCATTTTCATTTTGTAGACGAAGCTGCACCGCCTTCCCTCATGAAAGCCCTCGCGTTGGAAATATTACAACGGAAATTACAGGTAAGCTGGTGGACCAATATTCGATTCGAAAAAAGTTTCACCCGCGATCTGTGTCAATTGCTGAAAGCCTCAGGATGCATTGCGGTTTCCGGCGGACTCGAAGTAGCATCAGACCGCTTACTTGCGCTCATTGATAAAGGCATCACGGTTTCACAAGTAGCCGAGGTAACGAAATATTTTACCGAAGCTTCCATCATGGTGCATGCTTATTTGATGTATGGCTTTCCCACACAAACGGCACAAGAAACCATAGACTCGCTCGAGATGGTGAGGCAACTCTTTAAAGCCGGCGTCTTACAATCCGCTTTCTGGCATTTGTTTACCATGACTGCACATAGTCCGGTCGGACTCGCTCCGGAGAAATATAAAGTCAAAAATCTGAATCCGACCATCGGCACCTTTGCCAACAATGATTTACCGCATACCGATCCTACCGGTGGCGATCATGAACGCTTTGGACCCGGACTTAAAAAGTCATTGTTCAATTACATGCAAGGTCTTGGACTCGATGAACCCTTGTCGACCTGGTTTGATTTTTCCATTCCGAAAACATCCATAGCCAAAGAACATATCCTGAACATTTTACAGGAAGAAAAACTAGCCCAATACAAGCCTAATTCCCGGGTAATCTGGATCGGCAAAGTTTTGCAACATGAATCTTTTGTTCAATCTAAGAAAGGTCGTCAGCGTGAGATGATGAAAATCAAATTGGCTTCCTTGCAAAAAACTACAGAGATCAGTTTGCCTGCTGAACAAGGTATATGGCTCTTAAAAATATTTAATACCCTGAGCGATTTCCAAACGCCCATAACCATGCAGCAACTTCAGGAGGATTACACACAATCAGGTCTTGACGATTTTGAAATATTCTGGGACAATAAACCCATGAACACCCTATACAAAACAGGATTACTTGTGGTTTAGGATTATCCGAACTGCTTATCCCTTCACACCCTTATCTTTGTCGGCTCCATGCGTGTACTCCTCACCACCTTGAATGCCAAATACATCCACCTCAATCTGGCGGTGCGTTTGCTCTATGATCTAAATCACGAGCAGGGCAATCTTGATTGGAAAGAGTTTACTATCAAGGAAGACCAAGATGGCATTGCTGATCATTGTGCCGCCTATGATATCGTGGCCTTCAGTTGCTATATCTGGAATATCACTCAAACGCTTTCGGTGATTCGAAAAATAAAATCTAGAAATCCTGAGTGCAAAATATTATTGGGCGGACCGGAAGTCAGTTACGAATGGCAAGAATTCATAGCCCGCGATGAGGTCGATTTTATTATTACGGGTGAAGGTGAAATCCCCTTCGAACAATTTCTGAAACATTATCCCAACCTGGACAGCGTACCTTCTCTCGTGCGCAAGGTGAATGGCGTAGTGATGTATAATCCGAAAACAGAAACCTTCGACCTCAATCGTTATGCCGGAAGAAACCCTTATCAATATGATGATCCTGCCGATCTGAGAAATAAAGTATTGTATATCGAAACGTCCAGAGGCTGCCCCTACAAATGCGAATTTTGTTTGGCGAGCCTCGACAATAAAGTGCGTTACCTGCCCATCGACACCCTCAAGAGCAATCTGCTCTACCTGATGCAAAACGGCAGGGTGATCAAGTTTCTGGACCGCACCTTCAATATCAAAAAAGATTTCACCATCGATATGTTCAGTTTTATCCTCGAACATCATCGTGCAGAAAATGTCTTTCAGTTTGAAATTACTGCCGACATCGTTCACCCCGATATAGTGCGCTATATTGATGAACATATTCCACCCGGACTATTACGTTTTGAAATTGGTATTCAAACCGTCAATCAATTGGCCAACCTTGAAGTCAGCCGCAAACAAAATTTCGAGAAGACCCGCGATGTGATTCGTTCGCTCGATCATAAAGTAGAAATGCACCTCGATTTGATTGTAGGTCTGCCCCTCGATTACTGGGAAGATATCCGATACAGCTTTGAGGAAGTCTTTAAAATATTTGCACCCGAACTTCAATTAGGGTTTCTGAAATTCCTGCGCGGTACGCCCATGCGCGATAAGGTCGAACAGCACGGATATATCTATGACCCTGTAGCGCCCTACCAAATTATTTCTTCCAATTACTTATCGGCCGCACAACTCGACGACATCCTCTTGCTCGAGCATGCCCTCGAAATCTATTGGAATAAAAAACGGGCGACCCACACCCTACGATATGTGACCCTTCAATACAGCATCTTCGATTTCTTAATGGGCCTTGGAAAATATTTCCAACAGCATAGTGATCTCCATCAGTATACCCTGAAAGATATCTATACGCTTTTGTCGGGCTATGCACTGAAGACCTATCCGGACGACAAGATGCTGCAACAGTTTATTGCCCTCGACGATTATTTGCAACACCGCGTGAAGCCGGGCAAACTCTTCGACCATGGATTGAGTCGTGCAGAGGAACAGGCCCTCATCGCCCGATACCAACTCGATCATCATCGTTATCGCTTCATGTTTTTACCCGTCGATTTTGACTATGCCTGTTTCATGCGGGAAAATCGTATAGAGCGGCAATCTCAGATCTTGATGATACAGTATGACGGGAAATCAAAATCCACAATTTTGGATACTCAAAGTCGGGAGGCCGTCAGTCCGCATCCATAGGCATTTCAAGCCGCGGTCGGTCTATAAAAGCCCTGTTCCCCGTGAATAGCAGGACTAAGCCTTGTTTTATTTTCATTTATTGCTTTTGTACCCTATTTTTGTGGGCATGAGCGACGTTCAAACTCCCCCCAAAACCACGCTGACAGTCACGATAGACAATATCACCATCGAAGTAGAACCCGGTACAACCGTGTTGCAGGCTGCCCGTATGATCGGTGGCGATGTAACCCCACCGGCCATGTGCTACTACAGCAAACTCGAAGGCAGTGGCGGTAAATGCCGTACCTGTTTGGTGGAGATCGCAGCCGGATCGGCCAAGGATCCCCGCCCTATGCCTAAACTGCAGGCTTCTTGTCGCACGGGCGTCATGGACGGCATGGTGGTTAAGAATATCACCAGCGAAAAAGTTCCGGATGCGCGCGCCGGGGTGGTTGAATTTCTGCTCATGAATCATCCCCTCGATTGTCCGATCTGCGATCAGGCCGGCGAATGCCACCTGCAAGACCTGGGTTACGAACATGGTAAGGCCGGCACCCGCTACGAATTTGATCGCCGTACTTTTGAAAAAGAAGACATCGGGCCTTATATCCAACTGCATATGACGCGCTGCATCCTTTGCTACCGCTGTACTTATGTAGCCGATCAGCTCACCGACAAACGCTGTCATGGTATCCTCGAACGTGGCGACCATGCCGAAATATCGACCCTGATTTCCAAGGCTATCGACAACGATTTTAGCGGCAATATGATTGATGTTTGTCCGGTAGGTGCCCTTACCGACAAAACCTTCCGTTTCAAAAACAGGGTATGGTTTACCAAGCCGGTAGCGGCTCATCGCGATTGCCCGACTTGTTGCGGCGAGGTTACCCTCTGGTACCGCGGCGACGATGTATTGCGCGTTACGGGTCGTAAAGATCAATGGGGCGAAATAGCCAATAGTGCCAAGACCGGCAAACCGGGATGGATTTGCAATACCTGCCGCTTCGACAAAAAAGAAACCAAGGATTGGGTCATTGAAGGACCTATGGAGGTGAACCGACACAGTGTAATCTCTCAGGGACATTATACCCATATGCAGCATGGCAAAGAAACCTTTAATCAGGTCATGGATGGCCGCTCACCCAAACTGCTCATGGATATCCAAAGTGTGAGCGATGTGAATAAAGAAGATTAAGCCATAACATGTTAGAAAAACTCAAACAGCGCTGGAAGGTCGGCGGGTTACAATTATTTTTAATTCTATGTGTCTTTGCCATTACCGGCACGGCCACGGCATATATTTCCCGCATGATTACCGGCTGGATAGGCCTCACCGCAGAATCACCGCTTTGGCAGCGTGCACTCCTTCGGGGTGGCGTCCTCCTCTTCGGTTACCAAATCATCATTCTCCTCGTCTCCATCCCCTTCGGACAGTTTCGTTTCTTCTGGAATTATGAGAAGAAGATATTGAGGCGGTTGGGGTTGTGGAAAGATGATGGTGAATAATTAGTGCCCTTTCTTTCTCCTTTTCTTTCCCTTTCCTTTTCCCTTTCTTTCACTTTCCCTTTCTGTTTCTCTTTCTCCCCTGGGCGCGTTCGACTTCGTCGATTTTGAATGATGAATGTTTAATGTTTAATATGGAGCACCCTCGACAAAGAGCATGCTTCGAATGGAATCATAGCGTTTTTATTCATGATTCCGTACGTCGCAGCATGCGACAAAATAGGACTGCGAAACGAAGGACGTTTCGCAGAACTGGGATTCTATTTTAAGGTGAGGGTTAACAATATTTATAATCATCGATTCTATTTTTATAAAAGTGTTTTATAAATATATATTCGGCGTTTCTATTTTAAGGTGGGGGTTAACTCAATTTATTATCAGCGATTCTATTTTTACAAAAGTGTTTTATAAGTATTTATTCGGAGATTCTATTTTAAGGTGAGGGTTAACAAAATTTATAATCAGCGATTCCATTTTTATAAAAGTGTTTTCTCAATATATATTCGATGTTTCCATTTTTATAAAAGTGTTTTATAAATATATATTCGGCGTTTCTATTTTAAGGTGGGGGTTAACAAAATTTATAATCAGCATTTCTATTTTTATAAAAGTGTTTTATAAATAGATATTCGGTGTTTCCATTTTTATAAAAGTGTTTCATAAATAGATATTCGGCGATTCTATTTTAAGGTGGGGGTTAACAAAATTTATAATTGGCGATTCCATAATAAGTTTTGCGAATCATCAATTCTTAATTGGTGTTTCTAAATTTATAATCGGCATTTAGAAATTTCTATTCGGCATTTAGAAATTTATAATCGGCATTTAGAAATTTCTATTCGGCATTTAGAAATTGATATCCACGCTATTCGCGATTTGCAATCGCGTACCGAGATAAACAAGATTTGCAATCTTGTACATAGCCCATCACGTTGTTCATTATTTGCAATCATGTACACCAATATTCAATATTAGGTGCCGGGACACAGACCTGTTTTTATCCGGGTTCGCGATTACAAATCGCGAACAGCATAAGTTCGACTTCGTCAATTTTGAATGATGAATGTTTAATGTTTAATATGGAACACCCTCGACAAAGAGCATGCCTAGAATGGAATCATAGCGTTTTTATTCATGATTCCGTACGTCGCAGCATGCGACAAAATAAGGCTGCGAAACGAAGGACGTTTCGCAGAACGGTAGACCCAAACCTATAAGGTTTTCCCAAACCTTTTAAGTCTGCAGAAGATGAACTTTTGACGAGTCCTTTCGGGTATTCGCAAACCTTATAGGTTTTACTATCACTCGCCCCCGAAGGGGTTCCGGGTCCCCGGAACGGCGCTCCGGCTGAGTACACTTTCACTCGGGGGCATCATCATACGCTTCAATCTTCCTCGCTTTCTCATTCTTGCCCGACTCTCCCTTCCACATTCTCCTAAATTTCCTACATTTGTCGAAAGTCCCTTTTTATGACAGATCCACAGGTAGTGCTCCAGTTGAAAAATGCTCAGATTTATCAGGGCAACAGTCTGATTTTAAGCGATGTCAATCTTTCCGTGCACAAGGGGGAGTTCGTTTACCTGATCGGGAAAACGGGAAGCGGCAAATCGAGCCTGCTGAAAACCCTTTATGGTAATATACCCCTTTTGAAAGGCGAAGGCAATGTATGCGGTTTCGATCTGGCCCAGCTCACCTGGAAAAATGTACCCTTCTTGCGCCGTAACCTGGGCATTGTGTTTCAGGATTTCCAACTCCTCACCGACCGCAATGTAAATGAGAATCTCCTCTTCGTGCTTCGCGCCACAGGATGGACCGACAAAAACCTGATGCAGGAAAAAATAGACAGTGTACTGGGCAAGGTGGGACTGAAGGGCAAGGGCGGTAAGATGACTTATGAAATGAGTGGGGGTGAACAACAACGGGTAGACATTGCCCGCGCACTCCTCAATAATCCGAAACTGATACTCGCCGATGAGCCTACGGGTAACCTCGACCCCGATACCTCCGACGAGATCATGAATCTGCTGCATTCGATTTGTGTGGATTATGGTACGGCCATCATCATGGCAACACACGATTACAGTATCCTTCAAAAATTCCGTTCACGAATTCTGCGTACGGAACATGGTAAGGTTACGGATAATGCAAGTGTAGTGTATTGATCAGTCGCTCAGCATTCAAGCTATTGTTATAATTCACCAAACTTTCTTTTCGAAGATCCAATAAGGCCTGGTCGAAAGGAATATCCATAAAGGTTTTAATTTTTTGTCTGAAGTCTTCCGCGGTCTCCGCAGTTTGAACGGTGGCATTTAAACCTGTACCGGTCAGCATGATTTCGTTGCACAGACAATGACGGCCGGCAAACAAGGCATGCAGGAGTTTGAGTTTCAATCCGGTATTTTGAAAGCCGGGTAAAATATTGATCTGGGCATTGGAGATGAGCTGATGCAGCGTCTCATCATCCGGATTGGCGATGATTTGGATGTATTCATTTTTACAGACCAATAATTCAGGCGGTGGATTTTTACCCGCAATGCGTAAGGGGACATGCAAATGTTGAAAGACCTCACGTGCAAGAAACAAAGCAGCTCTGATGTTTTCGGCCACCGATAAATTGCCATGATATAACACATACTCCCCTTTTCCGATTTGAGAGGCCACAGTATCATAGGGTTGAAAAGATGGAATGCAAGTATGTTCGGCCTTAGGATAGAGTGCTTTGAAAAAATCGTGATCCTGCATGGCGACGGTCACAAACGCCTGAGCGGCTCTAAGATTTCTTTCGTAGCGGTACAGACGGGCCGACTCCCAATGATAATAGAGTTGTTTGAAAAACGATTTCGTATGCGTCGCCAATTGACGATAGTAATCCTGCTCGATATTTTGAATGCGTATGACCTTATGTCTGTCTTTCAGATCGGGATGATCGAGGAGTAAAGTGGTATGTATGCCTTCAAACAAAATAGGGGCCTCATCCTTCTTCAGGTTTTTCAGCAGGTCCTTATGATGGCGTGAAGAAACGATATAAGGAAGGGATGTATGCAAGCCGGACAATCCGGTTTTGCGCGGATAGGTATGCACTTCTGCACAAAGGTTTTCCAACGGGGCCTGTACACTTCGTCCGCCATAACTAAATACATGCAGCACGATTTGTATGCCGGCAGCATGAAGATGACGCAGAGTATGATATACATCGATCACACCGCCGTAGTCGGCAGGATATGGAATGTCCCAGGAGATGATATGAAGTCTATTGTTCAAAGAGGGTGTGATATACGTTTAATAATTTTTTTTCTTCTTCTTGCCAGCAGTAGACTTCACGTGCACGAAGGCAATTGTCTTTCAATCGGGCATGGAGGGCATCATCGTTCAGCAATCGATTGAGGGCATCAGCTATGCTTTTTTCATCGGTATGTTCGATGAGGCTTGCGATCTCGTATTGTGCATTTACCATACGATATTCCGGATAGTCTACGCAAAGCTGAGGCACGGCATGGTGCATATAATCGAAGAAGCGATTGGCCAGCGAAAGGTAATTGCTCTTACCCTGATCGGTGAAGAGGGTAATACCGACATAGGCATTGCGGGTATAATTGATGAGTTGCGATGGAGGCACATAGCCTTTAAAGATGATTTTGTCTTGCAGGTGATGGATATCGACCAATTGTTTGGCTTGCTCATAAAAATTGCCCGCACCGCAAATGATGAGTTTGCCATCGACCTGCTTCATAGCCGGAATGAGGGTTTCGAAACTTCGTCCTTCGTTGACTGCACCCTGATAGAGGATATATTTTTCGCGGGTCGATTCGGGCAAATAAGGTTGTAATACCGTCGCGTTCCGAACGACTTCATACCTGACCTGATACATGCTTTCAAACTCAAGGGCATAAAATTTGCCAATGGTATATCCTGCCTGAAATTGCGGAACAGCATATCGTTCAATACGTTTCCACATACGATATATAGCCGGCCGGCTCACGATCTCATCCATTTCACAAAACAACTCATGGGCATCGTAAACGCGTTTGCATTGTTTTATTTTCGACACCCATAAGCAAGGGAGTATGGTATCGAGATCGATGGCGCAAATGGCATCCATGCGCATGAGGAGGAGCGCAAAAAACAAGCGGATATTATATTCGGCGTAAAACAGTTTACCCTTTTCGAAGAAGCAAAAAAGTCGTTTTTGCTGAAAGGCTTTTTCGGTCAAAGGATCGGAATTTCTTTTCTTTCGCCCTACGAGCAGAACCTCATATCCGGCCTGTGCCAATGACGTGCAGATACGGATCATGCGCTGATCATAATTCAAGTCGTTGGTGACGGTACAAACAATACGCTTTACTGCCATGTTTTACTGCAATAAATTTTTTGATCACCCATGAGAAAATAAGGAGGTTCAAAACCCGGCATGGCTGTCGCGCGAATATGACGATGGATTTTTTCTTTATCCCATGAGATATCCAATTCTTTGATCGCTTTAATTTCTTTACGATAATGCATGGAGCTCCCTCTTAGCGGTTCGTAGTTTAGTTGAGGAATGGGTGTATAATTTCCGTTGATGATATCGGTCAATGTTCGTTGAAATAAATTCAGGCTGGCATCAAAGGTGAGCTGATACAAATCATTGACCCAGCATTGTTCGGGGATGGGAAAACGCTGTTCGAATAAAATATCGCCATGATCGATACCTGCATCCATTCGATGAATAGTTGTTCCGAATTCTGTCTTCTGGTCAAGGATGGCAAATGAAAATTGATTGCAGCCTCTGTATTCCGGCAAAGGTGCCATGTGCAGATTGACTGCAATTTGATTCGCTTTATTGATATCCTGCTGCTTCAAAATTTCATGATACTGCACCGAATACAAAATATCCACCTCAGGCATTTCTGATAGTGATGAAATCACCGGCACCTGATGGGATTCTGCCAATTGACGCAGACTATATCCTTCGCCAAAATTGGCATTCTCTTGCGTTAAGATGCCCTTCACTTCAATATGGAGGGCAGGCGCTTGTTGCAACATATAGTCGAGACAATGATATCCGATGGGTTTGGAACCTAAGAAGACAACGGACTTTTTTTCCATCGGGTAAAAGTACAACCAAAAAAGGGAAGTCTCATGCGAGTGTAATTTAACAGTGAGTGACCGATATATCCCCAAATTAGTATTATTTTCGGCATTCGAACATGGCCTTGAAGATTCTGATACTTACTCCACGCATACCCTACCCGCTCAAGGATGGTGGATCGATTGCCATGAACCAGACTTTGGAAGGATATACAGAGCAGGAATGTCAAGTCAGTCTCCTTTCCATCAATACCAGCCGTCATTGGGTAGATGAGACCACCCTGCCCGATCTATATCGTAAACTGAATCATTTTGAGTCGGTTTATGTGAAAACGGATATCAATCCGTTGTCGGCGTTTTTCAATTTGTTTACGGATAAATCATACAATATTGAGCGCTTTGTAAATAAGCAGTTTGAACAGACCTTGGTGCAGATGTTGGCCCGGGAGGAATACGATATTGTACAATTTGAAAGCATCTATGTAGCTTCTTACTTGAAGACGGTCAGAAAACACTCCAAGGCCAAATGTATTTGTCGGGTGCATAATATTGAACATCTCATTTGGCAGCGCCTGACCGAGAATGAGCGATCCTTTATCAAGAAAAAATATTTGAAATTGCTGACCACTCGTTTGAAAAATTACGAGTTGGATGTCTTGCAAAAATTCGATCTGTTGTTGCCCATTTCCCGCAAAGAAGAACAATTGATTATAGACCAGGACATCAATCAATGCTTTCACTTTCCTTTTGGGGTAGAACCGCGCAACATTGTACGACCTGAGGTGGTGGATATGAATTCCTGTTACCATATCGGCAGTATGGATTGGGCTCCGAATGTAGAAGGCGTAGAATGGTTGCTGAATGAAGTTTGGCCCTTGGCTGAAGCGCGTATACCGGACATTAAACTTTATTTAGCCGGTAAGAATATGCCCGGGAGTTTTCTGGCAAAAAATGGAGGTCGTGTTGAAGTGGTCGGTGAGGTGGACGACTTTTATCAATTTAGTTTATCTAAAAATATCATGCTGGTGCCATTATTATCAGGCGCAGGCATTCGGATCAAAATATTAGAAGGCATGTCGATGGGCAAAACCATCATTTCGACTTCAATCGGAGCGGAAGGCATTGGTGCCACCGACCATAAAAATATACTCATAGCAGACAGTCCTGAAGCATTTGCAGATGCCTTGAGCTTTTGTTTTACCCATCCGGATGAGGCAAAAGCGATAGGCCTGGAAGCACAGAAGTTTGTGTTGGCGAATTTTGACAAAAAAGATTTGTTTACCAATTTGGTCGATTATTTAACCCGAATGTAGGCATGGTGAGTCGTCAGAAGATAGCCGTTATCCTTTCCCGCTTCCCCTACCCTTTAGATAAAGGGGATAAACTGAGGGCTTACCATCAGTTGAAAGAACTTTCCAAGCTGTATGATATTCATTTATTTGCATTGACGGATATTCCGGTGAATCCTGAACACAAAAAAATCGTTGCGGCATTCTGCCAGGCAGTTCATATTTATCCATTATCCAGGCCCGGAATGTATGTCCAAAGTTTTATCAGTATGTTGAAAGGCATACCACTTCAAGTGGGATACTTTTTTCAACCGCATATACGCCGTAAGATCCATCATGAATTAAGTCATCTGACACCGGATTTGGTTTATTGCCAACTCTCTCGCACAGCCAGATATGCTGTGGGATTACCCTATACAAAGATTATCGATTTACAGGATGCATTCTCTGCCAACTATCATCGCATTCAAATGCAGTCCAGGGGTCTCCGTAAAATTTTTTATCAACGTGAAAGTCGATTGATGAAATTATTTGAGGAAAATATGCTGGATTGGTTTGATGCGGCTACGATTATCTCGGATTCAGATAAAAATCAAATCAATCGTCAGCCCAATGAATTGGTGGTAGTTCCTAACGGTGTGGATACCGAGTTTTTCAAACCTCAACTAAAGCCTGCTGTTTACGATTTGCTCTTTTCCGGCAATTTGTCCTACCTACCAAATCAGCATGCGTTATCTTTTTTGCTGGAAAAAATCTTACCCCGGGTGGTCAAATCTCATCCTGAGCTCCGTGTGAATATTGCCGGGGCAGATATGCCGGAAGCCCTTAGACAATATGCTTCATCCAATGTTACCCTGAGTGGATGGGTCAATGATATTCGCGATGCCTATGCGGGAACGAAAATATTTGTCGCTCCCTTGTTTACCGGAGCGGGCTTACAAAATAAATTACTCGAAGCTATGAGCATGGGTATTCCCTGTATCACAAGCACGCTGGCCAATTCATCCTTACAGGCCATCCCTGAAAAAGAAATCCTGATTGCGGATGATGCGGAAAGTTTTGTTTTTCAAATCAACAGACTCATAAGCGATCCGTCTTTGCGTAATCTGTTGAGTGCATCGGGCAGGGAATTTATCTGCCGACGATATAGTTGGGCACAAGCCAATGCACCCTTGCGTAAATTATTAGCAGACATCATGAATGACCAATAAAGGAGGTAAGCTCACCTTAAATAAAAAAAAGACCGGGAACACCGGCCTTTTTCAATATAGGACATCAAGGGTTAGTTGACCAGGTATTTACGCTGTGAAGCATAAAGGGCAATAAAAACAATCGGTACGATCATACCGACCAGCATCATGCCGCCCATCGCACCACTTCCGAGCAACACGATAAAAATAATCGGCACGATAAGTTCGCCAACGGCATAAATCATAAATCCTGATTTCTTCATCTGACGCATTTGCATGGCACCATAGAAGCACAAGGCAGCACCCAATAAAGTAACTATCATAATAATTAGCTTATTGTCGCACTGTTTATTGATTAATTCGGACGCTGATGCCATCATCTTTCCGAGCTTGCCGCTTGCATCCATATCCATATTTTCAATCATTTCGGCCGACTTACAAACGGTGAAGTAGTTATAGATTCCGCCCAAAAATCCAAATGCACATCCGATATAAGTGAGGATGGTCAGGACATTGAGCATAGAGGGTAATTTTTTCGGATCGTGTTCTTGTAGATTCAGGGTATCCTGAACTTGATTCATATCAGACATGGTTTGGATTTTTAGTTCCCATAAAAGTACAATAATCCTGTTAAGACCTGCATGAATTCTTCCACAAGTAATTCACTATATGAGGAGGCCTTGATTAACCTGCAGCGATCATTGATATCTCCACATTGACTCCCTTCGGCAAACCGGCCACAGCGATAGTTTCACGTGCGGGAAAATCTGCACTGAAATAGGTTGCATAGATTCCATTCACTGTAGCAAAATGAGCCATATCACTTAAGAAAATGGTGGTCTTGATAATATGGTTAAAACTCAGACCGGCTTCATTCAAAATCGCCTTCAAATTTTCCATCACTTGTTTGGTCTCAGTTTCAATATCGGGCATATTCAATTCGCCGGTGGATGGAACCAAAGCAATTTGTCCGGAAATAAACAGCATTCCATTGACCATAACGGCCTGATTGTATGGCCCTATCGGAGCCGGAGCGAGGGGTGAGTTGATGATCTTTTTTTCCATTCGGCAAATGTACGAATTGGCCTACATTTGTGTACCTGCCCATGAAAGTAATCCTTTACATAGATACGAGCGCCACGAATTCGTGTGTCATGCTCATGAACGAAGATAAAATTCTTCAAATTATTCAACGACAACAACAACAAGATCACAGTCACAATTTGCATACGGATATAGCCGTGCTGATGAAAACGTGTGAATTGGATTGGTCCGATCTTTCTGCCATTGCCGTCATGAATGGCCCCGGATCATATACCGGTCTCCGTATCTCCCTGGCTGCTGCAAAGGGTATTTGTTATGCTCATCAACTTCCGTTGATCCTGCTTCATCAATTTGAAATTTTATCGCTCAGTGTTCAGGCGAAGAATCCGGACCATGACTATGTCATTTGTCAAAAGGCACGAACGGATGAATATTTTGTTGCAGCATATTCAAAAGCCGGAGTTGAGATCATCGCACCTTGCCTGATGTCTGTGAACGAACTCCTGGAAGTGATGAATACGCAAAAGTTGGCGCTGTATTCTGCAGACTTACCGGCACCGGATTTGCCCAATATCCAACACATTGAAGTGAGCGAAACCCATATCCACCCCCTCTGTTTTCATCATTTTAGCCGGAAAAATTTCGCCGATATCTTCATTTCCGAGCCATTTTACCTGAAAAATGTCTACGTTAACAAAATAAACAAGTTATAAACATTTGATTTTTTAATAATATTACTATTTTTACAGAGAAGAATATGCCATACAAAAGGCTGGTGAGAGCCTTGACGCTATGCATATTTTTTTTCAGTATTTTAGTAACATATTAAAATTGAATTACATGGAACAAAACAACTTATCATCAAATATCATCTCTTTGAATGATAACAATGCGGCCCCTTCTATCAGAATCAATTATCTTGAAGTTAAAAAAGCGGCAGCTATTTTGCGTGCCATCAATCACAAACTCCGACAATCTATTATTAAATTACTTGAAGAAAAGGACAATCTCACGGTCACAGAAATCTATGTAAAATTAAGGGTTGAACAGTCTGTTGCTTCTCAGCATTTAGCCATATTACGCCGTGCTGAATTTGTGCAAACCAATCGGGAAGGAAAAAACATTCACTATTCGCTCAACAGCAATCGCCTTGAAGAGGTCAATGTTTTTATCAAACAACTCTTGAAAGACGAAGACAATTAGTCAACATAAAATATAATTTCCTCAGGTCACTCAAGAGTGACCTTTTTTTATGCGTTCTCTTGTCCGCTGGCTGAAGTATGATCGATTTCCTGCAATTCACCATTTTCGGAAACCACCATTTGAGAGGAGCCTTCCGGTACTGCTTCAACCGCTTCAGTTGGCACCACCACTTCATGCTGGTAGATATCGCTCAGCTTCGGCAAATCTTCCAAAGTATTGAGTCCCAAATAATCCATAAATGATTTAGAGGTATTATAGGTCAAAGGCTTACCCACCATATCGTCCAGGCGTCCGGAAATCACGATCAGTTCCTTTTCCAACAGCTTTTGTACAGAATAATCAGAATTGACACCCCGGATATGTTCAATTTCCCCTTTGGTAATGGGTTGCTTATATGCGATAATTGCGAGGGTTTCCATCGCCGCAGCGGATAATCGCTTGGTGAATTTTTCACCATTGAGTCGGGCCAGGGATGGGTAAAAATCTTTTTTACTCAAAAACTGAAATCCACCACCGATTTGTTTCACTTCAAAAGGATAAAAATCGGAAGAATATTTTTCTACAATGGCTTCAAGTGCACTGGTCAGCTTTTCAACATCAAGTGCTTCTTCAGCGTTTGGATCATTGAGTAATTGGGCTATATCTATTGTTGTAAGCGGGCGATCGGATCCGAAGATCAAGGCTTCACTTTGCAACATCAATTGTTCTATCGTCATCGTATCGTTTTTTGTTGTTGTAAATGTAGGGAAAGCCGCTATCGGGTCGGGAAAGAGTAATTCACAGCTGTGGGTAACTTATCGGGAAATACCAAAAGGTGGTCAAAACAAGCTATACCATTGCGTTTGCAACGGGAAGGAACAACTTCAATACGGCGTGTACTTGCTGTATCGAACGGATTTGATCCACCACTAACATTTGGGCGGTGCCGACATTTTTCAGTCTGGCATTTTTCATTTTATACTGAATCGCCTCCAAAATACGACCAAATGTTTCACTTTGAAAATACGGCGAATCGGGATTGGTTACAAAATACATCCTCATTTGACCATTCTTAACGATGAGTTTTTCGAAGCCCAATTCCTTTGCCACCCATCTCACCCTTAAAGCTTCAAATAAATTTTCAACCGGTGCAGGCAAAGGACCAAAACGATCCTTTAAGGAATGACCAAATGCAGTCAACTCTTCTTCCGTTTCACAATCATCCAATTGAGTATACAGCGAAAGTCGTTCCTGAATATTTTCAACATAAGTATCCGGAATTAATATTTCGAAATCCGTATCCACTGTGCAATCACTCACATAATCGGCCTTATCGATGATTTGATCTTTAAACACTTCTTTAAAATCAGTATGCTTTAATTCGCGTATCGTTTCATTCAAAATCTTCTGATACATTTCAAAACCTATATCGGTAATGAATCCGCTTTGTTCGCCTCCCAACATATTTCCTGCTCCGCGAATATCCAGATCCCGCATGGCGATTTGGAAGCCGCTGCCCAATTCGCTGTATTGTTCTATGGTCTGCAATCGCTTACGGGCATCATTGGGCAATAAGCTCATGGCCGGAGATAATAAATAACAGAAAGCTTTTTTGTTGCTCCGACCGACACGCCCCCTTAATTGATGCAAATCACTTAATCCGAATTGATGTGCATTATTGACAATGATGGTATTGGCATTAGGTATATCCACACCACTTTCTACAATATTGGTGCACAATAACACATCGTACTTCTGGGCCATAAAATCAAGTATCGCTTCTTCCAATTCATCACCTTCCAATTGACCATGAGCCATACCAATACTGATGTCGGGACAAAGTGCTTGCAGATAGGCTTTCATTTCTGCCAGACCTTGTATACGATTATGAATAAAGAAAACTTGCCCCCCTCTTTCCGTTTCATAATAGATGGCATCACGAATGAGAAACTCATTAAACATGGCTACTTCAGTCTGCACGGGTTGCCGATTCGGCGGAGGGGTATTGATGATGGATAAGTCTCTTGCCCCCATCAACGAAAATTGAAGGGTACGCGGAATAGGGGTAGCCGTTAAGGTGAGCGTATCCACATTCGTTTTCATCGCACGAATTTTTTCCTTGGCCGTAACACCAAATTTTTGCTCTTCATCAATAACCAAAATACCCAAATCCTTAAACTTCACATCCTTACTGAGTATGGCATGCGTACCAATAATGATGTCAATTTTCCCTTCCTCCAAACGCTTTAATGTATCCTTCTTTTCTTTAGCAGATTTGAATCGGTTGATAAAATCAACAGTACAAGGAAATTCCTTCAGTCGTTCTTTGAAATTCTGATAATGCTGATAGGCGAGAATCGTCGTCGGCACCAAAACAGCAGCTTGTTTGCCATCGACGATACTCTTAAATGCCGCACGAATCGCTACCTCGGTTTTACCAAAACCCACATCACCACATACCAGCCGGTCCATCGGCGCATCACTTTCCATATCCTTTTTCACATCCATGGTCGCCTTGCTTTGATCCGGCGTATCTTCATACATAAAGGACACTTCCAATTCTGTCTGCAAATACGAATCAGGTGAATGCGCAAACCCTTTGGAGGCCTTCCGTTCAGCATACAGTTTAATCAAATCACTGGCAATATCCTTGACCTGCTTTTTAGTTTTGGTCTTGAGTTTATCCCAAACACCGCTTCCAATCTTGTGCACTTTGGGCTCAGCGCCATCCTTGCCCGAATATCTCGTAATTTTATGCAGGGAATTGATATTGACATACAATACATCATTATCGCGATACAAAATTCTGACCGCCTCCTGCATCGTTCCATTCACATCTATTTTTTGCAACCCACTATAGCGTCCTATACCATGGTCGATATGGGCCACAAAATCACCGGGTTGCAATTCTCTTAAGGTGCGCAGGCTTAGGGCCTTACCCTGGCTGTAAGCCTGCTTCATTTTGTATTTGTGATATCGCTGAAAGATCTGATGATCGGTATAGCAAACGACTTTCAAATCCTGGTCGATGAAACCTTGCGAAAGAGACAATGGAACAGGTGTGAATTGGATCTGTGCATTCAAGTCTTCGAAGATGCTCCGCAGTCGCTCCAATTGCTTGGCATTTTCCGAACACATAAATAGCGAAAAATGAGACTCGCGCTTCTCTTGCAAATCCTTGATCAGCAACTCGAAATTTCGATTGAACGAAGGCTGTTCTTTTGTCTGAAATGGATAGGTACGAAAAACCTGCATTTGCAATACATCCGAGGCAAATCCTTTATTGAACTCGATAACCTTTCTTTGTTTTAATTTGTCCAGTATAGCCGAAGCAGCTTCAATATCCGCAACATGTAATTTTTGAACCTGCTCATCATCACTCAGAATTTCTATATACTCCTTCTCTTCAAATTGCTTCTCAACCCTCATGATTCGATCCACCATGAGGTCGGCATTATTGAGCCAAAAAATAGTATTCTCCGGAAGAAAATCGAGGAGAGAGATCTTTTCCCTATGTTCAAATTGTGTTTCAATATTCGGAATAATGGTTACCTGCAATAAATTCCGCAGCGACAATTGAGTCTCCGGATCAAAGAGTCGAATCGATTCTACTTCATCATCAAATAATTCGACACGATAGGGATGTTCATTCCCGAAGGAATAAATATCAATGATACCGCCGCGAATCGCGAACTGTCCGGGCTCATAAACAAAATCCGTTTTAGTAAAACCCAGATCCACCATGAACTCAATCAAAAAAGGCACATCCAGCTTCTGACTTTGTTTGATGTAAATGGTATTCTTCGTAAAAGATTCGGTATTGATGACCTTCTCCAATAAAGCTTCAGGATAAGTAACCAACACTTTGCGATGCACTTCGGGCGCGTTAAATTTCATCAGGGCTTCGGTGCGCAGCATTACATGACTACTGTTGAGCTCTCCTAAATGACCGGTTTTTTTATAACTATCCGGAAAAAGAAATACATCCAGGGCGCCGGTCAAACTTTCGAAATCATTATGAAAATAGGCAGCGCTTTCTTTATCATCAAAAACAAAAACATGATTGACATCTAAGGATTTAAATACGGCAGACGAGAAGAATGAAAATGCGGAAGCACGGCAATCCTTCAGTTCAATCAATTTGGCTCCGGGCAATAAAATATCATCCGTCAAGGATTTCAGACGGGGGTGTTGTGCATACAGATCTTGCAGATATTGCACATTCATAACGGCCGCGAAGATAGTTTTTAGTGGTTAGTTTTCAGTGTTTCAGGCGGAATAAATACGAATCTTGTTCTACTTTTTTTTTAATCCACTCGCCAGGGTAATAAATTCAGGGGCTTCCATAAAGCCGCTTTGTTGTGCTATGACTTTACCTGTAGCGTCGAGAAAGACATATGCCGGGAATCCCGTGATGCCATATTTCGCCGCTAAAGCCGGCCCCTCTCCTTTTTCGGCATCTATGGAATAATTGATAAATCGTTCATTAAAATATTCTCCCACATATTTATCCGAAAAAGTATATTGTTTCATCTTTTTACAAAAGCCGCACCATTCAGCATAAAAATCAAGAAAGATGATTTTGTTTTCTCGGGCAGCCAAAACATAGGCTTCTTGAAAATGGTCGCGCTTAAACTGAATTCCTACTTTTTCATCTTCTTTAAAACTAACGCTTTCGCATGCACTGAGCAGTATAGAAAACAAAATAATGGTACAGGCGTAGAATTTACTTTTCATAGAATACTTGCAAATATACATTGAGGCATTGGGAGTAAAATCAAACGGTTTTTCATCATTTATCCAATACGGCACGCAAACTTACATTCACCCAATCACTCATGGTCAGGCTGTTGCTGCCTATTTGCCAGTCTCTTCGCTTGAGTTTAAAATCCGTACTCAACATCATATAGCCTGAGTTTTTCACAAACAGGACATCGGTATTGATCTTTTTCGTGATCCCCTTCATCATCAATTCCCAGGTTACGGCATACTTGCCTTCAGATAATTTAGCAATCGACACCGCCTTCATGGTGATGTCCGGATATTGCTTGACATTAAAAAATTCGGGTTTGTCTTTCAGATGATTGTCCCGAAGCGTTATGCCGGTGCGTATAGTAGCGACACGAACCATACCTGAAAAAGCCGATTTGGACGGATCCGTCTCATCAATCAGGATATCTGCTTTCGCTTCAGCAAAGGAACCATCCACCATAATACCGGCATTCTTTATAGTAAAATTTACAGATACCTTTTGTACATGCTTCCATTGGGCTTGCAAATGCATGGATGAACAAATCAGCAAGAAGAATAAATACGAACGTCGTAAAATCATAGAATGTGATACAATCAGATCACCGAAGATAACCCATGCAGACCGGCCTCCTATGCCATCAGCGATGTAACCGAGAATTTTAGGTATGAAACCCGACTGAGAACATCTTACTTCAGTTTATCCTTGAATACTTTTTTGAATTTCTCCAGTTTTGGCGCAATCACATATTGACAATAACCCTGTGATGCATTCTGATTATAATAATCCTGATGATAATTTTCAGCTTTATAGAACACGGTAAGCGGGGAGATTTCCGTCACCACCGGTCGATCGTATGTTTTTTCTTCATTCAATTTTTGTTTATACCCTTCCGCCAATTTTTTCTGTTCTTCATTACGGTAAAAAATCACGGAACGATATTGTGTACCCACATCATTCCCTTGTCGATTGAGCTGGGTAGGATCATGAGCCTGCCAGAAAGCGGCAAGTATTTCGTCAGGAGAAATCACTGATGTATCGAATACCACTTCTATCACCTCAGCATGCCCGGTTAATCCTGTGCATACTTCCTTATACGTTGGATTAGGCGTATTACCTCCGGCATAACCTGACGCAATATGGGTTACTCCTTTCAATTGTAAAAGTTGCGCCTCCACACACCAGAAACATCCTCCGCCGAGGACCATGGTATCTAAGTTTGAATTCGTTGGCTTTTGACCTTCCATGCTTAAGTACGTTTTTTCATTTTGTAATTTACCCTCCCTGGCGCCACAGCTCATGGCTGTCCATGCACAGATCAACAGGATGAGATAGGTTTTCATTTTTTCTCAAATTGAAGAATCACCGAATTGATACAATAACGTTTGTAGGTGGGCGGTGGGCCATCGTCGAAAATATGCCCTAAATGCGCATCACAGCGACCACACATCACCTCTATTCGATTCATGCCATGACTATGATCGTCGGCATACTTTACACTGCCTTCACGGATCGGCTCAAAAAATGAAGGCCAACCGCAACTGCTTTCAAATTTACCGTCCGATTTAAACAACGGATTACCGCACGCCGCACAGTGATATACACCGGTTTCATAATGATTCCAGTATTGACCACTGAAGGCATATTCCGTTCCCTTGTTTCGGGCTATATCATACACTTTCGGATCGAGTACTTTTTTCCATTCTTCATTACTGACCTTCAATTGATTGGTATCAGCAGGATTGTAATAGGCCTTTTCTTTCATCGTTGTAGGAGTTTGTGCATTGCTACATCCTGATCCAAACATCAGGCAAACCATGAGCCCTGTGAGGTAGTTTAATTTTGCGAAGGCGGTTCGGATCGTCGGCAGCATGTATATTATTGTTTGATGTAAAGTTGCAACAAATTTGATGATGGCCATTATAAATAAAAGTGAAGGGCTATTATCATGGGGGCGCATGAATACATTTCACCATGAGTCCTACGGATGACATTTCTACGCAGGGATGCCGACAATCTCATAAAGCTTATAAAAAATCCGGTAAGCCAGGATTGGCAGAACCAGTATTGCAGCCAATTCCCTGTATGAATCCGGCTCTGAAAATGTCGGTTCCAGTCGTTCAAATAGGCTTCTTCCAATTGCGGCAGACTAATTTGTCCGTCTAAATATTGAATCAGAGCCGGCGCCAATAATGAAGATGCTCTCAGGGCCATACTCATTCCATTACCACTCAAAGGGGCTATGGTTCCCGCTGCATCACCCACATAAAATACGCCGTCCAATACAGGCTTATGTTTGCCGAAAGTAATATTGGAAATTACCTTGGGCTTATCAAACAGAAATTCAGCTTGCGAAAAAATCTCACGCAAATGAGGATTTCGCATCAGTATGGTTTGTTCTAAGGTTGGTATGCTATTGCCGCATTGTTTCAACACATCCGCTTTGACTAAGTAGCAAAGACAATATTTTTCATCTTCAATTTTAGATATTCCGCAATACCCGCCTATAAAAGTATGAAGTGCAATCTGATCGTCGGGGCCATCGATGCGAATATGATATTTAATGCCTACCCAGTTTTCCTGTAGCTTATCTGCTTTGTTGAAATTTCCCGGGGCCAGTTTACCAAAACTAGCAACCAGTATACGACTATGGAAATTTCCTTTGTTGGCTTGCACTGTAAATGAATCACTGCTTCTTGCATACGATAATACTTGGGTCTCTTGCATCACTTCCACCCCTTTATTCAAAGCCAATTGGTACATGAGATGGTCGAGGGTGAAACGACTGATGCCGATTCCGCCCAAATCCAATTTCTCTTTCAAACTTTTTCCTGTTACCGAACTCATCATGAAATTTCTAATCTGCGGTAAGTTCATTCTACTAAGGTCTATACCCAGCCTGAGCAAAAAGTCTTTATTCTCCATAGACAAATACTCGCCGCAAACTTTATGATAGGGGTAGGTTTTTTTCTCGATCAATAACACTGACTTGCCGGCATCTGCCAGCTGTATGGCCAGACTCAATCCGGCCAAACCACCACCGGCTATTATGCAATCATACATCTTCTCAGTCTGCATGTTTCACGATGACGAGGTAACGAAATGCCCATTTCCATTGAATTACCTTCTGAGGAAATGGTTTTAAAAGTATGTCCCAATCGCTGCGCACAAAAGAACGCTGTACCGACAAAGGCGCATCATGCTTCACGAGATAGGACTGCGAAAATAATTTTGTCAACAGACGAATGGACGCATGAGCGATTCTGTTCCGTTGCAAATCGTTGATAAAAAAACCCAGCTTCGAATGTTCACTCATCCATTGCATCATGCCCACCAATTGTTCCTGTGAAAAATGATGACAAAATAATGAATTGAATATAATATCCGGTTGTTTTTCAAACACAACAGATCGATAATCGGAACAAATAAACTGTATGTCCGAATTGACCGTCTTTGCATATTCGATACAAGAGGCTTTAATATCGATACCGGTCAATTGATGAGGGATGTTGTTCTTTTTCAAATAGCTTTGTAGTGCGCGCAGATTATCCCCTCCACCGCAACCCATTTCTACAATGTGCAATGGCTGATCCTTTTTCATCAGTGCCTTTAATCCAGATAAGGATATACGATGACCGCCAAGCAGGGTATTGATCACATTCAGCTCCTTCATATTCTGCCGGATATCGGCAAACGGAATATCATCCCGGTCGAGAAGTTCAGTTTTTAATGATCGTTGAGGATAATTTAGCATACCGTCAGAAACAAACTTTCGAGTGTGAGTCCCGGCCCAAACGCTGCACCAAATACACGATCACCTTTCTGGGCGGATGCGCTCATTCGTTCCAAAATAAAAAACAAAGTCACGGAAGACATATTCCCATAATCGTGCAATACGGAACGCGAACAATTGAGGGCACTCGCGGGCAATTCCAAAACCTTTTCTATTTCCGTTAAAATCTTTTTGCCTCCGGGATGTATGGCCCAATGCTGAATGTCGCTTTGTGCATGACCACGATGGGTAAGAGCCTGATCCAATAAAGGTTTGATTTCTTCTGCAATGAGACCGGGAATATAGGAACTCAATGCCATTTGAAAACCTTGCTCGGTCACTGTCCAGGCCATATCGTCGTATCCTTTGAGGGCCACCATCGAAAAAAAATCATCGAGCCGATAACCCTGCCCCTCATTATTGACCAAGGCAGCGGCAGCACCATCGCCAAATAATAAGGAGGAAGCTATATTATCCATCGTATACTCATCCTGAAAATGAAGTGTACATAATTCGACATCGACGATGAGCACCTGGGCATCGGGTTGCGAAGCACAAATGGCATGGGCCGCTTTCAGGGCATGTATGGCGGCATAGCATCCCATGAAATTAACAGCACTGCGTTGTATGTACGGATTTAAACTTAAGGCCCTGATGACATGAATGTCTAATCCCGGAGCGGCAAGGCCTGTACATGTAACCGTAATTAAATGAGTGATGTTTTCATAAGCCGATTCGGGTATAGCATTTTGAATGGCCTTCAAACATAAATCCGGGGCCACTTCAAAAAATTGATTCATGCGCGCGGTCACTGTCGTCGGCTGATCCGTTTTGAAAAATGTCCACGAATTTTTGTCCAGCGAAAAGTCTTCAATCGCCGAATGACGGGTGTGTATTTCTGAACGGGCATATAATCGTCTCACTTTCTCAACATCTTCATCGGGCACGTAAAAATGTCCCAACATAAACTCGAGAATATCGCTCTGTAAATGTTTATACGGAGCTTGTGCAAGACCTATGGATTGGATATAAGGCAAGAGATAATCGGATTAGATGAATGCTGAAAGATAGGAATTGGTCATCGATTCAGGTAAAATAATATCCCGAAACAGGCATTCATACAGACCGAAGCGAGTATACTCATGCGCATGGTATGTCCAAAATCGGCCTGAGACTCCTGCTGCCAAACCTTGTAAGCCCAATATATAAAATACGTTATGACCGGAAATTGACAAACATGAAAGATCAGAATGGGCAAATAATCGTGTTGCATCCAATGACTATAGGTAAAAATCATAGCACCTGCTACAAACAAACTGCCTGAAAATAAAAAGGTACCTCGATATCCCAATAATCTGCTGATACTGATGACCCCATCGGCCTCATCTTGCTGATGCTGATAAATTTGCGACAATGGATAAATAGCACCGATAAGACATGATGCAGCATAAGCCAAACTGTATGAATGTATCCTTCCTTGTCCAAATGCGCATTGCGTCAGGATATAAATCAGGAAACCCTGAAACAAGAAGACCGTCATAAATCCAATCGCCGGATAACGTTTGAGACGTATACCCCGATGACTATACAAACGGGAAAACAATATATACATGGTCAGTAAAATGACCGTTGCCATGTTGAAATAAAAACTCATTGCAATGGCGGCCAAATCCATGAGCACGGTTATCCAACGCAATGATTGAGGTACAGCTTGCGGGTACTTCACCAAACCGATGCTCCCCGTATCTCTATCCTGCAGGGAGTTGTAGGCATTACTGGATGGATAAACTAAAAGATGAAGTATGCCCAACAAAAGAAAAAATGAAAAACCCAAATCCTGATGCCCGGGCAATTCAACATAAGCAAATAAAAACACCGGCAATAATAGAAATGAAAATGGAATGCGTAAGTGTTGCAGGATGCCCGACAATGAATTCTTCATGTTAGTGATGATACATCATTAAATGCATTAACCGTTCAACAAACCCGAAATAACCGCTGCCACCTTCTCTGTTGTCGGCAGCATGGCTTGTTCGAGTCCCATATTCATTGGCACGGCAGGCACATCGAGGGCACCATAGGTTTTGACCGGTGCATCGAGTTTGTAAAAACAATGCTGATGAATGCGGCAGGCCAGCGCTTCGGCAAACGAGTTACGCAATTGTTCTTCAGTGAGTACCAGACATTTACCATGTCGCATGACGGTAGCAAAAATCAATTCTTCATCCAAAGGATATAAAGTACGGATGTCGATGACTTCCACACTACCCGGAAATAATTGCGCTGCATTCTTGGCCCAATACACCCCCATACCATAAGTGATGATGCAAATACTTTCTCCATTCTGAATCTTTTCCTCATCGGCTTGCAATACCGAAACACCTTTTCCGAAGGGTAAAATATAATCTTCGGCAGGTTCTATCATTTTTGCGTCTTCGGTTCCGGGCACCTTGCTCCAATAGAGTCCTTTATGCTCAAGCATTACCACCGGATTAGGATCATAATAAGCGGCCTTCATGAGCCCCTTCATATCGGCGGCATTGCTTGGATAGGCCACTTTGATACCTTTGATATTGGCCAGCAAAGATTCTACACTGCCACTATGATAAGGCCCTCCGCCTCCATAAGCTCCTATGGGGACACGGAGTACCATACTCACCGGAAATTTACCGCAGCTCAGGTAACATGATTTAGAAATTTCCGTCACCAACTGATTGATACCCGGATAGATATAATCGGCAAACTGTACCTCCACAAAGGGTTTGAGTCCCACGGCACTCATACCAATGGTACTGCCAATGATATAAGCTTCCTGTATGGCGGTATTGAAAACCCTGGCATCTCCAAATTTATCGGCCAAAGTAGCTGCTTCGCGAAACACACCACCCAAACGTTTACCTACATCTTGTCCGTAAAACAAACATTCCGGGTGCTTACGCATCAGCTCTTCGATGGCATGCATGGCTGCATCCACCATCACCACTTTCTCTCCCCCTTCAGGCGAACGGTTTCCCGATTCTTCCATAACCGGATTGGGCGCAAACACATGGTGCATAACCGTCTGCGGATCGGGATCAGGTGTCGCCACGGCCAAAGCAAATTCGGCCGCGATATATTCTATTTCTTCTTGTTCAATTTGATTCAATTCCGCTTCACTCACTCCTTTTTTCAGGAGGACCTCTCTGAGTTTGGGACCGGGATCATTCACCTGATGTTTGGCCAGATCTTCTTCTGTACGATACCATTCCTTACGAACTCCGCTGGTATGATGGCCCAGCAAAGGCACGCGCGCATGCACGAGTATGGGCTTACGATTTTCTCTCACATAGTGAATGGCATTCTCCATGATCTCAAAACTCTGTTCAAAATCACTGCCATCGACCTGCAAACGTTCGATGCCCTTGAAACCGGAAATAAATTCATAGGCATTCATGGTGCGGGCCTCATCGCTGCTTACACTAATTCCCCAGTCATTGTCCTCCACCAAATATATAATGGGTAGCTGATGCAGTGCGGCAAACTGAAACGCTTCACTCACCTCACCTTCTGTGACACTCCCATCGCCAAAACAACAAACCACCACGGCCTTATCCTTGCCATCCGACAGGCCGGTATTTTCTTTATACTGTATGCCTTGTGCGATGCCGGTGGTCGGTACGGCCTGCATACCGGTGGCACTGCTTTGATGGATGATTTTCGGAAAATCTTCCCGGCGCGAATTCGGGTGATTATAATATTCTCGTCCTCCCGTAAAAGGGTCCTCCCCTTTGGCCAGCAATTGCAGCATCAGTTCGTAGGGGCGCCAACCCATACCCAGCATAATGCTTTCATCGCGGTAGTAGGGGCTGATAAAATCCTGGGGTTTAAGTTGAAAGGCCGTCGCCAATTGTATGGCTTCGTGGCCTCTACTGGTACTGTGTACATATTTACAGATGGGGCGATTCTCGTCGTAGATATTGGCCATAGCTTTGGCGGTCATCATCAGGCGATAGGCACGGAGCATCAATGTTTTATCCATGGGGTAAAAATGGCTGTAAAGATAGCCGTTCGAAGCGCATTTTAGTTTATTCGGGGTAGTTTTTGCCGCGTGTGTGTTGTTTAAGAATTGCCCGGTACCGGCAGCAAATACCCTATAAGGGGTATTGACATTGGTTTTTATTCCATCTACCTTTGTATAAAATCCCCCCCTATGAAAAAGATTCTTTTGGCCATTTTAGCCATCTCCATCAGTTTATGCAGTGACGCTCAAACCAAAAAGCCGGTATCCAAACCTAAACCCGCTGTAAAGCCAGTAGCTAAAACGGTTACGCCTGCGCCTTTGAAAAAAACCTTAGTTCTCAAAACATCCGACTACGAAAGTGGCAATGGCGCTTCGGTGGTTTGGCATCCTTTGCAAAAAAAGTACTACGCTGCACGAGCAGGAAATTCAACCTTTCCAATGGATGTGTTTAATGCTGCCGGTAAAAGAATTTCGCCGGAAGGCCTTGAAACTCAATTTGACATTCGCGGGTTATGGTACGATAATGTGAAAAAGAGAATCTGTACCAATGGCTATGACGACTATGGATGGGCCTATTATTCATTGACTGCATTTGGTATGCCTGATACTGTGACAGTGTTTTGTTACGAAATTTTACAACCGAGTGAAAATTCTGTGGGCTGTTTTGATCCAAAAACATATCAAGTCTATTTTTTAGATGGAACTAAAGTTTTGGCTTACGGTGCAGGTGGCGACGATTATGAGGAAGATTATATCGAAAAAACCACATTGTTAGTAGGCCCCGACGAGGCAACAGCTTCCTCAATTACTGAACTTCCTGAGGGTTATAATCCTACACCGGTGTTTACAGGCATCCCCGGCAAAGAAATTGGATTATTGAATGCCTATGGAAATCAAGTGGAATTGTATAGCCTTTCCACAGGAAAGCGGACCGGCATAAGGAAATTTCCTGAAAATACGACATTGGTAACTATCTTCAATTTTGCCTATACCAATGGTATGTACTTTATCTTCGATAAGGACAATATGCAGTGGGTGGGGTATAAGTAGTTTTGAGTATTTAGTGCTTAGTTTTTAGTTGCAGTGCCAAACAAGGCGACTGGAACTGGGCAATTGCAATCAATGACATTTAAAACCTTGCTCTTCTCAAAATATACATTACGAAGGGGGTGGAGTGTATTTTTTGCAATCTTAATATCAATATCTCCTATTAATTAAAAGTAGCCCGGCGTTAGAGATGCCGGGTTATGACATGAAATGCATATTAGAAAATTTTGAGGTATTGACTCCAACGCTTTCATGACTATCAGATATTGATGGCAAAGCTGCGGAAACAGAAAGTGAGTTCGGCATAAAATCCCAACACATGGGAAATGGTAAGTGAAATCGGAGCCGTTTCAGGAAGTATTAAAACGTTGGGGCCTTCGAATCGGGTTTGAAAAATCTAAGCTACCTTCGTCATATTGCTTTATCTGATCGGTGAATGGTGTGTGAGAGCATGACCTAACAAAAGAAAATTTTATACATAAATCATGGAATTGCTGAATATTCAAATTTTAGAAAGTGCGATCCTCCTAATTGCTTATTTTGTGATGTATTTTGTGATTAAGAAAATCATAAATAATACATTGAAAAATACTCCGCTTCAGCGAGACCGGAGAAAGAATATTATCAAAATCTTGCATTTGTTTTCTGCCATCATCGCGATTATTTTTCTTGCAGGCATTTGGGGTTTTAAACAAAATGAAATCGCTGCCTTTGCAAGTACTATTTTAACGGCCTTGGGAATCGCGTTTTTTGCTCAGTGGTCCTTGTTGTCCAATATCACATCGAGTATGATACTTTTTTTTAATCATCCATTGAAATTAGGGGACACCATCAAGGTATTGGACAAAGAATATCCCTATGAAGGAGAAATTACGGAATTGACCTATTTCTTTTTGCACTTGAAGACATCCAACGGAGAGATCATAACCATTCCCAACTCAATCATTTTGCAAAAGTCAGTATCTGTTATGGCAAAACAAGTCAAGCCATGAAACGAATTTATTTTACATTGACATTAGTTCTAACCCAGATTAGTTTATGCTTTTCGCAATCCTTTGACATAGGAAGTTGGAATATTATAAATTTGAAATACACTTTAAATGAAAAATGGAGTGCATTTGGTGAAGCACAGATACGTTCTTTGAAATTTTATAATCATTTCCATTACTATGAATATAAAGGGGGCGTTAACTACAAACTTTATAAAAACGTAAATGTGACTTTAGCTGCTGGTAGTTACCAAACCTATAAAGAAGGAGGTGATTTTGTATTGCCGAAAAACAATGATGAATTTAGACTATGGCCTCAGATTGTATTTTTCCAATCTATCGGACAGTTGAAAATAGAACAACGTTATCGGGCAGAGTTCCGATTTACAAGCAACGGATATCGCAACAGATTCAGGTATAGACTTGGAGTATCATACCCATTTGGCAAGGAAAGAAATGAATACAAACCTTTTCAATTGAGTGCAAGTAATGAATTATTCTTCACTGACCGTGAGCCTTACTTTGAACGAAACAGATTGTTATTTTCGTTCAATTACAAACCTTCAAAAAATACTACTTTACAGATTGGTTATTTGCATCAATTCGACTATAAAATAAATGACGAAACAGGACGGGATTTTCTCGTTTTAGGCTTTTACTATGAGCTTTTTCGAAATTTGAGATTGAAACCGGAAACAGACCAATCACTTAAAGACAATTAATGACAATGCTACTCCATCTTTGCGTACTTACATAATATCCCTCTTACTCTTAGGCAAAGAAATTATAATAATGACCCAAATCCCTATTTCTAAGGGCTCAGATCGTCTTCCTGTTTACTCGGAACCTGTTCCCGTCCATTCGGAATGGTCGAAAACGTATTGGGATTCGGAAATATTATAAGCTTGGTCCGCACTCACACCCTCCGCTCTCGCTCTCTTCAGGTGAGGGATAGAGCGTATAGCCCACAGCGACGACGCAGGAGGAGCGAGGACTATAAGCGATAGCCCGACCCCCGCTTCCGTAGTTCTCATTCCTGGAGATTACTTTCATTGCGGGGGGCACCCCATAAAGAAAAAGCCCCCGTAAACACAGGGGCTTTTTGATGATATATAAAAAATGAAAAGATGATTTGGAGTGTCCTCCTGAAATCTTAGTGGATCACAGTCAGTTTTTCTGTAGCTGTCACATTTGTACCGCTCAACTTCACGAAGTAAAGACCGTTGCTCAGGTTTTGTGTATTTACTTTCATGCTGTTGTAACCTTTGTTCAAGTTTTCTTTTGATGTAGCGATCACTTTACCATTGATATCGATCACTTCTAAAGTAATGCTTGTATTTTCTTTCAAGGTAAAGAATACAGATGATTGTGCTTGACTTGGATTCGGCACGATAGACAAATCGATTTTCAAAGTATTCAAATCATTCACGCCGGTTGCATAGTAACCATCGGTATAAGGTTCTGCATCAGGATTGAAATTAGCCCAACCCGCAGTCCAGTTCGTCGTTCCAAAAGCACCACGATAAGTCGGTGTATTGTCGAATCCGCTGGCCAATTTAGGATCGGTAAAAGAAGCACCGGTCAATACAGGTGAACCTGCAGCCGGACGAAAATCAGGTGCTGTATAGCTCCATGGGCTGGTCAACATCACCGCTGAATTGGCAGCATAAGTGGTGTTTGAATAAGCAGCAGTTTCGTACCAAGGAGTGATATTCCATGTACCACCTGCACTTGAATCTAAATTCATGGCAGAACCGGCAATCACACAGTTCATCACTTTCAACCAATTGCTATCGGCGTTACGGTGACAACTATCACCATCAATTTTAACACCTACAGGCCATCCCATAAAGATGGAATTGAAAATGCTTTGTTCAGAATTACGACGGATATGAGCACCACGTTTGAAAGCGGTATTGATGGTGGTGGTTGCAGTTTGTTGTGGACCGAGGATAGTCATGTTGCTAAAAGTAGCAGATGTTTTTGGACCCAGTGCTGAACCATTGGCATCGTTATCACTTTCAAATCCATTGGCACCGGATACGGCATCCGCTACAGCAGTATCGCGAAGAGCCACACCGAACTGTACTTTACCGGAGAAACCGAAATCGGTATCGAAATCATCGTCATTACCACGGAAGCTGATCAGATGATCGGCATTCACTGTGCCACCGAAGAATTCGAAAGCATCGTCAAAACCATAGCTAACCTGAATATAAGAAAGTTTAGTACCACTTCCTACACCCGCTAAGGTCAAACCGTTCAACTCATTGTTGGGAGCGAAAGGGAAGCCTGCATACTCGATACGTACATAACGGAGTTCACCACTATTGTCCAAATCATTTAATCCACCATACTGACCATCGCTGGTAGTACCATCAGGATTTGCCAAATTTCCGCCTTCTACGGTACCGATACCGCCGGGTACATTTACACGGGCATTGCCTTCAATAACCAAACCACCCCAATCGGCTGTTGCACGATTGCCCGGTGTTTCGCTGGAAGTAAATACGATAGGCTGAGAGGCAGTACCAATGGCATAGATTTGTGCGCCACGGGTGATCACAAGCGTTGAACCTGCTACAGATTTATCACCTTTGATGATGGTACCGGCAGCGATATTCAGTGTCGCACCTGCTTTGACATAAACCTTACCACTCAATAAATAAATGGTGTCGTTGCTCCAATTGATGGTCCCGGTCAAATTACCTGAAATGGTCTTTACGGGTGCAGCTGCTTGTGCAACGTAGACTGCGATGAGCAGTGCTAATGTGGATAGAATTTGTTTCATGTTTTTTCTATTATAATTTTATGATGCAAATGTATTCTTGAGGTATTACCTCAATATTACCTGCGGGTTACGAGATGGTTAGGTTTATATTTCTAATGAGACGCTGTCGAAATTCAGGCTTAACACAAACTTCATATACTGCCTAAAAAAACAACGATCCGCATGAAGCGGATCGTTGTTTAATACTATATAGATTAATTCAAATATCTTATTTACCGAACTGGTAGGAAACAGACAGACCCATATTACTTCCCTGGCGAGTACGAACCACATTGAAATCATTTTGCTTGTCGTACGATAATGTTTTATCGACTTGCGTTTGTCCTTTCATATTATAGTAAAGCACAACAGGATTGCTCAACAAATCCGAGATCGACAATTTGACTTCGATTTTCTTGTAGAATCTCTTACTCAATTGCAGGTCGATCACATTGCGCGGTGCTTCCCACATATGAGGAATTTCGCCATTCCCAACAGCTACAATACGCTGACCGATTCTGTTGTAAACCAAGGTCGCATTGAAGTTGATTTTTGGATTGACATAAGAAACACCTCCGTTGATAATATATGGCGATTGTCCTTGCATAGGGCGTGTATCTGTGAGTTTTTCGCCGCTGGCCGTTGTGGTTGAAATATCAACCACAGATTTGATGTAAGCAAAATTTCCAAAAAATGAGATATCATTCAAAAGAGACTTTTCGTTATGAGTCAAAGATGCCATTGATTTACGAAATTCTAATTCCACACCATAATTGTTTGCATCCGGTGCATTTTGGTAACTGAATACTTTTGAAGTAGATGCAATTCCATAAGGCACAGAGGCTTCAATCGGATTGAGGAATTTTTTATAGAAGACCGATGCGGATACCATTTCTCCCTTACCCATGAAGTATTCGTAACGAAGATCATAGTTTTGTATTTTGGTTTGTACCAAATCCGTATTACCGATATAGGTAGCCGACATATTATAATCGTAGAAAGCGGCAGGTGCCAATTCCCTAAACTCCGGACGGGAAAGGGTTTGCGAAGCACATAAACGAATGTTTGTTTTTTGATTGAGCAGGTAAGTAAAATTCAAAGACGGCAGAAAATTGGTATTGTGCTTTTTTACTTCCACTTCTTGCGTTCCGATTTTCGTATTTAAAGTTTGTTGGAAATCTTCCATACGTACTCCAAACACAAAACGAAGGTTTTCCATGATCTTATTATCACTCATGATATAAGCAGCTTTCAAGGAAGATTTAGCTGAATACTGATCGGTCGGCAAGGTAATATCATCTATTACGAATCCATTTTCGTTCATGTTTTCAGGTGCAAAAATTTGATCTTCAGGCAAGAGTTCGAGATTGGGATTATACTTAGGAATGCTGGCAATTTTGTAACCTAAAACTCGTGCATCGTAGTTACGATCTTTTTGTTGAACATAAGCACCGACCTTAACTGACTGATTTACATTCATGATTTTATAAGGAATGGTGAGGTCTGCGTTTCCGCTGTAAATGGTTTCCTTGGTTTTAGAAAAGAAACGACCGGAATAATTCGGTGATCCTTTACCTGCAGGCACATAAGCTCTGAAGACCGTATCTGTCGGGTAGTTTTGGGTGTAATAAGTTTTGCGCAAATCAGGAATAGTACGATTGATGGTATTTCTGCCCAGGCCTAATTGTAATTTAATTTTGCGCTTGCCGATCAAATGCTCCGAGCTCAGTTGATTCGACATCAGTTGATTGGAAGCAAACCACAATGCCGTACCTCTGATATATTGTTGATTCTCGATATAATCGCCGTTACGTCTTACGGTCTGATCATCGGAGTTAATAGTGAATGTATTTTTAAACGTAATCTTATTCAGGTTATTGATTTTAAACCCTGCATTCAACAAAGTACCAACCAATACATTATCACGATTGACGGTATCATTATAAGTATAGGCGATGGTTTCACCATTCAATTCAGAACGTTCGGTATTGTAAGTTCTTAAATTCCGGCTGTATGAAACGGCACCGAGTAATCCGAAACTCATTTCTTTTTTAAAGCTTTTGGTATACCCTGCAGACAATTGTACACTTCTGAATGGCGACATACTGCTGCCTTGTGTGGTACCCCAACTATTGTTTAAAGATTTGGATGCCTCGATGCGTTGAGCAGAACTGAACTGACTGCTATTGCTGTAAAACTTTTCTGTGGTCGGAAAACTAGACGGCAAAACGCGTAATGACTTATCGAATCCTAACCAATCCGTTTTGCCGTTTTTACTGTCATGGTAAGATTTGAATGTGGAGATGGTATTATATCCTGTACCTAACTGAATATTCAGAAAATTCTCGGAAGGAATATCCTTGGTAGTCAAATCGATGATTCCGCCCGCAAATTCAGCCGGACGATCCGGAGTCGCTGCTTTTATAATGACAATATTCTCCAATAGATTAGATGGAAAAATATCAAATGAAAAAGCCTTACGATCGGCCTCGGAGCTTGGCAGGATATCACCATTCAGCATAGCCATATTATAACGATCGGCAAGACCACGGATGACTGCAAATTTATTGTCGGTAATCGTCACCCCGCTTACACGCTTTAAAACATCACCGGTATTCCGATCGGCGGTACGCTTGATCATTTCGGCAGAAATACCGTCAGAAATGGTCGACAGGTTTTTTTGTTGAATGAGCAATGCATTGATGCTTTCCTTTTTCATGGCCGTTTTGATGACGACTTCCTTCAAACCCTTACCTGCTTTGGTCAAATTGATATCGACATTGACGGTATTACCTCCTTTAATCAGGATATCAGAAACAACCTTTTTCTCATAGGAAAGATAGGTCACTACTAAATTATAGGATTTATCGTCAAGGTTTTTGAAAATGAATTTACCATCCAAATCGGTACGTGCACCTGTCGTAGTGCCTTCTATCAAAACCGAAGCGCCGGTAAGCGGTTCGCCTTTTTCGTCGGTTACTTTACCAGTGATTTGTCCGCTGCCTGCAAATAAATTCAAGCCGATGAATAAACTGAGTAGTGTAGCAATAATGTGTTTCATGAGGGTATTTGTTATGGCGGCAAAAGTATTAAGCAAACATTACCTCAATGTTACCCACACATTACCTGTGTGTTACGCCAACATCACCGAATTGTTACCATCTTATAAACCCCAAGCCTGCACTCACTTTCAAGCAAACAAAAAGGGCGCCACCCGGACGCCCCTTTTACCCATAAAACTAAAAATGCACAAATCTTAGTCGGGATTCTTCCCGTTTAAAAAAGTATTTAATGTACTGATATTGGAATTATTTTGTTTCGCATCGGTTACATTCACTGCAGAATATGTATCCTCGCCTGAATGCGGATGAGATTCCAGAGGTTGATTTCTGCGGATATAAGCCGGCACATTACTTTCATCGCTCTCGATATCGGCTTTATTCACATTAAAACTCATGGAACGCAATTTAGCAGCTCTTTCTTCAAAGGCTCTTTTCTGCAATTCAAAATTCACTTCTGCTTCAAGCTCAGTATCGGACAGCATGCGGCTTCCCTTTCTGCGATTGATGGTGATTCCTTTAATGGTCACAAATTCATCCTGCATTTGTTCTTCCGTTTTTTCCACAACTTTCATTTCGCCTGAAAATATCTGATCCAATTCGGATTGAATATTGGGCACAGAATCTGTTACCGGAGTTGGCGTTACCTCTGCTATCGGTTGAGTCTGCACTTCCTCTTCTAGCACAAAAGTAATTTTAGGTTCTTCCACAATGACTTCCTCCTGAACATGCATCACGATAGGCTCAGGTTGTTGAGGCAATTCCTCTTCCACCAATTGCATGACGATTTTTTCTTCGGTCAAAGTGGGCGCTTCCGCTTGAGCAGCCGGTGCAGTCCATCTCATACCGAAGGCCAATACATTCGGAATAGCCGGTGGTTCAACTTCAAACATCACCGGTGCCAAAGGATCTTCTTTAACAGGTTCAATCGTCGGAGTAGATTCAACAATCACTTCAGCTTTGATTTCAGGAGTTTGACTTTCTGAGGTATTCTGATTCGGAGCATTTTGGTACATCTTATTTTCCTCTCCGGTTTCACCCAATACCATCACAATTTTATCTTTTTCTGCTTTCGGCTTTCTGTCTTCCGCGGTGTAGGCATTTTCCATAGCATTGAATTCGAAACCGGTAGCAATGACCGTAACACTGATTTGCTCACCTAAATTGTCGTCAAAACCGGTACCAAAAATCACATCACAATCATCACCGGCTTGTTCCTGCACGAAAGCTTGTATCATTTCAACTTCATCTAATGTATGTTCGTGAACACCATGGGCTGAATTGATGTTGAGCAACACCCATTTAGCACCTTTTATATTGCTATCATTCAACAATGGAGAATTGATGGCTTGCTCGACCGCCTCATAAGCACGATTATCACCTTGAGCGGTTGCGCTACCTAAAATAGCCACACCTCCGTTACGCATCACCGTACATACATCCGCGAAATCGACAATGATATGACCTTGAGAATTAATGACATCGGTGATACATTTAGTGGCCGTAGCGAGAATATCATCTGCACGACAAAATGCTTGTGATGCCGGTATATTTCCGAACTGATGACGAAGCTTGTCATTCGAGATGACCAGAATCGTATCTACGTTTTCTTTGATGGCCATAATACCTTCTTCGGCTTGTTTCATCCGACGCTTCCCTTCATAGGAAAATGGCGTGGTAACAATACCGACCGTAAGAATGCCCAAATCTTTTGCCACCTTAGCGACTACAGGTGCACCTCCGGTACCGGTTCCACCGCCCATGCCGGCAGTCACGAAAACCATTTTGGTATTCTGTGCCAATAATTTTTTAATTTCTTCGATACTTTCCTGAGTAGCTTTTTCACCGATCTCAGGATTGGCACCGGCGCCTAATCCTTGTGTAAGGGATGGCCCGAGTTGGATTTTTGTTGGCACGGGACTGTTGTTCAGTGCTTTTTGATCCGTGTTACAAACAATAAAGTCTACACCCTCGAGTCCGAGGTTGTACATGTAGTTGACGGCATTACCGCCACCACCGCCTACGCCGACCACCTTGATGATGGAAGCACTGTTTTGGGGAAGCTCAAATTGAATCATGATGTGTGAATTTTTATGGGTTTAAGTATGGGTTTTATAAATGATAGTTTGAATTTTATTTTAGTCCAGTTTTTCGTCGTCCACATTTTCGAACCAGTAAATCACCTTTCCCTTGATGGTATTAAATACATCGGAAATCAGTTTTTTTCTGTTCTTTGTTTTTTCTTCGGCCAGCTCCCGAGACTCCTGGGGTTGGTTTTGTGTCTGTTGATGAAAGAGGTCGTGCGGTGCGTCAAAGGGTGTCATATCCGACTGAATTGAATCAATAGGTCCGCTCACCGGCGTTCCACCCTCACCGAATTCGAGTTTCAATAATTCTTCGGGTGTAGGCTCGTAGGTATCTCTGGTTTGAACAAATGTGCCATTGATCTCATCATTTCCGCTGAGTGTTTCATCGATATTATTGGTGATAAAACGTAAGCGATTATTTTCATAATCATCATAACCACGCAAAATCAATCCGATACAGGTCGCATACATCGGCTTCATCAACTCCTGAATGTGACCGCTGGCCAAATGCTCATTCGGGAATCCTTGACGGGTTGATAAACCGGTACGATATTCAGTAAGTTGCACTAAATGTTTAAGTTGGCTACCGCCACCTGTCAAGATAATACCTCCGTGCAATTTATCTTCCAGATTAAGTTGCTTCAGATGATACATCACATATTCCAATATTTCATCCATACGGGACTGAATAATGTGGGCCAGATTCTTTGCAGAAATCTCTTTAGGTTGTTGGCCTTTTAATCCGGGTATCGTAATAAAGGCATTGGGCTTTGCTTCATCGGCCAGGGCCATACCAAACTGCACTTTCATTTGTTCGGCCTGTGAACGCAATACACCCAAACCATGGCGTATATCATTGGTAATATTAACACCGGCAATCGGAATGACGGCCGTGTGCTTCAACATCCCTTCATGAAAGACCGCCAAATCAGTTGTACCACCTCCAATATCCACAATGGCCACACCGGATTCAAAATCTTCCGGACACATGACCGCTGCAGCAGAAGCCAAAGGCTGAAGAACTAAATCGCGCGTAGACAATCCGGAGCGTGTTACACAACGATGAATATTTCGTATCGCATTCTTATCACCTGTAACGATATGAAAGTTTGCACCCATTCGGATACCTGTCATACCAATAACTTCATGCATACTGAAACCACCCAAGGTATCAATGGTAAAATCCTGAGGAATGATATCAATTATTTGATCTCCTGTAGGAATATAGGTTTTATATTGATCCTTGATCAAAGCATCGATATCTTCTTTACGAATTTCTTCTTCTATACTCGGCAATACGCGCTCACCTCTTGTTTGCAGACTTTTGATATGATGTCCTGCAATTCCCACATATACTTCTTTAATGGTGAGATTGGGATTACTCGCCAAACAATTTTCGACGGCAATATTGATCGACCGGATACATTCTTCAATATTGAGAACCATACCATGATTCACTCCACTGCTGTCAGATTTACCGAAACCTAGTATTTCGAGTTTTCCGAATTCATTTTTTCTTCCGGCAATGGCAGCAATCTTTGTGGTACCGATATCAAGGCCTACAATGACGGGATTTTCTTTGTGCATGTTCTAATAATTTAATGGGGGTTATTGATTATTTTTAATGATGATGGGTGCGGGTTTCTTTTCTGCAGGTTTTGCTGACACTTGATTACTTTTCTTATTGTTGACGGGTTCTTTTTTGGGGGTTGCTTTTACTGAAGCCGGTGCCTTTGACGTTGCCTGCAATTTTGACGCTAAAGGGCTTGGCGTTTTCGCCGCGGGCATCACAGGGGTAATGGATTTCTTTTCTGCATATGGACTTTCAGACAAAATGCGACCATGTGTATTTCGACCAACGACTTGCCCTTTAAAGCGCAAATCAATTTCATCGTATTTGCTCAAATCATATTTATCAAGGGTATGTTTATAAAAGGCAAACAATCGGTCAAATTTATCCTTCATGCCTTCTGTGGTTCCGAACAAAATCAGCTGATTACCGAATGCTGGGACCAATTCAATTTCCTGCATGTCATTCAAGTTAATTTGAGTGATGGCTGCATTCAGGAAAGTATCATTAGAAATATATTGACTGAGTTTAACCAAATCTGATTTCAAGGCTAAATCACTTCGTGTATAGCTTAATGCGCCACATGTAACGACCGGTACACGCGGGAAATATTTGGTAGAAACAGGAACTGGATTTGCCGTTTCATCGAGGAAGTAGGTATAATCGCTACTATCTTTTTGCTGAATGCGAACCACAGGTTTTTTCTGGACCACATGAACATTTAAAACACCACCGGCAGAAATATAGAGACTGGCAGAAGCCACCCAGTGGTTTTCTTCTAGTTCTTGTTCAAGTTGTTTCAAAGGAATTTGGTTGATCAAGGTTTGATCGGGTAAAATATCCAAACCGCTAATGGCTTGATGAATATCATCCTGAGTAATAAAACTAAATTCCGGATTGGCAATGCTCACCTTTATATCCTGACAAACATCCTTCTCCGTTGATTTTTGCGCAAACACAAAAGCACCCATGACTACAGGAACAGACATGAGAAACAATATATTGCGTGCTATTTTACGGATACGGGGATTCATGTGATCAGGATTCTAAAATATGTTTTATAGGGTTCACGAATAGGTCAATATCTCCTGCGCCGGCAGTAATCAACAATTCCGGGTTGCTGGCCTTCACCCATTCTAAAGTCGCTTCTTTGCTCAGAATATGTTTGTTATTGAGTGCCATACGATCAAAGATCATTTGACTGCTGACACCTTCCATAGGAAGTTCGCGTGCAGGATAAATATCGAGCAGAATCACTTCATCAGCTAAGTCGAGACTGGCTGCAAAGCCATCAGCGAAATCGCGTGTGCGGGAAAAGAGATGGGGCTGAAACACGACACGTAAGGTCTTACCTCGGAAGAGCGCTCTCGCACTGCTGATCAACATGCGCAATTCTTCAGGATGATGGGCGTAGTCGTCGATGTAAATATGATCTTCATTTTTGACCACATATTCGAACCGTCGCTTAACCCCATTGTATGCAGCCATCGCCTCTTGAACTTTTGAAAATTCGATCTTCAACAAATCACAAACAGCCAGCGCAGCCACAGCATTTTCAACATTATGCATTCCGCCTACATTCAGATGAAGTTCACCAAGAACTTCGCCGTTTTTATTGAAATTAAAAGTATAGGTTCCCTGATGCATACGAATATCAGATGCATAATAATGAGCCGCTTCATTTTGCAAACTATAACTCAACATGGCCGGTGCATCAAACTCACGGCTGCGAGCTAAGCCATGTTTATAAATTAAAGTGCCGGTAATTTGGTTGATGTATTGCAAATAACATCTTTCCATTTCTTCCGCAGTACCATAGATATCCAGGTGATCGGGATCCATCGCCGTAACAACACCGATAAATGGAAATAATTTCAGAAAGCTTCTGTCGTACTCATCAGCCTCAATCACGGCATTCGGTTTTTCACTGCTCCAGTAATTGACGCCATAATTGCCGGATATCCCACCTAAGAAAGCGTTGCATCCGTAACCGGTATGACGGAGTAAATGTGCGGTCATGGTGGAGATGGTCGTCTTGCCGTGCGTACCTGCGATACAAACAGACTGCATACTTTGGGAGATGTATTGCAATACATCGCTGCGTTTGACGACGGTATAATTATTCTCACGATACCAAACCAACTCCGCCATAGATTGCGGAATGGCCGGGGTATAGACCACCAATTCGGCATCCCGAGGTATACTTTGCAAATCTTCCTGATAGTGAATCGAAATGCCTTCAGCTTCTAATTGCTTACACAGCGGCGTTTGAGTTTTATCATAGCCTGAAACATTCACTTTTCGTTCGTTAAAGAAACGAGCCAGGGCACTCATGCCGATACCACCGATACCGATAAAATAGACTTTATGTAAGTTCAGGATATCCATCAGTTAGCGAGTTCCATTATTTTATGAGCAATACGCAGATCTGCATCCGGTATGGCGAGTTTAAGAATATTTTTCTTCATTTCTTCACATGTCATTTCGTCGTCGAGCAATTCAGTGACTTTGTTCATCAGGTTTTGAGCCGCAAGTTGATCGGGCACCATGAATGCAGCCTTCGCATTTACGAGCGACATGGCATTATGCGTTTGATGATCTTCACTGGCAAAAGGGAAAGGCACAAATACGACAGGCTTTCCAATGATACTTAGTTCCGATATTGAGGACGCCCCCGCTCTTGATATAATCACATCTGCCGCTGCATATGCATAATCCATATCCTTTATAAAATCGAATACCTTGACCTGAGATTCGTAACCCGCCACTGCAGCTTTGGCTTGCTCAAAAAATCCTGTACCTGTCTGCCAGATCAACTGAACATTCTTTTCGCAAAGTATTTTAAATTGAGTCTTTAATGTTTCGTTGATACTTCTTGCGCCCAGACTTCCGCCAAAAGCAAACACTATTTTTTGATCCGGATTGAGTTGAAAAAATGCTGCACCTTCTTTTTGAGTATGCTTGTTTTCATAAATGGAAGCACGCACGGGGTTTCCGGTGTATAAAATATTTTCCTTCGGGAAAAACCTTTCCATCCGGTGATAGGCAACACAAATCGCCTTTGCCTTCTTACCCAAAATTTTATTGCTCTTTCCGGCGAATGAATTCTGCTCTTGTATCACCGTTGAAATCCCATTCCGCTGAGCCATATAGAGTATCGGGAAACTTGCGTATCCGCCGACCCCAACCGCTACATTCGGTCGAAAATCTTTAATTATTTTACCTGCATGTAAAAAGCTTTTGATCAATTTAAATGGCAAAGAGATATTTTTCCAAATTGAAGATCGGTTTAGCCCGGCTATATCCAGACCGATGATTTTATATCCTGCAGACGGCACCTTTTCCATTTCCATTTTCCCCTTCGCACCCACAAATAAAATCTCGGATGACGGATTCAGTTTACGCACAGCATTCGCTATGGCAATGGCAGGAAAAATATGCCCCCCGGTGCCACCACCAGCTATCATTAATCGTATGGGTTGAACAGGGCTCATGCGTCGGCGTCAGAATTTTGTGTAGCTTGTTGAGAAATAGATTCTAAGGTTTGATTGGATTGTGAGCCTTCCGCATCATCCACGAAACGACTCACACTTAAAATAATACCGATGGTGAGACAGGTAAACCAGATGGAAGAACCTCCCATACTGACCAGTGGCAAAGTGAGTCCGGTAACGGGTACCAAATTGACATTGACTGCCATATTGAGGAATGCCTGAAACACAAGCGTGAAGCTCAAACCCACAGCCAGAAAAGCACCGAAGGCAAATGGGCAACGTCTGAAAATGACGATACTGCGCCAAAGGAAAAGTAAGTATAAAAATATGAGTCCAAATCCGCCAATGGCAACGCCATACTCTTCGATGATAATGGCAAAAATAAAATCGGAGTAAGGATGCGGTAAGAAATTTCGCTGAGAGCTATTGCCCGGACCTACGCCTGTCATTTGCCCCTTAGCAATGGCAATTTTAGATTGCATGACTTGAAAAGGCACATCCTCTTTCTTATCTGAAGAAAAATCCTTGATCCTTTGCTCCCATGTTTCTGCACGTCCAAAACCGGACAATTTAGAAACTGCAAACAATACACCAAATAATAATAAAGCCGAAGTCATCAAGATGACTAAATGCATGGTTTTTACTCGTCCTATAAAAAACAATACACCACAGGAAAAAGCAATCATCAAAGCGGTTGACAAGTTTGCCATGGCGATGAGACCGCAAATGACGATTACGGGCAAGAAAATATGGAGGGCTACCTTTTTGAAGTTCCCAAGATCATTTTGCATTCGTGACAACTGGCGCGCGAGAAACATAAACAAGGCGAGCTTAGCTAAATCGGAAGATTGAAACGTTACACCTACAACCGGAACCGTTATCCACCGCGAGCCCTCGTTTAATGAAGTACCAAAAAATAAGGTATAAAGCAAAAGCGGAATGCTTATGGCGAAGAGTAATACCGCAACATTTGAAAATACGGTATACTTCAATCGATGCGCGAAATAGATAATGGCCAAACCGCCAATCAGGTAAAACAATTGCTTCGCCAGATAGTATTCGGTATGCCCATTTTTCATACGATAGGCCAAAGACCCTGTAGAACTGTATACAGCCATCAAGCTGATCAGGGACAATACAATCACCACACCCCATATAATGCGGTCCCCTTTGGCTCGTTTTAGTATTTGTTGCATACGTTTCGTTCTCTGCTTGTTAGATTATATCAAAGTAATTTTACGGCCTGTTTAAATTGCTCTCCACGATCTTCATAATTTTTAAACAGATCAAAGCTTGCACAGGCCGGTGACAACAATACACAATCACCCTTCTCTGCCATTTCATAAGCCGCACGAACAGCATCATCAGCATTGTTCGTATCCACAACCTTAACGATATCCTCAAAAGCTTGATGAATAGACTGATTATCGACACCGAGACAGACGATGGCCTTGACCTTTTCTTTCACCAGATCTTTGATTTCCAGATAATTGTTTCCCTTATCAACACCACCCAAAATAAGGACGACGGGTTTAGTCATGCTTTCGAGCGCGTACCATACACTGTTTAAATTCGTCGCTTTGCTATCGTTGATGAATTCCACGCCACGGATACTTCCGGCGTACTCCATACGATGCTCAATGGCTGTAAATGTTTTGAGACATTCCCGTATCGCGCTGTCACGAATTTCGGCAACTCTAGAAGATATGCCTGCAGCCATGGAATTATATTGATTGTGTTTACCTTTTAGGGAAAGGTCGTTAATGGAAATGGAGAATGGTTCTCCGTTCACACGGATGACCAATTCGTCTTGGTTTAGAAAGGCACCATCGTCTTTAAGTTGTTCGTTCATGGTAATGTATAATATTTTAGAGTGAGGAGTATGTTCTTTAAGATAAGATGTGGTGGCATGATCGTCCTTACAAACAATAAGAACGTCATGTTCAGTTTGATATTTACAGATATTGAATTTCGCCTGTACATACAGGTCAAAATTGTATTGATAACGATCCAAATGATCGGGGGTAATATTCGTAATGACTGCAATGTCTGGCCGGAAGGTCATGATATCATCTAATTGAAAACTGCTGATTTCCATAACATACCATGCCGTAGGTTTTAAGTAGACCTGACGGGCAAAACTGTATCCGATATTACCAACGACAGAAACGTCATAACCGGCCTTTTGGAACATCGCAAATGCAAGACTGGTGGTCGTGGTCTTTCCATTACTGCCGGTGATACATAAAATTTTGCTGTCTCCTTTATATCGGAAGGCAAATTCAATCTCACTCATGACAGGGATGCCGGCCTTACGCACTTGCTTGACCATCTCAGCCTTTTCCGGTATTCCCGGACTTTTAACGATCTCCCGTGCTTCCAAAATGATGGATTCAGTATGCATTCCTTCTTCATACGGAATTTGTTGGGCGTCCAATTCTTTTTTATAAGCATCGGCAATTTTTCCCATGTCACTGACGAATACGGCAAGGCCCTGCTGCTTTGCAAGCAACGCAGCTCCGGTGCCACTTTCACCACTTCCTAATATGACGAGATCGTATTTCACGTTCTTTATTGCAATTTTAAGGTTACCACACTCAATACAGCCAGCACGATACCAATGATCCAGAAACGTATAGCGATCTTACTCTCGTGATAGCCTAGTTTCTGATAATGATGGTGCAGTGGCGACATTAAAAATATTCTTCTGCCATCGCCGTATTTTCGTTTGGTATATTTGAAATATCCTACCTGTATCATCACACTCAAATTCTCAATGAGAAAAACGCCACAGATGATAGGAATTAATAATTCTTTACGGATGATGATGGCCAGCGAAGCGATAATTCCTCCTAAAGCCAAACTACCCGTATCACCCATAAATACTTGTGCAGGAAAACTATTGTACCAAAGGAATCCGATACAGGCTCCCACAAAGGCGCCAATAAAAATTGACAACTCACTCAAGTTGGGTATGGGCATGATATTCAGGTATCGGGCGAAATTGAAATTCCCGCTGAGGTAGGCAAATAAAGCCAGGCATATACCGATAATCGCACTCGTACCTGTGGCTAAACCATCTAATCCGTCTGTAATATTTGCCCCGTTGGATACGGCTACGATAATAAAAATGACAAATAAAATATAGATGATCGGTGTCATGACATTCATGGCATTTTCACCAAACCATGCTGAAATTTTTGCATAACTCAATTCATGATTCTTCGCAAAAGGAATGGTGGTTACCACACTCTTTACTCTCGCATAAGTGCGGGTATTACCCCGATCATCAATGCGTACAATTCCTTCTTTGATCACTTTATCCGTAGAACTGTAACTCGCAGGCAGACCACCTGTTGTTTCACGAATGATGTATACATTTTCATTGTAGTACATCGTCAATCCGACAATGATGCCAAGTCCGATTTGTCCGAGAATTTTAAAGCGCCCGGCTAATCCTTCCTTATTCTTTTTAAATACTTTAATATAGTCGTCCAAAAAACCTATGAGTCCTAACCATATGGTAGAGATGATCATAAGCAAAATATAGACATTCTCCACACGGGCAAACAACAAGGTAGGAATCAGTATGGCTGCGATGATGATGATACCGCCCATGGTCGGGGTTCCGGATTTTTGCTTTTCACCTTCCAATCCCAAATCGCGAATCGTTTCACCGATTTGTTTGCGATGCAGATACTGAATCATTCTTTTGCCATAGACCAATGAAATCACCAAAGAAAGCATGATCGCCATTGCCGTCCTGAACGTAATGTAGTAAAACACTCCGGCTCCCGGAATGTTAAAATGTGCTTTTAGATAGGTGAATAAATGGTATAGCATGTGTTGATTTATTTTTCGAGTAGGTTAAACATTTCCTGAACAATTTGTTTATCGTCAAATGGATTTTTAACCCCTTTCACTTCCTGATATTTTTCATGCCCTTTACCGGCGACCAAAACAATATCACCTTGTTCGGCAATACTGCAAGCCGTTTTAATCGCTTCACGACGATCGGCAATGGATACATATTTTTTCTTTTGATGTACGGGTACTCCGGCCTCCATTTCCTGAAGAATCACAGCCGGATCTTCCGATCTTGGATTATCCGATGTGAAGATGACCTTGTCACTGTGTTCGCAAGCTACCAGACCCATTAAAGGACGTTTCGATTTATCGCGATCCCCACCGCAACCGATCACGGTAAATAGACTTTCGTTACCCTTACGAAATTTATTGATCGTTGTCAATACATTCAGCAATGCATCGGGTGTATGGGCATAGTCGATAATGCCGAGAATTTGTTCCTGATTAGAAACGATATAATCGAATCGACCTTCTGCGCCTTTAAGTGTACTCAATACAGTTAATACATCCTGAGCATCTTCGCCCAATTCCATTGCAGCCCCCCAAACACAAAGAATATTATATGCGTTAAACTCTCCAATCATTCTGAAAAACACTTCACGATTATTCAATTGCAGGATCAAGCCTGTCAGGTTATTCTCCAGAATTTTTCCCTTGTAATCAGCCAGTGTTCGCAGTGAATAAGTTCTCTTTCGTGCGGCTGTATTTTGCAACATTACCAATCCTCTTTTGTCATCTGCATTCACCAGGGCAAAAGCTTGTTTGGGCAGATCATCAAAAAATTGTTTTTTCACCCGGATGTATTCATCAAAGGTTTCATGATAATCCAGATGATCATGTGTGATATTGGTAAAGCAGGCCCCGTCGAATTGGATACCGGCAATGCGATGTTGATGGATAGCATGTGAACTGACTTCCATAAAAACATGGGTGCAGCCGGCATCCTTCATTTGACGCAGCAAATGTTGAAGTTGAACCGGGTCAGGCGTGGTATGTGTGGATGGAATTATTTTATCGCCGATACAATTATTGACGGTAGATAAAAGACCGCTGGTATAGCCTAATCCCTTAAATAGTTGATGCATCAGGGTGGCACAAGTTGTCTTGCCATTGGTGCCGGTTATGCCCACCACTTTCATTTGTGAAGAAGGATGGCCGTAAAACGCCGATGCCAATAATCCTGCTGCTTCTGCAGGATTGTCGGTAAGTACATAAGTGCAGGATGAATTCAGAACCGCGGGCAATTTTTCACAAACTATACACGCTGCACCTTTGCTCACCACATCATCGATATACTGATGACCATCGGCTGTTGTACCTTTTATGGCCACAAACAAACTGCCCAGTTGCGCCTGGCGCGAATCGATGCATATGCCCGATATCTTGCAGGTGGTCTCTCCGTGAATGTTCTTCACCGAGATGGCAGATAATATGTCGTTCAGCGTTTTCAATTAGCTTAGATGTATCGTTATATATTGTCCTTTTTGCAAAGGTGTTCCGGGTGAAATGGATTGATTGTTGACTTTGCCCTTGCCTACAGGAATCACTTTAAGACCGGCATTTTCCAGCACATAAAGTGCATCGCGCAATCCCATACCGGTGACATTAGGTACTTGCTTCTTTTGAATGCTTAATGGAACAAATTGCATACGACCTGTACTGTCGCCCACCACTTGTTGCACCCACGCAGCCGAAGCCGGCACCTTGGTCAATTTTTTCAGATATAATGCCAAGGTATTGAGGTCACTGGCTTTGATCGTCTTTACCGGCAATTCATGTATCACTGAATCCTTTACTAAGCGTGAATCTCCTTGCTTCATTTTAATGGCATAAAGACGATTGGCCACTTCCTTAAAGACCGGTAATGCGATTTGGCCTCCATAATAATTGTTAGAACCTTTGCGGGTACGCAATACAACACAAATCGTATACTGGGGATCTTCTTTTGGGAAGAAGCCTACAAAAGAACCATGATAAACTCTATCCGTATAGCGTATACCTTTATCCGCGACTTGAGCCGTACCCGTTTTACCACAAATAGTATAATAAGGGTTCTTTAAAGCCTTACCCGTTCCACTTTCGACGACTTCATTCATTACATCTTTCAAGATTCTGATAGATGAAGTATCCAACAAGTTTGGATTAATCACTTTAGGAGAATAAGTGATGACATCCTTTCCATATTCCTGAATACTATTAACCAGATAAGGCTTCATCAGTTTTCCTTGATTGGCGATCGCATTATAGACCATACAAGTATGAAGTGGTGTAATCATGACGCTATAACCCATTCCCATAAAAGCCAGAGAAAAGCGCCCTTTCGTTACAGAATCCCTGAGAAAATGTGGCTTGGGATCTCCCGCCAGCCCAATGCCGGTTGGGTCATCCAATCCCATCGCATGCAGATTACTCCAATAAGTACCGATATTTTCGCGATAATTCTGATAGATGAGTTTAGCAAAAGCTACATTGGATGAATGGGCAAAGGCATCTTTGATACTCAAGGTGCCGAGTCCGGCATGACTATCTCTAATGGTAAAGGGTCCAATTTTTGTACTGCCACCTTGACAATCGACCACATCCTCAACCTTAATGAGATGATCGCGCATTAAGGAAATGAGAGACATCAATTTAAAAGTAGACCCCGGTTCAATTTTTTTCAGTGCATAGTTAAAATCCTCATAGTAGCTTCCATCCTCCAGACGACCCAGATTCGCAATGGCTTTAATTTTACCCGTTTTTACTTCCATTACAATGCAGGTCCCGAAAGCGGCATTCTCTTTTTCTACTTGTCGTAAGAGTGCATTCTCGGCAACATCCTGAATATTCACATCAATCGTCGTCATAACATCACGTCCATTCACCGGATCTATTTCCGATCCATCCAACGGCATCCAGGTTCCACCGGCGATACAGCGGACCACACGCTGTCCAACACTGCCACGAAGCAGAGAATCATATTGACGTTCAATGCCAACATTCTGAGAATTTGAACGAGAAAGTCCGATGACGCGATTGGCCAACAATCCGTACGGATTGATTCGCTTGGTATAAGACTCTGTAATCAGTCCGCCCTTATTTTGATTTTTTGAGAAAGGTTGAATTTTTCGGATGTCGAGATATTGTGAATAGGAGGCTCTGCGTTTCAACAGAAAATAACGTGACTCGGCTTTATACTCCCGACTTAGAATTTCTTTGTATTCCACCCAGGTGTATTCCCCGAGTATACGTGCGAGGTTTTTAGACAAAGGTTCGAGGTAACGTGAAAAGGTATCCTTAGGTATTGATTTAAAATCTACCCGCAAGTCGAATTCCGGTATAGAGGAAGACAACAGATTTCCGTCTTCAGAATAGATATTTCCGCGTTCGGGTTGTATGAACTGAATTTTAGTATGCATGCTATCTGCCATGGCACGCAGGTCCTTTCCTTCGGTCAGCACGATATGACTGGCCTTGTAGAGGATTATGACACCAAAGATGCACATACCCAAAAAGGTGATATAAACCCGAAACCGTATGTCTTTACTGATTTTCATGGCCTATTGAGATGGATTGAAATTTTATGTGGAGGGACCTTTGTTTTTTCCAGACCAAGCGAAATGGCACCTTTTTCCAATTCACTTTCTTTCGTCAGAAACATGAGCTTTGATTTTTGATCTATATACTTCCAACGATATTCTTTGAGTTGCTTAGCTGTGCTATTAATTCTACGAATGGTATTTTCTGCCTGATGATTGAGGGTGATATAGACCAATCCCAAAAAAGCACAATAAAGAATAAATGAAATATTCGCCACGATACCGCGAGTACCCACGGTATGAAGCATTTGCTTCCAGTCGGGTATTTTTCTCAGGATGGATTTGGTATCGGAGGGCATGATAGGATGATATAGGTTTAGTTTGTTTATTTTTTTTGAGCAACTCGAAGTTTGGCACTGCGAGCTCTGGGGTTTTGATTTATTTCTGCATCACTTGGCGTGATAGGTTTTTTATGTACGACTTGCAATTGACGTTTGACCGTATCACGTTGAAACGGATCATGGCTTTCCTCGAAACTTTCATTCTTCATCCATTGTTTCACAATTCGATCTTCCAGTGAATGAAAGGTGATGATGCATAAGCGGCCGTCTTTATCCAAGGCATTCGTAATTTGTTTTAAGAAATCTTTTAATGCCTGGAGCTCATCATTCACCTCGATTCGTAACGCTTGAAAAACCTGAGCCAGATACTTATTCGGATTGCCATACATCACCGGCGCGATCACTTGTTTCAATTCGTTGATGGTTCGCATTTGTACTTGATCGCGGGAGGCTATGATACGGGCTGCTAAGGTTTTGGCATTCGTTACTTCGCCGTATTGTTCAAAGAGCATTTGCAGTTTCTTTTCGGGATAGGTATTCAGAATGTTCACCGCGGTGACGGGGTTGCGCTGATCCATTCTCATGTCCAGGGGAGCATCAAAGCGAATCGAGAAACCTCTCTCTGCGGTATCAAACTGCCAGGAACTTACGCCCAGATCCGCCAGCACACCATTCAATTTGCCCAATTGATAGAGCCGAACAAAACGGTGAGCATACCGAAAATTCTCCCTCACAAAAATCACTCGGCTATCTTCCGGTAGGTTGCGCCTGGCATCTTCATCCTGATCAAACACGATGAGTCTGCCTTTTTCATTCAAGCGACTCAGAATTGCTTTCGAATGACCGCCTCCGCCGAATGTGGCATCCAGATAAACGCCATCCGGTCGGATGTCTAATTGTTCAATGCATTCATGTAAAAGAACTGCCTGGTGGTAAAAAGTGGAAGTCGTCATCTTTAGATCCGTTCAAAAGGATTTAAATAGTTGCCTCCCAAGACTTCACCTGCCAATGTATTCATATCCACATTTTCACTCAGTGCCCGGAATGTTGGCGCATCCCAGATTTCCACTTTATTCATTTGCACAGAAAAAACCATGTCTTTTTTGATGCCCGCATATTCCAACATGCTCTTGGGCAATAACAAACGTCCTGCAGAATCAGGCTCCATAAAGGTTGCACCGTTCAAGAAGGTCCTTTTGAAGATGCGCGCCTTTTCGTTGAATTCATTCAGTTTCTTGACGACCACCGACACTTCTTCCCACTGACTCACGGTATAGAGGGTGATGCATTTATCGAGACCACGGTTGAGGACAAAGCGAACAGATTCCGCTTCCGGAAGCTGACGCTTGAATCCGACAGGCACCATAAAGCGCCCTTTCGGATCCAGTGTTACCTCATATTCACCTAAGTAGTTCGACATTTTTTCAGTTAGTGACACAAAATAACAATATTTAACACATTATTTCACCATATTATTAAAATCTTATTTATCCACAGCCCAAAAGCACCGAAAGCCTAGAGCCTCAAGGATTAGAGGCCAAAAATGACTGCGTGAAGTAATGATAAATTGTGGATAACGTGTTTATTTGTCAAAACAATGGTGGAAAGGACTGTATACGGCACTTTCAGGCCATGCAAAATAGGGAATAACTGTGGATTACCATCAAGTGATGTGTATAGAAAAAAACCCGGCCTTTTAGAGGCCGGGTTTATGTTTAAAAAAGTTGAACAAATTACTTGATACCGTGCATCATTTTGCGCAGTACACCGCTCAAGACGAACAGGATCACAGCGGCTACACCACTCATCATGATAAATACCATAAAGAATTGGTATAAATTAGTGATTTGATAGCCCATGATGGCAGGATATACAATGGTTTCACCAGGCTTTAAGGCTGTTTCACCGGCTCCGGGAGGAATGAGGGCGCTTAAGGTTCCGGCCAGTTTATTGGCAGCGGCATTCGCCAAAAACCAAGTTCCCATTAAGAGGGATGCGAAACGTATAGGTGCCAGTTTTGAAACCATCGACAAACCAATAGGCGACAAACAAAGTTCACCCATGGTATGTAATAAGTAAAGCGAAATCAACCACCACATACTGATCTTGACCTGGCTATCGACCCCACTGACCGCAAACGCTATGACGATATACCCCAAACACAGTAAGGCAAGCCCCCAGGCCATTTTCATGGGTGAAGCCGGTTCGAGATTACGTTTATGCAATTGTCCCCAAAAATAGGTAAAGATGGGCGCTAGGATAATGATACCCAATGGGTTGATGGACTGAAACCAGGATGCCGGCATTTCCCAGCCACCAATATGGCGATTGGTTTGCGCATCAGCGAAGATGGTGAGTGAGGCACCTGCCTGTTCGAAGGCACTCCAAAAGAAGATCACAAAGAAGGCCAGAATAAAGATCACCGCGATTCGGGAACGCTCTTCTTTGGTGAGGGTTTTGTCGGTGATGATCACCAAAGGCACGATAACCATTGCTCCATAAATGAGGTAACCAATCATGTCAATATCACTTTTGAAGAAGGTTTTGAAGCTCAATAAGAAGAAGATAAGGGCAATGGATCCCAGTACGATTCCCAGGCTTTTCATATCCATTTTCTTCACCGGCATCCCAATGGGTTGTCCGTCCGGACCGGTTAAATACTTATTCTTATAGATTTCAAAAGAGATCACACTCACAATCATACCGATACAGGCAGCCAGGAAACCCCATTTGAAATCGGCAATATTGCCGGTATCGCCTAATCCACCGCAAACGAGTGGAGAGAAAAACGCACCGAGATTGATACCCATATAAAAAATGGTAAACGCCCCATCTACACGGCGATCACCCTTGGGATAGAGTTGTCCCACCATGGTGGAGATATTCGGTTTGAAGAAACCATTACCGATAATCAGCACCGTCAATCCGGCCCACATCATGGTCGTCGCGGCTTCAGGTGATGAGATGGTATTACCGCACAAGAACATCAAAAATTGTCCGATCGCCATCAGAATACCCCCGATAAATATACTCCTTCGGTTACCCAGAAAGCGATCGCAGAGATAGCCTCCTAATAAAGGGGTCAAATAAACCAAGCCGGTAAAACTCCCATAGATATTGGAAGCATCTTTGCTACTCAGCACGAGGGCTTTGGTCAGAAAGAGAATGAAGATCGCGCGCATCCCGTAATAACTGAAGCGCTCCCACATCTCTGTAAAAAAGAGGAGATACAGCCCTTTCGGATGGCCTTTTTGTACTTGTGTATTTTCCATGTTTGTAGTTTAGAGAAACAATATAGATAGTTTTTTAATATTTGTATAGATTTAGTCTCCTCAAATTTTCAACATCGACTATCCGAGGCGGTATGACCGGTCGGGATACAGAGGAGATGACAATTCTTCCCTTCATTCATTTTCCCCTTTCTCATCCACGTTTCACTTCCTACTTTTGCCGCATGAAGATACTCCTCCTGGGAAGCGGTGGCCGCGAACATGCCCTGGCACGCAAAATTTCTGAAAGTCCATTGTGTGAAGCCTTATTCATAGCTCCGGGCAACCCGGGTACCCTTCAACATGGCATCAATATTCCTTTAAATGTCAATGACTTTCAAGCCATCAAAGATTTTTGTGTACAGGAAAACATCGGCATGGTGGTGGTGGGCCCTGAAGATCCTTTGGTGAATGGCATCTATGATTTCTTTCAACAACAAGATTCATTAAAATCCATACACGTCATCGGACCTTCCAAACTCGGTGCTCAACTGGAAGGCAGCAAGGCGTTTGCCAAGGCCTTTATGCAGCGCCACCAAATACCAACCGCTGCTTATCGCGAATTTGACCTGAGTACATATAGCGAAGGGGAAGATTATTTACGTGCCCATACACTACCGATTGTATTGAAGGCCGATGGATTGGCCGCAGGCAAAGGAGTGGTGATTGCCGAAACGCATGATGAAGCACTCGACACTTTCCGTGCCATGATACAGGATCAAAAATTTGGTGCAGCGGGCAGCAAAGTGGTGATCGAACAATTCCTCACCGGTATCGAATGCTCGGTATTTGCCATCACCGACGGAAAAGATTATGTACTGTTGCCGAGTGCCAAAGATTACAAACGCATTGGCGAAGGCGATACCGGTCTGAATACCGGCGGTATGGGCGCCATCTCTCCTGTTCCATTTATCGATGACGCGTTTATGCAAAAGGTAACCGACCAAGTCATCATACCAACCATCAAAGGGATCGCAGCGGAAAATATTGTGTACAAAGGTTTTGTATTTTTCGGGCTCATCAAAGTAGGCGATGCCCCCTATGTGATCGAATACAATTGCCGCATGGGTGATCCGGAAACGGAGGTGGTGATGCCCAGACTGGAAAGCGATTTGGTTGAATTATTACTGAGTTTAAAGGATCAACAATTGGCAGGACATACTTGCGTACACAGCGCTTTACATGCTGCCACGGTCATGTTGGTGAGCAAAGGTTATCCGGAAGATTACGAAAAAGGAAAAACCATTACAGGGTTGGATGGTATTCAGAACAGCATACTCTTTCATGCCGGCACCCGAATGGAACAAGATCAATTGCTCACGAATGGCGGACGCGTATTAGCGATTACTTCCTTAGCACCCACCCTCGCCGAAGCCTTGCAACGTTCAAAGAAAAATGCAGGACTTGTAGAATTTGACGGCAAAACCTTCCGAAACGATATCGGATGGGAGTTTTAATCAATGGTGAATGGTAAATGCTTAATGGTTAATAGGGGTGTGCACCCGGATGAACGCCATAACTTAATACTGAGTACTTTCTACTAACTCAAAACTTCAGCTTCTTCATCCCCCACCCTTGGTCGGTACAAAATTTTAGAAATCTGGGGAGGGTATATTCGAGCCGTTGCCAGGCCTTTTCGCTGTCGTGGAAAACGATGATGGAACCCGGACGTGTGGAACGCTCAACATTGTGCAGACAATCTATCGGTTCGAGATCGGTATCGAAATCGCCGCTGAGCACATCCCACATAATGATTTTCATGCCCGGGAAAAGGCGTTCGATGCCGAGGGTTTGGGTATAGGAAATGCGACCGTAGGGCGGACGAAACATATTACTTTCGATATACTGTGAGGCCAGATTGATATTCTTGAAATACTGAAGGTTATCCGATTTCCAGCCATTGAGGTGGTTGTGGGTATGATTGCCTACGGCATGACCTTCGTCGAGAATGCGTTGATACAATTCCGGATTTTCCTTGACATTTTTTCCGATACAGAAAAAAGTGGCTTTGGCCTGAAAGGCAGCCAATTGATCGAGGATAAAAGGGGTTACATTCGGATGCGGACCATCGTCGAAGGTGATGTATACACTATTGGCCGGCTCTTTGATATGCCAGATACAGCGATTGTATATCGCCTTCAGGAGTCCGGGTGTTTTAACCACATAGTTTTTCATCGGGTGCTTAATGGCAAGAAACGTTCATGTTAAATGATACGCTTTTGCCCTCCCAAAATAAGGTAAAATATTGTAAGTGTATGCATCGTGGTTATCATTTGTGTTTAGAGACGCATAATAATACCTTGGGGGTGCCCCCGCCATGGAAAATCATGTATGATTAAAAAGCATTAAGGCGGGGTCGGGCTATCGCTTATAGTCCTCGCTCCTCCTGCGTCGTCACTGTGGGCTATACGCTCTATCCCTCACCTGAAGAGTGTGAGAGCGGAGAGTGAGAGCGGAAGCCGAGAACGCAGATGGTCTAAAGAAAGATCAAGATTGTGCGTCTCCGCAAGATGTTAAAAGCATTCTTAATTTTTCCGGATAATTGTGAAATGATTATTGTTCACAAAGCTCCTTCAGCCGATCGAGTGCTTTGGGGTATATCTCATTCATATAATCTATAAAATCTTCTGTGCAGTGCAGATCCACGGTCAGTTGGGTTGTTCCCTGATGTTCTTCGAAGCTATAGTTTTCCAATCCATTGGCCCATTTATCTACTTCCGGTCCTTCCAGAATTTCTTGTCCGCCTTTAAGCAGACCGCAATGTTGAATTGAAACAAATTGATTAGGAATGTTTTCTACTATTTTGGAAACCATGCCTCCTTGTTCCCCCTTTTCATCGACGCCGACAAATAACATTTTATTGCCCTTTTCCCAACTTCCTTCATAGGTCGATGTCGGGTTAAACAATGCCGTCCATTGTTCGTAGCTTGATTTATTGTCCAGCCCAAGCATCAATGTATATACCTTGTGTACCGGCGCTTGTATGCTGACTTTGAATTGTAATTGTTTCATGATGTGAATATAGGTTTGTGTGAATGGGTTGAAAGTTTGTTTTAACTAGTTAAAGTTGAATCGTTGTCATAACCTGATCGATGGTGTTTGGTTCATTTGGCCACTCAACACATGCATCAACGGGCTAGAACAAAACTAATGAATAATTGTGATTTCGCAGGGATCAGGTGACAGCTATTGCAGAACCGATAAACCTATAAGGTTTCCCCAAACCTTTTGGGCCTATGGCAGATGAAATGATAACTAGTCCTTAAAGGATTTCGCAAACCTTATAGGTTTTCGACCGCTTATACAAACACAGTTCACTTGCTGATATTGGCATTTTGCAGTTTATCCATACCGCCTGGTATTCAATCACAGTCGGATGTATTTAAACAATAGCGCGATGTATTTAAACTATGGTCTGATGTATTTGAACAATAGCACCATAAATTAATCATTGGCACGAAGTATTTATACATCGGCATGATGTAATTTATCAATGGCCCAATGTATTTGAACATAGGCACGATGTATTCAATCAATGGTCCAATGTATTTGAACATTGGCCCAATGTATTTGAACAATGGCACGATGTATTCATTCATTGGCGCTATGTATTAAATCATTGGCCCAATGTATTTGAACAATGGCTCAATGTATTTGAACATTGGCCCAATGTATTTGAACATTGGCACGATGTATTCATTCATTGGCGCTATGTTTTAAATCATTGGCTCAATGTATTTGAACATTGGCACGATGTATTTGAACATTGGCCCGATGTATTTGAACACAGCCACGATGTATTAAATCATTGGCCCGATGTATTTGAACAATGGCTCAATGTATTTGAACATTGGCCCGATGTATTTGAACAAAAGGCTTTTGTATTTGAACATTGGGCAATGTTCAAATACAAAGGCCTATGCACAAATTGAAAAAAGGCAAGGTATTTAACCCTAAAACCTATTCAAAATCAATGTTTTAACGCAAATAATGGGAACGGACCTTGTCTCATTCGCCCGGGTAGCTATGTTGAGCGGCATGAGGCCATGAATACATACTTCCTCTCCATTTTGGAACGGGGGCCCGCGTGAAGGATGGTAGCGGATAGCCCCCCGAGGCTCTGCTCGGGGGGCTATGAGCGGACAGCCTGACCCCGATGCGGTGCGAAACGGCATGTTGAATAGAGATATGCTCTCGTAGCACCGCAACGGGGGCACGCCCAAGACCACCTTCTTCGATCTGAAAATAGACTCGTGCACAAAGCATCAATTCGACTAAATTTGCGCTCTCTAATACTTTTTCTATGTCAGTCAGAACCCGATTTGCGCCCAGTCCCACCGGTGGTTTACACCTGGGTGGTGTGCGCACTGCTTTATACAGTTACCTCTATACCAAAAAACACCACGGGCAATTTGTGCTCCGCATTGAAGATACCGATCAGAACCGCTATGTAGAAGGGGCCGAGCAATACATTATAGATTGTCTCAACTGGTGCGGCATTACGCCCGATGAAGGTCCGCACCTGCCGGGCGACTATGCACCCTACCGTCAAAGCGAGCGCAAGGCCGATTATAAACCTTATGCCCTGCAACTGGTAGAACAAGGACATGCTTACTACGCCTTCGATACGCCGGAGGAATTGGAAGCCATGCGCAACAATTTTAAGTCGCCCAACAATCCTTCCCCGCAATACGACCACAATACGCGCATGAAGATGAAGAACTCCTTGACTTTATTACCTGAAGAGACGGAAAGACTCCTGGCCGCGCAAACGCCCTATGTGATTCGCATCAAAATGGATGAAAATGAAGTCATCACGTTTCAGGACATGATACGCGGTGAGATCAGCAATGAATCGGGATTGGTGGATGATAAAGTCTTGCTGAAAGCCGATGGCATGCCGACCTATCATTTAGCCGTGGTAGTAGACGATTATCTGATGAAGATTACCCATGCTTTTCGGGGTGAAGAATGGCTGCCGAGTGCGCCGGTACACATTAAACTTTGGGAATACCTGGGCTGGAAAAACGATATGCCGCAATGGGCCCATCTGCCCCTTATACTCAAACCCGACGGTCATGGCAAGCTCAGCAAAAGAGATGGAGACCGCTTAGGGTTTCCGGTGTTTGCGATGGACTGGCAGGATGCGAAAACCGGCGAAATGATGCAGGGATTTCGGGAGCGTGGATTTCTGCCCGAAGCCTTTGTGAATATGCTGGCCATGCTGGGATGGCATAGTGGTGAAGAAAAAGAACTGTTCAGTATGGATGAGCTCATTTCTTCCTTCAGTATGGAAAGGGTGCATAAGCACGGCGCCAAGTTTGATTTTGAAAAAGCGAAATGGTTCAATCATGAATGGATCAAACATTCGACGGAAGAACATTTGCTGCCGCAAGTGAAGAAGCATTTACAACAAGCGAATATACCTGTGGGTGATGATGATAAATTAAGTAACATCATCGCGCTCGTGAAGGACCGCTGCACCCTGCTTCATGATTTTGTACAGCAGACCGGATATTTCTATCAGTCTCCGGCAAGCTATGATCTGGAATCGATACAACCGAAATGGTCGGCAGAGAAAAAAGATTTCTTTGAAAGCTTAATGCTGCGCTTCAAAGACTTACCGGATTTTAAGATGCAGACGATAGAAGAAAGTTTTAAAGCCCTTGCAGCGGAAAAAAACATCAAGGTGGGCGAATTGCAATTACCTTTCCGCATCATGCTGGTGGGTGGTAAGTTCGGCCCGGGTGTATTTCAGATTGCGGAGTTGATAGGGAAAGAAGCTGTGGAGATGAGAGTTGGGGCGGTGTTGGGGCAATTGTAGGATATCGATGATGTTTTAGAATTGATCAGGCTCATGCCAGTCCGGGTATGAACTTATATCTCTTAAACAGGGGCATACAGATTCTATCCTTTTTTATTTCTATTTGATTATTTTTGAGGGAGTGTATATCTATCGCAATATTCCTTTCGAGATTATCTGGCGTTTTGGCTGGAAGAATATTCTATTATTTCTGTTGTATGGGGCGTCGCTTTGTGCTTTGCATGCTTATGCTTTCGATGCGTTTCAGTTTCAATTGCATATTCCCTTTGCACTGATAGGCCCCATAGGTGTGGCTGTGGCCATCTATGCGAGTTTTAAAAACGGACAATCATACGACCGCATGTGGGAGGCCCGCAAAAACTGGGGCGGATTATCTACGGCCACTAAAATATTTGCCAATCAACTGATGATGTATCTGAGCGGCAGCACGGTATCGGACATCGACGATTGTTTGCAGCGACAAATCGCTTACCTGAATGCGCATAAATTTCAGTTGCGCAAACGGGCACCCCATAGTCGGCCCATCACTGCATCGATACGCAAATATTATTATGGCGAACCTAGCGAAGCAGATTGGCAAAGGGAGGTATATGATAAATTGAATGAAGCAGAAGCGGCCTTTATCCGAACCTGCAGCAATAAGGCCCTGCAACTCTATTACTTACAGCAGCAACATTTGCGTACCCTGCAGGCGCAACGCAATATCGATGAGTTTCGATTGATGGACATGATGAAAAGTCTGGATACCTGCCTGGAAAACCAAGGCAAGAATGAACGCATCAAAAGCACGCCCTTCCCTCGTCAGTATGCTTTCTTCAGTCGATCCTTTGTGATCATTTATATCCTGATCCTTCCCTTCGGGATACTTGACATTTACAAACATTATTCCTTATTGGTGTACGCCATCATCACCCTTTTGTTTGTGGTGGTGGCCTGGTTATTCATCACCATTGAGCTGGTGGGCAGTCATAGCGAGGACCCTTTCGATAGCTTCATAACCGATATACCCATGAACAGCATCTGTCGAACGGTAGAGATCGATTTGGCTGAAATGCGCCGTAGAAGTGATATTCCGGAAAAGGTAAAGGATGATCAGGGTTTTCTGATGTAGGGGAACGCGGGGCAGTTGCAAGTCATAATCCGAAAATTAGTCTCTGCAAAAACTTAATATTACCTTATTGTTAAGTTTTGTTAACTTTGGAATAGATTTCTGAAGTGAACAAGCCATTTGACATATCGCGTATTATTTTTCTCCTGCTGATTGGCTTGATAAGCATTCCGGCGTTATCCTTTGGACAAACCTTATCGTTTGAACATTACCCCGAGAAAATCCAGCCCATTGTTGACCTCACTCAGACGCCCCAGCCTTTGCAGGAATTAAGTCAGGAGAGTATCGTAGACTTTTATTCAAATTTAGAGAACGTAGACCCCACGCCTTTGGTGGGTGTGCTTTTACAATATAAAGCCGATTATCACCTCAATGACTGGATGTATTATCAACTGATCCGAAAAACGGCTGACCGGCTTTGTCCCAAAACAGTGAACTACAACACGTATACATTATACAAATGGTATCTTTTGTCGAAATCAGGATATGAGGCCACCTTATCTGTCGCCAAGGACAGACTTTTGTTTTATGTACGCAGCAGTGAAAACATATACGGCATTCCATTTTTTAGTCGTGACGGGAAGCAATTTATTTGTTTAAACTATCACGATTTCGGTTGCATTGATTTTGATCAGGAAAAATTATTTGAAACACCGATTCGGATCCCTGAAGGCGTGCATGGATTTTCCTACAAAGTGACTGAATTGCCTGAGTTTGTGCCGGAACAATATGTAGAAAAGAAATTAGAATTCAGTTACAACGATCAGGTTTATCATTTCAAGGTCAAGCTCAACCCCGAAATTCAGAAGGCATTTAAGAACTATCCGGTAGTGGATTTCGAAACCTATTTTAATGTGCCTTTGAGTCGAGCCACTTATTATTCGCTCATTCCTGATTTGAAAAAAAATATGGAAGGTCTGACCCAAAAAGAGGGTGTCGACTACCTGATGCATTTCACGCGGAGCAGCTTGGCCTACGAAACCGATCAACAAAATTTTGGGAAAGAACGCCGTCTCACACCTGAGCAAACATTACTCTACGATTACAGCGATTGTGACGATCGGGCAGCATTATTCTTTTACCTGGTGAAAGAAGTTTACAATCTGCCAATGATTGTCATGCTCTATCCTACACACGTTACCATTGCGGTCCGGTTCGACCACCCGAGCGGACCATCAGTGGTGTACAAAGGACAAAAGTATTCGGTCTGCGACCCGACCCCACAACAAGAAGATTTAGCCATAGGTGAAATTTCGAGAAAGTTGAAGCGGAGCAGTTATGAGGTGGTGTATGAGTATCAGCCGAGAAGGTAGGGATGTCACCCAAAAAAATCTCTTTTACTTCGTTATACTCAATTTTCAATTCCTTTCTTTATGGGAGTAAACGCAGTCATTGAAAAATTTGAAAGCCTCGTCTAAGAGATTTATAGAGAAGCCCGGAAACTTGTATAAATAAGTTTTGGATTATGCCGGATCAAACCCCGCAGCCACTGCACAAAACATTTTCACGCCCACACCGATCGCTTGCTCATAAATATCGAAATGTGCATTATGCACAGGATAGGTAAACTGTCCTTCGTGAGAGGTGCCGATACGAAAAAAACATCCCGGCACTTCATGGGTATAAAAACTAAAATCTTCGGCGGCCATACGCAGGTCGAGTTCAACCACATTTTCCGCACCAACTACCTGTTCGGCAATAGCTTTTACCTTCAAGGTGGTTTCGGGATGATTGAAGAGGGATGGATAGCCTTTAGGAATTTCCACTACGGCATCGCCACCGAGGGCTCTGCAAATATCGATGGTATGATTTTTAATTAATTCATGGGCCTGAGCTCTCCATGTTTCATCCATACAACGGAGGGTTCCTTCGATGCGTACCTCATCGGGAATCACATTGCCGGCATTCCCTCCATGAATTTGTCCGAAGGAAAGTACAGAAGGTGTCAGCGGATTTTTACTTCGTGAAATGATTTGCTGCAGACTCAATAATACATTGGCCGCCATCACAATCGGATCGATGGTTTGATGGGGTAAAGCTGCATGTCCGCCTTTGCCTTTAATGGTGATATAAATTTCGTCGGCACTGGCCATGTATTGTCCGGCGCGATAGCCTACTTTTCCGTAAGGCAGATGCGGATAAACGTGCAGGGCAAAGATGGCCTGAGGTTTAGGGTTATCAAGGACCTGATCGCGAATCATGAGACTGGCACCACCGGGATGTTTTTCTTCACCGGGCTGGAAAATGAGTTTGACGGTTCCTTCCCAATGTTCGCGGGTCTCTTGTAATATTTTAGCTGCACCGAGCAGACAACTCGTATGCACATCATGCCCGCAAGCGTGCATCACTCCCTTGTTTTGAGAACAATAACCAGCAGGATTGATTTCCGTTATCGGCAGTGCATCCAAATCAGATCGGAGGGCCACTACCCGGCTTTCAGGATTTTTTCCTTGGATGATGGCTACTATTCCGGTTCCGGCTTGTCCGGCCTCAAGGGCACCCAAACCTTTGGTATGGGAGATGCCCCAGGAAGTCAGTTTATCTGATACAAAAGCGGAAGTTTGTATTTCCTGAAAAGATAATTCGGGATGACTATGAATATGATGACGAAAACTGATGATTTCCTCCAGAGAGGCGTTGACTAAGGGTTCAAAAAATGAAGGATCAATTGGTGACATTGATATTTTTTATGGTGACAATATCCGGAACAATAAAGGAAGTGGGAAATGCCTTACTGAGCATGCGCAAAAATTTAGTTGCATCAGCACGATCAGGAAAATTGCCGACCTTGATTTTATATGAAGGCACATTGTAACTCATATAAGAAGGAGTACCGGGAAAGGCCCTCATAAAAGCATTCTTGCTGGCCAGGGCCATCGCACGATCGGGTCCATTGTATATCACCACCCTGAATCCTTTGGCGGTATAGATACTACCGGTTACTTTCTTTTTACCATTGGCGGAAACGATCGGTGCATAAACCGGAACTTCTCTCGCCTTTTCATCGGCCTCGATTTTAGCGATAAGGCCGCCCCTTTTGTCCAAAACATCCAGTCTAGGGTCTTTATAGATCATCACATTTTCGATCACCACCACATTGGTATCGGGTGTGGTCGCTTCTGTCTGAGCATGAGCACAGAAAGAGGTTCCTAACACAAACAGCACTATGATGATGATTTTTTTCATTCCTTGCAGGCTACAAAAGTAGGATTATTCCATTAGAACTGAAATATTGATTGTCATTAAATGGTGAAGAGCGGAGCTTGGAAATTCAATATGACTCCGTTCAGGCCATACATTTCGACTCCGGACTAAAGAATACAAGAAGACCTGTTCATCATTTCATTCTTCATTTACGGGTCGGATACTTTTGTCCATCCATTGTTTTATTCCTATATTTAGCTTTCGATATCAACCCAATCCTAAAACATTTTGAAACCGATCTTCTTATTTCTTCTCATCCTATTCAGTCTGGTTGTAAATGGCCAGAGTCCCAATATTCTTTGGCAGAAATCTATCGGAGGCAATAAAGGCGATTACCTCGAAATCATACGAGAGACAGCCGACCATGGATATATTGCTGCCGGTTTCTCCGCATCACCATATTCCGGCGATAAAACCGACAATGATAATGGGATCTACGACTGCTGGATTGTACGCTTTGACGGAGCGGGTAATAAAATCTGGGACAAAACGATCGGCGGTGATTTATTTGACGGTGTGTATGACATCACCGAACAACAGGATGGTAGTTTTTGGTTAGCCGCGCAATCGGCTTCCAGTCTTTCATTCGACAAAACAGATACATGCCGGGGCGGAATGGATTATTGGATCTTACATCTCGATGCCAATGGAAATTTGCTTTCGCAAAGAACCCTCGGGAGCAGTAAAAATGATTATTTGCAAACGGTGCTCCCTACCGCCGACGGGGGACTTTTGCTGAGTGGATATACCATGGAATATTCTGTATCCTGCGAGAAGACAGATTCCAATTGCATGTTCCTTTCTACCAACTGGAAACCCTCCGAAGACACCTCGAGAACACGGGATTTATGGGTGGTGAAAATTCGCTCGAATGGCTATATCGATTGGCAAAGAACCTATGGCGGTTATCAACATGAAACCATTGGTAAAATGATTGAATCGGATCATGGCACCTTTATCTTGGCAGGCACTACGTCTTCCGATGTATCTTATTATGCCGGATGCGAGCGCTTCGATCAGTTTTATGGTTATACCGACTATTGGGTGCTGGAGATAGACGGCAGCAATGGAGCGCTTATCGAAGAAGCGAATTTTGGCGGATATTTTGAAGACAACCTCTCTTCCATTGCCCGAACCAATGATGGAGGCTATATCCTGATCGGCACTTCCGAGTCTTCGGCTTCAGGTAATAAGTCAGATTCGCCTTACAGCAATTTTGATTATTGGGTGGTCAAATTAAATGCCAATCTGGTGAAGCAATGGGACAGAGTATACGGCAGCAATGATTTTGATCAAGGCGTATGCATACAACAAACAGCTGATGGCAACTACTTGTTGGGTGGTTGGAGTGAAGGCGGCGCTACCGGCAATAAAACAGTACCAAACTATGGTGGTAAAGATTATTGGATTTTGAAAGTGGATGCTATAGGAGACCCTATTTGGCAATACAGCATAGGCGGAAATACTTTCGATCGCTTTTCATATCTTGAAGAGACCTGGGATGAAAAGATCATTGTGGGAGGCACTTCTATTTCTCCGGTATCCGGGCTTAAAAACCAGCCTTTAAAAGGTGATATGGATTTCTGGATTTTACTACTCGACAAAAATCCATTACAGTCGCCCAATACCATCCGCGATCTACTCAATCAATCGGTTGCGGTCGTGTATCCTGTACCCGCACAAACTGCCTTGCATATTCAATTACAAAAACCCTTTCAGCAAGGCATAGCAACCATTTATGATATGCTGGGTAATCGTGTAGCTTTAATGCCCCTGACGGATAAGCATACCACTTTGGATATTGGATCATTTGCCTCAGGACAATACATCCTCCGCCTCACCGATCAGGGACAACTGAAGGATGCAAGAATGATTAATGTAGTAAAATAAATAAGACCTGCCGGTAAGTTGCAGGCGTTAAATACACCTCATTAAGATTTTCGTTCCCCCACAATATCGACTTACTTTTGCCATTCATGAACACAAAAAAAACATTGGTCATCGGAGCATCCGAAAAACCCGAACGATATAGTCATAAAGCCATTCGTATGCTGCGCAAACACAATCACCCTGTTGTGGCTATCGGAAATCGAATGGGTCGTGTGGAAGACGTAGCGTTTACCAAGGACCATCAACCCTATCAGGATATAGATACCGTCACCCTCTATATTGGCCCGGCCCATCAACCTGAATATTACAATTATATTCTTAGCCTCAAGCCACGCCGCATCATATTCAATCCGGGCACCGAAAATGATGAACTGATGGCTCAAGCCAAAGCCGCCGGCATTCAATGTATGGAAGCCTGCACGCTTGTGCTCCTAAGCACAGGGCAGTATTAGGTTTCTTTGAGCATTTCTCTATCTTTGTTTCCTTCCCACATGCTGAAGATATCTCTCCAACATATAACCAAACGCTTCGGTCGCGAAGTAGTCATCAACGACTTCACGCATGAATTCACCTCTCCGGCTTCCATTGCATTACTCGGCGCTAATGGTTCGGGAAAATCAACCTTACTCCAAATCATTGCCGGATATGTGCAGGCCTCAAAAGGTGAAATTCACTATACATTAAACGGCAAGGAACTGAGCCCGGAAAAAACTTTTCAATCTGTTTCTTATTGTGCACCTTATCTGGAACTCATTGAAGAGATGACGCTCTCAGAGTTTCTTCATTTTCATTTTTCGTTTAAGAAACCCTTGCTACCGATATCCGATATCATTCGAAAAATTGGACTTGAATCTTCATCCGATAAATTACTCGAACATATGTCGAGTGGTATGAAGCAAAGGGTGAAACTAGCCCAAGCTTTATTTGCCGATACCCTCCTCATTCTCCTGGACGAACCTTGTACCAACCTCGATGAAGAGGGCTATGCGCTATATCGAGAACTGGTTAAGACTTGTTGCACGAATCGACTACTCATCGTAGCATCGAATGACAAAAATGAATATGAGGTTTGCAGTACTTTCATTCACCTCAAAGATTACAAGTCCTGACGATGATGGAACTGAATCAAAAACGGATCGTGCGAGCTTGGTCCTTTTACGACTGGGCTAATTCTGCCTATTCATTGATTATCACCTCCGCGATATTCCCGGCCTACTTTACGGCTATCATACCGGAACAAGTCAATCTTCTTGGACGGAATTTTCATCGGGATGCATTGGCGTCCTATTCGATCTCATTGTCCTTCCTCATCATTGCATTTCTGTCGCCCATACTCTCCTCTATAGCCGACTCTCGGAGCAATAAAAAAATGTTTCTTCGTTTCTTTTGTTACTTGGGATCATTATCCTGCATGGCGCTTTTCTTTTTCGAAAAAAATACTCACGGACATGTGAATCTTATTTATGGTTTGTGTTGCAGCATTTTGGCCTCGATTGGTTTCTGCGGGAGTCTTGTTTTTTACAATGCCTTTTTGCCCGAGATCGCATCCAAAGATCAACAGGATGCGGTGAGTGCCAATGGTTTTTCCATGGGTTATATCGGCAGCGTGATTCTGATGATTTTTTGCTTTGCCTTCATCCTGGCCGATGAACAATTGAAATGGGGTCTGGGCAGTTTACCGGTACGAATGTCTTTTGTTGCCGTGGGAATATGGTGGATGGGATTTGCACAAATTACTTTTGCCGTGCTGAAAGAAGATGCCTTACCAAAATCCGGGCATCATGGATCCATACTCTTCAATGGCTTTCAAGAGCTGAAAAAAGTCTGGCATCAACTCAAACAAATTCCGGTACTCAAACGTTTTTTATTCGCCTTCTTTTTTTACAATATGGGTGTACTCACTGTGATGTATATGGCCACCTATTTTGCAGGCGACGCCCTTCACATGGAAACCACACAACTCCTGAGTGTGATCCTCATCATACAACTCGTCGCGATTGCGGGTGCGAGATTATTTGCTTACTTGTCGCAACGTTGGGGGAATCGTCAATCCCTCATCGTGCTGGTGTTGATATGGATTTGTATATGCATTGCGGCTTACAAAGTGGTCACCGTGAATCAGTTTTATATACTGGCCTTTTGTGTAGGCATGGTGATGGGTGGTATACAATCACTTTCCCGATCCACCTATTCCAAATTACTACCGGATACTGAAGACCATGCATCCTTTTTTAGTTTCTATGATGTATGCGAAAAATTGGGTATCGTGATTGGTACGCTGTCCTTCGGATTAATATCAGACTATGTCGGGTTGCGGGCCTCCGCGCTGGGATTAGCGGTTTATTTCGTGATCGGACTCATAGGATTATTTTGGATGAAAGACAATTTTGTCAGAAAATCATCCGGGGCGCAGTAAGTTTGCATTTCCTCATTCCTTAATTAATCCTTTACCGCCATGAAACTATATACTATCGATACCGGTCTTTTCAAATTAGATGGCGGGGCCATGCATGGTGTGGTGCCAAAAAGCATGTGGGGTAAAGTGAACCCCGCCGATGAAAATAATATGTGTACCTGGGCCATGCGCTGCTTGTTGATCGAAGATGAAAATCGTCTGATCCTTATCGATACCGGTATGGGCAACAAACAGAATGAAAAATTCTTCAGCCATTTTCAACCTCATGGTGAAGATACCCTGCAAGGCTCCTTGAAGAAACATGGATTTGGCTTAGAGGATATCACCGATGTGTTTCTGACACATCTACATTTCGATCATTGCGGAGGAGCCATTGTCAGAGAAAATGATATCCTTAAACCCACATTTTCAAAAGCGCAATACTGGAGCAATGATCAACACTGGTATTCAGCCCTGCATCCGAATGCAAGAGAAAAAGCTTCTTTCCTGAAGGAAAATATTGAACCCATAGAACAAAGCGGTCAACTACAAATGATTAGTGTGAATGATGACATCTCATTTACTGAAAACATGCAGGTAAAATTTGTTAACGGGCACACCGATGCCATGATGCTTCCCTTGATTCAATATAAAGGACAGTCCATTCTTTATTGTGCTGATTTAGTACCTTCTATGGCACACATTTCTTTACCATGGGTAATGGCCTACGATATGCGGCCTTTAGAAACATTAAATGAAAAGGAAACACTCTTGCATCAAGCCGCAAGCAACAATTGGCTCCTGTTTTTCGAACATGACCATCATAATGAATGTTGTTCGCTGATCCAAACGGACCGCGGTATTCGCCATCAGGATGTACTGAAAATTGCGGATCTATAATTTCTTTCCAATCGCGCTAATATCACTTTTAATCTTCATCGGAATTTCCATTCCCTGAGTACTGGCTTTACCTGTAATATCCTGTTTGAAATTTGAATTTAGCATCATACCCGTGGTCACATCCACTTTCATACTGCCGTTTTGGGTACCGTTCAATGTCATTTCCATTTCCTGTTTGGCAGCACCGGGCTCTGAGGTAATCACCGATTTGACGCCGATTTCAGCCATGCCATCCTTCACGGAAAGTAATTCATATTCATTGGCAATTTTCATTTTCAACATACCGCCAAGATCATTGGTCATATCCTTCTTCCAGGTATCGCCCACTTTCATGGCTTTTTCCGGATAAATCTTAAAGCTCATTTCCATCATATTCATCATTGAGGTATCCGACATACCGGATTGACCCAGACTATTGGACAAAGATTCCAATCCACTGATACCGGTTACATCTCCATAATGATTGAGGGTTAAGGTGAAACTCTTACCTTTCAAATCAGCCAAAGCAGTAAACTTTCCATCTTTCATGGTGGCCGGATCATCGGTGTCGAAATTGACTTGCATCATTGGATTATCCTGCTTCATTCGAATTCTGTCGTAAGTCACCATCACCTGATACATTTCTTTTTCAGCCGACTTAACTTCATAATTAAACCCGAATCCCATTTCCTGTTTCACACTCATATCCTTGCCCATCATCGTTTGTGTGATGTTCTGAACCGTGGTCATATCATAGTGAAACTTTTCACCTTGTTTAAAATTCAGTCTTAAGGTAACCGCTTCCCCGGACCCGGACGATTTATTTTCTCCAGTACCATTGTCCTTACAGGCAAATAATGTCGACCATAAGAGGGCAACGAAAAGTAATTTTTTCATAGTGTGGTTTTTTCTGAAATGAATATAAGTCTAAAAATCCTCAAAGTAAGTTTGAGGATTTTTGCTAGCGAAACGAATTAGGCGACAATCTCAACCAGTTCAATTTCAAACGTCAAATCTTTACCTGCGAGGGCATGATTGGCATCCAATACCAAGGTGGTATCCTTAACCTCAGCGATCATGACCGGCAAATGATTTCCTTCATTGTCCATCATATTGAGTTGCATGCCGATTTCGGGCGCTCCTAAATCTTCAGGGAACTGTGTCTTGTCAAATTCAAACATCATTTGTTCGTTGAGCGGACCATAGCCTTCCATGAAAGGAATATGAACGATTTTTTTATCCCCGACCTTCATATCCAAAACGCCATTATCGAATCCGAAAATGACCATTCCTTCTCCTACGGTAAACTCTAATGGTTCGCGACCTTCTGAACTATCGAAAGGTGTACCGTCGCTGGTCAGGGTTCCTTTGTAATGAACTTTAATGGTGTCTCCTTTTTTTACTTGTTGCATGCTTGAATTTATTTTTTGGGAGTAAAAGTAAACTATTTGATGAGCTTTTTCAGGAAAGGGCCGTTTCTCTGGAATATTTTTTGATGACTTCTTCAAACACCGACTCAATATCTGCTACCGTATTTAGATGCACCAACTGATGTCGGTATTCCTTCACCCCCGGCAGGCCTCTTAAATAATTGGCATAATGCGGACGCATTTCGAGTATCCCCAATTTCTCACCCTTCCATTGCGTGGCAAACATCAGATGCTTGCGACAAACCGCCACACGTTCTTCTATTTCAGGCGGGGCGAGATGTTCACCGGTTTTTACAAAGTGCTTGATCTCATTAAATATCCAAGGATAGCCAATTGCAGCTCGCCCGATCATAATTCCATCAACCCCGTAACGATTTTTATATTCCAGCGCCTTTTCAGGACTATCAATATCTCCATTCCCAAAAATCGGAATATGAATACGCGGATTATTTTTCACTTTGGCGATCAAGGACCAATCAGCCTCACCCTTATACATTTGGGTACGGGTACGCCCATGTATCGATAAAGCCTGAATGCCAATATCTTGTAGTCTTTCCGCCACTTCCTCGATATTCTTGGTTTGTTCATCCCATCCAAGCCTGGTCTTTACCGTAACCGGAATTTTTACGGCATTCACGACGGCCTTGGTCAGTGAAATCATTTTCGGCACATCCTTCAAAATGCCTGCGCCGGCACCTTTACACACCACTTTCTTTACCGGACAACCATAATTGATATCCACCAAGTCAGGCCCTGTAGCTTCTACGATGCGAGCCGAAAGGGTCATGGCGTCTTCATCTCCGCCAAATATCTGTATGCCGATGGGCCGTTCGGCTTCAAAAATATCTAACTTTTGTCGGCTTTTGATTGCATCTCGGATAAGGCCTTCACTGCTAATAAACTCTGTATACATCAGGTCCGCGCCTTTGTCTTTACAAACAGCCCTGAATGGAGGGTCGCTGACATCTTCCATGGGCGCCAGTAATAGCGGAAAATCCGGGAGCTCTATCTTACCAATTTTAATCACCGCTCAAAGGTAGCTTCAGAATACCGTACAGGCAAAAACAGCTGAAAAAATCCACGTCGCAGAAGTATACAGACATACAGAAATCTTTTTATTGGTATAACAAATTAAATTAAAATTGCGTTACCACCTACTACACATGTCCAAACTCATCCCTCACATCCGTCGTTTAGTGCCGGATCAATTGATCTCGGAAACTTCTGCCGCCACCGGAGAAAATACCCAATCGGTTCCGATGGCCTACAATCAGCTCATCCCTTGCATCCTGCATGCCATTCTTAACCTGCAACCACATAAACAAGCCGCCTTTATTTCTTTGGTGCATAAAACAGGTGCATTGCTCCCCGATCAGGTCAATCTGACCCAATTAATGACGGCTGAAGCATTGAACCCATATATCCATTGCGGAAATGACCTGATCTCGATTATCTTTGGTGAGAAAAGAAACGGTGTTGCTCAATTGATTGCCCGTACCGCATTGATGAAGCCCGAATCGGCAGATATTATCCTGAAGATTTTGGCCAGTATCGTCACGCTGTGCCTGTCACTTGAAACCAAACTACATCAATGGCAATGGACTTCTATCCATGAATATATCATGCAGTCCGAAAAAGCCATACTGGAACAATTACCGGAGGGATTTTTGACCCTGATGTCGACTGAACATAAACCCGTTTCTGATAAAATGTCTGTAAAACAGTTGATCATGAGTCATGAAAATACAAGTCAAGGAAAAAAGTGGATGGTCCCGCTTATTCTTGCAGGATTATTTGGCATCGGTATTTGGTATTGGAGCATGGGTTGTAACAGTCCCAAAAATGAAACCTCGAACGCACAATCTACCTTAGACTCTGCCGGCGCGTCGATTAGCAGTGCGGCCGATCAAGCCGCGGCAGCCCTATCGGCCAAACCCGATTCTTCACAAGGATATGTAGATGCTGATGGGAACTGGATTTTGCCTTCAACAGAAAAAACAACTTTGAAATTGGATAATGGTGTGGAAATGATTGTAACCAAAGGATCATTGGAAGATCGCCTGTATAATTTCATTAAAGATCCCGGATCGGTTGCAGGCAAAGACATGTGGTTTGAATTTACCGACCTGCGTTTCAAGGCAAACAAATCGGTTTTGAGCCAGGATACATGTGCACAAATCACCCATCTAATCACACTCTTACAAGCCTACCCGACCATGAAAATTAAAATCGGGGCTTATACCGACAATACCGGCGATTCCCTGGCCAACATGAAGCTATCGGAGAAACGTGCGAAATTTGTTTACGATCAATTGATCAAAGGTGGTGTTGCACGATCTTCATTTGATGTGAAACCTTATGAAGGCTATGGCTCTACCGAACCCTTGTCGGATAATACCACCGCAGAGGGGCGTGCACAAAATCGACGCGTGGCCGTCAATGTCCGTTCGAAATAAAATCTTTACTGAACGTAACCTGTTTTGTTTCATTCAGATCGCATCGGGATACAAATTTCGACAAAGAAATAAACTGTCTTTTTTAGGGCGGCTAACACGCTATTTGCTGCAAGTCCTCGCTCCTCCTGCGTCGTCACTGCAGGCTTTTCGCTTTCTCGTCACTTCATTGACGAGACCGCAATACAAACAGCCATACGCGGTAGATTCAAGGGGCATCAGTCCAGTTTAGAAAGGAATGTATTTTCGTCATCTTATTGTAACATACCTAATATGAGAAACTATAGGACACAAAAAAAGCACCCGAATGTCGGGTGCTTTCCATATTTCTTGAAACGAAAAAATTAGCGTGTTCTTGCAGGAGTTGCAGTTGGTGTAGCTGCGCCCTTATTTGCACAACAAGCAGCTTTACCCGATGCTACATTTTTCTTGCAGCAAGCATGCATTTCGCCTGTAGTGTTAGGTGCAATGGCAGCATTCGCATCTGCAGCATCAGCTCCGGTAGCAGCGGAGGCTGTACCATGATCTTTTTTGCAACATGCTTTACCTTTTGCTTCGTCTTTTGAACAAGATTTAGCACTCGCTTCTTTATTACAGCTGGCTTTATCTTTACAACATTTTTTTTCGGCATATGTGGTACCTGTAACTAACAGGGCCAATGCAATGAACAGTACTTTTTTCATGTGTATTTAATTTTAGAATATCAAAAATAAGGGATAAATCTGATAAAGTAACAGGCAATACCTTTTTTTAACAAATCCCCGTCTGAAGCTTTTCTGATAAACCCAAAGATTTCCTTTTTCTTTGCAGCATTCTTGAACTCTAGCAAATTACATAAAGGATACTGGGCATTAGCAGCTATATCATTTTTCTGGGGAACAACCTGGTTTGTATCTAAAATAGCGCTTAAACACTTGCCTCCCCTCCAAATGACCGGCATGCGGCAAACCACGGCAGGCATCATCATGATCTCTTATTTCTTATGGCGGAATAAAAAATTTCCTCCGGCAAAAGATCTCCTCTATTTTTTTCTCGTTGGTTTTCTTCTCATCAGTTGCAGCAATGGACTCACCACCTGGGCCGTAAAATACATCCCTTCCTATTTAGGTGCACTTATCTCTTGCCTCATGCCCTTTGTCATGATCTTAAGTAACTTTATCCTGTTCAGGGAAAAAGTAAAACGTGCAGCCATGGCCGGACTGGTGGTCGGATTCAGCGGCATTGCGATATTGCTCAGCTCCTTTATTGAAGAAATGGGCGGCAATCATTTTCTGTTTGGTGTGGTGCTCACCCTCATCGGCGTAGGCACCTGGACCACCGGCACCTTAATGACCACCCGAAGCAAGCGCGATATCAATCCTTTTGAGGGCATCGGTTGGCAGATGCTCTTTGGCGGATTGATCCTCCTCCTCGCTTCCCGACTACCCGGTCATCATGTACCCTTGTCCACCGTGCCGTTATCAACATGGCTTTGGCTCATTTACCTAACCGCTGTGGGCTCCATCTTTTGCTTCATTTGTTACCTCTATGCCCTCAAAACCTTGCCCATCAGCATGGTGACCATCTATGTGTACATCAATCCTATCGTGGCGTTATTGATGGGCGTTTTGTTCCTGAATGAAAAAATATCCCTGTCGATCGCTTTAGGTGCACTCATTACTTTCCTGGGTATTTATCTGGTCAAACGCTTTTCAAAATAACCGCAGTCTTTTCCGGGCGACTGTTCCGGGATGATTTTCGTCTGCCATTTTGGTCATATTCTCCTGGTCCGGGTGAAATTCTGTCCTAAAATATCCGGATAATCGGATGAGTTTTGCAAGCACTGAAAAAATGTCTTGTATCCGGGCGTTGGCACATTTCGTGATAAGGAGGGTTGTAAATCATTTATTTATAAACTAAAAAATACATACAAATGGCTAAGAAAGTAAACATCACCCCCTTGCACGACCGCGTCGTAGTCAAAGCTGATGCAGCAGAAACCAAAACAGCCGGTGGCATTATCATCCCGGATACCGCAAAAGAAAAACCACAACGCGGCACAGTCGTAGCGGTAGGCAGCGGAAAAAAAGATGAACCCATGACCCTGAAAGCCGGAAATACCGTGCTTTATGGTAAATATGCCGGTACCGAAATCACCATCGATGGTCAGGATCTGCTCATCATGCGTGAAAGCGACATTTTGGCGATTGTCTAATCTTATTCATCAACCCATTTATTAACTCAACAAAACAAAACATATGTCAAAGCAAATTCATTTCAATATTGATGCACGCAACAAGATGAAAAAAGGCGTGGACACTTTAGCGGATGCCGTGAAAGTAACCCTCGGACCGAAAGGCCGTAATGTAGTTATCGAGAAAAAATTCGGTGCCCCGCAAATCACCAAAGACGGTGTTACCGTAGCCAAAGAAATCGAATTGGAAGATGCCATCGAAAACATGGGTGCCCAAATGGCGAAAGAAGTAGCCTCTAAAACAGCAGATGCTGCAGGTGATGGTACAACGACCGCGACCGTATTGGCTCAATCCATCATTACCGAAGGAATTAAAAATGTAGCAGCAGGTGCCAATCCGATGGACCTGAAGCGCGGAATCGACAAGGCCGTTGCTGCAGTTGTTGAAAACCTGAAAAACCAATCTGAAAAAGTTGGTAACGACAATAAAAAAATCGAACAAATCGCGACCATCTCTGCAAACAACGACAACAATATCGGCAAGCTGATTGCCCTGGCGATGTCTAAAGTAGGCAAAGAAGGTGTGATTACCGTAGAAGAAGCCAAAGGAACTGAAACCACTGTAGAAGTCGTAGAAGGTATGCAATTCGATCGCGGTTATTTATCGCCTTATTTCGTGACCAACAGCGAAAAGATGGTCTCCGAATTGAGCAACCCCCTCATTTTGATCTACGATAAGAAGATCTCTACCATGAAAGACATCCTGCATATTTTGGAGAAAGCGGCTCAAACCGGTCGTCCACTCCTCATCATTGCAGAAGATCTGGAAGGAGAAGCCTTGGCTACCTTGGTGGTGAACAAACTGCGTGGTACCATCAAAGTTGCGGCTGTAAAAGCTCCGGGCTTTGGCGATCGTCGTAAAGAAATGCTGGAAGATCTGGCTAAACTGACCGGTGGTATCGTGATCAGCGAAGAACAAGGATTCAAACTTGAGAATGCTGACTTGACTTACCTCGGACAGTGTGAAAGCGTGAGCATCGACAAAGACAATACCACCATCGTAGGCGGTAAAGGTAAAAAAGCCGATATCACAGCCCGTGTCAATCAAATCAAAGCGCAATTGGAAACCTCCACCAGCGATTATGATAAAGAAAAACTTCAGGAGCGTTTGGCTAAACTGGCCGGCGGTGTAGCCGTACTCTATGTAGGTGCTGCCACTGAAATGGAAATGAAAGAAAAGAAAGATCGCGTTGATGATGCTTTACATGCAACCCGCGCTGCGGTTGAAGAAGGAATCGTACCCGGCGGTGGTATCGCATTCATCCGTGCCATCGAGAGCATTGCTAAACTGAAAGGAAGCAATGATGACGAGAACACAGGTATTTCTATCATTCGTCGTTCACTCGAAGAACCTTTACGTCAGATCGTGGCCAATGCCGGTTTGGAAGGATCTATCATCGTACAAAAAGTAAGAGAAGGCAAAGCCGACTTCGGTTTCAATGCCCGTACCGAAGTCTATGAAAACCTGTTCAAAGCAGGTGTCATCGATCCTACTAAAGTGAGTCGTGTAGCCCTTGAAAATGCTGCTTCGATTGCCGGTATGTTGCTGACCACCGAATGTGTGATTGCCGACAAACCTGAACCTAAATCTGCTGCCCCGGCTATGCCGCATGGTGGTGGAATGGGAATGGATTACTAAGGAGTACTAAGTAGTTAGTACTAAGTACTAAGAGAACGGCCGGGAAGAAATGAACTTTACGGCATTAAGACTAAAAACGTTAATTTTAAAAAAGGCCTCTTCGAAAGAAGGGGCTTTTTTTTGAAACTCAGTAGTGAGTTTGAAGTAGTAACAAAAAGGCCGGGTGATGGGGATTCGAGTCGGAGAACGAGTGCGAAGGGCGAGTGCGAGGTGGAGACTTAAAATGGTGCTCCTTTTCAGCCTGCGCAAGCAAGGTTATTCCATGCGCAAGCGAAGTTATTGCGTGCGCAAGTGAGGTTATTCCGTGCGCAAGCAAGGTTATTGCGTGCGCAAGCGAAGTTATTCCGTGCGCAAGCAAGGTTATTCCGTGCGCAAGCGAAGTTATTGCGTGCGCCTGTGAGGTTATTGCGTGCGCTTGCGAACTTATTGCGTGCGCTTGCGAACTTATTGCGTGCGCCTGCGAAGTTATTGCGTGCGCAAGCGAGGTTATTGCGTGCGCAATGAAGGTTGAACAAAGAGTTTCATTCAATTATTAAAAGCATAAAAAATGGCCGGTAAATTTTACCGGCCATAGGGATTGAACATTCAAAATATTACTTACGGATATTACGAAGCTTGATTTTCCTTACACTGTTATATTGTCCGGAAGAATTTCCGAAGGCAGCATGAATGTAATTTTTAACACCAAGCCCGGTATCTACTAATCCTGTCTGGTGACTGTAGAGAATCGTAAGCCTTACATTTCGAGCGTCGCATAAATGCGTGTAAGCGGTTGAGACGCCATCATTGGATGTTTCCATATCGGCCAATTTAGCGTTGAGACCTGCGATACTTAATACCGTTTCATTGGGTGCGTAATTGGGAACGGACATGGCGAGGCTAATCATCGTTTTGAAATGCTGGATTAAAGAATCATAAGAGAGCTGGCTAACGGAAATGGTCTTCGGCGCAGGGGTTTCGGGGCTTACAGCAGGGAGTGCTTTGGCTCTTCGTCCGGTAAATTTTCGATTAATCGCCACCGCATCCTTGATAATTTCATGGCCGGGATTGCAAGCCTTGATGGCCGAAACGACACGGGTTGCGAGGAACTTCAGATCGCTGAAATGGTCCATTCGTTCATTCACTGCATTGTTGAAAGCCGTATTGCGATCAATCAAGTTTTGCAATGCATTTTTTGCAGCCATATGTTGTGCTTGCAAAGTGGGCAGGGCATAAGAAGGGTTTGACGGCGCATAAGCAGTGCCCATGGTAGATATGCGGCTTAAGATTTCTGCAAAGTTGGCCACGTTTGTTACATGACCGGTTTCTGATGTACTTTTCATTTTAAGTTTGTTTTAAGTTGTGAAAAAATTTAATTTGTTAAAGAGATTTGATAATTATCAAGAGCAAAAAAAGCAAGTTGCATTTTAACCCCACTTGACTTAAATCAAGTGAAGGGGGTGATTAACAAGGTTTTTGCAAAATAGTAGTTAGTACAAAGTACTCAGTACTAAGTCGCGAATAAGCGAAGAGGGGTTCAATCTGTTTGGGGACTTGCGGGGGGATGGAATATATTCTGTTGTATACAGTTGATTAAAATCCACTGTTAATAGTCGGCCATGAATGAAGAAAGAGAATCAGAAAGGGAAAGAGAAAGAAGAAAAACTACAGCAGCTAGATGGGTGAGATCTAAGTCGTTCTTATTTATTCTTTTTTCGTATTCGGCTGAGGGTTTCGGGGGTGACATTGATATAAGCGGCGATCTCTTGAAGTTCCACTTCGCTGAAAAGCTCCATACGATCATTCACGATAGATTTATACATCTCTTCAGGTGATACGACCATCAATTCTTTGGCACGGGTAGAATTTTGGATATAGGCCTTCTTGGTTTCATGAAACATGAGTTTGAGGGCGATGACATTACCTTCTTCACAGGCCTCCATGATTTGATCGTGATCAATAATCTCTACGGTACATTCACTAAAAGTGATTAGAGTTACATCGGTTGGCATTTGGGCAAGAAAGGAAGAATAGGCAGAAATGAATTGTCCTGCAAAAAAGAAGTTGATGATGCGTAATTCCATCTTATCGTTATACACACCTATTTTTACTTTACCACTCAGGATCAGAAAGGCACGTTTCTCAATTTCTCCGATTGCGGTCAATACGGTACCGGCGGGATAGGTTTTGGTGATGGTACGAAAAGGAAGACTATCTTTTTCAGGTGAGAATTTAGGGGATACAAATTTTTGTATATACTGCTTGATGTTTAAGGAGGTTTTCATGTGATAAAAATAATCATGTGGGGGAGAGAAACAAGAATTAGAGGGTGAAATAGTGAAGGTCTCAGAGATATGGTTGACTTGGTTCTATGCCTCTTTGTAATACCTAATATTCTCATTGATAAATAACCTTTGTATATATTGGGACCATACCGTGCCATGCAAAACTTAGATATTATATAGGAATGTTCCAAATAATATATTATATCTTTATAGTAACAAAAACCAAATCATTATGAAAACCGCTCTCCGTTCTCTGCTCTCCGCTCTTATTTTAAGGGGCAGTTTATGTGTTTTATTCATTTTACTTTTTTCGGAAACGCTCAAAGCTAAGGTAATGGCAGATTGGGGGATAGTATATGATGTACGTTTTAATCCTAATTGGCCAGCCAATGCAGGAATTAACGCTGCAGGAGAAATTCCAGTAGTTGGAAATGATGTCTCAGATTATTTCCTATTTACCAATAGTGTTAATGGTACGATTGGATTTGTTGAATACTTGAAATCTGAAATTCAAACTCATATCAGCAATGGTCAATCTAAATTTACTGTTGTATTTCCTTTACGACAATTCAAAATACATCAAGAATTATTTTTTGACCTCAATACAATATTAAACTTGCCACCAAATGGAATTACATTTAACATAGTCGGTTATGACTATTTACCAACTACACAAATCACTGGTACCAATTTTGATGATAGCCATATTCCTCAAACAAAGATAAACTGCAACTACAATCCGTCCCAGCCAGGCATGTTGGATTTCCCAATTAATCCTGTAACTGCAAATTTTCCGGAAATATATTGGAATACTACAAATGATGCTATAGCATATGGTCGTCCAAATTTTCCTAATTGGTATGTCAAACCTCCCGCACTTATATGGGTAAATGGTCAAACTCCATCGACAACAGTATTGAATACAATTAATATTATGGGAATTCGAGCAAGAGGCAACAATCCATCTTATACCAACGGCAACCACCCTTTTTTTAATGACAATCAAGGTTATACTGGAATTCAAACGACAAATTTCTTGCATTTTTATATAGATAATAATATTGTTCAAGAAGTCTACGGCGATGCTATTGAAATGCAAAATGGATATTATTGGTATGACGCAAATGGAACTACTTTGAATAATAGCGAATCCATGATCGAAGATAATATTGTTCTGAATTGTTGGGGGTTAAATACAATTATAGATAATTATGGTCAGGGCATTTCAATTAATGGTTTAAAAGATTTTACATGCCGGTTCAATTTTATTGAAAATAATATTCAAACTTCAGCATTTGGATTAAGCCCGACCGGGCAATTTAGCGAAGCGGGGATCACTTTGCAAAAAGACATAAATGCCAAAGTGGAATACAATTATGTATCCGGATACGACAGAGATATTCACATTGAACTAACTGAAGGAAATCATGAAATCATAGGAAATAGATGTGTGGGAACTTTTATGGGAATGATCTACACTTCCGCCGCTACGACTTCTGTTCCTGCCGTTTGCAAATACAATTATTTTAGTACTCACGGCGCACCAATATATGACAACACTCCAGGTGCACCACCTCAACCAAAAACTATTTATGGATTACAATCAAATCCTATGGTACTTTTTCTAAATGGTTTTTTTTCAATGTCTAACATTAACAGCGTAGCACTTGACAACAGTGAATTTTCTCATAATATCATAGAAGTAAACTGTCCCGATTATTCCTCTTGGATGGTTTCAGGCATACCAAACATTGGGACTTACCAATGGCTTTTAGGATTGGGGGACGTGAGTAATATTCAATTTAAATGTAATAAAATTAAAACAAACGGTGCGTGTAATACAACGCCTTCATGTCTAATTATGTGTATGAATTTGCAATATAGTAGTGCAAACATCACAAATTCTGGCAATCCATTTTTTTCCACCTTTGAAGACAATACTATATCGGGTGCGTATTATTCACCAATAAACTATTCACCCGTTACTAGCATTTTAACAAACTATTCTGCCTGCAATGATTTCACGACTGTTTCGTCGAATTTTACTGTACCAAGTATTTTAATACAAAACCCTTGTAACCCTATCACAACCAATTGTGCCAACACTTATTGGGGAGATGAATTTTGCAATAATAAAGTTATACCTGGCACCCGCTTGGTGAATCAAACGATTTCCAATCCTACAGTATATCAAAATCAGCAATTTGTCATAGATGGTGTTTTAACCATTTCTAACGCCACTCAATTTATAGATTGCAATTTATTATTTACACCGAATTCTAAAATAGAAATAGATGGAACTACTTTAACCTTGGATGGATGCCATTTACTGGCCGCCTGTGATGAAATGTGGGATGGTATTTATGCAGATGATCCAACGGAACAAATTGTTTCACTCAATTCAACTTTCAGAGATATGCAAATCGGAATTGTTTCACAAAATGGGGCTAAAATGAACCTAGAATCTAACCAATTTACAGACAACTATAGTGGTATTCGAATTATCAAATCGCCACCCGGTTTTAATGTTGCCAATTTACAGTGCAATATCCGTAAGAACATATTCACGAGTACCGGAAATGCGTTGCTGTCTCCCTATAGTACGCAAAGTCAAACTGAATTCGGAATTATTCTAGAAAAATGTGAAGAAGTAGAAATTGGATATATTGATCCAATTACACCAAATCCTTTGGATAAAAATAGATTCGTTGGACTATACACAGGCATATATTCTGTACCGGCTGATGAATCAGTGGTTCAGGAAATCAGAATTTCCAACAATGAATTTACCCAAATTCAGGATAATACCTTAACGGGAACTTATGCGGAAAATTTGAAAGTAAACAACTGCTATAATCCTGCAGCAGGTGGATGGAGAGGTGCCGGTATTTTCTTTCAGTCTTATGACCTGTTTTCACAAGGGCCTCCTCTTAATTTACATCATGCCTTTATTGAGCATTTAGTTGGAGGGCCTGAATTTAACAATTGTGATAAAGCTATTGTAGGGCATTCCATTGGTGCAGATATTAAACATGTTCATGTTAAAAATTCTTTGATGGGTTTTATGTTTACAGATGCAGGATCGCAGAATTATGAACTCTATGGTAATAAATTACAAGACCCGCTATTGGGTATACAGTTAAACGGAGACATTGGCCGAACCTATGTACACCAAAATGAGATAAACCTAAGAACTTCTTCCATCATCACCGGTTTCAATACGTTTAAATTTCCAATCGGTATCGAATTACGATTAGGTACAAATCAGAATGCTAACGTAATGGAAGTAAAATATAACCCTATAACCCTCAACACCATTTGTGGAGTGGGCATCAATATTGCCAATGGAGGAAAAGGGTTATTGGTTTACGACAATGATTTGAATTTGACTTCTACGGCTTCAGGTGCGGCTTTTTCTGCATATACTGCAGCAGGTATAAATGTTTACAGTAGCAAAGGAAGTCAATTTATTAAGAATAGTATTGTCGGAAATGCCAATTTGCTTATACAACAAAATTTGACAAAAGGCATTCAGGTTAATAATAGTAAAGATTGTATCTATGAATGTAATGAAACGAGTCAGACACCGATTGGCTGGAATGTGTTTAGTGATTGTACTACTCAAAAGGACCATGTTAGAGGGAATAAATTTTCTGACCATTACCTAGGACTCTTTTTCAGGCATTTGGGTGATGAAGGAACTCTCGGAGATATAGGATCTTCAAGCCTGGATAATACGAATATATTTAATGGAAGCATTTACATGACGGATGTTAATTATTCTGGTTATCTCGATAAAGTTTATCGAATGAGTGGTTGTGGTGCTGGAGGGAGCACTCCCTTAGGTGATAAAATTTTCACAACACACTCCACTCTATCATCAACTCATTCAATCTCAAATTGTTCTCCTATTGGTACAGCTCAGTTATTCGCGTATATAATACAAGCGAACCCTGGGGCAACAAAATTTTCTTGCCCTGTAGCTGAAGAAGAGGAGGAGGAAGAAGAGGAAGGGTTTAGTATGAATTCAGCATTATTGATTGCCCAAGACAGTATCATTTATCCGGAGTATCAGGAGGTCGCAAAATGGTTTGATGAACGAAATTTATTTGAACATCTAAATGAGGATAGCATTACACGGGTGAGTTCCATTATTTTATCCGATTTTTACAATGATCAATTAATGGGATCAAGTGATGAAATTCTAAAGGTGGACAGGCTGTTTGCTACATTATCGGACAGCACTTTACTTTCAGACAGTACACTCCTGGCTGAAAGATTAACGAATATTGCTAATTCAAATGGGCTGATCGGAAATGCAAGCTTGGTCGAAGAAAATGAGCAACATGTGAACGCGATTTATTTGAAATGGTTGACAGATGGCACATTTTCTCTTACGGAGCAAGAGATGGAAGATATTGCCGATCTAGCTATGAGTTGCCCCTATGTAAACGGTACAGCAGTATATAGAGCCAGAACAATATATTCATCCCAAGATCCAGGTTACGATTTTAACGACCTCGCTTTATGCAATGCCGCGGGTATGTATAAAAATGGCAGTGGCGGATTGTTTGATGATGAAAATAACTGGTTGAATCAATTGTTGAATAGTGGCAGCCAAGACGCTAAAATGGATCAATTTATAGTGGCAGGGAAAATTATGATATACCCCAACCCTGCTAATGAATATATTACAATTTCATATCAACTCAGAACAGACGAAGTTGGGCATGTCATTTTCTATGATATATTGGGCAGGGAGAGACTGTCAATTGATTTATCTCAAGGTGTCAATAAAGTGACTTTGAATACCTCAGCATTAGAACATGGCGTATATTCTTATAAGTGTTATATTAATAATATCACCAATCAAGCTGGAAAACTTATTATTGAATAAACATGAGATTATCCTTGACCATATCAACACTTATCTTAAGCAATCTGCTATTCGGTCAAACAAAATTTAACCAAACCTGGATAAGCGGGGGGGGGTATAACTACGGAACCGAGTTCGTAAATAACCAGATATTTCATACTCTTATTAGCTCCACTAAATTTCTGTACTTCTCTGGTGGCCACTCAAATATTTGTGATAGTAGTGGAAAAGTAATTTTATGTAGTGATGGTTATAATGTTTACGATAGCAATTTGAATTATATTGATAATGGAGACACTTTGGTTCCTGATCTAATTTATATTGACAGAGATACTTGGAGTGAGTTACCGCAGAATTCTATTTTCTTACCATTTGACAGCAGCATTTATTACCTCATCACTCCAGCTATGAGTGATAGTCATTTTCAAGCATATGTGCAAAGCTCGGATCCTGTTCTGCAGAGTCAGGCATGCTATGATCTGCTTCTATATCACAAAATAGATATGAAAGAAAACGGAGGGGCTGGCAAAGTGGTGAAGAAATCAATCGAACTCTTAAGTAATGTGCGTACAGACCGTGTAAGAATGATGGCCTGTAAACATGCGAATGGCAAAGACTGGTGGTTAATTAAACAAGCAACTGATACAAATATGATGTATAAGTTCCTTGTGAAACAGGATACAATAGAAGGTCCTTTTATTCAGGCTTTTTCAGAGCCTCATTTTGGTAAGCAACATCTTTGGGCTAATAATCTCGGGCAAAGTGTTTTCACCTTAGACGGCAGTAAGTATATTACAGGAGCTCAGGAGAGTTCGAGAATATGCTTGAGCGACTTTGATCGTTGTACTGGACTTTTTTCCAATCCGATAGTATATAATGTTCCTGTTGATTCTCCGGGAACATTTTATGAAGATTATTTTACTTTGGGCCTGGCATTTTCAGCAAGTCAACAATTTTTGTATATACAGAAATTTAGTAATCTATGGCAATTGGACATTACTGATCCGGACAGCAATACCGCCTGGTATAGGGTTGCAACAAATCTGCACGATTTGCCTAATTTTCAGATTCTTTGTAACGCATATCTAGGTCCTGATAATAAAATTTATATTGGTAATAGGAATGGTCTTGGTAATAATATGAGTGTAATCGATAACCCTGATGTAAAAGGTGCAGGTTGTAATTTTTGTCCCCAATGTTTAGTCTTTCCTAATATCGGCGTTTCTTCTCCACCTTGTATGCCCAACTATAATTTAGGGGCTTTGAATCCTTGCTGGCCTTCGGAGGTGAATGAGGGCGAGATAGAGAATGAGCGCGTAACCATTTTCCCAAATCCTTCGGCTTTGGGAATGTTTCATGTGGAATGCTCAATGTTTAATAAGCGCGATGTGGAATTGGAAGTGTATACCTTATTGGGGCAGAAGGTGATTAGTCAGGTAGTGAGGAGAGGCACATTGAGGGCGGAAGTGGATGTGAGAGGATTAGCAGATGGTGTGTATTTTTTGCGGGTGGATAATTATGTGCGGAAAGTGGTGGTGGAATAGTTGTTCACGAAAGACGATGTATAGTTATGTTAAAACCAAATATGGAAAATGATGGAGAGTTTACCAAACTATACGCAGAGTCCACGAGGCGTGAGACTGCAAGGACGAAAATATTCCAAATAATATATTATATCTTTATATTACCTAAAACCAAATCGATATGAGACAAGCTAAATTTTACGCACACACATTTAGATGCACAATCATTTATTTATTCATTTTCATGACATTTATACCTACCGTGGTGGCCAAGATTCTAACCAATGGCTGGGGCGTTGTTTACGACGTACGATTTTATCCGAATAATACAGGTAGTACTGAAGATATACCCACTATAGGGAATGATGTAACAGATTACTTAATAGGTGTCCCTACAATTTCTACCGGATATATTACCTATTTAAAAAATGATATACAAAACCAAATTAGCAATAACAATCAAACGGTATTTACATTGGTATTTCCCAAACGAGAGTATGAAATTCATAAAGAAATATTTTTTGATCTCAACACACTTACCTTACCCGTAGGTGGTATTACTTTTAATTTGATTGGTTATGACCAATTACCTACTACAAAAATTACGATTATTATAAATGCTAATATACCACGGACTGACTTGGTTTGTAACTATAATCCGGCAAGTGACGAATTTATCAAAATAGGCACTTCGAATACCTTTCCTATAGATTTTCCGACAATTTATTGGAATACGGTTGGCGGGGAAAATATTGCTGAGGTTAAACAAGGTTTTCCGCCAAATAGTCAAGATAATTGGACTTATAAAAAAAATCCAGCTTTCATTTGGGTTAATGGAGAAATGCCATTCACTATTTCACCTGCAGTAGAAAACACCATTAATATTATGGGTATTAAAGTAAAAGGAAACAATCCACCCTACTCTAGCGGAAACAATCCTTTTTTTAATGACCTTCAGGGTTTTACAGGCATTCAAGCCACTAACTTTAAGCATTTCTATATCGACAATAATATTGTGCAAGAAGTATATGGCGATGGGATAGAAATTCAGAATGGTTATTACTGGTCGGCTACCGATGGCACAGCCTTGAATAATTCGGCATCTGAAGTAAATGAAAATATCGTGTTGAATAGTTGGGGCCTCAATACTTACATTGATAATTATGGGCAAGGTATATCGATCAATGGACTCAAAGATGTAACGTGTCAACTAAATTATGTAGAAAACAACATAGAAGCTACAAAATTTGGGGTGCCTCCAACCGGACAATTTAGTGAAGCCGGACTTACGTTTCAAAGGGATGATAACATAACTATTCAACATAATTATGTATCGGGATACGATAGAGATATACATATAGAGCTAGCTGTAGGTAAACATGAAATAATAGGTAACAGATTGGTTGGGACATTCATGGGAATGATATTTACAACCGATCATAATTTGTCTATTCCTACAACATGCAATTACAATTTTTTCAGTACTTTGAATGCGCCATCCTATAACAATCAACCCGGCGCTTCTCCTCAACCGAAAACGATTTATGGGTTGCAATCAAACCCATTGGTGCTATTTGATCAAAATACCCCATCGCCAAATAGTACTGCTTTGAATGGATCTGAATTCTCTCATAATACTTTACAAGTGGAATGTGATGATTATTCAAATTGGTTGATATCTGGAATATATAATACGAATACTTTTCAAGCCTTATTTGGATTGAATAAAATTACTGATTTCAATTTTAATTGTAATAGAATAATCACTACTGGTGCGTGTAGCAACAACCCCTGTCAAGTTAGAACACTTAGAACTTTAGGACTTCCTTCCGGAAATTATTTTTCTTCTTTTAACGATAATACCATTTCAGGGGACTATTTTTCATTTCTGGAAATCAGTGGTGGGGCCAATTTAGTCAATACCGCGGGTGTTGCTTGTAACGATTTACATGATATCAATAGTACGAATACAAATTTTTCAATACCTAATGATTTATATATTGATAATTGCAGCTCTACAACTGTTGCAATCAGTAATTGCGCAAACAATACCTTGAATCAATGGTTTACCAATGAAACTTGTATCGGTGCTCAAGACGGAAGTATTCACGATTACTTTAATGGAAATGTAAATTTTATTTTGAACCCCGGAAATGTAAGCAGTACTTCCGGATATTTTACGGGATTAAGTAGTGCTACCTATACGGTTACTTCTACGGACAATAATGGCGTTAACACCCATACCAATACATATACGATTACCGCTCCTACACCAGTAAGCATCACTAGTGTTTCCTCCACGAATAATGGGTGTGCGGGCGTGCCTACGGGAAGCATAAATGCAAGCGCTACCGGCGGTACGAATCCTTTATTGTTTACAATCATGCCGGGCGGTGTTCAGAATAACAATGGTATTTTTTCTAATTTGGCTGCTAATACTTATACCATTACAGTCAGCGATTATAATAACTGTAGTCCTGCAAGCACCATCGTCACCTTGGGCAATAGTTTTACACCTATTACTATTACCACTGTGATTACCCATGCTTCTTGTCCAAATGCCAATGATGGCAGTATACTCTTCACATCACCTTCCGGCTCAGGAAATACTTATACCTTGCTGCCTTCTACAACTTCTAGCAACCCATTCATATCGAATTTAGCACCCGGAACGTATAGTGTTACAGCATCCAATAGTAGTGGATGTGGCGGTACAGTATTTTCCATTACGGAACCCCATATGGCACACTCTGTTCTGACTCAAATTTCTTGTTATGGTGGAAATAATGGCAAAGTAGATATTGGTATCATAGGAGGGTCTAACGTATTTACTTTTAACCTGATGCCCGGGAATGTGACCAATTCAACTGGCGTATATGATAATTTAGCGGCAAATACTTATACCGTGAGTGCTTCGGATGGAGCTTCTTGTACGTTTACATATACTTTTATCTTATCAAACCCGCCTCAATTGACTTTCTCAAATCCATTGATGATGTACCCCTGTACTAGCAATTTGTGCAATTTATCTATGCAAGCGACGGGAGGTACGGGAAGCATTCAATACACATTATTACCTGGGAATGTGACAAATTCTTCAGGTTTTTTTACAGGCTTATCAGTCGGTACATATACCGTTATAGCCACAGATGCAAAATCTTGTAGCCTAAGCAGCAGTATCACCTTTTCTCCGGCAGGAATATCTGTTCAGGTCACTTCCAGTAGCATGCCTTCATGCAATGGTGGGAGCAATGGAAGTATTACCGTTCAAGCGACGGGAGGGGCTATGGTTTATACCTATACACTAGATAATGGATCCACTCTGCTAACCAACTCTACTGGAGTTTTTAATTCTCTTCCTACGGGTAGTTACACAATCACAGCGATCGATCAATCCAACTGTACCACAAACATCACTACTTTTTTAGCGGAGCCTCCTTTGCTGGTATTGTCTAGTTTGACCGCAACAAATGCAACTTGTCCGGGAGTAAGCAATGGTATCATAAATGCTACAGCAAATGGAGGAACCGGAACTATTCTCTTTAATATACCAGGTATTACAAATCCATCAAGCAATAATCAAATTTCAAATTTGGTCCCAGGTACTTATACTGTTAAAGCTGCAGATGCTAATGGATGTACAGTAACTAGTACGATTTCCATTTTAGCACCATTGCCACCAATCCTGAATGTAAGTACCAACAATGCAAGTTGTAATGGCGCGACCGGACAAATTATTTTCACAACCACGAGTACCGCAGCGTCTGTATCGGTGAAAGTAAATGGTTTGACGGTTACCTCGCCTTATAGTGTCTCTGTTGGGACTTATACCGTTACTGCTACCGACAATTGCAATCAAAGTAGTAGTACAACCATCACCATCAGCCAACCACAAACTTTAACCCTTGCGATGCAAAACGGCAATCTCAGAACCTGTGCCACCGATCTGGTTGTGGCAACGGGTGGCACTATTCCTTATAACTTTACCATTGCCGGACCGGCTGGCAATTTGTCCGTCATTAATGCCTTAGGTGCTATCAGTAATATGGATTTAGTAGGTATATATACGATCACTGTTACCGATGACAATGGGTGTAGTGCTACAGTGAGTGTGGAAAGGGTACATAATGACTTTTGTTGTAATGCAGCTCTTGTAAAGGACAATAATGTCAACCTGATCAATAACAATGCGATTTCCAGCGTAGAGCCACTCTCCTTGGCTACAACGCATTATATCAATGGGCTCTATACTATTGACAACAATCAAATAGCATCCAATATAACTTTGCGCTTTACACCGAATGCGAAAATAGAGGTGAATAGTGGTCAACTGTTATCACTCACTACATGTACATTAAGCGCCGCATGCAGTGATATGTGGGATGGGATCTATGCAAGTGGTGCGGGGGCGGAAGTGGAACTTGAGGATTGTACGATAAAAGACATGGAAAATGGTATAGTAGTTAGTGCTCAAGCTAAATTGAATGCCAATGATTCCTACTTTTATGATAATCTTAATGGGATACAACTTAAGAATCTGCCTTCGACCTATACGGGTATCGTAGAGCAATGCACTTTTGCTAAACAAACAGGGTTGATCAATCCATGGACTTCCTTGGTACTGGGTGCTCATGGAATCATTTTGGAAAATTGTCAATCTGTAAGCATAGGCAATAGTAGTAGTGCTACTTCGGGTAATACATTTAGCAATATTCAAAATGGCATTTATGTAAAGGGTACAGCAGCAGCCGGTAGCACCCCTTCTATCGTAAGTCTATACTACAATAAATTCGATCATATAGAAGGCGGTTATCATCTTTGGGATCAACCCTCCGCAACATGGAATATATTCAATACCAGTAAAGGTTGTGCCATCTATGGCGATAATATTAACCGCTTGTACAATATGATGGTGGTATTGGATGGCAATACATCCAATAGCAATCTTATTAACTTCAACCATTGCAACAAAGCTGTTATCTTGAATGCCATATCAGGTTATGTGTATCGCAACCATAGTGAGAATACCGATGCGGGCATCTTGTTTAATCAGTGTGATGGAAAAAACTTTATTGCTAAAGACAATATATTAGATGGCGTAATGGTGGGTATCAGCAAATCGGGCAACGAAAGTGGAGGTGCCTTTAGCAATGGGTTTCAGGCCATTGGCAATACCATTACGCTCAACACTTTCCCCTCCACGGAATATGTATTTGGATACAGTGGAGGTATTAGAAGTTCATACTACAATAAAAACAGTACAGGCATTACAGAAGCAAATGCAAACACCATCCACATTCCGAACACCGATTATGCACAAGGCATTAGTCTTTATGGCGGCAAGGATGATGCCATGAAATATAATTCCATCAATTTTAGCAATACCCAAAATATCCCTTCTCAAACCGTAGTACCCAATATGCATGGCATTTATCTTTCGTACAACAATAATACCTTTTTATATTCCAATACCATTGCTGGACAAAACAATAGTACAGCATTGAACAACCGAAGAATAACCGGCATCTATATGCACCGCAATGACAGAAGTGAAATAAACTGTAATGATGTCAATTTTACACAGTTTGGGATTTATACCGTAGGTAATAATGATATGGGGTATTATGATAGACTGCAGAATAATGAGTTTATCAGCAATAGCGCATGTTTGCTGTTTAGGCATTTGAGTGTGGAGGGGACCTTGGGGGATATTGGTTCCGATGACCCTAATTTTTCCATTTATGATTGCAATAATCAATTTAATGGAGCACATGGTTTAGGTAGGGTTCATAGGATTAGTTTATGTTCTAGTGCCTTGCCTGATAAAATTGTAACCCAAAATTCAAACTTAGATCCAGCTGAAAGCACATCCAATACGAGCGGATGTTGGTATGCCGTATCCAATCCAAGTACTTTTAATGATGTTGCAGATTGTAGTCAATCAAGCACTAGTACATCTACAGATAGGGCAAGAAGAATAGCGCAAGATAGCATTGCCTATATCGAGTATGAAGAAGGAGGGCGTTGGTTCGACAATATGATGTTGTATAAATGGCTGAGTCGAGATAGCACTATTCGGCTAAATGACACTATTTTAAATAATTATTATTACGAGCATCATCAGGGTGTATTGGAACAAATCTACCAAGCAGATCGCGCAATTGGCTTATTAAGTGATTCTTCACTAATGGCTGATAACACGGCTTGGAATATGGCACTTGCTGATGCCCGGGATGTCAATGCCGCAATTGATGATTCTTGCTTGTTTGCGGCAAATGAGAAGTGGATGAATTCCGAATACTTAGATTATCTAGAATTTGGATTAGGAATATTAAATGAGGAACGAATAGAAGGGGTACATGATTTGGCCTCCTCGTGCCCTTATATTGATGGCGATGCAGTATATAAGGCCAGAGATTTATACGCAATGTTCCTACCCTCAACTTATTACGATGATTTGGAAATATGTAATACTATCGGTCTATACAAAGGTGGTAATAGTAGATATTTTGAGGAAAATCAACTTCTTTTGGGTAGTAATCAAATAAACAAGCGAAGGGGATTTAATCTGGAAAAAATTAAAGTTTTTCCTAACCCCGCGGATGATATTGTCACAATTGAATATCACTTAAATGAAAATGAAACTGGAGTATTTCAATTGTTTAGCGTACTCGGTAATAATGCTAAGAGTATTAATTTGAATCATAGAATTAATAAAGTAACATTTAGTGTCTCCGATTTGATACCAGGCATTTATACTTATAAATACTTAGTCAACAATATAAATACAAATACAGGAAAACTGATTATTGAATGAGAGTAATACTATTCAGTATACTCTTGTTTTATTCTGAATATGGATTTTGTCAGGAGTATAATAGAAGCAAAGTTTGGGTTTGTGGTTACTTTAAAGCTGTAACCTTTGATTTTAACAATAACAATTTAATTGTTGATACATTTCAAAATGCAATTCAACAGACACCTTATCCCCTATTTACATTTGGAGGGTCGAACATTTGCGATACAAATGGGTTGGTTTCATTTTCTTGCAACGGTTTTATACTTTATAATAAATCAGGTTATGGAATTGAGGGGTGGGATTCTATAAATAGCCCATTCGGTTATAAGCTCGAAGACTATTATAATCATGACGGCTTCTTCAACCAAATGAGCATTATCCTCCCTAAAAAAGGAAATACCTATTATGTATTTACAGCCGGTATGAGTGATCCAGTATTTGATGAGGCTAAGTCAGGGATTGATTTTCGCTTTGATGTACTAACCGATCATATTGTGGATATGGATGCCAATGGAGGAGCTGGTAAGGTATTGAGTAAGAACAATATATTGATGCAAGATGCCCGGCTGAGTCATAACCGAATGACGGCTGTGAGACATGCCAATGGTAGAGACTGGTGGTTGGTAAAACCGCATGTTACTGAACAGATATTTTATACTTTTCTAGTACAACCCGATACCATCTTAGGGCCTTTTACAAACTATAGTAATTTCCCCATGGATACCTTTATTAAAACGAATAAGATTTATGGTATACAGGGGCATAGTGCTTTCAGCCCTGATGGAAATTGGTATGCGAGTACTGAAGCGGCCTATAAAGGTGTATTCGTTTATCGGTTTGACAGATGTACCGGATTATTTACTGATTACCATTTTTATCAGCAGCCCTCCTACGATACTACCTATCATGATTGGTCGGTATCTGCCTGCTTTTCGGAAGACAGCAAACTCTTATATCTGATTACTGCTGGTAATATTTGGCAATGTGATTTAGCCGATACTAGTACTTCAAGCTTAATACACATCACAGGTCCGGATACCCTATTGGCTTATTTCCCTGAATACTATTCCACTTATCTCGCACCCAATGGTAAAATGTACGTGGGAAATACCAATGGCACAAACAAGAGCATGTCTTTCATAGATCAGCCGAATGTGAGAGGAACAGGTTGTAATTTCAAAGGCAGAGGCAATGGCGCACTATCACAGCCCTATACAAATCTGATGATACCCCCCAATATGCCCAACTATGGCCTCGGTGCATTGAAAGGAAGCGCCTGCGATACGCTGAACAAACTTCCGGAAATCAATGCTATCAATATTTACCCTAACCCCGCGAATGATGTGCTACATATAGAATGGCCAATAAATAATCAAGCCACGGAATTGAATGTGTATGATTTACTAGGCAATGTGATCTTTAAACATACGATAGCCCAAGGACAACAGCAATTCAGCCTTGATGTGAGTGGTTTGCCAAGGGCATTGTATATGCTTAAGTTGAAGGTGGATGGAAAGGAAGAAGTGAGGAAGTTTTTGAAGAAATGATGGAGGAGAAAGATATATGGAATCATATTGAAGTTGTATATTTATGGAAATAACAAATATGGCAAATGAAGAACTTACTTTTAACCCTTCCGCAGGGTTGCTCTGAGCAGCAAACCCCGCGGGGAAGTGCTTCGATTTGGGCGGCACCCCGCGAGGAATAAAAGTGTGACCCATTTAACCAGGATAATGACGCATCATCTTGAGTCTTTTTATATCATGCCCGCAGCACTGTCTTTATAACTTTAATTCTCTGGCAAGTAATTCCTTGATTTCGGCTTACCTTGGAAGTAATATGAGCTGCCATTCTTATGACTCATTTATAGACAAATTATATAACTTTGAAAAATGGAAATGAAAATACAAATGCCTTTTCAGCAACTCTTGACGATTGTGAAAACGCTGACACCATCCCAAAAAGCAAGGCTTAAGAAGGAACTGGAAGAAAAAAGTGCTGCCATTAAAACAAAGAAGGATGACTTCATCCATCTTTTGTTGAATGGCCCGGTTTATAGCGATTAAGATATCGCCATCATTGAAGAAAACAGGAAAAGTATAGCAGCATGGCGGACAAAAAATTAATGATAGATACAACAATCTCAATTGACTATTTTCGAAAGACAGACAAAACAAAATCAAAACTTGTTTCTCATTTTCTGCAATTTGATTCTTCGATTTGGGCAGCACCCTGTGAGGAATAAATGAACGCTACCCGCGCAACCGATCGCAGCGGCTATCCCGCCGGATTGACTCAGTCAGACAGGCCCGCAGGCCGGGGCTCTGGCCGGGCGAGGAGTAGTAGCGGAGAGCGGGACTATCGCAGAATGAGAAAGAGAAGGAGAAAGATTGAAAAAACCATTCAGGAAATGAGGGCAAGTCCGGGGATGCGTCCAAATAAAGATCCGGCGAATGATATATCCTCTTTCAACAAAAAAAATCCGGCCCTAAGACTAAGGCCAGATTTGCTGAGTATAAAACTACAAAAAACAAGGTTCATCCTACTTGCTGCAGTAGATGCTTTGCCCATGCATGAGGCGGCCTAAGGGCGTATGATCGCCGAGACCGCGGAAGATGAGCATAGCACCTGCAATGACATAAAGCAGGGGAATGATTTTACGAAACACCATCCGCAAGCGGGGTGTGAAATATTGACTGAAAAAAACTACGCTCCACATGGCAGGCAAAGTGCCCAATCCGAAGAAAGCCATGAAGGTGACACTCTTATAAATACTGGCCGAAGCAAACGCCGTGGCCAATGCCATATACACTAAACCACAGGGTAGTAATCCATTGAGTATACCCACCAAAAAAACGGAGGCATTGGAAGGTTTTGAATACAATCGACCTATGGTGCGACTAATCCAACGATAGACAGAATTTTGTCCACCGGAAATGATGAGGCGACGCTGTAAAAACAAATAATACAAACTCAATAAGACTAAAACGATGCCCATGACCACAGACACCTGAGACTGAAACGCCATGGGTACCAACCATTGGTGGGTAAGACCGATGAGGGAACCGAAGACGGCATAGGTGAGCACACGACCGAGGTTATAAATAAGTGCCGTAAACATACGCCCTACGGAATCTGATGCAGTATGGGGTAATGTCATCGCCAAAGGCCCGCACATGCCTACACAGTGTGCGCTGCCAATAAAGCCCATGACCCATGCCGATAAGATCCAGTAGATCATAAAAATATTTTTTGTTCGCTGTAGTAAGATTGATTTTGATATTTCCAATCTAATAATAAAGTATAGGCCCCTCGCATACCCGGTGTTTGAATTTCCTGCATGCCTTGCTCATTCAAGGAAACCGTAAAGTCTTTATCACGCTGGCGGTCTGCCGCATAGTACATGGTTATTTTCCCGGATACATCTTTCGGTTGCAGATAAGAAGGAAAAACCAAACGGATTTTTTCATTCACCGATTCAATCTTTATTTTTTGCGACAGCGTATCGTTGTTCGATGTGTTATTGATGCGGGTTTGATAGTCCAGTTCCGCTTCATAGTACTGTTCGGTGACAAGGTCGATGCGGGTATTGACACTTCTTACCGCGAAGTACACCATGAGGCCGACGAAGGCGGTGAGGGTGAGCATTAATTTGTGAAACCAATTCATAGTTTAATTTTTTTGTTTTTTGTTAGTCTACGGGAGCCATAAACGTGGTGTTGATGGTTTTTAATTTTTTTGGACCATCATATACTTTGATTTCTAATTGTGATTTCTTTTCGTGTACACTGGCCCTTGGCATGATGATAAACAATTGTCCGCGTCTTTCTTCTCCGGGTGGGATGCTGATGTTTTCGTTGCCAATGATCTTAATAGAGCCTTCATGATCATCCAACACAAACTTCAACTGCATGGTTGTACTCTCTTTATTGAACACTTCAAAATTATAGAGGTTGCTGATGGTACCGTCGGGATTTTCCTGATAGAATTGTCCGGGCGTGCGAAGAACCGATGCATCGACTACGGAATGACTGACAAAGGTAAATGCGAGCAAGACCAATAAGGCTAGGAGGACTATAGAATAGGCTGTCAGGCGTTTGCCAAAACGGAATTTCTCACCTTTGGATATCTGATTATCGGAGGCGTAACGAATCAGACCTTTCGGCTTATCGATCTTGATCATGATATCATCACACGCATCGATGCATGCGGTGCAATTGATACATTCCAGCTGAGTCCCGTTTCGAATATCGATACCGGTAGGACATACCACCACGCAGGCTTTGCAATCGATGCAGTCACCAAACTTGGGCGGCTCCGGTGCGGGTTCGTGTATCACTTTGCAACCTTCACATTTGCCGGTGCATTTGCTGCCATCATCATGTTTAGGCTCGGCATGATGATGTGCTTTTTGCATTTTACCTCTCGGTTCACCTCTTACATAATCGTAGGCCACCACGATGGAATTCTTATCGAGCATCACCCCTTGCAATCTACCGTAAGGACAAGCCACCAAACAAATTTGCTCGCGGGCAAAAGCATACACGGCAAAAAAGGCACCGGTAAAAATGATGAGCGCCATGAATCCCAAGATATGCATGGATACCGGTTCTGTGATAATCTTCTTCAATTCGGGAAGACCGATAATATAAGCCAGAAAGGTATTGGATATGGCAAATGAAACGATAATAAAAGCCAGATACTTTACAACACGTTTGATAATTTTCTGTTGGGTCCAGTCACTTTTCTTCAAGTTACGTTGTTGCTGTGCATCTCCGTCGATCCAATATTCGATTTTGCGAAACACCATTTCCATGAAGATGGTTTGGGGGCATGCCCATCCGCAAAACAATCGACCAAAGACCACGGTGAATAACACCACAAACACGACAAAGGTGAGCATGGCCAATCCGAAGACGATCAAATCCTGTACGCCAAAATGCAGACCAAAAATGATGAATTTCCTTTGCACCACATTCAGCATAAAGAAGGGCTGACCTTTATACTGTATCCAGGGAAGACCGAAAAAAATGATCAGATAGAAGATGCTGGAAGCGGAACGAAGATTGTAAAAAAATCCGTGAGGCTTCTTCGCAAAAATCCATTTACGGCTGCCATCATCTTCTACAGTCGTTATCCTGTCTCTGAAATTATCCTTATCCGGTTCGATGATGGCAGACATAAAATTATTTGGCTTTTACACTATCCATTGCAGGCGCAGCAGCAGCTGAGTCTGTAGCAGGTTTTGCCGCAGCAGCACTATCACTGCCCGGTACGAAAAGGTTGCCTTGAGGGGCTTTCCCACCGGCCACATTGGTACCGGTCATATTCTTGAGGATATATGAAGCAACCGCCTGGATATCGCCCGGTTTGATTTCACTTTGCCAGGAACGCATTCCTTTTTCAGGCACACCGTACTTAATGGTTTTAAAGAGGCTCTTAATATCGCCACCGTGGATCCAATAGTTATCGGTGAAGTTTGGACCTACCCCTCCCTGACCTTTATCGCCATGACAAGCAACGCAGTTGGTAGCATAGATTTTTTCACCGGTAGATAATGCGGTTGCATCAGTCAGCAAGGTTGCGGTGTTTTCATCCACACTGGCGCCGGCCTTCAATAAGTAGGCCGCTTTATCGGCAGCACCTTGTTCGAGCTGTGCCTGATACTCTTCAATTTGCAATGGACTGGCCTTCATGACATGGTAATCGACCCAATAGTAAACGGCGAAGACGATGGTGATGACAAAAATGTACTTCAACATTGGCGGCATACCATTATCCAATTCCTGAATACCATCGTAGTCATGATCGGTGAGGAGTTCCGCATCTTTTTCCAAGGGAATATCGTTCCCCATCATGGTATTAAACTGCAACCATTTTGGTAATATAGAACCCATAGGTTGAATGAGTCCTTTGCGCAACAAAAAGGTATACAGGATGTAAACCAAAACCATCACGGTAATGAATTCGAACACCATGACACCCATCATAATCCAGAAGAGTGAGGTGTCCATACCGAAAATCATGGATGGGGCTGCAGCAGCGGGTGCAGCAGCATCCTGAGCAAAGCTTGCTGTAGACAGGGACATCAGCAACAACAGGATACCGGTGATTTTTCCGGCTTTCATTTTGCGGGCGGTTTCATAGGTGTCCTCTTCAATCAGTGTGCGAACAATACGTCCGAGGATTACGATTACAACCATGAGAAGTATAATGGTGGACATCAGGAGTAAGAAACCACCATTAAACAATGTGGAAGTAGCCTCAGCCGGAGCAGCTGCCGGTGCTGCCGCTGCGGCCGTTGCCGTGGCATCTTGTGCCAGGGATATAAAAGACTGTACCAGAAGGACCAACAGTATAAAGATTGTTTTACTTATAGACAGATGTGTTTTCATCAGTTTCAATTTATTCGTTTTCAAAAGGTAAATTTTCTAATTCCTGTATATATTTCTTATCGGCTTTGGCTACAAAGACCAGCAGTCCGACGAAGAATGCAAAGAAGAACAAAAGGGATATCATTGGGTAAATGCTCACCCCGTCTATGCTGCTGAGATAGTGTTTGAATTTCATGGTACTTTATTTAAGGGTGAGGGGTTTGTTTTTGATATCGGTACCGAGACGTTGCAAATAAGCAATGAGGGAAATGATCTCCTTGTTTTCTAATTTAGAAATACCTTCAGTCTTCAGCATTTTCTGTACATCGGCATCAGCTTCTAATCCGGCTACAATCATCTTAGATTGTTTCTCCAAATCACTGACGGCTACTTTTTCATATCCTTCAGGATAAGGCACACCCAAGGTTCTCATCGCAGAGATTTTTGATTCTGTAGAAGCAATATCCAAATCATCTTTAAACAACCAAGGATATGCCGGCATGATGGAACCGGTGGTAATCCAGGAAGGTTCGTACATATGTTTGAAATGCCATGAGTCGGGGTTACGACCACCTTCACGTTGCAAGTCCGGACCGGTACGCTTAGAACCCCATTGGAATGGATGATCATAAACAAATTCACCGGCTTTTGAGTATTCGCCATAGCGTTCGGTTTCATGACGGAAAGGACGAATCATCTGAGAGTGGCAATTGTAACAACCTTCACGGATATATATATCACGTCCTTGCAGCTCAAGCGGTGTATAAGGTTTCACTGAAGCAATGGTAGGAATATTGGATTTGACCAAGAATGTCGGTACGAGTTCGATGATACCACCGATCAATACGGCTACCAGACTGAGCAAAAGGAATTGAACAGGTCTTCTTTCCAACCAGCGATGCCAGTGTTCGCCTTGATGAGCTGTTGTTGCATTCACTAAGGCAGGTGCACTGTGAGATTCTTCAGCCACCAAAGATCCTTTCTTCACGGTTTTGATTAAGTTGTACAACATCACCACAAAACCGGTGAGATAAACTGTACCACCGATACCGCGAAGTAAATAGAGCAATTTGATACGAACCACGGTATCCATGAAAGTATAGCGCAGAGTACCATCGGCAGTAAATTCGCTCCAGCTTAAGCTTTGAGAGAAGCCCGCCCAATACATCGGGATGGCATAGAGTAAGATTCCTAATGTACCCAACCAGAAGTGCGTATTCATCAATGATTTAGAATGAATCTCTGTATTGTATAATCTTGGGATCAGCCAGTAAAGCATGGCGAAGGTCATAAAGCCATTCCAACCCAAAGCGCCTACGTGTACGTGAGCAACGGTCCAATCGGTGAAGTGTGAAATTGCGTTCACATTTTTCAAGGATAATAAAGGGCCTTCAAACGTAGACATACCATAAGCGGTAATCGCCACCACCAAGAATTTCAGGATGGCATCTTCACGCACTTTATCCCAGGCACCGCGAAGGGTAAGCAATCCATTGAACATACCGCCCCATGATGGCGCGATGAGCATGACAGAGAATACGGTACCGAGAGACTGAGCCCAATCAGGTAAAGATGTATATAATAAGTGATGCGGTCCGGCCCAGATGTATAAGAAGATCAAAGCCCAAAAGTGTACAATCGACAAACGATATGAGTAAACCGGACGATTGGCTGCTTTCGGTAAGAAATAATACATGACCCCGAGGTAAGGCGTGGTAAGGAAGAAGGCCACCGCATTATGACCATACCACCATTGTACCAAGGCATCTTGTACCCCTGCATACCAGGAATAACTTTTCAAGAAGCTAACAGGCATTTCAATGGAGTTGACAATGTGCAACATCGCAATGGTGACGAAAGTGGCGATATAAAACCAAATCCCTACATAGAGATGTTTTTCACGGCGCTTGATAATGGTACCGAACATATTGATCCCGAAAACCACCCAAATAAGAGCGATCAGGATATCGATGGGCCATTCCAATTCGGCGTATTCCTTACCCGTAGTAATACCAAATACCAGAGTCAGCGCAGCGCAAACGATAATGAGCTGCCAGCCCCAGAAGTGAATTTTGCTGAGGGTATCGCTAAACATACGAGCTTTCAGCAAACGTTGAAGGGAGTAATAAACCCCCATAAAAATCCCGTTACCCACGAAGGCAAAAATGACCGCATTGGTATGCAGAGGACGCAATCGTCCGAAGGTAGTGTAGGGTAATTTGAAGTTGAGGGCCGGGTAATACAACTGAAAGGCCACTATGAGGCCGACCAGCATGCCCACCAATCCCCAAAGCATCGTCGCAAAAGCGAAGTTTTTCACGATGCGATTGTCATACTTGAATTGTTCCATTTCCATGTTCTGTTGGTTTTTATACGTTTGTAGTTGATTGAGTTTCTTCGTCGAGTAAAATCCGGATGGCCGGGGTATGTACATCGTCATATTGTCCTTTGCGTGCACTGATCAGAAACGCAACCAAAAAGGCGGCAGCGATGCTGAGGCTAAAGGCGATTAAAATGATCATGACACTCATATTCTTTTCTTATTGGGGTCAAAGTTATTTTTCATACATAGGGTATACCATGAGCAATATCAGTTGCTCATATGATTTAAATCATGTTTCCAGTTTATAATGTCTCGCATAGTAGCGTGAGAGCAGGTAAGAAGTGCCTACGATGCTCACGGTACTGACAGGCATCAGTATAGCAGCGATCACCGGAGTCAGCAAGCCTTGCATGGCAAAACTCAAACCGATGATATTGTATAATAAAGACAAGACAAAACAGGAGATCAGGATGGTTTTGGCCTTGCCCACATACGCCATCAGTTCATTGAATTGATGAATATGGGGGGCCAGTAAGATCACATCACAGGCCGGCAAGAAGTTATTTTCCTGCTCAATAATCGCTACGCCGGCATCACTTTGTTCGAAGGCTGTGGCATCGTTGAGTCCGTCACCGATCATCATCACCGTTTTACCTTGTGCTTGTAATTCTTGTATATATTTTGTTTTATCCTCCGGTAATTGATTGAATCGCATTTGTTCGGGCCGGGTAAATACTTCAGACAAGGTTTTCTTTTCAGCATCCTGATCGCCGCTGAGCAGATGCAGTGAGAACTTTGAACCGAGTCTTTTCAGGATTGATTTGATGTCTTTGCGATATTGATTTCTGATTTCGAAGAATCCGGCAATTTCATTTCCGATTTTAATATAGACACGGGTCAGTCTGCTACCGGTAAAAGCCTCGGCACCAACCCAATGGGCCGAACCGATGCGGAGAGCTTGCCCCTGCACGACCCCGCTGATGCCTTGTCCGTCTACCGATTGATAATCTTCTACCGGCAGATGCTCGGGTATGGACAGCCATTGGGTAATCGCCTTGCTGAGGGGATGTATGGAACGACGTGTGAGTGCGGCAATTTGTTGCCATTCGGCAGGCTGCATATCTCGTCCCACGAAGTCTACTTCCGATTCGCCCGACCGGGTAAGTGTTCCGGTTTTATCGAAGACGAGGGCATCTACCCAACGCATTTTCTCCAACACAGCGGCATTCTTGATATAGAGTCCGTTGTGGGTGAGTATGGTAAGCATATTACCGTATGTGAAGGTACTGCTCAGCAATAAGGCACATGGGCAAGCCACGATCCAGACCGTAATGAGGGCAATGAATCCGGTTTGCACCTGCCCCTGCATCATCCAGTATCCGCATGCGAACAGGCCCAATAAGAATACGGTAGCCGAAAAGTACAGGTTGATCTTTTCAGTCGTCAACAGGGTATTGCTCTTGTATTTGGTATTTCGCTGGCTATTCCACAGTTGAGTGATATAACTTTGAGACGGATGCTTGGCCACGGTGAGATGCACCATTCCACTTTTCAGGATGGCACCGGCATAGATGAGCTCGTTCGGGTGTTTTTTAACCCAATTACTTTCACCGGTCACGAAACTATAGTCGAACCAGGCTTCATCGCCCATTAGGACGGCATCGGTCGGTACAATTTCTTGTTGGCGAATGAGAATTTCATCTCCGATTTGAATATCGGTAAGCGGACGATTATGTTCCTTGCCATCCAGCCATTGATTGACGGCAATGGGCAGGTAGGAAGATACCGAGCGACGGAAACTGAGGTAATTGTAACTCCGGTTTTGAAAGAATCGACCGAGCAGCATGAAGAAAACGATACCACTCATACTGTCGAGATAACCCATACGATTGTTGATCACAATTTGCCAGATACTCACACCAAAAGCAATAATGATGGCAAGAGCTATGGGCTGGTCGATATTGAGTTTTCTTTGTTTCAGATATTGCCATGAACTCACCCAAGACTCACGGGCACAGTAAAAGAAGACCGGCAGCGACAGCGCCAATGACAAATAATTGAAGACCAGATTGAGGGTTTGATCATTGAGAAAGCGGCCTCCGGCAAAGTAATCCGGCAGACTCAGCATCATGATATTTCCGAAGCAAAATCCTGCTATGGCTATTTTATAGATCTGTACCCGGTTGATTTTTTTGTCCGACCGGTGTTGCAGATCTTCGAAAGACAAATTCGGTTCGTAACCAATTTTCTTCAGCAGGATCACCACTTCTTTCAGACTGGTTTCGGCAGAATCGAAGATCACGCTTACTTCCTTTTCCAGGAAATTGACCCTGGAAGATTGTATACCCGGATTGATCTTGCAGAGATTCTCGAGTAGCCAGATACAGGAACTGCAATGCATCACCGGTACGATAAACTTCACATGGCATTGCGTACCTTCTCTGAAATGTATGAGCTTGTCTTGAACCGACGAGTCATCCAGAAAATCATAGTAGGTATTGATATGGGTCCCTTGTTGGGTCAGTCCGGGTTTTTCGTCGAGGGTGTAATAACGGCACAACTGGTTGGCGGCGAGAATCTCATACACGGTGAGACAACCCTGGCAGCAGAAGGATTTTTCTTCACATTGCAATACCGTTCCTGTACAGGGTTCCCCGCAGTGGTAGCATGTTGTTTTTGTAGAAGTCAGGCTTGAGGCCATTTGTTTTTGTTTCAGCACTGCAAAACTGCTCAATTAAACATGCCTGTCTTATGATGGATATCAGGTAGGGACATGATAAATATCATGATCCCGCAGAGCGGGCAGAGTGAAAGCGGAGAATGAGAGCGGGAGAGACGATGAGCAGCGATACGACGGAATAAATTCATTCTTTACATCATCAGCTGCTCCTACAGAACGATGCACTAATTAATGCCGTAGGCATGGACGACTGCTGGCCTTGGATTTTAACCCGAGGCTTTATGGTACGACGGAATAAATTCCATCGATATAGAATCGGTCGTTCCTACGGAACTATGTAATACGTAATGCCGTAGGCATGGACCACTGTTAGCCTTGGGTTTTAACCCGAGTTACAAAAATCCCGACTAATCGTACAAGTGAGCAGTCGCGTAAAGGTGATCGAAATCGACGATCTTGATTTTTTTATGATCGAGTTCCAGTATGCCTTCTTTTTTGAATTCGCTGAGGATACGGATGAGGGACTCGGTGGCTGTACCGATGATATTGGCCAGTTCTTCGCGACTGAGAGAAACGGTGAGGGTCGCGCCGTCCTCTTCTGTGCCGTATTTTTTCCGCAGCATAATGAGGGTTTCGGCTACTCGTTCACGCACAGGCTTCTGGGCCAAATCGGCAATGCGGTCTTCGGCATTCTTTAGATCATCAGTGAGCACGCCGATCATTTTTTTGTACAGAGAAATATTAGTATCAAATAATTTGTTGAGGACATGTTTAGGTACATAACATAAAGTGGTTTCTTCCAGGGCTGCGGCTCCGCATTGGTAGTTCTCATCGTTGAGCAAAGCACGATAGCCCACAATATCGGCATCATTGGCGAGGCGAACGATTTGTTCTTTGCCTTCGCTGCCGCGTTTGTATACTTTTACTTTCCCTTTTTTAATGCAATACAAACCATGCGGACGAGTATCCTGCAAAAAGAGGACCTGACCTTTGGTCAATTGTATGGTTGATTTTTCGTAATTCAGCAAATCAAACTCTTCGTCTTTCAGGTCCGAGAACACTGAAATTTTACAATTTGGGCATTCTTTGCAATTATAACCGCATTGTCCGGCATCCATAGAAAATCGTTTTATAGTTTCAGCAGGGTAAATGTACTAAAAAGTGTGAAAAATAGACGACTCATTTTGGATAAATATCCCCCGGAATGAATCACATCAAGATATTGAAACTTAGATGCCGGTAATAAATCTTGATATACAAACCTGCCTAAAGATGTTGGCGCATTCCGGCGCATGCAATTCCTTGAATGTTCCCAATTCTGAAATACGGAGCCCATTTTCCACTATTACTTTCGGATTGACATATAATTTATCCTTGAAGATTCCAGACTAAATGGTTCCTTCTACAAAATACATATCAATTTCCCCTTTATTCTTCGCCTGGATTTTCCCCCGATACCGGCATCTAAATTTATCTTTCACCAGCTCATAAGTTCGTCCACTAATATTAATTTTCCCCGCTTCGCTGCTACTCTCCATGCGTGAAGCAATATTGACAGTATCACCCCATATGTCGTAAGCGAATTTTTTTACGCCCACGATACCTGCAACAACAGGCCCTGTGTGAATGCCGATCCGTATTTCGAAAATTTCTTTGCCTTCTCTATTCCGTTCATTCAAATGTTCAAGCATATATTTTTGGATTTCCAGTGCAGCATATACCACATTTTCTGCATGGGTTAGGTTTGATACCGGCAAACCACCTGCACACATGTAGGCATCACCAATGGTTTTGATCTTTTCAATATTATGCTTGGTGATGATTTGATCGAATGCTTTGAAACAAGTATCAATTTCTGCAACCAATTCAGAAGGCGTAAGCTTTTCTGAAATCTGCGTAAATCCCTTGAAATCAGTAAACATGACGGTAACTTCATCGAAATGTTTTGCATCTGCACTTCCTTTTATTTTCAATTCTTCAGCCACCTCATCGGGAAGAATATTGAGGAGTAATTCGTCGCTCCGTCTACGTGCTTTCGAAATTTTATTCCGCTGACGATAAACAACTACCAAGAAAATTAAAGTGCCTGCTAGGATAGCTGCAATGGAATTACGTATGGTACGCTGAAAGATATCTTTCTTTTCCTGTATAACCCTTGCCTGTGCTTCCTTCTTATCAGACTCATACTGATTCTGGTATTGTAAAAGCTTATTGGTGTTATCTGCATTATAAATACTGTCGCGAATCCTCACATATTTATAATAATTTAAATATGCTCCTTTCCAATTGCCCTGCAGGCTATCATATAGTTGCACTCCGTTTAAATAATTCGATAGCAAAGCAGGTGAATCCAAGGTTTTACTATAATGTGCCGCTGAATCGAGGCTTGCTTTGGCCAATTCAGGTTTCCCCAGCCTTACATAGCAAATTCCTAATCTGGAATACTCTTTTGCCAGCAGATATCGTGCATTTACTTCACGAAAATATTCAATAGCTGATTTTGAGGACATGACGGCTTCCTGATAATTGTTGCTATTGGTATAAATATCGGCTTGCATACTTTGCCCCTCCCCCATCGATACTTTGTCATTGCTTAATCTTGCATAATAAAAGGATTTTTGAACATGATTTAGCGCTTCATCATTTTTTTTCAAGTTCATATTTGCCCGGGCAATATTACGGTGATGGCTTGAAAGATTCACATAGTCTTTTTCCCGCTCAAGCGCCGGAAGCCCTTTTTTAAAATAGAGTATGGCTTCATTATTTCTATCCAGCATCATATAGTCTTGCGCTAAATTTGAGGATGCAATAGCAATGCCATAGTCATCTTGAAGCATTTCATAACATTTCAAAGCAGCCATGTTTGATTTTGAGGACTCTATATAATTTCCCTGGTGCTGGAAAACCCAAGAAATAAATAGATACGATTCAGCAAGGGCAATCTCGTAATGCATCCTTTGGTTTATATCTCTTGCCTTTTCAAAATATTTTAAAGCTTCAGAATAGTTTCCCTGATCGGCATAATCCTGACCTAAATGAATATTGATTATGGCAAATTTCTTTGGATTATTTTTTTCGTCAACCAGTTTGAGCGCTTTAAAATGGTACATCAATGCCGTATCCCATAGGCCCATTTTCCAATAAATGCTTCCTGCATGTAGCTTTATTTCAAAAACATCATGATTCAATCTTTCGGATAAATGGATAGCCGGCAGCACATATAGATCAGGTTGTTTAGGTGGATTAAATGAAAAAATAAACAACAAATTTTTATACAGTTTTAATTTATTTGTATCTTCTTTGGACCTGTCTAACTCTACCAATAGTGAATCAATTTCCGTATTCTGGGAATAGGAAACATAGGTATAGAGAACCAGGACAATAATCAGAATTTTTTTCATAGTCCGATTTTTTCAGCCAATACCACTGCACGAAGCACATCCGTCAGAAGAGCACAACACGGATTGCAATCAAATGACCACTTTTGACACTGTCAAGGTACAAAAATTTGTGCTTTTTACTGAATAAGTGGATTTAACATATCGGCAAAGCCATACCGGACCTTTAAGCATGTAGCATACTCATCTCCAACATGTTATCGCTAAACAATCTATTGGAATCAAACTTGTTGTAACCATTTTTGATGCATTTCAAAAAAGAAGCCATCTCTTGACGACCTGCACAGGTAAAATATAGAATAACAATCAGATCATTTAATGGCTTTGTGACAAAGAACTGCCGGAAAACATGATGGTCAATAATTGGGAATGGGCGATCACAGACCATGTAGTTTTATTGTAGACGCTATGAAACCAAACATGTCTCAGTCCGTTTCCTTCCTACAAAAAATTATCTCCGATGATCCACCTGACCTTTTCGATGCTTATTGTTTTACCAATTGCACATCAATATTCAAACGTACTTCTTCACTAACCAATACTCCCCCGGCTTCTAATGCAGCATTCCAGTTTAAGCCCCATTCTTTACGATTCATTTTTCCCTCCAAAGTAAAGCCTGCCTTGGTGTTCCCCCATGGATCTTGCATGGTTCCACCATATTCGACTTTCAGCGTAATCGGTTTAGTCACACCGTGCACCGACAGTTCTCCTGTAAGTTCAAATTCATGGTCCGAAATTTTCTTCATGGATGTTGAAGTAAAGGTCAGCTTGGGAAAGTGTTCAGCATGAAAAAAATCTTCGCTTCTTAAATGTTTATCTCTGTCAGCATTACCGGTGGATACAGATTCGGTATCAGCCGAAAAATAAAACTTTGCCTCAGCAAAATCTTCACCTTCAGATTCTGCTTTAGCTTCAAATTTTTCAAACTTGCCGGATACATTGGTGAACATCATATGCTTCACTTTAAATCCGATTTCAGAGTGCGTAGGATCTATTGCCCATTGTGTCATCGCCATAGTTTTTATATGTTTATGTAAATTTATTTTAAACAGTCATCGGTACTTCCATAAGGAGGATGCGGCTATCCGTCAGCGTTTTTACATTGACTGTATCGACGTCCCAGATGCCAAAGCCGTCGCGTTTAAACAGTTTTTGTCCTTCCACCTCAATTTCACCATCCAAAACGAAAAAATACAACCCGTTACCTTTTTGATTTAATGTATACGAAGTGGTGATGTCCTTGTCGAACTTACCCAAATTAAACCACGCGTCTTGATGAATCCATACTCCCTGGTCATTGGCACTTGGAGACAGCACCTGATAAAACTGATTTTTCTTTTCAACATTTCGGATGGAGATTTGGTCGTAACGCGGTGTTACATTTTTTTGGTTGGGGAAAACCCATATTTGAAGAAACCTTACATCTTTGTCCGCGTTCTTGTTGTATTCACTATGCAAGATACCCGTTCCGGCACTCATCACCTGCACATCTCCTTCTTTAATGACAGCCACATTTCCCATACTATCTTTGTGCTCCAAATCTCCTTCCAAGGGTATAGAGATGATCTCCATATTGTCATGTGGATGAGTTCCAAAGCCCTTACCTGGTGCAACCTTATCGTCGTTCAGGACCCGAAGGACGCCAAAATGCATTCGGTCCGGATTATAGTAATTTGCAAAACTGAAAGTGTGTTTGCTATGCAGCCACCCATGATTGGCATCGCCTCTTGAGTCCGCTTTGTGTAATACCGTATTCATGGTTATCTCCTCTTTATTTGGTAAATGATTAAATCCTAAAATATCTAATTCTTTAAGCTCGTCAATCTCGTTTTTAAACAGATTGCCTAAGGCGCTGGAGCTAACAAAGATGCCCGTACCGAGCAACCCTTTGCGTAAAAAATCTTTTCTGTCCATGATAGATAGTTTTAAAGTAGTGAACAAATTTACAACCTCCTACCTATCTGCACATTGATGTAGATCAAGAAATTATTTTGAAGCGAGTTCCTTTCTAATCCGACTGACTGCTTCGGGTGTTATACCCAGATAAGAAGCGATCATCCATTGTGGAACACGTTGGGTAATATTCGGGTATGTTTTTAAAAATTCAATATAACATTCTTTGGCCGGAGTGCTGATCAGCAAGTTTATTCTTCTGTAAAGTTGCTTGATATGCCTTTGTAAAATATGCTCGTGAAAAGTTCGGAATTCATGACTTATCTCTGTGGCCTTTTCTATAAAATCGTGATTCAAAAGCACAACAGATGTCTCTTCATAGGCATCGATAAAAAATTCAGAAGGTTCATTGCTGCATAAATTATTCCTGTCTGTCAACCACCAATTTTCAGGTGCAAAATGTAATATAAACTCCTTCCCATTTTCATCCTTTGTATAAAACCTCAAAAGCCCCTCCTCCACAAAGTAAATATGTTTGTTTACACCACCTTTTGAAAGCAGAGTATGCCCCTTAGGATATTTTTCTACCGAAAAATAAGGCAATAACTTTTCAAAATCCTTTTGTGCGACAAGCGCTTTTTCGGTAAAGTATTGATGAAAGTTTTTAAATTCAGGATACATAGGTTTTTTTAATGGTCAAAGAACCTCACAAACTTACGATTTTCATAGGGTGAATTACAGTTGTCACGGGAGAAATGTAATACGGAGACTTGAATGCACTTGAAATCCAAATGTATCACCTGCACTTTTATCACCGGCTGTGACGAAGTGATTGTTTGTCGATCAAATATGGGTGTGACTACAGGTGTTGTTATTTGTGAACCGGATATTCCATTGGTCTTGTCGTCATCGCTCCATCGCTAGTAAGTCATCGGTCTGGGCGAAATGTATGAAAGATAACTATCGAATATCCTAGGATAAAGACATTTTAGTTGTGGTATACAAAATTCAACAACATTCGACCTTTGAGGTTGTTGGATTTAAACGATACCTTTTTATAGAATGAGACAGTCTCCCAGATTTAAATTAGAATGACTTCTTTAAATATACTGCTTGGCCTTCAACTCCAAATACTTGTTCACCACATTCACGGTCAGCTTTTGAGGGGGGGTATAAATCACCAGGATGCCATGCTTTTTGAGTTCGCGGATGATCATTTTTTTCTCGTGAATAAATTTATCCGCGATGGTTTTTATATAAATGTCTTCCAGGGTATCGCCCCTCAGTTCATGGATACGGTTGACCTCACTGTTTTCAAATAGAATCACGCACAGCAAATGCCTTTGATTCAGTGCCCGGAGATAGGGCAACTGACGTTCAAATCCCGTATAGGTTTCGAAGTTGGTGAAGAGGATAAGTAAGCTGCGTTGTCCGGCCTTGCGATTCACCAGTGCATGCACATCGGCGAAATTGCTTTCAAGAAAGCGTGTTTCTTGTTTGTATAAAGTTTCAAGTATGAGGTTGAAATGTTTTTTCACTTTGGAAGGCTGCACCAGATCTTTCACTTTTTCGCCGAAGGTGATGAGGCCGATCTTATCATCTTTTTGCAGGGCCACATAGGAAAACATCAAAGCCGCATTGATGGAATAATCGAGCAGGGATAAATCCTGAAAAGGCATTTTCATCAAACGACCCATATCGATGAGGCAGTAGATCTGTTGCGACTTTTCATCCATGTAAGCATTCACCATGAGTTGATTGCGACGCGCACTGGCCTTCCAATTGATGGTGCGGGCATCATCGCCCCGGGTATATTCTTTGATATGATCGAACTCGGTACTGGCACCCCGACGATATTGACGGCGCCCACCCGATTGGGCATGCTGGTCGGGCATGGCATGAATTTGAAAATGCCTAAGTTGGGTAAACGAAGGGTAGACTTTCACGGTCTGCTCTTGCATGGCAGTAAACCTCCTTTCGGTGAAACGAATAAAGGTGGATGCATAGACATGGATATCGCCAAAGGCATATTCACCTCTCTGCGTAGGCCTGAGGGTATAGGTATAAGCTGTTTTAGTGAGGGGGGAGATTCGCGTGCGGATGGCAAAATCGCGTTGTTGAAACTGCTGAGGCAATTCGTCGATGATGGTGATCTGCAGCGGAATCTGCAATTGATTATTGATTTGAAGGTTGACGACATTCTCATCGCCGTTGCTCAACAGATCGGGCACTTTGCGGGAGATGAATAGCATACGGCGGGTAAAAAAAAGTAAGCCGTAATCGAGTAAGGTAATGATGATCAATAAAACCGTAATGGCCTTTGCAAAAGACATCAGGACCGGGAAGAAAAAACTGCCTAAAAAAAGCATTGAAGTTGAACCCCAAACGAGAAAGAAACGAGGCGTTAGAAAAAGGTCGTCAAAAAATTGGGTTTTCTTCATACGGTCAACCTGAAAAGGATCAGAACCAGCGGAGCGGGTTCCGACGAGCCGACAGGATATATTGTTTAATGTTTACCCAAAAAGCCAATATAAAATAGATGATGACCGGTGATCCGAACGTGAGAAATGAAATATAGATAAACCACATGCGAATACGCGCGATAGAAATATTGAAGCGCTCGCCAATGGCGGTACATACCCCAAACAATTGCCACTCGATATATTTTCTAAAACTCTTCACTACTCAAATGTAATTCATGCGTGGGGAATATCCAAGGTTAAATGGTTGAAGCGTGAGGGATGGTAGCGAAAAGCCCGGAACAACGACGCAGGAGGCGTGAGGACTTGCAGCGGACAGCCCGACCCCGCCCTCGCTCTCCCTCTCCACTCTCGCTCTGTTCTCAGCGGGGGCACGCCCAAACATCAATTCATCTTCCGATACGTATCGTAAGTCGTGGTCAAATTCCCATCCAAATCGTAGGACTGATTGGGAACGGTAAATTGCAGGGGACTATTTTTATATTTATAAATATGCAAGGTATACTGTGCATAACGGCCACCCGGGTTGTACAATTTAAGACAATTGTCATCGATATCATATTCCCATTCAAACTCTTTGGAATAATTGTACTGATCCATATAATTGAACCAATACAGATACCCGTTGGAGTTAATCTCGATTTTGTAGTTGGTGGATTGGTATCCGTTCAATTTCCATATCCCCGGCAATTCCGATGCCGGAATAGGTTGCGATTTGATACAAGCACTCAAAAGAACAATGGGCAGCAGAAAGTAGTACAGGGTTTTCATGGCTTTGTAAATTTAGTGATTAAATGTGATTTACCCTTAAGACCTGTAGGACAAACCAAAGTCTTTTTTAAATCCTTTGTTTTTGGTTTTGTTAACATTTATACCCGTCATCCGCCATCCGGTTACTGTGGACTAAACATTAAACCCTCATCAACACCAATTAACTTAATTCCTTTCCTATCTTTGCCCCTTCAAAAAACATTCCATGAATCCAAACGAACAACAACAGCAGAATCAGCTTCAGATAGAACTTTCCGAAGAAATGGCCGAAGGCGTCTATGCCAATCTGGTGATTATTACCCATTCCAATTCGGAATTTGTCCTTGATTTTATCAATGTGATGCCCGGTGCACCCAAGGCCAAGGTAAAGTCCCGTATCGTGGTAACACCTCAGCACGCCAAACGACTGATGAAGGCTTTAGCTGAAAATGTGAAGAAATTTGAACAGGTGAATGGCGTAATTAAAGATGTTGAACCTATGTCGCTGCCAATGACCTTTGGCGGACCGACTGCACAAGCTTAATATGACACAAAAAATACTTATCCTCGATTTCGGTTCACAGTATACCCAATTGATTGCCCGCAATATCCGCGAACTCAATATCTACTGCGAAATTGTACCCTATTACAGTCCCATCGAATACGATGATACCCTGAAAGGCATCATCCTCTCGGGTAGTCCCGCTTCGGTGAATGATGAAAATCCACCTATGGTGGATATTGCCGCCATGAATGCACAACACCCGGTTTTGGGTATTTGCTATGGCGCCCAACTCACCACCCAAACCTATGGCGGAAAAGTAGGTCGCTCGGCCCACCGCGAATATGGTCGTGCCAAACTGAGGCATATCGATCAAAACCAGCCCATCTTGCTCGGCATCGAAGATCAGAATCAGGTGTGGATGAGTCATGCCGATACGATTTTGGAACTACCGGCACAGGCGCAAGTGATTGCACAAACCGATAGTATACCCGTAGCGGCCTTTACGATGAATGACACCCCGCATCCGCTGATCGGACTGCAATTTCATCCCGAAGTGACCCATAGCGAAAACGGTAAAAGTATCATACGCAATTTCGTCGTCGACATCTGTGGCTGTACCCACGATTGGACACCGGCCAGCTATATTCATGAAACGGTCGACAAAATCAAAGCCCAGGTGGGAGATCAGAAAGTGATCATGGCCCTGAGTGGCGGTGTAGACAGTACCGTGGCGGCCACCCTCATCCATCGTGCGATAGGCTCCAACCTTTACTGTGTATTTGTAGACAATGGCCTGCTGCGCAAAAACGAATTTCAGGAAGTGCTTAAAGCCTATGAAGCCCTGGGACTGAATGTGAAAGGCGTGGATGCGACGGAACTCTTCTATAGCAAATTAAAAGGCGTGAGCAGTCCGGAAGAGAAACGAAAAATCATCGGCGGACTCTTCATTGACGTGTTTCAGGAAGAAGCCACACAGTTGAAAGATATCCGATTCCTGGGACAAGGCACCATCTATCCTGATGTGATCGAGAGTGTGTCGGTGAATGGCCCTTCGGCTACCATTAAGAGTCACCACAATGTAGGAGGACTCCCTGAAAAAATGCATATGTCCCTCATCGAACCATTAAGGGCCTTATTTAAAGATGAAGTTCGGAGGATTGGCAAGGAACTCGGATTGGCCGACAGTTTTCTGCAACGCCACCCCTTCCCGGGACCGGGACTCGGCATACGCATTCTCGGTGAAGTGACCGAAGAAAAGGTCAAACTTCTTCAAGAAGCAGATGCCATCTATATCCGTAACCTGATCGACAATGATCTTTACCACAGTATTTGGCAAGCCGGAACCATTCTTTTGCCGGTTCAAAGTGTGGGTGTGATGGGCGATGAAAGAACCTATGAGTTTACCATTGCCCTTCGTGCAGTAACGAGTGTCGATGGCATGACGGCAGATTGGGCTCATATACCCTATCCCGTGCTAGCCAATATCTCCAACGAGATCATTAATAAGGTGAAAGGAATCAACCGGGTGGTATATGACATTAGTTCGAAGCCACCGGCGACCATCGAATGGGAATAATGCCACGGATTTCACGGAATTAGCGAGTTTAGAGGATCACAGATTTCACGGATGGCACAGATTCAATAGGAGTAGCAATTTGTTCCATTTGCGGAATGAGTAATATCTGTATTATCCTTACATCTGTTCAATCCGTGTTCCCCATGTTCCCATAACCCTTACAGATCACAGATTTCACAGATGGCACAGATTCAGTGAGAATAGAGGGTTATCCCTTTGCCGTATGAGTAAGATCTGTATTATCCATACATCTGTTCAATCCGTGTTCCCCATGTTCCCATAACCCTTACAGATCACAGATTTCACAGATTGCACGGATTTTTAGAGTATTAAGGCTTGCCGTATGATCAACATCTGTATTATCCTTACATCTGTCCAATCCGTGTTCCCCTTATCCTATCATCTGTTCAATCCGTGTTCCCCATATCCTATCATCTGTCGAATCCGTGTTCCCCCTATCCTATAAAATTGTTACATTTGCCCAATCAATCCTGCCTCTATGCCCAAAGTGATGCTAATCTGTTTTTTATTATTACTTGCCCTTTCAGGCCAGTCGCAGCGCAAAGTGTTTACCGAAGAGGATGACAAAGCCTCATTAAATACGCAAGATGCCAAGGATTTTTTATACCCCATGATTGAAAAGAAGGAACGCTATAATGTAGCTGTCCTCACCCCACTCTACCTCGACTCGGTTGACCTTGAAAAAAACCTGACTACTATTCCTAAGTTCATGATGCCGGGAATCGATTTTTATCAGGGAGCACGAATTGCTGCCGACACCCTGAAGCGCGCAGGTCATAGCTTCAATTTATTTGTCTACGATAGCAAGTCCAATTACATGGACATCAAGCATATCATTGAATCCGACAAACTCGATTCCATGGATGTGATCATTGGCAATGCCAGTGTGAGTGATCTAAAATTGCTGGCCGAATTTGCCCGTCAAAAGCAGATCAATTTTATTTCCGCCGTATCGCCATCCGATGCCGGTCAGGAATTCAATCCCTACTTCACCATACTCCAACCTCGCTTGGCTTCTCATATCGAGAAAATGCATCGTCATATTATCCTGCGCTCTCCGGAAGATAATGTGGTCTTCATCAACCGCAATCTGCCTGCAGAGAAAAATGCCCGTGAATATTTCAAGAATGATGTCTTGAATGCAATGCCCGGTCGATATGCAGAAATTGAGATGAAGTCGGAGGAATTGAATATGCAGGACATTGTGAAGAAAATAGATACCAGTTACAATACCACTATCGTACTAGGAATTCTCGATCCTGCTGTAGCTTATAAAAATCTCAAAATCCTTTCGGCTCAAGCAAGTCGTTACAATATCAAAGTATATTGTATGCCTACGGCAGAAGCCATCAAATCCTTGAGCAAGCCGGAAGAATTTCCGACCATGCCCATATTTTACACAACCTCTTATATCATCGATAAAATCACTCCCGCCAGTCAATACATCGCCAAAGAATACAAAAAGAAGATGGGTGGAACGCCTACCGATGTGGTCTATAAAGGATTTGAAAGTCTCTACTTTTTTGCCAATCTGATGAAACGCTATGGCGTGCCTTTCAACCAATACCTGGGTGATAATGCTTATACGTTCATCACACCTTACAAAATCGTTCCGGTGCGCGAAAAAGGCGTTCTGAAGTTTTACGAGAATAAATTTTTATACCTCGTGCGGTATGACGATGGGATTATGACGTATGAATAAAGGGGAATATGTCCGATATCGAATGCTGCAACTCAGATATCGTATGCACTAACTACGATATCGCATGCACTAAGTCCGATATCGCATGCACTAAGTCCGATATCGTATGCACTAAGTCCGATATCGCATGCACTAACTCCGATATCGCATGCACTAAGTTCGATATCGCATGCACTAAGTTCGATATCGCATGCATTAAGCTCGATATCGCATGCACTAACTTCGATATCGCATGCACTAAGCTCGATATCGCATGCACTAACTTCGATATCGCATGCACTAACTTCGATATCGCATGCACTAACTTCGATATCGCATGCACTAACTTCGATATCGCATGCACTAACTTCGATATCGCATGCACTAAGTCCGATATCGTATCCACTACTGCCAAGCAGTCCTTATTTTCTGTCAAGCTGACAAATTACCCATGCTCATCCATCATGATGTTTTACTTTCATGCTTGGGATATACTACATTTGCAACCCAGTCCACACCATCTATGCCTGCAAAAATCGTTACGCTCAAATCTCTTCTCAATCCCGATATCGACCGGGTGATATTGGATGTGCGTTCTCCTGCAGAATACGAAAAAGCCCATGTGCCCGGTGCACTCAACCTGCCTTTATTTAGTGATGAAGAACGAGCGATTGTCGGTACTGCCTACAAACAGGAATCACCCGAAAAAGCCATGCTGCTCGGCCTTGAATTCGCCGGAAAAAAAATGCGTCAATACGTCGAAGATGCTGCACTCATGGCCCCGGCGAAAAAAATACTCGTTCACTGCTGGCGAGGAGGCAAACGAAGTGAAAGCATGGCTTGGTTGCTTTCCATGGCCGGATTCGATGTGGAAGTGCTGAAAGGAGGCTATAAACAATACCGACAGGCCGTTCAAAAAATCTTTCATACCCATTTGAAGAAATTAATCGTGATAGGCGGACAAACCGGCATCGGGAAAACCTATATCCTTCATCAATTGGCTATGTTGGGTGAACAAATCATTGATCTCGAAAAATGGGCGAATCACAAAGGTTCAGCCTTCGGATCACTGGGTCAGGAAGCGCAACCCTCCACCGAAATGTTTGAGAACCTCTTGTTCGAGCATATTCGTAAACTCGATGCTCACCGCCGTATTTTTATTGAAAATGAAAGCAAGAAAGTTGGCATTTGTGTACTTCCGGACGAGTTATACCGTCAAATGAAACAGTATTATTATATTCAATATACTATCCCGTTTGAGGACCGTTTAGATATTTTGGTACAAAACTATGCAGCCTATCCGGTTGAAGATCTGAAAGAAAGATTCAAACGGATAGAACGCAAACTGGGAGGCGACCATCTCGCCTTAGCCTTTCAGGCACTCGATGCCCGCGACTTTAAAACCGCAGCGGCCATTGCCCTGAAATTCTACGACAAAACCTATCTTCACGGATTCGAAAACAATACGACACCACACAAATTGGTGATCGACTACCACCATGCTGATACCACCCTCATCGCCATGGATATACAACATACCTGTAATACCCTTAATATTTAATATGTCTGATACTTCTTATAAACTTACTCAATACTCTCACGGTGCCGGATGCGGTTGCAAAATTTCTCCGAAAATTCTGGACAGCATACTGAAAAGTGAACTTACTAAAAATCATTTCCCTCAATTACTGGTAGGTAATGAAGAACGCGATGACGCGGCGGTCTTCGATTTAGGCGACGGCACAGCGATTATCAGCACCACCGATTTTTTTATGCCTATTGTGGATGATCCGGAAACATTCGGAAGTATTGCCTCAACCAATGCGATCAGTGATATCTACGCGATGGGCGGCACTCCCCTGCTCGCCATTGCCATACTCGGCTGGCCCGTCAATACCCTTCCACCCGAAGTGGCCAATGCGGTCATAGAAGGGAGTCGCAAGACCTGTATGACTGCCGGCATTCCTTTAGCGGGCGGACATTCCATCGATTCACCGGAACCCATATTCGGCTTAGCTGTTACAGGGCGGGTAGACCTCAAACATTTGAAGAAAAATGGAGGCGCTGCCATAGGATCATCCTTGTATCTGACCAAACCACTCGGAATCGGCATTTTATCCACCGCACAAAAACAAAATAAACTCAAGCAAGAACATACTCAGCTTGGCCCCGACATGATGCTTCGCCTCAATAAAATGGGTGAAGACTTTGGCCGATTGCCCTATGTCACCGCTATGACCGATGTGACCGGCTTCGGATTGTTGGGACATTTGACAGAAATGTGTGAAGCCAGTAACGCCTCGGCAGAAATTGATTATGCTAAAGTGCCCTGGATCGACCGGGAAATCATTCAGGATTATTTGTCCCAGGGCTGCATTCCGGGGGGTACGAATCGTAATTGGGATAGCTATGGACATAAAATTGTCCTCCATAACGACGAGCAAAAATGGATATTGGCCGACCCTCAAACCAGCGGCGGATTACTGGTAGCCATACATCCTAACCATACCGCTGATTTTGAAAAGTTCTGTCAGGAGAAAGGCCTGAACCTTGAATCACTCGGACGTATCACAGAAAAAAATGACAAGACGATTTATATTTTATAAATTCCATTCCAAATAATTTTTATACACATGAAAGACTACAAACAATACTATATCCTTGCTGCTCCTCCCGAAGAAGTATATCAGGCCCTGACCCTGCCTCAAACCATACAATTGTGGACCGGAGAAAAAGCGGTTATGAGTACTGAACCCGGCTCCGAATTTTCAATGTGGGATGAAAGTATCGTCGGAAAGAATCTGGAATTCATCGAAGGCAAAATGATTGTACAGGAATGGTATTTCGGCGAACAAGATGCCCCATCTATCGTGACCATCAAACTACACCCGCACAAATCAGGCACCTCGGTTGAACTTCGCCATACCAATATTCCCGACGATGCCTATGAAGGCATGGTGGAAGGATGGAACGAAGCTTACTTCGGTTCACTGATTGATTTCTATGCGGAGTAATGCGCCAAATGATTTCATGTTAAGCGCAAAAGAGTCATTGCTTTCTCAATCGCCTATCAACAAAAACGTAAGACAGGTTTTAGATAAACCACTGCATTGTTGTACTTTTAATTTCAATGATCGGATTTCGTTTTACAGACTATCATGCACCTGACCAAACTCCATTTGATCAGTTGTTTAATATATTCAAACAACTATTGACCTATACCAGCGGCGATTTCAACGAAGCGATCAGTTGGCTCACCGAACTCGACAAAGAATACGGGCTCACCAAACCTGATTATGGGATTGGCGATTTTATTCAGGAGCTCAAGGACAGAGGGTATATCAAGGAAGATCAAGCAGGCTCAGGTGAGATGATGATTACAGCGAAAACAGAACAGAGCATTCGCCAACAAGCTCTTGAAAAGATATTCGGGAAATTAAAAAAGGGTAAGTCGGGAAACCATGCGACCCGACTGACCGGACAAGGAGATGAAGCCAGTGATGAACTGCGTCCTTTTCAATTTGGAGATTCACTCGAACAAATATCGATGCAGGAATCGATCCGAAATGCACAAATCAACCATGGCATTGGTGAGTTTAACCTTACCGAACAAGATTTGGCCGTAACAGAAAGAGAACACAAAACCCAGACCTCCACCGTGTTGATGATTGACATTTCTCATTCCATGATACTTTATGGTGAAGATCGTATTACACCTGCAAAAAATGTGGCCATGGCTTTGGCGGAACTCATCAAACAAAAATATCCGAAAGACACCCTGGATATTATTGTTTTTGGTGATGATGCCTGGCAAATTGAAATCAAAGATCTGCCTTATCTGCAAGTGGGTCCTTATCATACCAACACTGTGGCCGGTTTGGAATTGGCCATGGATTTATTACGCCGAAGAAAACAAGCCAATAAGCAGATCTTCATGATTACCGATGGCAAGCCTACCTGCCTGAAAGAAAATGGACGATACTATAAAAATAGTTTCGGACTGGATAAAAAAATTCTCAATAAATGTCTGACACTCGCACAAAGTTGTCGCAGACTTAAAATACCCATCACCACCTTTATGGTGGCCAGCGATCCTTACTTACAGGAGTTTGTACGTGATTTTACCGAAGCCAATCATGGTAAAGCATTCTATACCTCACTGCAAGGATTAGGCGAATTTATATTTGAAGATTTTGAACGAAATAAAAAAAGGAATATCCGATAAATGGACCATAAACACATACATACTCTCGGCGAGCTTAAATCTGCCGGCTATACCTCCCGCAGTGTGAAGGATGAACTTCGCGAAAACTTAATCCAAAAAATCCGATCGAATGAAAATGTATTCAAAGGCATCATTGGATTTGAAGATACGGTGATCCCTGAAATCGAACGAGCGATACTTTCCAGACATAATATCAATCTCCTCGGATTAAGAGGACAGGCCAAGACCCGTATTGCCAGACAAATGACTGAATTGCTGGATGAATATATTCCCGCCGTCACCGGCAGTGAGCTTAATGATGATCCTTTATCACCGATCTCTTCTTTTGCGAAACAAAAGATTGCCGAATTACAAGATGAAACGCCCATACATTGGATTCATCGCTCCGAGCGCTATGTTGAGAAACTGGCTACACCGGATGTATCCATGCCCGATCTGATTGGCGATGTAGATCCCATTAAAGCTGCGAATCTCAAACTGAGTTATGCCGATGAACGTGTCATTCATTATGGCATCATTCCCCGCAGTAACCGTTGCATTTTTGTCATTAATGAATTACCTGATCTACAAGCCCGTATTCAAGTAGCCCTCTTCAATATCTTACAGGAAGGTGATATACAAATTCGCGGATTTAAAATCCGTATTCCCCTCGATATCCAATTCATCTTTACTGCCAACCCGGAAGATTATACGAACCGGGGCAGCATCGTAACGCCTTTGAAAGACAGGATCGGCAGCCAGATCCTCACCCATTATCCAAAGAATATTGAACTCTCCAAACAAATCACCGCACAAGAAGCCAAACTCTCTGCTTCACAAAAAGAATCTGTCTCTGTTGGAGATTTGGTTTCCACGATTTTGGAACAAATTGCCTTTGAAGCCAGGGAAAGTGAATATGTGGATGCAAAGAGCGGCGTTTCCGCCCGACTGACCATTTCGGCTTATGAAAATTTAGTAAGTACTGCCGAACGAAGAATGTTATTGAATAATGAAGTTAAAACAGATGCTCGCATTGGTGATCTGCAGGGTGTAATACCGGCCGTGAATGGAAAGATCGAATTGGTGTATGAAGGTGAACAAGAAGGTGCGGGCATTGTCGCACAACATTTATTGAGCAAGGCCATTCGCAATGTATTTCTTCAGTATTTTCCGGATCCTTCCAAACTCAAACGCAAAAAAGAAATCAATCCATACCATTCTGTGGTTCAATGGTTCAGTCAAGGTCATGTATTGGATCTTATGCTGTTACAAACAGAGGAAGAATATCGTAAAAATCTGTCCTTGGTAAAGGGATTGGATGAATTGGTTGAATCCTATGTTCCAAAACTGAATCCGACAGATAAACTCATCATGATGGAATTTGTATTATTTGGCATGGCTGAACATTCTCTGATTGGTAAAAACAGTTTGGTCAAAGGCATGCAGTTTCAAGATATTCTCGGTTCAATGTTTTCCGGCGACGATCTCCTGGATGAAGAATCCTAACTGCACTAAAAAGTGCCCGGATTAATTATTCTTTGATCAATGATCGGTGAATCAAAATACCGGATCCCAATTTGATCTTCAATAAATAATATCCGGGCGAAATCCCGGAAAGATCCATTTCTGAGGTAAATGCATGTCGATGCAATGATCCACTTAAGCTGTACAATTCCAAACTCAATACTAGATCATTGGAAAGCTTTTGAATTCTGATGAAATCTTGAGCCGGATTAGGATAGATCTCTACAAGAGATGGCGACACCGTTGATGGAAGGCCTAATGGAAGACAAGAACCGCTTCCGACCAAAGCACTCAGGCTGTCGCATAAGAAGTGATAATGGCTGATATCCGTTGCATTCATGGTGGTAAGCAAAAGATTATTGTTTTCAAAAGTATCAATACGCTGATTGTAAAATTCTTCATTCCCGTTGTCAAACCGTATGAGGTGATAATCTTCATCACGAATCGTTTTTCCATCTGCAGCGATGGCCGGCGAATTAAATTGTTCGGTAAATATCCAGGTACGCGTATTCACCGGCTGATCTTTGATAATAGATATCAGACTTTTACTATCCACCGGCAATTTATTGGCCGGAACATAATTGATCCAATTGTTCAAACCGCCCAATTCGGAAAGTGTGGCAAACAGATCCGGCGTATTGACAAGTGCCTGGCTCACGCGTCCCGGATTCACTACTGCCGGTCCTGAAATAATCATGGGTACATGTACGCCATAATCATATAGCGTTCCCTTCGATTTATTCGGATTGGCAATTTGAGCTACCTGATTCCCATTGCCATTGTCGCCAATGAAAATAATATTGGTACTGTCCATCAGATTGTGTGCATTCAGGTACTGAAACAAACGTCCGATCTCAGTATCCATGGCTTGTATGGCAGCCTTAAAGTATTTTTCCGGATTGGCTTGAATATGGGCCGTGGTGCCGGGCAATCCATTCGTGTCACACAAATTCGCCGGCGGCAAATGATAAGGTGAGTGCGGGGCATTGAAAGCCAGCCACAGAAAAAATGGATTCGCCGTATTCATGGTATCCATCCAGCTTAAAGCATCATCAACTGTTTGTGTGGTGGCGTAGGTATATACAGTATCTAAAACACCATTGGTGATCCTGGGGTATTGATAATAATCGGTAATGGCTCCATTAAAATTGCCGGAGTAAAAATCGTACCCCATGATGTTGGGGTACAAATATTTATTGGGTGACATGGAATGCATATGCCATTTACCTGCACTGCCGGTATTATATTTTATGGGAGCATGGTATTTAAGCAATCGGGCGATGCTCATTTCAGCCGTATCCAATTGAGGTGAGCTTGCATTACTAATCACTGCACCCACACCGGTACGAAATGGATAACGGCCCGTAAAAATGCCTGCCCTTGTCGGTGAACAAACCGGGCTGGCCCATGCCATATCGAATCGGATACCTTTGCTGAGTAATGATCGGATATTGGGCGCCTTGGCAGTATCTCCCGATGTGGGATAAAATCCAAAATAGTCCGGGCTCACATCATCCGCAATAATCAGGATGATATTTTGCTGAGCATACAAACCAAAACCAAGCATCATGATAAAGACCAAAGAAATCATTTTCTTCATAGGAAAAGTGTTATTGAATCGATTGGTAAGACCAACAAGATACGCTTTAGTTTAGTATTCTTTAAAGTTACCCTGTCTTTCCCCGGGAATCAAAATCCTTTGATTCAAACTGATCCGGGTATCGATGGTTTGAAATCCATCATTTTTATTGTAGTTTTAACGTTCTATGATCAAGCAGGTATCTTTTTATCTTCTTTTCCTGTTAGGCATTTCTCTTCATCTGAATGCCCAAAACCGCTATGTAGACAGTCTGAAAACATGGCTCAATCAACACCCGGAGCAAGATACCATGCGCGTGATGACCACCCACAGGCTTTCATATCGTTTGTCTGAAATCAATCCTCAACAGGCTTGGTCCTATGCCAAAGAAACAGAATTATTGGCCCGTCAAATCCATTTTGAAAAAGGAGAATGTTTGGCCAATGTGAACTATGCCATACTCGAATCCAATGAAGGCAATTTCAAAAACAGTGCAGACTATTATTTGAAAGCCATTCATATTGCCGAGAAGATCAATTATACCAGAGGCCTGAGTCTGTCTTATAATAATATTGGCGACAATTATTTGAAACTGAAACAATACGGGAAGGCGATTGAATATACTCAAAAGGCCTTGGCCCTGAATCAAAGTATCGGTGAAAAGCGCGCCCAAGCCATCAATTATGAACAATTGGGATCGGTGTATTTCAAACAGGGCAAACATCGGGAAGCCTTCGACTTTTGGGAAAAAGGATATGCCTTGGCGGCCGTAGCACAAGACCCGAATATTTATTGTCAGCTGATCATAGACCGGGCCAATTACTACAGTCTGATGAACAATCGCCCCTTAGCGTTTGAAAACCTCAGAATTGCTGATTCCATTGCCTCCAGTTCCAATGAACAGCTCCTGCAAATCTTGACCTATAAAGCCATGGCCACTGCTTATGAAGGAATAAATTCCGATAGCATCCGCCGATACCTTCAAAAAGCCATTGCCGTTGCCAAATCGTTAGGTAATAAAACGGAAGAATGTGACATCTATCTTTTACTGGCTACAAATTTTGAACAACAAAAGGAATTCGATTCTGCTTTCTACTATTTGCGCAAACATAAAATTCTGGGTGATACGGTCCTGAGCGATAAAAATTTCGCCCACCTGGCTTTTGTGCAAACACAACATGAAACCGAATTAAAGGACAAAGAAAATCATCAGTTACGATCCATTCAAGTCACACAAAAAAAGCAAATCAATGAAAAGAACTGGTTGCTCATAGCATCTTTGGTAGCATTGTTTTTGGCTATCCTTTCGGTATTTTTAGTTTACCGGGCCTATATCCACAATAAAAATCGATTGATACTTGAAGAACAAAAGAAACAATCGGAATACAATCAGCAATTGGCAGAAATGGAAATTAAAGCCCTTCGCTCACAAATGAATCCGCACTTCTTGTTCAATTCCTTGAATTCAATTCGGAATTATATCATCAAAAACGAACCTCAGATTGCCAGCAATTATCTCGCAAACTTTGCTTCCCTGATGCGGAAAATATTAGATGCATCACAGCAGAGCCAAATCACTTTGGAATCGGAAATTGAAATGCTGAAGCTCTATATTGATCTGGAAATGCTGAGATTTTCTAATCGATTCACCTATAAGATTACCGTGGATCCTGAGCTCGAGAATATTTCCATCCATATACCATCCATGGTCATACAACCCTTTGTAGAAAATGCGATCTGGCATGGTCTACTCAATAAAGAAGAGGGTGAAGGAGTGTTGGAGATCCGTTTTTTGGAAAAAGAACATACCGACAAGGAAATCATTTGTGAGGTCGTCGACAATGGCATTGGAAGGGTTCAAAGTGAAGCCATCAAAGGCAGCATGAAAAAACATATGTCCAAGGGCATCAATATTACCCGCGAAAGACTTAAACGATTGTCCAAAATTAGTTTAGAGGAACCCATCATCATCGAAGATCTGTACGACGAGCATGGACAGGCCTGCGGAACACTCATTCGCCTGCATTTACCGGTTCTGTAAAGATTCGCATCCCACGAAATATTGCATTTTCAATACATTTTTATAAAATAGTTGCATTTGATTCCTTCTAAGCTTATTTTTAAGGTTTGGAAAATGCGACTATGATGCTAAAACGACTATTATTATTAAGCCTTTGCTCCTTTTTTCTGTTGCCAGCATTTGGTCAGAATATGCGCAAAAAACTGAAAAAAAGAACCGCAGAAGCCTGTGTTTACGGCAATGTGGGTTATTACGGCAACGCTCATTGGAGCCTAGGAGCGAATATTCATTACCTTCACGGAATTGGCCGTAAAAAGCAAACTTTTAGTGTGGGTATGGGTATCAGAGCCAATATGTTTAACACCAAGAGAAGAGAATATACTACATCCTCTCGTGTAATGACCGCATTAAATCCCGGAGGAGCTGATACACTTTATATGCCTAAGGTTCAAACCAATACCCTCAATGGTTATATCGCCCTTAAGATCCATATCAAACAAGGTGTAGATGTATTCTTTAGTACTGATATCGGAGGCATTAATTTCGGTGATTCCAAAGACGGCTATTTCCAATCTTATGAAACTGAACCGCTACCTCCCGGTATCCTTTATAAATCAGAACCTTATGCTTTTAACCTTCATATGCCGTGGACGGAAAGCTATGGTACCATTATGTCTGAAGCCTATGGTTCATTCCGAATCAATGATGTTCTTTACTGGCGTTTAGGTTTCAATTACCTCCGCAATGAATACAAAATAGATCGTAACATTCCTATGAATGGCAAACGTTTCTATCAAAATCATTGGATGGTGATGAGCGGACTGTGCTTCGATATCCGCTGGCATCGTACCATCGCCCAAAGCGATTACCAGTTATAATTGACGAAATCATTTGGAGACCTTCAGACTGAAAGTTTCTCTTTCGTTGCGGATTCCTTAACTTTGTTCCGTGTCAAAACCCGGATCCATTGCCTTCCATACTTTAGGTTGCAAACTCAATTTTTCTGAAACCTCAACCCTCTCGAGAATGCTCGATCAGGAAGGGTATGAAAAAAAATCTTTTCAGGAGGAAGCAGATGTCTATGTGATCAATACTTGCTCAGTAACCGAAAATGCCGATAAAGAATGCAAGCAACTCATCCGCCGGGTGAAAAAGCAAAACCCGGAAGCAACCGTGGTCATCACCGGATGTTATGCCCAACTCAAACCCGAAATAATTGCGCAAATCGAAGGAGTGGACCTCGTGATCGGTGCCGGTGAAAAATACAATATCGTTGAACATCTTCGTACCTATAAAAAAAATGGTCAGGCTAAAATTTGTAGTTGCGATATCGATGATGTTGAGGGCTTCCATACTTCATGGTCGCAAAACGACCGCACCCGTACCTTTCTCAAAGTTCAGGATGGATGCGATTATACCTGCTCCTTTTGTACCATACCATTGGCCCGCGGACATAGTCGCAGCGACACCATACAAGGTGTGGTCGATAATGTACATGAACTCGAACGCAGTGGCGTCAAAGAGATCGTGCTCACCGGCGTCAATCTGGGAGATTTTGGCAAAGGCTATAACGGCAATCGGACCAGGGAAGAAAATTTTCATGATTTAGTGGTCGCACTCGACCAAAAGACGAGTATGCCCCGGTTCCGGATTTCTTCTATTGAGCCCAATTTGCTGAATGATGATACGATAGAATATGTGAGTCAGTCGCGGGCCTTCATGCCGCATTTCCATATTCCTTTACAAAGTGGGTCGGATACCCTATTGGCCTCCATGCGCCGCCGGTATAAACGTGATCTTTATGCAGCCCGTGTCCAAAGCATCAAAAAATGGATGCCCCATGCCTGCATCGGTGTGGATGTGATTGTCGGTTATCCCGGCGAGACCGATGAATTGTTTCAGGAAACCTACCAATTTTTACATGCGCTCGATATTTCCTATTTGCATGTCTTTACGTACTCGGAAAGAGAACATACCAGAGCCATAGAACTGGAAGGCGTCGTTCCACAGCCTATTCGTAAAGAAAGGAATGCGATTTTACGTAATCTCTCTGAACTTAAAATGAATTATTTCACTGAAGGATTTTTAGGGCAAACCCGACCGGTATTGTTTGAGCATGCCGATAAAAAAGGGATGATGGAAGGTTATACAGACAACTATATTAAAGTCAACGCGCCTTATCGGGAAGATTGGGCAAATTCAATCATTGAACATACCTTAGCTTAATGAAGAAGTATCAGATCACAATTTATTTCCGGATGGATGATGAGTTCATGAGTTTCGTTCCCGTACATAGAATGTATATCAATACGCTGATCAACAAAAATATCATTGAGTATTATTCTGTCAGTATGGAAAGTAATCGCTGCTGGATGGTCATCAATGCCGATTCAAAAGAAGACGTAGAAGCCCTGCTCAAAAAAACACCGCTGTATAAGTATTGGCAAATCGAAATTGATGAACTGTTTGTTTATGATGCACAAACCAATCGTTTACCGGAATTTCAATTGAATTAGTTGACTTACGGCATATAGGAATATCCGTCCTTAACCGCTATTAAATATTTTTTTTGGGCGGCGAACACGCTTTTCGCTCCAAGTCCTCGCTCCTCCTGCGTCGTCACTGCGGGCTTTCCGCTGCAATCGTTGCCGCGCAGTCCGTTTGATTGATCCTGCTTCTCCTATTTCAACTCCACGTCGGTGGTCTTATTCGGGAATATCCTGAAGTCAACTGTTTTGGTACCAGCCTGAGGCATACGCGGATCGACCGGAAAAATTGCTTTATAAAAACCGGGTTGAAGGGTAATGAGTTGTTGGCCCAAATTGCCGTTTACATTCAGGGTATAAAATGCAACATACTGATCACCGAGAACACATTGTAAGATTACTTTACCGGCAGCTGCCTCATTGGTGATTTGCAATTGACCGGGTTCGGCAATTTGAATTTCATACACCGCACCAAAAGTGAGATCGATACTAAACTTACTGGCCGGCACGGTATTGATCTCTACGTAATAGGTTCCGGGTTCATATGGCAATCGATCGGTACATTTCTGAAGTATGGTGGCGCCTGTTGCAAAACGTCGGTTTACAATGGCATTGAATTCAACCGGACGATTACGGTTTCCGATATAGGCAAAACATAAAGTACCATCTTGTACTTTGATGTACACCTTATTGAGTTTATTCTGTTGTATGACGACATTGTTGGCATACAAATCATTATAGCCCGTGACCACGACATTGTATTTACCGGCGTTCACCTTTTGCGGTACGGGCTCGCCGGCCGAGACCGTTCTTTTAAATGAAGTGGTCATTTGTTTGGTGGCCACATCCACAAACTGAATCTCAGGTTTAGCGGTCAGGTATTTCTTTCCTTCACGGCCCTGAAAAAAAATCTGTACCATGGTTTCATTGCTATTCTCTGTTTCAATGGTATACTCCAGGTCCAGATTATTTTGTGGAGGTGCCGCCGCCCTTACGGTATCACGCTTGATGGGCTCCATTTTAAATGCAATTCTGGCCGTATCCTTCTTAGGTGATTTGGCTCGCATTTTAGGCAATCGAAAAGCATAAGTATATTGTCGCGGATAATCCCATGCCTTGATATAGGAGAGCATATCTTTCTTGCGTTGCTCCACTTCAAAATGCAAAGTCGCGGTAATCGGACTAATGCGTTTACTCAATTTAGCTTTCCCGATTTTAATTTGTGTGAGGGGTCTTTTGTACACAAAATCCGACATGAGGAGTCGCGGTAATACCTGAGTTACCCGATCCGGTTCAATATCAAAATGCAGCGTTGCTTTACCGGGCTTAAAGGCTTTCGGCGTTTTCACTTTAGCGAATTTCGGTTCCGGTTTCTTAAAATCAACATCCTTCATTTTAAGCCTTGGGAAGATGTCTGTCACCCGTGGATCTTCTTTTTTAGGTTCTTCCCAATCAAATTTCAGATTCACTTTCTTGGCCAATTTGAGTGACATCAATTTGGGCTTCATTGCGGCCGACACTTTATCTGGTGCAGTATACAATCTAAGTTTCAAACGTGGAAATACTTCGGTCACCTTTACAACCTCCGGTACCGGTTCATCCATGTCCCATTTCAAGGTGACCTTTTTACCTTTTTGATGTAAATAAAATACAGGGACCATCAAGCCTTTGGATTTCTTACCGGCCGGAAAGAAAGTGTAACTCAGGCGTGGAAACGGATCCTTTTTTTCAAGCACCGGCGGACGGGTATCCTTGATCGGTTCGATCACCGGGGTATTGCTGTACACCGTTTTTACATTCATCTGCTTGGGCTTTTCCAATAGTGGCCGGTTTGCATCTACTATGGTCTTTACCGCTGTCTGTATATCTTCCGGTTTGGTGACTTGTATATAACTCCCTATGCATTCATACATCTTCTTGAGCTGATCGTTTTGATCGAGTCCAATAATGTAGGGAGTTACCTTGATGTTTTTCTTCAGCAATTCATTAAATGTCTTACAGATATCTCCTCCGCAACTTTCCCCTCCGTCGGTGATGAGTATAATGCTATAATCGTATTGCCGGCTCTCACTCAACTCATTTTCAGCCGCTTGTTGTAAACTGTATGCAATGGGTGATGAGCCGCGGGCCGTCAGGTTTTTGAGCCTGGTTTTGATCTGGTTGGCATTCTGAATATTGAAAGGGACCTCGAGGCGGGTGTCGGTACAGTTTTTATCCTGAGCAGGATATATAGTTCCATAGGCACGAACGGCAAATTCAACCTCGTTGTTGATGGCATAGACACTGTCGACGATATTGAGCAGGATAGAGGCACCCACCGAGAAACGGTTATACTCCGGATTCCAGTTATAGGTCATACTCGACGAGGCGTCGAATAAAAAAAGGATGCGTGATTTTTTAGTTGTTTGTGCTACAAAAAGAAGGGGTAGCAACATGAGTACCCCCATCAATAGAATGGATTTTCGATATGTGCTTCGAAGGAATTGCATCAATAGTCACCCAATGTTTCCGGCAATTGAGCCAATGCCCTGGCGAGTTGTTCATCATTGGGTGCGATTCCGTGCCATTCATGGGTTCCTTCCATAAAATCGACCCCTTTACCCATACTGGTAGTCATGAGTATACAGATAGGCTTTCCTTGTCCGGTCATCGCTTTGGCTTTGGCTAAGGTAACGACCACTTCATCCATATTATTGCCATCCATCTCGAGTACTTCCCAATTAAAGGCCAGCCATTTGGCTTTCAGGCTTTCGAGGTTCATCACTTGATTGGTGCTGCCGTCAATTTGTTGTCCGTTATAATCTACGGTGGCAATCAGGTTGTCTATTTTATGATGGGCCGCAAACATGATGGCTTCCCAATTTTGTCCTTCTTGTAATTCGCCATCTCCGTGCAGACTGTATACGATGGCTGAATCCTGATTTAATTTCTTGGTCAACGCGGCACCACAGGCTACGCTGAGACCCTGCCCCAGTGATCCGCTGGCAATACGTACACCCGGCAGGTGTTCGTGGGTTGCAGGATGTCCTTGTAAGCGGGTATTCAGTTTACGGAAAGTGGCCAATTCTGAAACCGGAAAGTAGCCGCTGCGGGCGAGTACACTGTAGAATAACGGCGAAATATGTCCGTTGGACAGAAAAAAAACATCTTCCCCTTTTGCATCCATATTGAATGCGGGATCATGTTTCATTTGGTGGAAATAAAGTGCGGTGAGGAAATCCGCACAGCCCAAAGATCCGCCCGGATGCCCGCTTTGCACGGCATGCACCATGCGTACGATATCTCGTCTGACCTGGGAAGCTATATCCTGTAATGTTTGCATTTGTATAATTTTTTTACAGGCTTCAAAGGTATAAGATTGCCGTGTACTTTTCAATTAAAAAACCCTGCCAGGTGGCAGGGTTTTAGATAAACTTGTTGTTATTGGATTATCGGGCGATGGACACACGGTGTATCGAGCGTTTTCCGTCCATTTCTATGTTTAAGAAATAGATTCCGTTACTGATTCCGGAAATCGACAGTACCTCGTCGGAGCTTGAGGTTTTAGTGAATTCTTTATTCAAGAGGGTTTGACCGAGGGTATTGATCAATGAAATGGTCATACGGCCTCTTTCCGGTGTACTGATAAATAGCTGATCCTTGGCCGGATTCGGATAGACCACACTATTCAAAGTGCTTAAATCCTGCACGCCACTTGGTGTATTCCCTAATTCGAGGACTTCGATATCATCTACAGCACCTTCTACCCAGGCACCACCACCACCTTGAACACTATCGGTAGCGATAAACATTAATTTGACTTTGGTACCGAGAGACAAACTGGGAATAAATACATTTCTTCTCCAGCTCACATCGGGTTGATAGGTACGCTCGAGCTGAAACCAAGTCGTTCCATTGTCGTAGGAGCCCCATACACGCCAATGATCTTTACGCGGATTAGAGCCTTGACTGTTAGAGAACCAGCGCCAGTATGAAATGACAGGTTCGTTATAGCTGCTTAAATCAATTTCATCGGTAATTAAGGTAGTCTTTCCTCCGTCTACATCTGCATTCCCCGCTGTAGTGGTGGCTGTGGCCGCATTTGCGGTTACCGCACATTTACCTGAACCACTGCTATGATCGTGACCGGTTTGTATCGTATCACCATTCGTAGCAGAAGAAATTGGAACCGCTACGGTCCATTTACCGGCTGTAGCATTATCGCCGGGTGCATTACCTACGATATAGCCAGGAGACAAGGTGCTTTCAAAATCTTGCAACCAGACACTGCTGCGACCGATGATCAGGAAATATGGAATATTACGTTGGGTAGAAGAGATTGAAAAACGTGCATTTGCCGGTGAGGTTACCGCCAAGGCGTTTGCATTATCATAAACATTGAAAAAATATTCAAAGATTTTTCCCTGGGTGGTATTCGGGAAATTCGCAGTAAAAGTGGTTCCTGTTTTGACCATGGTGATAGAATCCGTTGAGGTCGTACCTTTTTCGCGATAGAACATTTTTACATCACCCAGAAAGGCCGGGAAATCAACAATGGCTGTTGCATCAATGGTAATTGGTGTGCCGGAATTCACCAGTCCACCGTAGTTATGTTCCAATTCAGTATTGCTCAACAAAAAGATACCGTGTTTTGCAAAGGCCTGAACAATTTGCGTAAAGTGAGGGGTACCGTCATTCAAGTTATTATTGTCATCATCATATTGAAGTGCATCGATGAGGATATCATGGTAGATCACACCTTCATCACCGTCAGGACCTGTAGCCAGACCATATTGAGAAGAAGTAAATAAATCGGACATCGTATCTACACCTGCGCTTAAAGACATTGTAGCGCTCAAGTTCACGGCATAATCCCACCATGCACCGGCGATGATTTCACCATCGGCATGTACTTCACCAATCAAATCCTGAGGATACACTTTCGGAGCGGCGTTGTATTGACGAATATTGGAGTTAGGTTGATTGATGTAAAAACCCGGTCCGATGATTGGATTCTCGGTAATACACATGGCCCATACGTCGGCATAACCTTCGCCCATGGCGCCGTTATCGAAACTTCCGCCCTGCCAATCGTAGAATTCATAGTTGATACCATGACCATATTCATGATACATGACATCACTGATGAGGGAAAGGGCGTTACATCCACCGGCTGTGGTATAAAAGTTAATGGATGTACCATTGTAAAAAGCATTGCAAGTACCGTCGGTACGATCTACGCGAGCCGTTAAGGGGCTATCCATAGTGGTCAAGCCGGGAAACTTGGTCTTCATATAATCGTGAATCACGTTGGCATGATAGTAACAGGTCATATGACGTATGGATGCATTAGGATCTGACAATGGGAAGGTGACCACATCCCCATTAGCCACGCCGGTTGGATTATAGGTCGCGGAGGTAGAGCCATTTTGACCGGTCACAATTTTAATGAATTTTCCTTCAAGCGAAATGGCCGGATTCACGGGACCTGCGCCGGTAGCCGTTACGGTACCATTGGCATCGGTATAATAAGTAGTTCCGCCGATCACCACTTTCAAATTTCTCAGAGGGAGCAAAGCTGAAGGACTGAACAAATTGGTTGGATACAAATCGGCTTTCACATCGAATCCGATATGTACCACTTTATTCTGGCGATACAGGATCTCACCGTTAATCGCATCGACATAAGTCAGATATTTCCCGGGTGTTTCTTTATCATCCTGGGTATTTACCGTTACGGCATAAGCCGGACGGAAGGTATAAGCACCTTCAGCAGGTAAAGGGAATATTTTTAAAGCCGGATCGATCTCTGTACTTAAAATCGGGGTTACGATCGCTTGCTCGGCAGCTTGTATAGCCTGAGTTGAAGAGATCGCGGGATTGAGTACCGGTATATTATTGTGTGCATCCACACCGGCCATTACGATTTTCAAATCCTGGGTAAAACGAACCGCTACGCGCGACCATAACACTTCTACCCCATTGTGCATTTGTTTGAAATCGACATGAATATACTTACCATCATTAAAATTGCGGGTAAGCACCAATTCATTGACGGGGATATTGAACCCACTCATTTCAGATTGCAGAAACGCCTTGGCTTTAGCCACCGCATCTTGTCCGCCCGGAGCGAAACTGATGGGTGAACCCACCGCACGGTGCGGCATTTTTGAACGGAAGTTGAAACTTGCACCCCAACCCGGATACTTCTGGGTAAACTGGGTCCATGCTGCTTGTTTGAGCACTCCGGCACGACTCAGACCATTGAATTGGTCTTGTGCACTATGAAAGGGCGTCAGATTTGGATTAGCGTCGTGATGTTGATGTTCCTGGGCAAATAAATTCGCGCTCAGACACAGCATGATCAGTCCTAAAGAAAATTGTTTCATGTAGTTTTAATTTGAGGGTTGAAATTAACCCTCAAACCCTGCTTAGCCAAAAGATTCTATTTATTTCAAATAGAGAGCTGCTTCTTTTGCGACAAAAAGAAGAATGGGGGCGGTTTCCGAAACTCATTCTCATTCTCTTTCTCATTCTCATTCTCCCTCTGCCTCTATATTGGCTTTGCTCTGAAAGCCAATATAGAGGTTCAGGGTCCCCGCACGAGAAGATAAGAGCGAATGTTTGCTCAACGGGGGCCTCAAGCACAACTATTGAATCTGCATTAGAAAGCTCAATGATATATCGGTGGCCCCCGGCGTGCAGGTGCCGTCTTTGGTGCCCGGTTGATGACGAAGCATGACTTCGGCATTGCCATTGCTGATAGCGCCGGTGGTCCATTTCGATTGCAGACCAATTTCATAAGTGCCGTCGGAGTCGGTGCGTTTCACCTGGCAATTGGCGCCTGAGATAGTGAAGCAAAATAAATGTTCGCTAGCTTCTGCCAAGACTTCATTGGAGATGGTATCTGCGGGCGACTTCGATTCGTCGAGTAAGAGCAGACTCATGTTGTAAGTGGTGGACGCTGCCAATTTGATGGTATCCCATTGGGTTGGATTGTTGCCGCCATCGCCGTCAGGATCTTTGAAGGCCACGGTGGTGGAAGGCTTCACGCCGGCACTGTCGGTGAAAGTCATCAGCAAGGTGGTGATCAGTTCCTCTTCATTCGGATTGGGCGGTGTAACGGGCTTTTTGCAGGCGGTGGTCGTGAGTATCAAACCGAAAAAGATGGCGATCAGTGCGGAATATGTTTTGTTCTTTTTCATGATGATGATATTTTAGTTTTGTAAAGAATGGTGTTTGTTTAAAATGTTTGTGATTACGATTTAAGTACAAAAGGAAAGGTGAAGCGCACATAGACATTGCGGCCGAGTTCATCGGCGAAGTAGCGATTGCGATTCATGTAGTCGCGGTAGCGGGTATTGAGTAAATTATTGACCCCGACATCGGCCAGCATCTTGATGCGTCCGAGCTTCCAGGTGCTGTGCAGGTCGGTATGGCACAAGAGATAAGCCGGAGGGGCCGGAACATAATCGGCGCTGTCGGCTACCCGGTTTTGACGGAAGGTATAACTGATGCCGCTCACCCAGTGGAGTTCATTGCCTTTGCGTTGATACAAGGGCAATTCCAAATCCGTTTCGATGCGTGCAGGCGGTATGCCTACGATAAACTTCTTGTTGCTGATATCCTTCGCTTGGGTCAGATTGCCTTTCACATTCCAGCGGATATCCTTGTACACCTTGAGTGAAGCCGACATTTCTATGCCTGAAAATAAGGCATTGATTTGGGTGTAGCGAAAGGTGGGAAAGGCGCCGCGTATGGTGAGGGTGGCCGGCATGACCGGTTGCAGATTGATATAGTTTTTGATATAGTTATAAAACCCGGTGATCTCCATATCCAAAAATTGTTTGCGATTGATATCGACCGTGAAGGATGTATTGTAAGATCGTTCTGACGTCAGGCGGCGGTCGCCAATTTCGTAGCTCGCAGCACTGTGGTGTACCCCGTCGCTATAGAGTTCATTGACATAAGGCGCGCGCCAGGCCGTACCCATACTGAGGTGAAGGGTCAGCAAGGGCAACTGATATCGAAACGCGAGCGTGGCGGCAGGGCCATGGAAGGAATGCGAGGGACTGATGAGGGTTTGTTGTTCCCATTTCCAGATTTGGAAGGTATTGATATCGTAACGCACACCCGCTTCCGCCGACAAGGCATTGCGATGCCATTTTTCGACCCAGAACAAACCGCCCTGCAACTTCCGCACATTGGGAATGAAATAATTTCCGAAGTAGCGGTTGGTTTGAAAGAAGCCATTCAATCCGATCTCCCCTTCTATCCGTTTATGCCATTGATGCTTGAGTGAAAGATCGGCGTGATGGGTCACCAACAAAAAGTCGAGGGCGGGCTCGTAAGTCCCATCAGGCTTTTTCGTCTGCAGGGTCTTGTCGAACTCCTGACGACGGTTTTGCTGCAAGCCGTAAATAAATTTCAACTGAGCATGCGGGCTTATCTGACGCCAGGCCACTGCTTTCAGCAAACGATGTTGGATATGCTGATAGGGGAAAGCAATGGTATAAGAAAATCCGGCACTGTCGAGGGGGCAATCGGCTTCAAAAGCGTTATACAAATCGGTGAGATTGCCGATGTGAGAACCGGCAAAGATGCCGATGTCGGTGGAGAAATAGCTGTGATAAACTTCGAGGCCCTGCTTGGCATTTTGCCAGGCCAGAGACAATGAATAATTCAATTCCTTCACGCCCGTATTCTTGAGGAAATAATCGGGTGTTTGGGTATTACCCGATCGTTTGGCACTCCCCTGCAATCGCCAGCTCAGTCCCGGGATGCTTTGCGGTCTTCCTTCCAGCATCAAAGCCGTATTGGCGCTGCGGCCATTCCTAAACAAGGCGGTATTCCATTCACCCTGTATACCCTGTGCGATATCCTTCATCGCTTTCGGATTCACGAGGATGACGCCCCCGATGATATCGCTGCCATAGCGGATGGATTGAGCACCTTTCACCACTTCGATATCCTTGGCCATAAAAGGATCAATTTCCGGCGCATGTTCATTGCCCCATTGTTGACCTTCCTGGCGGATGCCGTTGTTGAGAATAAGGACCCGATTGCTGTGCATGCCACGGATGACAGGTTTGCTGATGGCATTGCCCGTACTCAGACTATACACCCCGTTCACTTTTTCCAGGGCCTTACCCAGAGAGAGTCCGGAAGATAAAAACAAATCATTGCCCTGTATGCGATTGCTGACCGTGACATCTTCCCAATGAATTTTAGACCGCTTGATCTTTACTTCGTGCAGGGTATCGGCATGACAGGTGAGGTAGATGATTTTATTGCGGAGGGAAGTCTTGAGTTGAATTTTCTCCGTCTTCTCCTCATGATTGAGGTGCTTGGTGGTGAGGGTGAGGTTGCCGGCACAAAGATCCCTGAGGGTAAAATAACCCAGGCTATCTGCTTGGGTGGTTTTCTGTTGTTCGCGCAGCAGGACCTGAGCATGGGCCACACCCAAACCCGTGGCGGCATCGACGATGCGGCCGGAAAGAATGAGTTGACATTGTGGAGATTGTGCCTTGCTTGTATGCATCATCAAGCAAGAGATGCACACAAGAAGAACGATTCTGATGTTCATGGAATAGAATTAAACTGTAAAAAACGAGGACCGTAGCGATATCAGGCGAATGCAGGCGGGCCTCGTTCGGGCAGACTGTAAGCCGAAGCGTGCAGGAGTCTGCTGTTTAATTCCGTAAGGGTATTTGAAATGAAAAATTCCGGTAAGCGTTGAAAGTCCGTTTCGCCGGAAGGGATGACTGCGACTGAGAAATGTTGTTCTAATTTTAAGATTTCGCAGTGATGGTGTTCGGGATCGATTTGCAGATCATGCTGATGGCTGTGTTCATGCTTAGTATCGTGGTGCATGGCCAACAAATGAATGAGATCGCGCGGGGTGGCATAGGCGAGGAAAATGCCTAAGAGGATGAAGGACCAAAACCGGCGATGGTTGGGATGCATGGATGCAAAGGTAAATAAGTTTGGGAATGTTGAAGGTTTAATGATGAATGATTGATAGGGCCGGGGGTGACTTCGTCAATGTTGAGTGGTGAATGATGAATGTTTAATAAGGCCGGTCCGAGACAGAGTGTGTGCTTAGTTTGTAAGTGGATGCGGGCTTATTCGAGATTTCGTAGGCTTTGAGCTTTCTTTACTTTCTTTTTTAGTAATAGAAAGTAACAAAGAAAAAGCGCGCTATAAAGTTTTACGTCATTGCGAGGTACGAAGCAATCTCATGGGGTGAAAAGGGTGCTTCGTAGCATGGGGTTGCTTCGTCGTGCCTCCTCGCAATGACGGCCCAATAGCGGTCGTGCATCCTTGCAAAGACGCTACGCTGCGTTCAACTTAAAAATTGCTAAAACTTTATCAGGCGCAGTCCTTCTAAGGAGAGTATGGTCATCGATTTATAGTGCGGGAGGTCGGTGGCAGGGGTGAGGGGCGAAATCCTGCGAGGGAGAGTGCGGGCTTATTCGAGATTTCGTACGTCGCAGCATGCGACATAATAGGACTACGAAACGAGGACGTTTCGTAGAATGGAATTAGGGTTAAACTTTGTTAGTTTAGTCATAAACTTTTTTTAGTTAATAAATAAACTTATTTAGTTAATGAATAAACCTATTTAGTTAATGAATAAACTTATTTGGTTTATGAATAAAGTATTTTGGTTTATGAGTAAACCTATTTAGTTAATGAATAAAGTAATTTGGTTTATTGCTACACTTATTTAGTTTATGAATAAAGTAATTTAGTTTATGAATAAAGTTATTTGGTTTATGAACTTTTGAATAGTACTAAAAATGGGGAGCCTACATTTTCAATCGAGAGACTTATATTTGAAAAGGAACTTAACCTCGACTACCAAACCAATCAGTCCTATAAACATTTAAAACCACAACCCCATGAGCACCCCCCACCTAAAAACCCCCGGCATATTTATTGAGGAATTGAATGCCTTTCCGAATGCTGTAGTACCGGTGGCTACGGCGGTGCCGGCATTTATAGGGTATACGCCTCAGGCCAGCTATGAAGGCAGATCGTATTTGAATCAGCCGATGAGGATAAGCTCGCTCAATGATTTCTTGATGATCTTTGGCTATCCGAATCCTCCGGCACCGGCGGCAGCGGCGAAACAGTATCATCCGGAGTATTATGTGGTGGCGCAAGCCGCTCAAACTGCACAGGGAAATGATGTGCAAATCGATGGAAAGTATTATTCCATCGTACCGGATGCTTCCACCATTTATTATTTGTACAATAGTCTGCGTTTGTTTTATGAGAATGGAGGCGGTGATGCGTATATCGTGTCTGTTGGCACCTATGGTGCACCATCTCATACGGCACTGAAAGCCGGGGAGGCGCCGGTGAATCCGAATATTCGTCTGCCCGATTTATTGGGCGGACTGTCTGCCTTAAAGGATGAGCCTGAGCCCACACTTTATATTTGTCCGGATGCCACCTTACTGAGTGCCGATGATTACAGCACGCTGATGAAGACCATGCTGGCTCAAAGTTCGAGCATGGGCACCTCCATCAGTATACTGGACATCAAAGGCGGGCATCAGCCAGATGCGCTGCTGTGGCAAAATGATATCCAAACATTCAGAGACGGTACAGGCTTGGAGGGACTTTCATACGGTGCGGCTTACTATCCGTTTGTAAAAACCCAAATGATGCAGGATCAAGATATCGATTATACCCAAATCTGCGGGGGCGATATGAAAGTGCTGTCGGCCATCATTAACCCGGTGTCGAAAGATGATGCAATGGCTGCGACCATTATAGCGGAAATACAAAAACCGCATAGCACGTTTTCTGTTGCGCAATTGCACCAATCCCTGATGATGGCGAGTAAAACCTATTGCCGTATCGTCAAACACATTTTAGATCATGCCAATGTATTGCCCCCGAGTGGTGCCATGGCCGGTTTGATCACGAACGTGGATGCGATGATGGGTCCGTGGAAGGCGCCGGCCAACAGGACCATAGCCGGTGCGGTAGGATTGCCCATACAATTGTCGGATATGCAGCAAGGAAATTTGAATGTGGATGCGGTGAGCGGCAAATCGGTGAACGCGATTCGTTTTTTTAACGGCATAGGCATACTGGTATGGGGGGCACGTACCCTGGACGGGAATAGTAATGAATGGCGATATATATCGGTGAGAAGAATGACGATCTTTTTGGAGCAATCGTGTCAATTGGCGACCCGGGCTTATGTGTTTGAGCCTAACAATGCAAATACCTGGCAGACTGTGATCTCGATGTTGGAGAATTTTCTGATGTCGATATGGAAGCAAGGCGGCTTGCAGGGCAATAAACCATCGGAGGCTTTTCATGTGCAGTGTGGTTTGGGTGTGACCATGAATGCAAATGATCTATTGGATGGGATATTGCGGGTGAACATACAAGTGGCTGTGGTGAGACCGGCTGAATTTATTATGATCAGCTTTGAGCAATTAATGAGTGACACTAACCCATAGGATTAACGCTCACCGGTGGAGTGTCATGAACTGCCGCAAAGAAAATCATTCCCTTCAATTCACGATCACCATTTTCTTGCTCATCTTTTGAGAGCCGGTATGGAGTTGGTAGAAATAGTTTCCTGCAGGGAGGGCATCTCTTTCCACGCCCACATCGAAGGTACCGGCCGGGAGATCGTTTTCGTAGAGCACCCGGAGCATGCGTCCCATTTCGTCGTAGAGTAAAATTTGAACCGCTCCCCCACTGTGGGTAAAGCGTATGGTGGTATGGGAACGGAATGGATTCGGGAAATTTTGTTCGAGGGACAGCTGGGTTGAAGGCATGGGTGTTTCGCCCTGCCCTGTGGCCCACTTGAAGATGGGCAACCACTGGTAGCTCTGTCCGTTGAGGACGGATGTGACATCGGAAGGATAGAGTCCTAACCAGTCGGACAAAATAGTAGAATAGATTTGGCGGAAGTCGTGTTGCATGGCTACATTATCGTTGACCGTTGCGGATGCCGGAATCACAGGATTACTTCCGATAATGGTTGGGTTCACTTTCTTACCAAACACCATCATCGGCATACCGGATCCGTGGTCGGAACCATCGCTGGCATTGGACTTGATCCGGCGGCCAAATTCGGAGAAGGTGCAGCCGGCCACGATATCATCTTTCCCGAGAAGTTCGAGATCTTGTTGGAAGGCTCCGATGGCATCAGATAATTTCTTCAAGAGATCGGCATGGAAACCGGTAGAATGATCTAGGGCATCCACCTGATTGTCGTGGGTATCGAAGCCGCCGATATTGACCATATAGACAGGCGTTTTGAGTCCGCCTGAGATGAGGCGGGCGACGATCTTTAATTGGTCGGCCAAATTATTATTGGCAGGATAGGTGGCCATATTGGTACCCAAGTTGGCCGCATTCTGAATGACCTGAGTATAGGCCTGAGTCTGCTGAGAGATGAAGCGAATATAGGTGAGCTCGTTTCCGGCAGGTGTGGCCGGGGCCGGATCGACGGTACCGTTCACAATATTGTAGAATGAACTGATGCTGGAAATAGCCAGACCGTTGAGACCGTTTACGCCCGAGAACATAGACGAGACTGAGGAGCCGATTTCGACGGATAAAGGATCGAGGAAATTGGCATCCGGATAGGCCTGAGGAGCCCCGGGGAAGCGATTGTCGATATAGCGACCTACCCAACCTGTTTCGAGGTAGGTATTGGAATCGGCCGCCGAGAACATGATATCGGTGGCGCGGAAGTGGGAGAAATTCGGATCGGGATAAGAGACCCCCTGAATGATATTGACCTTGCCATTATTATACATATTTTGCAAGGCCGTCATGGCAGGGTGCATACCCGTAACACTCGAACCATTGAGTGGCAATACATCGGGCTGATTGATGAGCAGGTTGGGCCTGGCCACCGACAGTTCACTGTATTTGTCGAGGGGGATAATGGTATTGAGTCCGTCGTTACCACCCGACATGCGGATGAGGACCAAAATATTGCCGTTGGTACTGCGGTTTTTAGACAACATAGACAGCAGTCCGCTCTGTCCGAAAGTATGGATAGGCATCCCGTTGATTGTATAGGCCAGGGTGGCCAAGGAACCCATTTTGAGGAAATCTCTTCTCTTCATGTTAAGACGTTTTAAGGTGTGTTGAAATGGGGTTTAACAGAGTTGATGTTCGGCCATGCGCAGCATTTCCAGCAACATCAGTTGAAGTCGGGTGCGTACAATACCTTCATAAGTGGCATTGCCGGGGTTATTGATATAGTCGTTCCAGGCATTGGTCCAATAGTAATTGGCGGTTTGACCGGAAAGCAGGATGGATTTATAATAGTCCTTCAAAGACTGTGACAAACCGATGGCCAGGAGATAAAATACACATTGATCGACGAGGGCCACAGGGTCGGACGGAGTAGACAGGGTTTGTGCGAATTGCAGCACATCACATTTGATCTGATAGTTCGAGTTGACATAAATACCGTAATTGCTGATGAGGGCATCGGTATATTTCATGCGCTTAGGGAGGGTATCCGAATTGATCCACATCTGATGGAATTGAGGGGCCTGATAAAAGGCCGGCCATCCGGAAACAGATGGCGGACTGCCGGGATCCATACCTGTGACTTCACAGAGGTAAGCGAGGGTATAGTGGGCGGCATAGAATTCATCGATGGGTAGAGTGCCCGGGATCTGTGTTCCCGTGCTACGCATGAGTCCTAAATAATAATCCATGGGTGTGCGGATATAGCAATCCATCGTGAGGGCATCGTAGAAGTGGTCGCTTTTAAACAATTGCAAGAGGACCGGTTTGATATCCCAATTATTATTAATGAAAGTCTGGGCGAGACCTGAGATGATAGTGGATTCGATATTGGCATCGATATCATAATACACGAAGAAGCGGTAAATCTTGCGGCAAATGTGTTTGGCGACATAGGTATCTTTCGCGAAGATCATATTGAGCAGGTCATCGAGCTCATTTTCGCCGGCGGCACCGCTTTGTCCGGTAATGACGGTATTATTATAAAAGGCCGAAAAGGTTTTATTGGCCGTTTCGTGTTTGGTGGAGTCGAAAGAGGTGGTAAGGGTGGTGGTATTGGCACGGAAGCCGGTTAGTACCTTGGCTGCAGCCTTTACATCATCTTCGTTCCACAAAGTAGTGCCCTTACCGATGGTGAAAAGTTCCTGCAGTTCGCGGGCATAGTTTTCATCGGGAGAGTTTTTGATATTGTAGTGTCCGTTGAGGTAAAACAACATCATCGGCTCTTTGGTCATGGCCTTTACAAACTGCTTGTAATTGCCCAGGGCATAGGTGCGCAGGAGATCCATGTATTTATATTGCAATCTGGAATCGCCGACCACATTGGCTTCGGTGGCGAGAGAGTTGCTCCAGAAAACGATCATCTTTTCCTGTATGCTCATGGTTTGGTTGAGAATATTATTCATCCACCAACCTCTGATGGAAAGGTATCGGTAATAATTTACGGTACCATCGCCATAAGGCGCATTGATCCATGTAGAGCCTAATGGAATGCCATTGGGATCGGCATAGGTGGCTTCATAAAAATTAACCGGAGGGGCCGGTGTGGGCGGCACGGCATTGATGAGTAAATCCACAGCCTGACTCATCGTTAAGCCACTCAGCGCGGCAAGGTCTGAAGGCTTGGCGCCAAACATCAATCGGCGCAGCAAATGGATCTTTTGGGTATTGCCCCAGGTACCGGTGTATTGTGAGAGTCCGGCACGGGATCGTTTTACCTTCAGGGGCAGGGAATGATTGCCATATTTCTTGACCAGTTCATCTTTGTTGATATCATAAGGAGCGGGTTCTTTTTTCCGGTCCGGCATGAAGGCATTGATGAATTCTTTTCTGTTATAGTCACCCATGGGAAAGAATTTTTATAATTTGTAATTGATTAAGTACGATGAAGTTAAGACCAAGTTAAACGATTGGTAGTTTAAAGGTAGAAAACTAATTCTGTAAATTGAACACTGCGCAGGTTAAATTTCCTGATTTTTGAGTTTTTCCCATAAAATTCGGTAAAAAATTGTGTAGATTTGATTCAATTAACTATCATTGTAATTCGAAAAAACAGAAAAACATAAGCTATATGAGAAAATCACTTTATTGCATCATCGCATTATTGGCCTTGATATCGGTAGGTAAGAATGCATCTGCTCAGTATCCGAATGAAGATTTAATACGTGTATATCGTTGGTTAAATACCGTGGATAATAATTATGTGACGCTTGCCGACGGAGAGATTCAGGAAGGTCAATTGCTGCAATGGAAATATAAAGAAAAGACATTGCTGTTTTATGCATTCAAAACTCCCGGCCCGGATCGCGTAGCGATTTATCGTTGGACGAATCCTGTAACGAAAGATCAAACCAGCATTGCAGAAGATGAAGTTACAGACAGCGACATGATGCAGAAGGGTTATACCTTGAAATCTCTTCAATTTTATGCACCGATTCGCAGAGCTGAAAACCATATCGCGATCTATCGCTGGTACAAAACAAAATCTAAAGATTGGGTGACTATGCCTGAGTTTGGAGATACCGATAAATACTATGAAAAAGGCTACAAGCAAAAGACCTTCCAGTTTTATGGTATCATGCGTAATGAATACGAATAATCTGACGTAAATGATATTGAAAATCCCGCACACGTTGCGGGATTTTTTTATCGCAGAAAAATACCCTGCCCTACTTCCTTTGACGTTGATTCGTCTTATATTTGCCCGCTTTCAGCCACTTTGTCAGAAGTGTAAAAGATAGCATACTATTTGAAAAACAAATCAGACCGGCTCTTTCCGGTCAACAGATAAAAAGCAACTATGTTAAAATTCATCAATAAACTTTTTGGCGGTAGTAAATCGGAAAAAGACGTGAAAAAAATCGGTCCCGTCATTGACCAGATCAATCAATATTTCCAGTCTTATCAAAGCCTCAGTATGGATGAACTCCGGGCCAAAACACCTGAGTTTAAACAACGCATACAAAATCATGTGCAGGCTATCACCGCAGAGATCAGTGCACAAAAACAAGTAGCAGAACAAACGGAAGATATTCATCGCAAAAGTGAGATCTTTAAACAGATCGATCAGCTGGTTAAAGATCGGGATAAACAATTGGAAGAAGTCTTGCTGCAGATCCTCCCCGAAGCCTTTGCTGTAGTGAAAGAGGCTTCTCGCCGTTTTAAAGAAAATACCGAACTGCGCAGTAAAGCCACCGATTTAGACAGAACCCTTGCGGTGAAGAAAAACTATATCACTATAGAGGGTGACGATGCCATTTATAAAAATTCATGGACCGCTGCCGGTGGTGAAGTGACCTGGAACATGGTGCACTATGATGTGCAGCTCGTAGGTGGATATAATTTACATGAAGGTAAGATTTCCGAAATGGCTACCGGGGAAGGTAAAACCCTCGTGTCTACCCTACCCTCTTACCTCAATGGCTTGACCGGCGAAGGAGTGCATCTGGTAACGGTGAATGATTATCTCGCCCGACGTGATAGTGAATGGAACGGCACTTTATTTGAATGGCTCGGACTCACGGTCGATTGTATCGATAAGCATCAACCTAATTCTCCCGAAAGACGCAATGCCTATTTGGCAGATATCACCTATGGTACCAATAATGAATTTGGTTTCGATTATCTGAGAGATAATATGGTGCATAATCCGGAAGAAATGGTACAGCGCAAACTTCATTTCGCGATGGTGGATGAGGTGGATAGCGTATTGATCGATGATGCGCGTACCCCTTTGATTATTTCCGGTCCGGTACCTAAAGGTGACGATCAGGAATTTCATTTCCTCAAACCCAGAATTGAAAAATTGGTTGAGGCTCAGCGTAAGGTCGTGAATGCTTTCTTACTCGAAGCGAAAAAATTAATTACCGAAGGTAATGATGATAAGGAAGGCGGAGGACTTGCGCTCCTTCGTGCTCACCGCGGTTTACCGAAGAACGGATCTACCATTAAGTTTTTGAGTGAAGTGGGTATTCGTCAGGTATTACAAAAAACAGAAAACTACTATTTGGCCGATCAGCAAAAGAACATGCCTAAAGTAGACAGTGAACTATATTTTACCATAGATGAAAAAAACAATCAAGTTGATCTGACTGAAAAAGGAACTCATTTCCTGACCGGAAATGCCGAAGATCCTAACTTCTTTGTGATGCCGGATATTGCAACCGGATTAGCGGAAATCGAAAACGCAAACTTGACACCTGAAGAGAAATTGGCGCGCAAAGATGCTTTCCTGCAAGAATACTCTGTGAAGGCCGATCGTATCCATACCATACAGCAATTGTTGAAAGCCTATACCCTTTTCGAAAAAGATGTGGAGTATGTGGTAATGGATGGCAAAGTAAAAATCGTAGATGAACAAACCGGCCGTATCCTTGAAGGTCGCCGATACAGCGATGGATTGCATCAGGCCATTGAAGCCAAAGAGAACGTAGATGTCGAAGCGGCCACGCAAACTTTTGCCACCGTAACCTTACAAAATTATTTCAGGATGTATCATAAGCTGGCCGGTATGACCGGTACAGCGGAAACGGAAGCCGGTGAATTTTGGCAGATATATAAATTAGATGTCACCACCATTCCGACCAATTTGAGTATCATACGTAAGGATGAACAAGATTTAGTCTTCAAAACCAAGCGCGAAAAATATCGTGCGGTCATTGAAGAAATTAAAAAACTCACCGGAGCCGGACGCCCGGTGTTGGTGGGTACCACCTCGGTAGAGGTTTCTGAATTATTAAGTAAAATGCTGGCCTTTGATAAGGTGCCCCACAATGTATTGAATGCAAAACAACATGCTCGTGAGGCTCAGATCGTAACAGAGGCCGGACTGAGTGGCGCTGTCACCATAGCCACCAATATGGCTGGTCGTGGTACGGATATCAAACTCGGACCGGGTGTAAAAGAAGCCGGTGGATTAGCCATTATCGGTACCGAGCGCCATGAAAGCCGACGTGTAGACCGTCAGTTGCGCGGACGTGCCGGTCGTCAGGGCGATCCGGGTAGTTCACAGTTTTTTGTTTCACTGGAAGATGATTTGATGCGTTTATTCGGCAGTGAAAAACTGAGCGGATGGATGGATAAACTCGGTCACAAAGATGGTGATGTGATTCAACACAGCATGATCACTAAATCCATCGAACGTGCCCAGAAAAAAGTAGAAGAAAATAACTTCGGCATCCGTAAGCGTTTGCTGGAATATGATGATGTGATGAATGCTCAGCGTGAGGTCATCTATACACGACGCAGAAACGCGCTGTTCGGTGAGCGTTTGGCTTTGGATTTGGATAATGCCTTCTTTGATTGTTGTACCCTTGTGGCTAAACAATTTGATTCGAATCGCAATTACGAAGAATTTCAATTGGAAGTGCTTCGGGATTTTGCGTTTGAACCTGAAATCACAGAAGCTGAATTTCTGAAAATCGATGCAGACCAATTGGCTGATAAACTCTATCATCAATTAATTGCCACCTACCATCGCAAATCCGGATTCATTCGTGAACAAACCGCACCGGTGTTTCAAAATATTCTCCAGCAAAATGGAGATCGTGTCGATAATATCGCTGTACCATTTACTGATGGCCTTCGCGGAATACAGATTCTCACCAACCTGAAAAAAAGTGTGGAGACTGAAGGCCGTGATTTGATTTATTCTTTGGAACGACAAATTACATTGAGTTTCATCGATGAATCCTGGAAGAATCATCTTCGTCAGATGGATGAATTGAAACAGTCTGTACAGCTGGCCAGCTACGAACAAAAAGATCCTTTGTTGATTTATAAGTTTGAAGCGTTCAATCTTTTCAGAGATATGATCGGAACAACGAACAAGCATATTGCTTCATTCCTTTTACGCAGTGGTATTCCGATGCAACAGGAACAAGAAATCCATCAGGCTGCTCCTGAGAAAACGGATATGAGTCGTATGCGTGCCAACCGTGAGGAGATCGAATCACGTGGTGAAGACTATGCGGCCAACGAGAGAGACTATATTGATCCAACACCGGTGAAGCAAGATCCGATCAAGCGACTGGAACCAAAGATTGGCCGAAATGATCCTTGTCCTTGCGGCAGCGGAAAGAAATATAAACAGTGCCACGGGAAGTAATCCCTGCCCGGCAGCCATGTTTTTCGGCTAACAGGTAGAAATACCTCCATATTTTATTATTTTTGGCATTGGGTTTGCGTATAGGCTCTGTGTATTCACCCTGAATATCGGCATTTGCCTATCGACGACTTGTAAATCAAACTGTATGAAAAAAAATTTCACGCTCTTTCTGACTTTCTTTTTTCTCATTTTTTGCCTGTCTGCTTGTAATGAATACAAGAGTATCACAAGCGCGACGAAAGTATCTCATTTGGCCGGCAATCCTTTTATGTATCAATTGTCAAAATCGATATTGAAAAACACCAAAAACTTCATGGCCGATAACGATATCAAAATGAGCGGCGGGAAATTGAATTTACTGACGCCTCTGGCTTCTGTATTTACACAAGGAGACCAGATCAATACTTATAAACAAATGCTCAGAGAGGAATATCAGGTCCCTGTAAAAAAATTAGATCTGGGCTTTAGCAAACTTCGCACCATGAAGGATCTGATCATGTTTATAGCAAAAAATGGCCGGAGTTTCGACCTTTATAAGAGTTCATCCTTCATATAGTCGTTACACAAACCTTCGATATAGGTCAGTATTTCTTTTCTGCCCAGCTTTTTTACCGCCGAAGAAACAAAAATCGGAGGCAATTCCTCCCAATAAGCGAGTAAGGCTTTCTTGAATTGGCTCACATGCAGACTCACTTCCTTTTGTGTTTCCTTATCGGCCTTGGTAAATATGATGGAAAACGGAATGCCTTTTTCACCGAGTTTGTTGACAAAATCAATATCAATTTTCTGAGGGGTATGCCGGCTATCGATCAGTATAAACAAAGTCAACAGATTTTCTCGTTTTTCTACATAATTCCAGATCATCTTGGTCCATTCCATCCGTCGCGCCTGGGAAACCTTAGCAAATCCATAGCCCGGCAGATCCACCCAATACATCGTTTTGTTGATGAGAAAATGATTGATCAATTGGGTTTTACCCGGGGTCGCAGATACCTTGGCCAATTCCTTCTTATTAGTGAGCATATTGATGAGAGAAGATTTCCCTACATTGCTGCGACCTAAAAAAGCGACTTCGGGCTTATCCGGTTTAGGACAATTGGCTATGCCCGGGCTACTGATCAGGTATTCCGTCTGTTTAATTTCCATTGGCACAAAAATAGGCCAATAAACAGAAGGAATAGAGATTCAGTATCTTTTATATCTATTGAAGCGCATTACATTGGATAATCTCTTTGGGCATGTATCTTTGCCAGGTGAGTAAAAGCATCGTACCGGATCACACATCCGACCTCAGCAAAAAGGAACAGGTTGAAAACATGTTTGATCAGATCGCGCACCGATATGATTTCCTCAACCGACTCCTCTCCTTCCGCATTGATGTCCTTTGGCGTAAAAAAGTGATCGCTTTATTAAAGTCCTATCAACCTAAAATCATTCTTGATGTAGCCACCGGCACAGCCGACCTCGCCCTTGCCCTTCAGGCGCTTGATCCGACCCATACTACCGGTATCGATATATCTGCCGGTATGCTGGACATAGGGAGGAAGAAAATTGCCGAAAAGCAACTTCAAAACAGCATTGAACTTATTAAGGCAGACAGTGAAAATCTTCCCTTTCAGGAAGCCACATTTGATGCCGTGACCGTCGCGTTCGGTGTTCGAAATTTCGAAAACCTCGAAAAAGGGCTCACCGAAATTCATCGTGTACTCAAACCCGGCGGCCAATTTGTAATCCTTGAGTTTTCTAAAGTAAAAGTTTTTCCGCTCAAGCAATTATATCACTTCTATTTCCGTTATGTAACTCCACTCGTGGGCAAGATCTTCAGTAAAGACAATAAGGCCTATACCTATTTGCCAAATTCCGTTGCGGTTTTCCCTGAAGGTGAAGAAATGTGTGTAATATTGCAAAAAACCGGATTCAAGAAACCCCTATGCAAAAGTCTGAGCTTCGGAATCGCTTCCATTTATCACGCAGAAAAATAACAGGCCTCGTCTTAGGTCTTGTTTGTTCATTGACTGCACAAGCTCAAAATGAACGCATGAATAATCCCGAACATGAGGATAAACCTTACTATTTCGGAATTTCTTTAGGAATCAATACCTCACAATACAAATTATCGCATTCGCAGTATTTTATTGAAAGTGATAGTGTCACGAATATTACCCCGTTGTGGAAACCCGGATTCCAGTTGGGCATTATGGGCAATTTGAGACTGAGTGGATTTGTGGACCTTCGGGCCTGCCCTTCTTTTGTACTCCGCGAAAAAGGTTTAAGGTTTTCCTTACCCAATGATTCTACCCTCACCAATTCATTTGAATCTGTTCTCTTTAGTCTTCCCGTGGAGTTTAAATTCAAATCCGACCGACAAAATAATTTTCGTTTCTATGTTTGCGCCGGTGGTAAGATCGATTACGATTTCAATGCCAATGCCCGTTCAAAACGTGCAGATGATTTAATCAAAATCAAACCCGTGGATTATGGCTACAATTTAGGATTGGGATTTGAGTTCTATTATCCTAATTTCATTTTTGCGCCGGAAATTAAAGTCAGCAACGGTCTTGGGAATACCCTTTTACGTAACGAAGGCGAACCGACCAACAAAGCCATCGATCGCATTACCACGCGAATGATTATCTTCTCGATTCATATACAGGGATAATATTTGGGCGGCGGACACGCTTTCCGCTCCAAGTCCTCTCCGCCGCGGCGGATGCGGGCTTTCCGCTGCAATCGTTGCCGCGCAGTCCGTTTCCACAAGGAGCACATATCAAATAAAAGTACCGGAGTCATCCAAGACATCAAATTGGCCATGTGATCAAATGCACCAAAGTTAGTTGACATAAAAAAAGCTGCCCGAAGACAGCTCTTTCATATTATGATAATCGTTTACTTACGCTTGCGCTTAACGACCTTTTTCTTCTTGGCAACAACCTTTTTCTTAGGGGCCGGCTCTACATAGTTGCCGGTCATGAGGTTGATGATTTTTTGCTGTACTTCTGGTGAGAAAGGATTGCCGGCATAATCAAATGTCGTCAATCTGGTCAGTGTGGCTATTTCCACAGGCACATCGGTCAACTGATTATTCATCACATTCAATTTATTCAAACCTGACATCATGCCAATTTCAGCCGGCAACGCCTGCAATTTATTATTGCTCATGTCCAGATTTTCCAATTGCTGCAAGGAAGCCAATACCATAGGGAAGTCTACAAAATTATTATTCGCCGCCACCAATGTTTTCAGGCTTTTCAAGTTGGCAAAGGAAGTAGGCAAATCATAAATACGATTTCCGGTACTTCCATTTTCGCCAATAATCAGGGTTTCCAATTTGTTGAGATAGCCGATTTCGTAAGGCAGAAAATGAATATTGTTGTTTGAGAGGTTGAGTTCTCTCAAATTTTTCAAGAAACGAATATCAGAAGGAACGAAATTCAAATTACAACCGCTCAAATCCAGGCTGGTGATGTTGCGCATTTGGCGAACCAATCCCAACATAATTTGCGGATCCTTGATTTGATTGCCACTGAATCGGAAACTGCGTAATGCCTGTAAGCTATTGATTTCATTGGGCAAAAACGTAATCGGATTGCCGGTAATATCCAACTCCTCGAGATTGCGGCAATTTGAAATTGCAGCCGGAAGTGTATTGAGTTTATTGTTACGCAGGATCAGCTTGCGAAGGTTTTTCATTTCCCCGATAGTCGCAGGGATAGTGGTCAAATTATTGTTGGACAGATCTAACACTTCAATATGCTCCAACAAATAGATATCCAAAGGCAAGGAACCGACATTCGCATTGTGCAAGGTCAATTCCTTCAAATTAGGATAACGGAATACTTCTTTTGGAAATTTATTGAAAGGCTGGCTGGAAATACGCAGCAGATAAACGCAATTATTGTCATAGGCAGCAGGCGGAAGTTTTTCAAACACCTTATCCGGATCACATGGATCGGCCAGCGGATAATATTGCTGTGCCTGCATCACCTGACTCAACAGCAAAACACTCAAACTAAATAGCAATTTCTTCATTTGTTGTAAAAATTTGGATAAAAATAGACTCTTTTTTCTCAAAAACATAATTTTGTAAAAAATATCTCTGAAACAGGGCCTGTAATTCAATGTTTAAAGGCATTTCAACACTTTTCAACGATTCAGATCATGCATAAGAAAAGGACGCTTTCAGGATCAGAAACCTGCTCCTCATCGATGGCATTCCGGATATCCAATCATACGCTTTAATGAACCGCTTCCACTTGATATCCTGCATGGCGAAGCAGGTTCAATACACCTGATGCGCCGGATAAATGCCCGGCTCCCACAGCTACAAAACAACTCGCTTCGATAAACCATGCCGGCAATATTTTCACCCATGCCTGATTCCGATCATTGATCAGTTGTCCTTCATGACCTTTGAATTCAGGCGAAGCAGTAATCAACTTGTACAGAGACTCTACATCCTGGGCTTTGTAATGCTCGATCATTTTTTGTTGCTCGCCCATGGCTTGTTTTGGATCGCCTACACTTTCCATGAGCAATGCTTCGATTTCCGGAGCGGTCATCCGATCGAAAATAGCCATTTGGGCATCTGTGGTTTCCAACCCCTTAACCGGCATATGACGCCCTTCACCCATTTTCATCAACTTCATTTCATAGGAAGCCGTATTTACACAGGTATTGGCGTTGGCCAGCAAAATAGACAGTATCGCTAATGGTTTCATTTGCTTTACCTGATTCAATTCAAAACCGGATTGCTCCTTAAATTTTTCCGCGAAGCTTTGATATCGTTCGTCCGTTGAAAAGAAATCCCTGAGGGTTCTGCCCTCCGGCAACAGCATTAAACTCAAATTCGACTGCGAAGAAGCCGGATCACTCAAATCAATTTCGAGAACCAGGCGATCACTTTTTTGAAAAGCCTCCTGCATCGCGGATGTGAAGAAATAGTCTTCTTCACATATCATATGTATGGTGCCGAAAATATAACTGGGTTTTTTCAACCCTTTACCGGTCACCCGCCAAAGAAGGCTTTTATGTGCATTTAATGCAGCTTCGGTATGGGCTGTTTTTTGCGCAAACAAATTCAAAGACAATAACTGACCGATCAAGCCGGCCAGTAAAAGAAAATACTTTTTCATGTTAGATTTATTCGTGAGGGAATAGCAGGGTGGCTAACGCAAAAGACAGGCCAAGCAATACAGAGATGACTTTTTGTCTGCTTAATTCATGAGACTTGGTTCCACTCTCATACAAAATGGTCGTAGAAATATGTAAAAAAGCACCTATGACTACAGGGATAATGTAAACGAGTAAATTGGAGATAAATTGAAACTTTTGACCATAATACATAGCCAACATTCCCGATGCCGGTGAAACCAAAGCAAAGAACAAAAGAATGACCCATTTATTCTTCTTGCTGTTCGACATAAGCACCAATGCACTGAGGGTCACGGCTTCCGGTATTTTATGCGCAGCCACACCCAGAAAAATGGAAGGCATCGTACTGGTATTCTGATAATTAAAGCCTAAAGGAATCCCCTCCATAAATGCATGAATACACAGGCCTAAAAAAATTGGACTGATGCCATGCACATGGGTATGATGATCGTGAATATGCCCGTGCTCTACACCGTGAGATATCCTTTGCAATAATAATTGAATAAAAAAACCAATCAGAATATAAATGCCGGCTTCATGTTGAAGTTCGTGAACGCTTTCGGGTAATAAATGTAACAGCGTAATACCCAAGAGAAATGCCCCTGAAAATGCCAACATATAGGTCATCCATTCCGACTTAAACGATTTAACCAGAAATGGAATGGATCCACCCAAGAGGGTCAGCACGGTCAGTAAAAGAAAATAAAACCAAATCATGAGGGAGGGCAAAAGTAAGGAATTTAATGAGATGCTTTCCCAAAACCAAATCTGAAGGCCATATATCTGGATATAAGAAATGCAATAATTGCTCCGATAAAAGCACCTCCTAAAATATCAGAAGGATAATGCACCCCGACATACATTTGCGCATAACAAACTCCCAATGCCCAAAGGATAGCGACGGGCTTAACCCAACGAAATTGATGTCCTAAAGTGAGTATCATAAACACCGCGAGTCCGGTATGATTGGCGGCATGACTGGATGGAAAACTGTATCCACTGCCACAGGTCACCAATTCCCGAAGTATAAATGAAAGGTTTTCATCCTGGCAAGGTCTCAATCGATGCACCCAGGGTTTGATCAAACTGGCACTGACAAAATCGCAAAAGGTAAAAGTGACAAAAAAGAAAAGGCACCACCATAAGCCGCGCCGGCCAAACTGTTGCCACATCCAAACGAGGAGGAATAAATAAAAGGGCGCCCAGAAATAAGGATTTCTAAGCCATGGCATGAGAACATCGAACACTTGATTTTGCCCGTTGACATGTATCGCACGGAGTATAACTTCATCAATATGTTGAATGGATGAAATCATCATTACTTTTGAAAAATCAAAATCATTCTGGGTGAAAGGGATTCATCATACCCGCCTAAAGTATAATTCCCAAAAGTTTGAATGTGTTTTAATCCGGTTTGAGTAAATAATTTCACCATTTCCGTTAAACTAAAACTGGTCACGGATTCGGAAAAGCAAAATTGCTGATCTCCATCCTGAATCCGAATTTCCTTCAACAATTTTTGTTCGGTGTAACTTCTGCGTATATCAAAACAGACCTCATCTCTGACTATTGTTTCATGCCGATGGTCGTCGATATGTTTTCGGGCCGGTATTTGATTGACAAAATCTATCACCAAATGACCTCCGGGTTTTAATCCGCCATAGATGCTTTGTGCAGCCAAATCGTGATCGTGCGGAGAGGCAAAATATCCGAAGCTTGTAAACAGGTTGCAAATGATATCAAAATAATTAACCCGAAATACCTTGCGCATATCATGAATATAAAAATGGAGATTGTCGGATTCAAGCTTTTTTGCCGACGCGATACTCTGAGCCGAAAGATCAAGTCCGGTCACATCCAAGGGGAAAGCTGCAAATGCTTTGGCATGCCGGCCTTTACCGCAGGCTAAATCAAGCAGGGTCGCGTCCGCTTGAGGATGAAGATACTGATACAGCATATCGACGAAACCTCGAGCTTCCAACTCGCTTCGATGCTGATACAGCAGATGATAATAAGGTGAATCAAACCAATTTTCAAACCACTCTTGCATACTTGACCAAAGATAAAGGAGCAGATAATTCAACTCCGGGGCAAAAATGCAACGTATTTTGTTATATTTTCGCACTTCAAAAATTTTATTTTGGCTTTAATTAAATCAATTTCAGGGATACGTGGTACGATTGGCGGCAAACCCGATGAAGCGCTCACTCCTGTTGACATCGTGAAATATACCGCTGCCTTTGGCTCTTGGCTGATTGAAAAAACGAACAACCCAAAAATTGTGATTGGCCGGGATGGCCGTATCAGCGGTGAAATGGTGCGTAATTTGGTCGTGAGTACCCTACAGTCTCTCGGTGCAGATGTGGTTGACCTGGGTTTGAGTACTACACCGACTGTTGAAATGGCTGTGACCATGGAGAAAGCCGGGGGCGGGATTATCATTACAGCCAGTCATAATCCCAAAGAATGGAATGCACTCAAACTTTTGAATCAGCACGGGGAATTCATTTCCGGACAGGATGGTGAAGAAGTTTTAAAACGTGGCAATGCAGCCGATTTTCGTTTTGCCGAAGTAACCAAATTGGGCAAATTAAGCACGGATGAAAGCTATCAGCAAAAACATATAGACACCATTCTCAATCATCCTTTGGTTGATCGGGAGGCCATTGCTGCCAAAAATTTCAAAATCGTGGTGGATGGCATCAACAGCACAGGCGCTACCTATGTGCCTGCGTTGCTGAAAGCACTGGGGGTTGAACAAGTGATTGTGATCAATGAAGAAGTCAATGGGAAGTTTAATCATAATCCCGAACCGCTGCCTGAGAATTTAATGGAAATTTCTAACACAGTTTCCAAACAAAATGCTGACTTGGGCATCGTCGTGGATCCCGATGTTGATCGTCTTTGTTTTATTAATGATGATGGATCCATGTTCGGCGAGGAATATACCTTAGTTGCCATTGCAGATTATTTCCTGACCCATAAAAAAGGAAATACCGTTTCCAACCTTTCCAGTACGCGTGCACTGAAAGATATTACCTTGAAACACGGCGGCGAATATTTTGCCAGTGCCGTGGGAGAAGTGAATGTGGTGAATAAAATGAAAGAAGTGAATGCTGTCATTGGCGGTGAAGGAAATGGTGGCATTATCGTACCTGAGCTTCATTATGGCCGCGACGCATTGATTGGCATTGCCTTATTCCTCACTCATCTTTCACATTTCGGAAAATCGATGGTGGACCTCCGCAGAAAATACCCGGATTACTACATGTCGAAAAATAAAATTGAACTGGAAAAAGGAGTGGACGTAAAGAAGATATTTGAAGGCATCCAAAAAATCTATATAAAACAACCGGTCAACACGGAGGATGGATTGAAGATAGATTTTGACAATGAATGGGTACATTTAAGGACATCCAATACGGAACCCATCATTCGGATTTATGCTGAAAGCACTTCTGAAACTACTGCCAATAATATCGCCAAAAAAATCATGATGGATATTCGGGAACTGTTGAAAGAAATTTCATAATCACATCCCTATCTGCCATCTTTGGGTGGTAATGGCGGAGCCATATTCCTGAGCCCCTCCTGTATCACCTCATCAAATATTTTTTGTTGTTCAGGTGTACAAATTTTTCGCACCTCTGAAAAATGATAAAAAGTACTCAACTCTTCTTCTTTTTTATTCATCCATATTTGATTGACTGCTTCGATAACGGTAGCTGAATCGATTTGAGGATTTTTAAGTAAGGCAAACAGCTTGTCTCTTGCATCTCGCTGTGCCTGCATCAGCGGTCGGCGATAGCGACGATGGGCTTGCTTCATCGAATCGAACAACTTCTCTTGCTCCTCGCTGAAATGCAGTTTGCGTTTCAGAAATGCACCCACTTCTTCACGATGAGGAGGCGGCTTGTGCATCCAAATAAAACTCAACGTGCCAAGGTTGAGCAAGAGCAAAATTAAAAGCAAGATTTTTAGTATTCGGGGATTATTCATTGGAAGATGATTTAAATGGACTCTTCAGATTGAAAATATTCTTGCATAAAAGCATTTCTGACTTCGGATTTTTGAGCCCCTGAATATCTCATCAAGCTACCCAAATTCAACAAGCACAATGCTGCTACGCCTGCGGCTATGGCCCATTGAAATACAGGAGTCATACGGCCGGAATATTGCTCGGGTATTTTTCTCAATTTGACCATCAGCGATTGAGGCACCTCCCGAGACAAACTGCGGCCCTTCAGTTCAAGGATATCTTCTATCCATTCTTCTTGCTGCTTCATATTGTTTTAGATGTTTTATCGTTAGAAAAATTGCATCCTTCACGGTGACTATTTATGCAAATCATAATATTCTTTTAAAATGGTTTTTAAATTTTGTTTGGCCCTGAACAATAAAGACTCGACCGAAGAATGGCTTACCTCCATGATTTCCGCCACTTCGGCATAACTGCGCTCTTCTACTTTGGCAAGCAAATAAGCGGTTTGTTGATTTTCCGGTAATTGTCTGATCGCCGAAAACAATACGCGGGCTTTATCCTTTTGTTCCAAAATCAATCCCGGATGACTTTTATCTGCCGGATCATATTTTAAAAATCCGGAATTCTGATCATATAATCCCGTTAAAGGTCCGGATCTCTTCTTTCTCTTTTTCGCTCGTATCCATTCCAAACATTTATTGGTGGTGATTCTGTAAATCCAGGTAGACAATTGAGATTCTCCCTGAAATCCATTGACCGATTTAAATATGGTGATAAAAACTTCCTGAGTAATATCCTCTGCGTCTTCATTTAATTCAACAAAGTTCAGACATAAATTATACACCCGCTTGCTATAAGCAGTAACGAGTTCCTGAAATGCATCAGGATCTTCTCGTTGCAGTAATTTGATTAATTCTTCCTCGGTCAATAGGCTAAGTTAATACCACCTATCTGTGTAGATGCTTATTTGCGGAAAAACTTGTACGATTTTGCCAAATCATCAAAAAGGGCCGCCCGACATTGGCAGCCCTTATCTTTAAGAATAGTTAAATTATTTAACGATGGATAACCTTTGTACATAAATCTTGTCTCCCGAAGCGATTCGAAGCAGATAGGTTCCCGCACTAAAAGCCCCTGCATCTAAATGCAAAATCTGATCAGGATTTGAATAATTTTTCCTGAAGATCATAGCCCCTTTTAAATCGACCAAGGATATTGAAATCTCATCTCTGTTTAATGTCTTAAGATCAATATAGAATTGACCGGTGGACGGATTGGGATATACACTCACATATTGAATCTCTTGTTCGGTAAGCCCCGTGATGATTTTAATATCTACGCTCACAGAATCACTTCCACAATCATTCGTAACGATCATGGTCACAGTATAATTACCATTGGCACTATAAATGTGAGAGGCATTAGGCACATTAGCTGTAGCACCATCACCGAATTTCCAGAGTATGGATTGTGCAAATTTCGAACTATCAGTCACATCGATTTCAGAATTGGAAATGGAATATCCAAAGTGTGCAATTGGCAGAGAATCAATCGCGATATCTATACTATCGGTATAAGTGCAACCATTTTGAGTCACAGCGCACCAATATTGTCCACCTTGATTCACGAGTAGAGTATCAGCACTTGAATTATCATTCCAAATCACTGAAGCCAAACTGAAGGGTTGACTGAGAACCGTATGTGTTCCTTCGCAAATACTGGTATCAGAACCCAGGGTGAAAACCGGAAGCGGATTGACCGTTATATTCACCGAGCTACTATTGCTGCAAAGGTTGGCATCCGTTCCGGTCACTTGATAAACGCCGCCATTCATCGCACTGAAAGGTATATTATTAGAGATGGATTGCGGGCCGTTCCAAACATAATTAAGAGCACCTGAACCGGCCAGGGTGAGCATCGTACCTTGGCATACCGTATCATTTGGAGTTACCAAACTCACATTCACGCTGGGCAGATTGTTGACTTGTATAGCTTGGACGGCTGTATTACTGCAGAGATTTGCATCAGTACCGGTCAAAGTATATACGCCGGCAGTATTGACACTAAAAGGAATAGCATTTGTAATGACCTGAGGACCGCTCCAACTATAATTTATAGCACCGCCTCCACTCAGTGTAAGCTGGGTACCTTGACAAACCGTATCATTCGGTGTCACAGATGCAACACTCACATTGGGTAAATTGTGTACCGTCAGAAATAACGTAGCCGTATTACTGCACGCATTGGCATCGACGCCCGTTATCGTATAAGTACCCCCACTGATCGCTACAAAAGGTATATTGTTACTAACCGCCTGAGGACCATTCCAGAGATATGTTTGGGCTCCGGAACCATTCATCGTTACAAGCGTATTTTTACATACACTGTCATTTGGCAAAACAGAAGCTACAGCGACTATGGGCAAAGTATGAACCGTGATGAGTTTGCTGGCGGTATTGCTGCAAAGATTAGCATCCGTACCGGTTACTGTATAGATTCCACTATTGATCGCATTGAATGGTATGCCATTGTTTATCACCTGAGGCCCATTCCAAGTATAAGTGTTCGCCCCGGAAGCAGATAAAGTCACAGCTGTTCCCGAACAAACCGTATCGTTAGGATTCACTGTGCTCACATTGATACTAGGGAGTGCATGAACGACCACTTCAATCGAATCATGGTTGGCACAGATGCCGTTGCTACCCGTAAGCGTATAAGTCTGTGTAGATCCGGGTATGAATGCCTGATTATTGATGACTCCGTTCGACCAAGTGTAATTTGATGCAGTTCCGACGGCTGTAAGTATCGTGCTTTGACCTGCACATAGCGTATCCTCTGAAGCCGTAGCGGTCACCACAGGCAAAGCATTCACAACTATATATCCTACCTGAAGGGTATCATCCATAAGATTCATCAGTGTATCTGTAGCCAACAAACTGACCGGGTAGACCCCGGGGCTTGTGTAAAAATGCACAGGTGATGCATCTGCACTGGTATCGCCATCACCAAAGTCCCAATGATACAAATCCGTATCAAAACTATTGTTGATAAATGAAACTGTACCACTGTCGCAATAGGCAGTTGTTGAAGCATAAAAGGAAGCATTCGGAATCGGCATACGAAAAAAGGAATCCGTTTGTACGATGCTCCATTTACCGACAGTATCTCTGAATTGAATATTGAAATATCGTGCTCCTTTAGGCACATTGAGCATATTCAACATGGTATTCAAGTGCAGATTCTCAATTGGTAACGGTAATTGTTCGTAGACCGCAGCAGCAAAATTATTATCCGCCCAATAACGATATCCAACGATGAGATTATTACTTCCCGGAATCGGAGCCGACTTGTAAACAAACTGACTCAGTACCTGACTCCACAAGTCATTGGTATCTTTAAACCGAACATTAAAAGCATGTAACCCAACGGTCAAAGTTGCTGCGGATACAGATCCCATCATCTGATAATCTGCCACCGGTGCAACCGATTGAGTAATATTGCCGGCGAAGTTATTATCGTACCAATACTGATATTTTGTGATCAGCTTTAAACTAGATTGAGAGGAAGGAATTTTATTAAAAAACTGACTTAATACCTGACTCCATTTTCCGGTTACATCTTTAAATCGGACATTCAAGATATGCAAACCGATTGGAAGACTAGCGGTATTTAAACTACTCATCAAATGCACACTTTGCTGAGGTGCAAGCGTTGTATTGATTTTAGCAGCGTAATTATTATCGTACCAATATTCATATTCTACCAGATTATTTTGAACAGAACTTCCTGAAGCTGATTTATAAAAGAATTGACTCAATACCTGGCTCCACTTTCCGCCGACATCTTTAAATCTGACATTGAATACATGCAAACCGGGAACTGTTGAAGAGGTATTGACGGGGCCGTTTAAATTAAAGTCTGTTGCTGCAGTGATATTGACACTGGTTTTCGAAGCGTAGTTTTGGTCTACCCAATATTCATAGGAAACAATTTGATTTTGTGCACCCGCACTCCCTTGAAATTGTTTGAAGAAAAAACTTGAACTTACCTGACTGTATTTTGAACTATCGTCTCGAAAACGAACATTCAATACATGAAGTCCAGAAGGCAAACTACTGGTGGAAATCATGCCATTCAGGTTAAAGTTTACCACCGGAGAGATATTGGTTGAAACCTTAGATTGAAAATCATGATCAAACCAATATTCATAGGCGTTGATTTTGTTCTGTGCAAATCCTGTCAACCCTGACAATATGCAGATGAAGATGACAATTATTTTTTTCATTTGATTTTATTTTGAAACTGCCTTTAACCGGCAGACCCTGTAATGAATGGAGGCAATGCTTTTGTTATTCCGGCTGTGCCGTTACTGTGATGTCGACATTCAAATCGCCCTGTGCATTGGTCGTTCCGGAAATGTTTTTACTGCGGATATGCGGGTTTGCAGGAACGGCCCCTTCCTTATAGGGATCCACCGTGCCGTAGATGCCGGGATCTGTGCCATCTGTCCCACCGTTATGCGCGATGCATGTTGGCAACATGTGATAATCTTCATAATAACTAAAGCTAAAAGCAGTACCTCCGTTAAATACATCGGTTGGCACGAAACCAAAAAAATTATTGTATTGAAGATTTGTTCCATTCGGGAAATACGAGCTTTGATTGAGTCGGAACAGGTTATTATTAAAAATATTACCTGCTGAAGATCCAAAAGTAAAAGGTCCACAGCCAGCATCCCCATTAGAAATAATATTATTATCGAAGACACAACCGTTTACAGAATTTAAAAAGTAATCATAACAACTCCCGCCGGGATGCAAAAAAATATTATTTTCAAATACAGATGATGAATGATTGTATAAACGACCATTGACAATATTCTTTTTATAAAGTGTATTGATACAATTGGCACCATAAATAGCTCCTAAGATCACATTCTCGGATATATACAGGTTGGTTGAACTGCTGGGTGTTAGTCCATCATAAGAAATATGCAAAGTACTCATACTACAACGGTTGATACCATAATTGTTGACGGTCTGATTACTGGCATTGCTTCCAAAATATACATTTCCCAAAATATTACATCCTGAAAGACTTCCATTATCGGCGCCACTCAGTATGCGGACTTCTCCGGTGAGTATGGTCTGACCGGTTGCAGCGGTAGAATCCGGATAATGTCCCGCGCCAAAAATTTGCACCCCTTTATCAATCAATAATGAAGGGATGACATACGACCCACCCGGAATATAAATGATGTCGCCATTCGCTGCATTCATCATCGCAGAGTCAATCGTAGAATAAAAACTTGCATTATTGCCTGATTGGAGCGTTATTTTTTTTTGTCCGAATGCAGTGACAAGGATTGACATTAAGGCCAAAGTCAGAATAATTTGCTTTTTCATGTTTATTTTTTTGGAGATTATAAATGTTATCAATGATCTTGTGCGCCTACCTGAATATCTATCTGAAGATTCCCGTTCACATCTGTTGATTGGGCTGTATTGTTTATGCGAATATGCGGATTGGCCGGCACTGCGGCTTCCTTTGCGGGACTGCTTCCTCCGTAAATGCCAAGCTCCGACCCATCTGTACCTAAATAAGTTGCCGGGCTTTGCAGATGATAATCGTCAGAATAATTGAATACATTAAAAGCCGGGAAATTGACAAAAACACTGCTTGATGCAACACCCATATAATTTCCGGACAAGGTATTATTACTGGCAACAGGATTAGTAACGAACAGATTATGCTGAATCAGATTATTGCTGCAATTCCCTCCTATTTCATATCCAATATTTGTATTCAGGATCACGTTATTCCGAATCAGCGAACCATTCACTGCAGCAAATGTAGGTGCACTATACCAACAACAATTCTGGTATGTAAAAATGTTGTTTTCTATTAATGCACCCTGCAGGATATTTTGAATCACATTAACGATAATACTATTTCTTACATGCAGGAAATCTGCCAGATTATTGGGATTCAGACTACCTCGAACGACACATTCGGTATAAGAGATATGATCAGTAAGACCATAATGGGTACTGGAACCAAAAGCGCACCGGCTAATATGTACATAAGATATCGGGGTTCCATTAAAGTTAATATCTCCGCTCACTTCTATACCTTGAAATAAAGTACTGTCCGAACCGGCTTCAAAAGTAACGGTACCCACAATATGTGAGCCTTCTGTTGCCTGTGTAGAATCGGGATAATGACCGGCACCATAGATGACCAATTTTTTGTTGATGCTGACCGGTGGATTCCAATACCCTCCGGGAAGATAAATAGTATCTCCATTCACCGCTGCAGTAATGGCATCCGCAAATCCTGAATTACTGGAATAAAGAGAAGTTGTTCCTAAATGATGCAGGGCTACTTTTTTATTTTGAGCCATGGCCACAAAAGTTATTGAAATCGCCATCGTAAAAAGAAGTATTTTTTTCATAGTTTTCATTTAAGTTGCAAAATTATTTTCGGGCACTCGATCAATATGTGACAAGAATCACCATTCTGCATGATGTTCATCATAGGTTGAAAATTGTTGATTGGTATCTTTGCAGGTTTTTCATTTTATATATTGAATTCAACTGTATTCTTTCTATCAAACAAACAGGAGATGTGCCTAATTCAAATGGGAGACATCACATCACCGGAAATCAATTACAAGCAGCTTGGCTGCGTAAACTCCTTACATCGTCAGGGCATTACCTTTAAACCAAAAAGCAGCCTATGAATCACTTATCCAAGATCTACCAAAAACTGGAAGACATTCGCATACAAAAAAATGAAGTGGTCCAACTGCAACATTTTGAAAAAGCCGCTCATCTTCGAGATCAGGAAAAACAATTGCTGGAAGAAGCAGATCGAATAGAAGCGGAATACCGGCTGAATTTATCCAAATCGAAATATGTTCAGGGCATGAATTGCTTAAAATCATTGTGGCTCAATGTCTATCGCCATGACGAACAACAAATCAGTGCTAATCAAACGCAAAAATTTGAAAGCGGTACGGATATTGGGATGCTTGCACGCGAACTTTTTCCAAATGGTGTATTGGCCGTTCCTTCAGGCCACAATCCAAATGCAGCATCGGCAGATTATACCCGGGAACTCATTGAGCAAGGAGTGACTACCATTTATGAAGCGACATTCATTTACGATCGTATCGTGGTGGCCATCGATATCCTTGATTTCAAAAACGGACAATGGCATGCATTCGAAGTAAAAGCTTCAAATAGCATTAAACCAATATATCATACGGATGCGGCTATTCAATTTTATGTACTTAAACATATGCCTTTTCAAACTCCCATAGACATAAATATCATACATTTCAACAGTCATTATGTTCGTAAGGGTGATTTGAATCTTGAACAATTATTTTTTATACAAAACTTGACTACAGAAGCGCAAAATCTTCAAACCGATATTCTGAGCAATACCCGAAAATTAAAACTCACCCTATTGGGACTAGAGCCGGTCATTGAAATGGGCAAACAGTGTAAGAATCCATACCCTTGTCCGTTTACGCATTACTGTATGCAACAAATTCCAAAGAAAGAGGAATCTGGGGATGAAGGACAGATTGATGAACCCGTCGTGGACATTCCTGCAATCAGGCAATTTGTCGCTGAATCAAAATATGGAGTGGGCTTTCTTGACTTCGAATCCATTATGCCGGCGATACCCATGTTTGACGAAAGCAGACCCTATCAACAAATCGTTTTTCAATACAGTTTGCATAAACAAGAATACCATGATTCGGAAATTGAACATCTTGAACATTTAGCCGATGCCCATCATGATCCACGGATTCAAATCATACCTTCATTAATCGAACATACGCGTGAGCTACAAACCATATTTGTATATAATATAGTCTTTGAACAAAGCCGCATTCGTGAAATGATGCGTGATTTTCCGGAGTATGCAGACGAACTCCGTCAATTAGATCTAAAACTCAAAGATTTAATGCCCGTATTCAGATATCATTATCGAACAAAAAGCATGGGTGGTCAATATGGTATTAAGACGGTGCTTCCGATCGTTTGTCCCGACTTAAGCTATTCCGAATTGGAAATCAATCAAGGTCAGGCTGCCAGTGATGCATTTTTGGCTTTGTACGAAGAAAAAGATCCAACGATTATTCATACGACCCGGCAGCATCTGATCAAATATTGCACGCTCGATACTTATGCCATGGTGAGGTTATGGGAAGTATTGAAAGGATTGGTCAATAAGAAGTCCAAAAGTTGAAAATCACTCTTTCCCGGCCCTTTCCTATTTTTAGGATCTGTGTTTCAAAAATGAAAGTCAATATGAAAATCTTTTCATAAATTTATTCAGCAAATGTATACCCCTATGAAAATAACAATCACCTGGATTCTGTTATACTTCCTTTTTTGTCATACCCAATCAAATGCACAATCGTTTCTGAATGGTTCCTTTGAAAATTGGGGATCACCCAATCTGTGTGAAATCAATGTGGTTCCGGATAGCTGGTCCGGTTACTCTACCGGATGTTTGCAATTTGATGAAGCGAACCAGGGATTATGTCCCTGTAGCATACCGGGTTCGGCCTCCAACGGGAATGTTTATGCCAGGGCCTGTGCCGGTCCGGATTGGCAAGGCGGTGAGGGTGTGTATCAAATGATTAATAATTTATATCCCGGGCAACCCTATACCTTGAGTTTCGATTATGCCGGATCTAATTTGTACGGTGGTTCAGACAGTGTAACCTGGAGAATTTTTGTTGATGATACTCTCATTTCCCAAACGCCCTACTTTTCTTCTTTGCAGCCTGTTTGGACAAATTATTCCGTTTTATTGATACCGACACAAACGATACATAAAATCGGTGTTCGTGCTTATTTTATCTATCCTTGCACCTCATGTGACGGAAGTGCCGGCATCGACAATATCAAGTTGACTTTGCAACAAGCCGAGGGTGTTCCTTCCCAAAATGAAGGAGTCATTAATATCTATCCGGTACCTGTGGAAGATGATTTAATCATTGAGAATATCAACGGAGATGTTGAAGTTACTTTATACGACCTCAATGCAAGACCCATCCTGCGTAAACATTTTAACACGACTACTCATCTGAATACTTCATCACTAGTTGCCGGAACTTATGTTTGCGTGATCCGAAAGAAAGGATATGTGATTTATAAGAAAATTATCACGAAAGGATAATGCGACCGGGTGAGGAACTAAATGATGAAGCAGTCATTAAAAGGAAGGCTTGAAATCGCATTCACCCTTCACACTCACCCTGATCTTGCACAGAAAAGCAGTACAAGAATTTACACTTGAATTACTGTTTCCGAAAGGGATTCATCCTCATCCGGATAATGGAAATTAATGAACTCAGATTTATCCTTTAAAATCTATTTTGGCATGACTTCCATCACAATAAGGCTTATTGCCGGAAGCGCCACATCTGCAAAATGCAGTAACTTTTTTTCTTTGTGTTTGATTGCCGTTCACATCTTTTACCAATATGTTTCCGTGAATCAGTAATGGTCCGTTAGTAACCGGCTCGGCAATCGTTTCAACACTGCTACTTTCTGCTGCTTTTTGTTCATCATTCATAACATAGCTTAATGCGCCGCTCGGACATTGCTTAACTTGTTCAATGATTCTTTCAGTACTGGCCGCTTCCGGTTTGATCCATGGCTTTTCTGCCGGATTAAAAACCTCGGGCAAGGAATTTTCACCCCGCCAGCATTTCGTTGAATGAATACAAATTTTCGGCTGCCAAACTATGGTCACCTCTCCGTTGGTATAGCTTTTCTTCTCCATTTAAATTGTTGTATGTATTGTTATTTTATGTTCGAGTATTTTTGAAACGGGGCATTTACCGGCAATTTGCCATAGTCTTTCCTTCTGCTCAGCCGTAACATCCTTGGAAAAACTGATGTCACGTTTTATATCCGTTGAGAATTCCCCTTCGGTGTTGAGGGTGAAATTCATTTTAACGTATATCTCCGGAATGTCCCAACCTTTTCTGTCGATATACATTCTGAGCGTTGAAAGCGTACATCCTGCCAATGAAGCCAAAAGGGTGGAATATGGGTCGGGGCCGAGATCCCCACCTTCCAGACTTTTAGGTTCATCCATGGTAATGACTCCATTCCGCCAGGTGATCGTACACAGATATTTTTGTGCGCCAATGTTTCCGCTAATATCCTGATCAAAGTAATATCCCATTTTTCCTTTTACTTTAAATGAAGTGATAAAGTTAGCGCATTTTTTACACCTTCATCGCACTCAGAAAAATTAAATCAGGGTTCAGATTTTAACATCTGGCAAGAAATACTTTCACCTATGTTGATTTTCGTACATTATTGATTTTGTATAAATTCAGGAGAAAATAAGAAAGGGAAAGAAAAAGTGAAAGAGAAAGAATCGAATTCATACACTGATGATTCATTCCTACTCTGATGATGCTAGATTGTTATAAAAGAGTGAGAAACAGATTGATTATGGGGTACAAAAACAGAGCGAGAATTCGATTGGGAGTTTCGCTCTCCGCTCTCATTCTCGTTCTGATTTTGTGGAACCGAGGGGAGTCGAACCCCTGTCCAAACATATTCCGTAAACGCTTTCTACATGTTTATTTCTGCATTGCTTGTCGGAAAAAGGCCGGGGCAGAACTAACCTACCTTTTCCTTAGCTGAATAGAGCTTTGACCATTTTCACAGCCTGTTCTGGTCGCAGCTTATGTTCTCTGTTGAAGGCGGTGTAACGTGGGTCATAAGCCTACCCGAAATACACGGCCTATAATGGAGACTTAAATGAATTAAGCAGCCATTGCGAATGAAGTTTCGCCATTTGAGTTTTGAATATTCAGATTAACGTGCTAATTATCCAACGCACGACATGCTTACACGTTCAAAGATCTACGCTGTCAAAACCGGTCGGCCCCAGTTTTTGGAAAATGATGAATGTTGAATGATAAATGTTTAATCATGCGCCCCTATTTCATCATGGTTTACAAAGTTACATCATAAATTTGGTCCTACACTCAATATACACCCTATTAAACATTCAACATTAATCATTCATAATTATCTTAATTCCCTATCGGAATCTCCAAAATCTTCATCGCCTCTTCAGCGGCAATCTTACTGGCCTCTTTTTTATTATGAGCCACTGATTGCGCAATGATCTCTTCATCCAAAACCACCCCTACCGTAAATTTTTTACGACCACGGTCGAGCTTTTCATCCAACACCACGAAATCGAGCTTACGGCCCTGTTTGCTGGCCCATCCAATGAGTTTATTTTTGGTATTGACTTCCAGATTCTCCAAGACTTCAATATCGACAAAGGGCAATAGAATTCTTTTTCTGACAAAAGTTCGTGTGATGGCATATCCTTTGTCGATATAGATAGCCCCGATCAAAGCTTCTAAGGCATTCCCGAAAATCAGGGAATCACGCAGAAAATAGTCCTGTTCATTAAACTTCATCAATGACTTCAACCCGATTTTTAATGCAATCTGATTTAAAGTTTTGCGATTGACAATTTTGGAACGCATATCGGTCAAATACCCTTCAGGCTTCGTGGGATACTTGGTAAACAAATGCTCACCAATGATAGCGCCTAAAATGGCATCTCCTAAAAATTCGAGTCGCTCATTATTTTCTTCAGTACTGGCATTATTGGAACGATGACATAAGGCTAATTCATACACAGCCAGGTTAGAGGGCGTAAATCCCAACATATTTTGCAACTCCTTATAGACTGAGCTCCCCTTTGTAAATATCTGTGCTATAAAATCCGGTACAAATCGCACTTAGCTTAATTTTTTCTACTGCAATTTAATGCGTCCCCGCCCAATGTGCTAATTTTTTTTCAAGGATCTCTAAAGGCATATTACCTCCGTTCAAGAGTTGAGTGTGAAAGTCTGCTTCATTAAATTGATCACCCAATTGGGCTTGGTATTTCTCTTTCATCGCACTGATGGTCAATTGTCCGATTTTATACGATAATGCTTGTCCGGGTATAGCCATGTATCGCTCTATTTCCGCAGTTGCTTCTTCCTCGGAAATTCGCTCATTGGCCCGCATATAAGCAATAGCCTCCTCTCGACTCATGTTGCGGGTATGTAGTCCGGCATCTACCACCAGTCGAATTGCACGATGCATCGCATCACTCAAATGACCGAGATACTGATATGGGTTTTTATACAATCCTAGCTTGCGCCCAAGGGTTTCGGTATACAGGGCCCAACCCTCCGCGTAAGCACTATAGCCCAGAAAACGACGAAACTTTGGCAGAGTGGTATTCTCCTGTTGCAATGAAATCTGATAATGGTGACCCGGAATGGCTTCATGCAAGAACAAGGTTTCCATGCCTACGATATTGAATTTTTTCGGATCCAAAATGGGAACATAGAATATACCCGGTCTTTTGCCATCCTCGCTTCCGGCATTATATTCGGCACTGGCACTTGCCGCACGGTAGGCTTCGGTTTGACGGATCTCAAACCCGGTCTTGGGACTTTCTTTAAACAGTTGTTTTAAAAAGGGTTCTTCTATGGACTGAATGGCACGAAAACTATCCAATACCTCTTTTGCCGTCGTAAATGGATAAAACTGAGGGTCCGTATTGATGGACTGAAAAAACTCTTCCAAAGTCCCATTAAACTTCACTTCATCCTTAACCTTGATCATTTCGGCTTTCAGCCTTGCCACTTCTTTCAATCCTAATTGATAGATGCTGTCGGGCTTTAAGTTGGTAGTGGTATAATAGTGAATCAGGTACTGATAATATTCGTCGCCTTTGGGTAATGCGGCCATTCCGGAAGTATTTCTGCATGATGGCAAATATTCTTTTTCGACAAAAACCGCCAGTTTGTTGTAAGCGGGTATCATCGAATTGACAATCTCATAAGAATAGGCCGCCGTCAGTCTCTTTTTATCTTCAGGCGATACTCCCTCAGGCAGTTTCAAAATCGGCTGATAAAATATGTTTTTGGTTACATCCGTTGTGATTACGCCGCGAAGTTGGGGAATGACTTTCAATGCGAGTACTTTAGGCAAGACATATCCCAGCTTCATCCCTTTTCGCATATTCGCGATGGCGGTGTCTGCCCAAGCCGGAAAGATTTTCATTCTTTTCAAAAAATCATCATAATCCTTCACCGTCTTAAAAGGCTGATTTCCATCACCACTACCCAACTGAGGAAACTCCAGGGTAAAACTCCAGAACTGATTGATAGGCATTAAATGGGCAGGATACTTCAGACCTTCAAAACTAATTTCCATTTCATACATAAATAAATCCTTACTCATCTGATCCTCAAAATTCAATGGCTTGTCAATCGCCTTTGCCTGATCCAGATATTTCTGATAAAATGACCGGATCGTATCTCTGTATGATGCACTAATCGAAATCGGCATTTTGTCGTTGTACCGATCATCACCATAAGCGGTTGCTTCCAGTGGAAAAAGCTTTAAACGCTCTTCCCAATAATTGGCAAACAATTGCTTCAAAGGTTGCGAAGCGGATGTTTGGGGAGATGAATTGTCACGACAGGCAACCCATCCCGTAATGAAAATCAATAAGGCCAGTAACCGGTTTGTATTTTTCATTCTGTGATGTATTATTCGTTTAAAATTTGAATTTGGTGAAGACAGTGGTCTATTTTCTTGTTAAAGCTAAGTAAAATTTTTCCACCAAAAGGTGTTCATAAGTATAGAATTATACGATGAAGGAGTGATATTAACCGATGAAGACTAAAAGCTGATAACAATCATGCTCAGAGCCAATAGCCTATTGATTTTATTTTTCTCAGATTCCAAATATTATTTTACTTTCGCACTGAAAATAAATCTTTTTCATAGGTTGATTTGGTTAGGGGTTAAAACAGTCTCTTCTTGTCTAGGAAGAGACTGTTCCTTTTTTTAGTCGGTCCCTATTTGACCAAAAGGTCCTCCATAAACAGCTTTTTTAACTCTGTCGCATCATCGGGTTTCATTCTTCCCGACAAGACCAAGCGCATTTGCCGACGGCGAAGCGCACCTTCAAATCGACGATGCTCTTCCTCGGTTTCCGGCACCAATTCCGGTATTTTACGTGGTTTTCCATTCGGATCGAGGGCAACAAAGGTCATGTAAGCTTCATTGGAAAGATATTTAAACTGAGTCGGAAGGTCTTCGCCATGGACTTTGATATAGACTTCCATGGAGGAATTAAATGCCCGGGTTACTTTGGCTTCAATCGTTACCACATTCCCCAGTCTCACCGGGTTCTCGAAGGAAATATTATCGGCTGAGGCAGTTACCACCGGGCAGTTGCAATGTTTCATCGAAGCCATGGCAGCAGCAATATCCATCCAATGCATGAGCCTACCCCCCATCAGGTTTCCCAGCGTATTCGTATCATTTGGCAGAATCAACTCACTCATGGTTGTGAGGGTATCCGACGGTTTTTTAGGATTCATCGTTTTTGTGTTTTATCCGACAAATCTACTCCTTTATTGCCTATCTTTGGTATCGGCTATGCCCAAAATACTCCTTTGTATATGCTTTCTATGGTTTGGCTTGAGTGGCCATGCCCAACCCTTTTCTTATGTGGTCCTGTTTGACTATGACCTGTATGAAATACCGGATAGCTCTATGCTCAATCTCATACGTCTGATGAATTCAAAACCTATTGAAAGGGTTTTACTGGAAGGGCATTGCGACAGCATCGGCTCAAGGCAATATAATTATACCCTTTCAGAAAACCGGGCCAATGCGGTAAAAAAACTGCTGGTAGACAATGGGATGGACAAGAAGGCGATCAAGACTTGTATCGGATTCGGCAAGGACCGACCCATCAATTTCAACCGGAATGAATACCAGCGACAACAAAACCGAAGGGTGATTGTAACCTTTTATCCGAAAAAACCACCACCACCTTTACCACCTCCACCACCTCCGGCGCTGGTTCAGGAGAAGCCCAAACAGCCTCCTGCCGCTGGTGAAACGGCTTCCAAGGCTCCGCCTCCCAGAAAAATTATTGAAGTAAAAACTGTGAGTGGCCAACTGCAAAAGGAGGATTTTAAAGTGGGAAAGCAACTCATACTCAAGAATCTGATCTTTTTTGGCGGGCGGCATGTATTAAAACCTGAATCCATGCCTCAACTTGAAAACTTGCTGAACATCTTAAAGGAAAATCCAACGCTGGCCATTGAAATACAAGGTCATGTATGCTGTACTACGAATGAACCGGATGGCTATGATTGGGATGAAGACAGTAATAACCTCTCCGTTACGCGTGCCCGAATGGTCTACGAGTATTTGATTGAGCATGGGATCAATGCAGACCGACTCAGTTATATTGGCTATGGCGGATCACGTAAAATTAATCGCGATGAATACCTTGAAGAAATGCGAGCGGTAAATCGGCGGGTCGAAGTGAGAGTGGTTAGAGAATAGAGTTTTTAGTGCTTAGTTTTTAGTGTTTGGTGTTTAGTGCTTGGTTTTGGGTTAAACCGAACGGATCATTTCCAATTACACAAAATCGTTCTTATCTTGAGTTAGAATCCTTAACCACGATTTCATTCAAACCAACTCACCATGATTACCAATAACAACCTCAATGGGGCCATCTTAATGGTGGTGTTAGCCGCAGCGCTATTATCCATTCCTTTTTGCTTTATTCTCATCAATTATTACCGGCGTAAATTGATACAGGGAATGGGTTATAAAATGAAAACTGTGAAGACCGACAGTTCAAATGACCCGGCCCCGGCTCAAGTCCCTCAAGCACGGTTCAACACCATCAACCCGGCTGAATTGAACACCCGGGACGTTAAGAATTTTTTTAAACTCAAGGAATTTCTCGGTTATAACTGGTTCGTGTACATCATCTCCATAGGCATCGCGGCATTGTGCTTATCGGCTATCATGCTGAGCTGCAGTCATATTGACCTCTCAGCTTGGCGCATAGCTTATACGGCTTTGTTTTACCTATGGCCATTGTTGTTGGCCAGCCTCATCATCATCACCTCCTCCACATTTCAACGATTCATTTTCATCATTGCCTATTTCATTTTCAATTTAATGATCGTGTATATCTTTTATGCCCAAGGGCAGATTACGCCGAATTATAGCTTTGGGAAACTCCTGCTTCCTGTCTTGATCATCAATTTCCTTCCGACGCTCTTCGTACTCATTTTATTGCTGCGAAAAATCAGAGGCATTAGCTTTTTGATGGCCACCATGTTTATGGTCGCCTTTGGACTAACCTTTCTATTTATCAATGCTCCCGACCGCGATGTCCTGGCCGGTTTCATTGTAGATTCAGGTATGGGTGTCGAGGGACTCTATCTTTTCTGGTTACTCTGTTTTTTAATCGCCCTAATTTTTTGCTTTTTGATCGCCCTCAGTATTCGCGTGATGTATAATAAAAAACTCATCACCGATCAAACCCTCATCATCGACAGCATCATCATCATTCATGCTGTTGTATACTCTGTGAATCTCGTGGTCGAAAAACCGGCATATGGCTTATTTGTCATCCTTTATTTTCTGATCTATAAAGCGGTCTCCATTTTATTGTTCTATTTGCTCCGTCGATTCTATCCTCTTCCTGCACCTCGTAAGCTTCTCATGCTTCGGGTATTCGCTTTGGGGGCGAAAAGCAGGCAACTTTTTGAGCATCTTTGTAAACATTGGCGCTTCTATGGTCCTGTGCAAATGATCTCAGGGCCCGATCTGGCTGCTTCTACCGTAGACCCTCATGAAATGATGAATTTTCTTTCCGGCAAACTAAAGGACTCTTTTTGCGATGATGAGGCATCCATCAAAAAAAACACTTCTGAAGCAGATTATTCCCGCGACTTTGACGGCTGCTTTCGAATCCATGAATTCTTTTGTCGTGATAATACCTGGAAACTTGTATTGCAAGCCCTTGTCAAAAATAATGATCTCGTATTGATGGACCTGCGTTCGTTTAATCCTCAATACAAAGGTTGTCAGTACGAAATCAATCAATTGGTCAATACATTTCGTTTAGATAAAATACTTTTTCTCATTAATGGTCAAACCGATTTGCCCTTCACGGAATCATGCTTCCGTGAAGCCTTTCAACAAATCCCGGCTTCTTCGCCGAATGCCAATGGTGAATATGCCGTGACGTTTTTCGACTACCGAAAAGAAAGCTATGCACATACCCTTAAATTACTCAACCTGATGTGTGGGATTGCCGAATGATTTATATCTTCTAAAATTTAGTATGTAGCTGAAAAACATTCGGGATTGCTATGATACTTCATTCGAAAAAATGTATTTTCACCCAAATACTCATTCCCATGAAATACCTTTACCTCAGTTTCTTGCTATGCCTGTGTTCGGCAGCCCATGTATTTGCCCAAGCCCCGCAAGTCATCGCCTTCGGAGAAGCAGGTGCTAATTTCCTGGGACAACAAGGATTGATCGATCGCAGCGGCAATCGAGTAATGACCGGTAAGCGCTTCCAAACGAATGATTATCCCCACATCGGCTTTTTCGATAAAAATAATGCCTATAAATGGTCTTTCCGCATCGATAAAAATTCTGCTACTGCCCTAAAGATCATACAAACTAAAGACAATCATTATGTCGCTTCATTCTATCCGGGCATCGTACTCAAATTCGATTCGTTAGGCAATATCATCTGGTACAAAAATTTTTCCAATGTTTCGAATTGGGAAGATGTAACCGAAGATGTCAATGGTGATTTGTTTATGGTGGCTAATTCAGGTGGCAAAATGATCGTCTCCAAAATGACCACAGCGGGCAATATTGTCGCAACGTATGGCTATTCACTCAACCCGGTCTCCAGTTATCTTTTCGGTCGCAGCATACAAGAATCTTATGATGGGAATCTCATTGTATGCGGACTGGCTTCTTATCTCAGTGCTACACCCGCCAAACCCGTTGTACTTAAAATCAATAAAAGCGGCGGCATTATTTGGAAGCGTGTTTTTGCGTGCGCAGGAACCTCTCTCCTTATCGACAAACTCATCGAATCCAAAACCGATCATAGTTTCTTCGGTGTGGGTTATGAGGGCACTAATACGACGGTTTCTTTTAATGGCTTTAGTCTGAAGCTCGATACTGCAGGTCATTATGTGAGCAACCGATCCATTGGATTTCCCTTTCACGATACCTATTACGATGTGTGTGAAGCACCCGAAGGCGGTTTTGTAGCCGTGGGCATGAGTAAGCCCGTTGAAGTTTGTGGCGGCAATATGTTTTACACCAAATTCAGTCATAACCATGATACCCTTTTCAATAAGGTATACGGCACCGGAGGCGGGCAGGGTGCTTTCTATTTTAATATTCACAATGCCGCCAATGGGGGCTACTATTCCTTTGGAACCGGTTCACTTTGGAGCACCATCAATATTCCTTACGACTATACCTTACTGATGGCCGATGCGCAACTCGAACTCCCTTGTAAAAAACATAGCCAGCAGTTTACCCAAAACATTCTCAACATCACTGAAGATACCAATATCGTTACCGGCGTATTCAACCCGCTGTTTACAGATACTTATATCAAGACTTATGACTCCATGATTGCGATGGATGCCTGCACGGGTGTCGCATTGTCGACTCCATCTGTGAATGAAAACACAATACCACTTACGGTATTTCCGAATCCTGCCGGTCAGACCCTGAATATTCAAACCCCGGATCAATCCTTATTTACCATTCAAATGTATTCGATGGATGGACAACTCATTTTTCAGCAACAAAAACCGGTAGCCTCTATTCAGATTACAACCGCCCTATGGCCTGTCGGTATCTATATTCTTAAAGTAGAAAATGACCGACATCAGATAATCTATAAAAAGGTGCAGGTCGAAAAATAAGGAGTCGAGGCACTTATTGGTCTTTAGCATTGGATTAGGCTAGTGGAGATTATTTTTTATAATTGAGTAATCTGTATTTCCTGTTTATTGAGAAGTATATGATCCTGTGTCCAATCTTAAATTATTTTTCTACATTTACCCTATGCAAACACCCTCCGTTAAACATCCAAAGGCCTTGCCGTATTTATTCTTTTCTGAAATGTGGGAGCGCTTCGGCTACTACCTCATGATCGGAGTCTTCACCTTGTATCTCAAAGATGTGAAAGACGGCTTTGCCATGAACGAAGCTGAATCGGCCGATCTGTACGGCACCTTCATTGCCCTGGTCTTTCTGACTCCATTTTTGGGCGGACTTCTGGCTGATCGATATTTCGGGTATCGAAAGTCTATCATCTTCGGCGGACTATTAATGGGTGCAGGCTATTGCCTCATGGGGGTTCATAGTAAACCCATGCTCTACCTCGCTATGACCCTCGTAATTTTTGGGAATGGATTTTTCAAACCCAATATCTCTACCTTACTTGGCAACGTGTATTCCACGCCGGAACATAAACACATGAAAGATGACGGTTATAACATCTTTTACATGGGAATTAATATCGGCGCTTTCATTTGCAACTTCTTTGGCGCAGCCCTTCAAATCATGTTGGGATGGAGCTATGCGTTTATGGCAGCGGGTGTGGGGATGTTTATCGGCGTAATCATTTTTCTGTTGGGGACTAAACATTATCGCGAATTTGATATTCGTAAAGAAGTGCATGCCGATGATATGCCCTTCCTTCGTATTGTACTTCTCATTCTTGTTCCCAGCGTGATTGCCGGTGTTCTCGGCTGGATGATTCCCGATAATATCTTTGGAAGCGACAGTACCGATGCATTCATCTTTGCCTGCATACCGGTGGTCTATTTTTATGCCAGTCTCTACTTTAAAGCCAATGCTGAAGATAAGAGACCTATAGGAGCGCTCCTGGCCATCTTTGCAGTGGTGACGCTTTTTTGGGCCGTATTTAAACAAAATGGAAGTGCCCTCAATACCTGGGCGGACCGATATACCAATCGACAAGTAACGGGTACACAAGCCGATGTATTCAATACCCTCAAGCAAGCGAAGCAACTGACCTACAAGCAAGACAGTACCGAAAAATACGATCAGGCATTTCGACTGCAACGGGAGGGCGACAAAGTCATTAAGGTGGTTGACTACCCCATTTATTTCCGTAATATGCCTGCAGAAAAGAAACCGACCGAAGGCAGCACCATTAGTGTATGGGCCACCAATTTGAGTCAGAGTATTAACCCCGGCTGGGTGATCATACTCACCCCTTTGGTAGTTGCATTCTTTACTTTTCTCAAGCGAAGACAAAAAGAACCCACGACACCTACGAAGATCGCACTCGGTCTACTGATTTCTGCATTGAGTGTATTGGTGATGGTTGCCGCAGTAAAAGCGGGCAGCAATGGTGCAGAAAAGGTGAGTGTATGGTGGCTCATAGCCTCTTACGGCGTCATTACGATTGGTGAGCTCTTTCTCAGTCCGATGGGTTTATCCATCGTTTCCAAACTGAGTCCGCCCCGAATTACGGCCCTAATGATGGGTGGATGGTTTTTGAGTACTTCCATAGGCAACAAACTCAGCGGTGTATTGGCCAGTTTGTGGGACACCTACGAACTCAAGAGCAATTATTTCCTTGTCAATTTTGCCCTTCTATTATTTGCCTTCTTCTTTATGCTACTGATTCTGCGTTGGCTGAATCGTATTTTCAATGAACATGTCAAATAATTTCACAGGATTTAGTGTAGAAACACCAGATGGATTAAGCATACGTTTTCGGTATTACAACGAAGAAGCGCCTCAAACGGTGGCAGCTTTTCACCGGGCTTTGCCTTTTAGTAAAAGCATGATGCATGCCCGGATATCCGGTATGGAAATCTGGACCGATGAAGCTCCTTCATTATTCATTCCTCAAGAAAATGCTTCCGTGTTTTGCTTGCCCGGTGAAGTGGTGATAGGACCGGCATTACCCGCCCGATGCAAAACAAGTCAATGTATGGGCATCTACTATGGAGAAGGTAAAGGGCTGGATGCTTGTAATATTTTTGCTATCGTTTTAGAAGAAGATAGAACATTACTTGCTGCTTTGGGCGAAAGAATCTGGAAGAAAGGAATGATGGAAGTAAAGTTTAATCGTTTGCCCTAAGGAACTGGATTGTCGATACCATGACGGGTTCACTGAGGTGAGTTATCCAACGCGATAGTATCCGCGGAATGAACCGGCAACCTAACATTTCAATTGCACACGATATCATTTTGAATGAGATATGGATATACTTCCTACGCTGCCAAAATACCTCAACCGTCATATCTATATTCCCATTATTTTTGCGAAAATCATTTTAGTGAAACTCAAACACGTCATTTTTATCGTATTGGCAGTCCTCATCTTCGATCAGGCGCTTAAAATATATATCAAAACCCATTTTTTTTACGGCGAGGAAATCAATGTCTTGGGGCATTGGTTCAAACTTCATTTCATTGAAAACGAAGGGATGGCCTTCGGTATGAAGTTCGGCGAAGACTGGGGCAAATTGTTTCTGACTCTATTTCGCCTTTGCGCTGTAGCCTGGGGTTTCTATTTTATTCAAACCACCCTCATCCGTCAGAAGTATTCAAACGGCCTTATTTTTTGCAGCGCCCTTATTTTGGCCGGTGCATTGGGCAATTCGATCGACAGTGTATTCTACGGTAAAATATTTAGTGCCAGCAGTTTCCATGTAGCCCATTTCACCGCATGGGGGCAGGGTTATGGGCAACTCTTCCACGGACATGTGGTGGACATGCTCTACTTCCCCATCCTGCAGGGTACTTTCCCATCCTGGATGCCTTTTTGGGCCGGCGAACCTTTTGAATTTTTCAGACCTGTTTTCAATATTGCAGATGCCTCAATTTCAGGTGGTGTTATTGCGATTTTCGTGTTTCAGAGGAGCCTGTTGAAGAAAGAAGAAGAACCCCAATCAGCAACCCATACTGCCCCAACACCGGACGCCGAACCCGTGGCTGATTAGGCTATAAAACTTAAAACCATGTATCGCCTACTCCCGTTATTATTTCTCCTTCATTTTCAAGTTTCAGCACAAATATTCTTTCCGGCCAAAAAGTATCCCTCAAATTTTCGTAATCCACTCGACATTCCATTGTCCTTAGTTGGTAATTTCGGAGAATGCCGTGCCAATCATTTTCATTCCGGCATTGATATCCGTACCGACAGCAAAGAGAATCAATTGGTGTATGCCATTGAAGGCGGCTATGTATCCCGCATCAAAATTGAACCCGGAGGATTCGGCAACGCCATTTATATCACGCATCCGGGTGGATATACTTCGCTGTATGCTCACCTCAATCAATTCTATCCTGAACTCGAAGCTTTTGTCCGGAATAAACAATATGAAACAAAAAGTTGGAAACAGGATTTATATGTAGTGCCCTATCAATTCCCCATTCGCAAAGGAAGTTTCATTGCCCGGAGTGGAAATACAGGATCTTCTGAAGGCCCCCACCTGCATATGGAAATTCGGAATACCAAAACCGAAGCCCCGCTCAACGGATTATTATTTTATCCGCAGTGGCCGGATCAGAAGCCTCCTGTCATCAAACAAATTGCGGTATACGATGCCACGACCAGCATTTACGAACAAAGTCCGCAAATGCAAAGAGTGAGCAAGAAGAAAGACCGATACCTATTGCCGGCGGATACAATTTTGTGTTCCTCTTCCTCCATATATTTCGGCATCGCCGGCGACGATTTTATGGAGGCGGCTACCGGCACATTGGGCATATTTGAAATGCGGATGTATGTAGATGACAAGCCTTACTTTGCCTGGCAGATGGACAATATCTCTTACGACATCACCCGTTATATGAATGCCATGGCTGATTATAAAACCAAGAAAAATGACGGTCCATGGATACAGCTTTGTCATCAACTGCCCAATGACAAATTACCCATTAATAAATCCTTCACGAGCAAACGAGGCGTTGTAGACCTCAATGACAGCATCCCCCGTAAGGTGAAAATTGAAGTCTACGATACCAAACGTAACAGCACCACGGTTGAATTTTTTGTAAAGCGCAAAATGTATTCCCGCAAAGAAACTACATGCGAAATGACCTTCAGCGCCGGAAAGAAAAATACTTTTCGTGACGCCAATATCGCATTGACCTTGAATGAAGATGCGCTCTATGACGATATTTGTTTCAGGGCCGACATCAAAGCCATCAACTCGCCTTACAGTTACCGATATCAAATTCACAGCGGTGCCATACCGGTGCATAGTTACTTTGATCTTTACCTCAAACCCAAAGCTGATATTCCGGCCCCGCTTCAAAGTAAAATTGCCCTGGTGCGTCTACCCTATGGCGGTGTGGGCAGCAAAAAAGGGCAGAAAGGGAATTGGGAAAGCGGACAAGTGGTCGCACGCATTAGGGAGTTTGGCAACTATGAAATTGTGATCGACGAAATACCCCCGCAAATCGTATCGACCATCAAAAATAATGATGTCATCAGCAAGTTGGACAAGCTTAGTTTTGTGGTGAAAGATGAAACCACTTCAGTACCTCGATGCACGGCTACAGTAGACGGGCAATGGTTGAGAATGGTGCAAAAAGGAGATACTTATACTTACGAAATGGATGATCATTTCCCTTTAGGCACACATCTTTTCAGCCTCAGCGCCGAAGACGAAAATGGAAATCTATCTACGACCACATATACACTTACACGATAAAAATGTTAAAACATGGCAGAACTTCAAGCAGGAGATAAGGCTCCGGATTTTAAACTGAAAGATCAAAATGGGGATATCGTATCTCTGAAAGAATTAAAAGGCCAAAAGGTCGTTCTCTATTTTTATCCCGAAGATGATACCCCAACCTGTACACAGGAAGCTTGTAATTTGCGCGACAATCATGCTATTCTGAAAAAACATGGATTTACTGTTCTCGGTATCAGTCCGGATGATAGCAGCAAGCACAAGAAATTTGAAACCAAGTACAAACTTCCATTCACGCTATTGGCTGATACAGATATGAAGGTCATCAACCAATATGGGGTTTGGGGTGAAAAAAATATGTACGGAAGAACCTATATGGGCATCAAACGGACCACCTTCCTGATCGACGAAAAAGGTAAGATCGCCCATGTCATTCGTAAGGTTTTGTCGAAGACGCATACGGATCAGATTTTGAAAGCCATGGCATCTTAGGATTCGAAATTGATCATTTTCATTTTCCGACGTATCAAACATTCAACATTAATCATTCATCATTGATCAAACAGATTCCGGTTCGCGTTCAAGAAAATTCCCGCCTTGCAGCCATGGCCGCCTGGAAATTAGGGGTACCCAAATGTGCCATGGTGATAGGGCGTACCATCTATCTCTATCGAGCCCGCAAACAAGACTTACTCGATGATACCGCCTGGCTTAGGCATGAAGTGGCTCATATTCATCAATGGGAAAAAATGGGTTGGTCTAAATTTATCTTGCAATACCTGTGGCTGTCATTTCGGCACGGTTATTGGGAAAATCCCTTAGAGGCTGAAGCTCGAAAAGCTGAGCAGAATCCAGATATTTTGAAAAGTGTGGAGATACTTTAGTAAAAAATTGTTCGTTATTAAAAAAAACCTATTTTTACAATAGCCATGACACAACAAATCACCGAGGGCATCTGCATCACCGTTGAAACTTTTTACAATCAGGAGCAGTCGAATCCGATCAATAATGAATTCACCTTTGCCTATCGCGTGTCGATCGATAATAATGCTAATTTCCCGGTCAAATTGTTGCGCCGGCATTGGCAAATTTTCGACAGCAATGGTACTTTCCGTGAAGTTGAAGGCGAAGGTGTAGTGGGTCAACAACCTATGCTGGAGCCCGGTGAATCTTTTCAATACATGTCAGGAGCCAGCATACGCACCGATATTGGGCGTATGACCGGGACCTATCAAATGGAAAATTTGCTGAACAAAAAGTTGTTTAAAGTGAATATTCCTGAGTTTAATTTGGTCGCACCGCATAAATTGAACTAGGACCGGGTCTATAAACCTCCTGGTGTTTCCATATCTTTCTATTGGAGATTAGGCTTTTTATCACAATAATTTAAGTTTTTTACTCCTTGTATTTTTTTAGCTTTGCTTATCCTTGTTCTGTCATCGAATTGAAGAGATGACCGCATGCGGGGTGGCATTAAATGCAATTACAGATGAAGCGAAGTATAAAAATCATGTGGTGGGGGCTGGTCATTGGATTGGTCAGTTTCAATATTCTCATCTGGATGATCAATGCCGGATGGTTGGGCTATATGCCGAAAATGGAGGAGCTTGAAAATCCTCAATCGGCCACTGCATCTGTGGTCTATTCATCCGAAGGGACCTTGATCGGTCGTTATTTTTTAGAAAACCGTTATCCCGTCAAGTACAGCGAAATTTCGCCCAATGTGATTGACGCTTTGGTATCTACAGAAGATGAGCGTTTTTACCAACACAGCGGTATTGATGCCGAAGCCATTGGACGTGCCCTTGTAGGAGTGATGACCTTCAATCCGAAAGGCGGAGCGAGTACCATTACCCAGCAATTGGCTAAACAACTCCTGGAACAAGGTTCCAGAAATTTCCTGGCAAGGATGTTGGAAAAACTCAAGGAACAGATTGTAGCGGTAAAGCTCGAAAAGAATTTAACCAAGCAGGAAATTCTGGCCCTCTATCTGAATACGGTGCCCTGGGGATATAATTCATTCGGGATCAAAAGTGCGGCAAAAACTTATTTCGATAAGTTGCCTATAGATCTGAATGTGCAGGAGTCTGCTTTATTGGTGGGCATGCTGAAAGGATCATCGCTGTACAATCCGGTAAAACATCCTGAGAGAGCGCGTGATCGTCGCAATACGGTGATCGATCAGATGGTAAAGAACTTTAAGATCTCTCCTTCCGAAGCCCAGGCCCTGAAAGAGACCCCGATCGTACTGGATTTTTCACCCATGAGTGAATCGCATCATGAAGGGGTGGCGCCATATTTCCGCCAGGTGGTCGAACAAGAAGTTAAAGCCTGGTGCAAAAAGAATAAACATAACTTGTATAAGGATGGTTTAAAAATTTATACCACCATAGACACCACCATGCAGAAATATGCGGAAGAAGCGGTGCAAAAACAAATGTGGGGCAGAACACGCTTCGCCAGTGAAAGAACCTGGGCCAGTCACAAAACGACATTGATGCGGGCTGTAAGGGAAACCGATCGTTATAAAAATTTAAAAGAAGAAGGCAGCAGTGAAGAAGAAATCATGAAGATCTTCAATACAAAGACGAAAATGAAAGTTTTTGCATGGAATGCCAATCGTGAAAAAGATACCACCATAACGCCCCTAGACAGCATCAAATACATGAAGGGCTTTATACAAACAGGCTTTATGGTGATGGATCCGGCCACAGGTGAAGTGAAGGCATGGGTAGGCGGTATCAATCATAAATATTTTCAGTTTGACCATGTGAATGTCAACACCAAACGTCAGGTCGGTTCTACGATCAAACCACTATTGTATTGTCTGGCCGTTGATAACGGATATTCTCCCTGTATGTCGGTATCGTTGAATCCGGTGATGTTTCCCGGTCATGGCATGTATGGGCCGGATAAGAGCCGCGGTTCCATTGTGATGAAAAATGCACTGGCCTTTTCGAAGAATAATGCCACTGTAAACATATTGAAATTGGTGGGAATCAATTCCTTTGTTGATTTTGTTAAAAAATTAGGTATCATATCTAAGTTGCATGCCTACCCATCTGTGTGTTTGGGCGCCGATGATATATCCGTGATCGAAATGATACGGGCCTATACGATGTTTCCAAACTATGGTATCAATACCAAACCGATTTATATCACCCGCATTGAGGACCGGAATGGGAATGTGCTCGAAACATTTGTTCCGGAACGCAAAGAGGTGATCAATGAAATTACTGCATTCAAAATGATACGTATGATGATGGGGACCATTTTAATCGGTACCGGTCGTCGTTTGAAACCGGTATGGGGCATTAAAGGTGAATGTGCAGGCAAAACGGGTACTACCAACAGTGAGGCCGATGCATGGTTCATCGGTTATACGCCACAATTACTTGCCGGTGCCTGGGTAGGGTGCGACGATCGTTTTGTAGGAGTCGGCATCGGTGAAGGGGCCAGAGCGGCAATGCCGATTTGGGGAGAATTTTTCAAGCGCATACAAGCCGATAAAAAACTGGGTTATTCGACCATTGATTCGTTTGCTAAACCATTGGCCATGCAAGGAATGGATGAATGTGATGCAAGTGATCAGACCAGTTTATTAAGGGCTGAAGCCACAATGAATGTATCTCGCGGACTACAAGATGATGTGTCGGAAGAAAATAATTTCGGCAACGATGATAAGGGAACCAATCCGGAGGATTACTAAGGCGAGTCTTTACAATATAAGCTTCAAGGTTATGGATCATCTCCCCCGGCCAAACCCATCATGACATGAAAAAATACAGCTTGAAAGCTATCGCATTTGCTATCTCGTCAATGCTTGACGAGATAGCGGAAGGCCTGACTGAGTCAATCAGGCAGGCGTGTTCACCGCCCAAAATAGGTTTTAACGGTAATGCTATTTTCTTCATTCTATTTTTCGTTGTCAGTCATTCGATGATGGCACAGCGAACGGATTTCTGCGGGATTCGTAATACAAGTAGTCGTTCGGGCGAAAGGCTCACGTATAAGGTATATTATACCCTCGCCGGCGTGTACGTTCCTGCAGGTGAGGCCATTTTTAGCAATCAAGTTGAAATGCTCCAAAAAAAACCGGTATACCATGTAACGGGGTTCGGGCGTACCTACTCATCTTACGACTGGATTTACAAAGTACGGGACACTTACGAAAGTTATATTGACACCACCACGCTGCTCCCCTATCAGTTTATCAGAACGGTGAATGAAGGTGGCAAACACGATATCGATCGAACTACATTCGCGGCGGGTAAGGCTGTGAGTCAAACCGCTACCATAAAGACACCGGATTGCATACAAGATGTGTTGTCTGCCATCTATTATGCACGCAATATCGATTTTAATCAGTATCCAATCGGAGAGAAAATACCTTTTAATATGTATTTAGACGATGAGGTCTTTCCGGTATATATCCGTTATTTGGGCAAAGAAAAATTGACCACGAAATACGGGCAATTCAAGGTGATTAAATTTAGGCCCTTGCTCATTGAAGGCACCTTGTTTTCCGGTGGAGAGCATATGATTGTATATGTGACAGATGACCAAAACAAGTTGCCGGTTTTTATCGATACCCCTATCTTGGTGGGTCGCATACGGGTGTATTTGTATGGATATCAGCAGATCAGAAATAAAACAACAGGCATCCTGTCGTTTCGGAAACAATCTAACTGATTTTGCTCACCAGCACCGTGGCATGAGCCACAATCCCTTCCTCACGACCAACAAAACCTAAATTTTCAGTAGTGGTCGCTTTGATGGAGATCAGATCTATGTCGATATCCAGACATTCTGCGATTGCGTTTTGCATATGGTGGATATAAGGCTTTATTTTAGGAAGCTGCAAACAAACCGTTGAATCGATATTGACCACATGATAGCCTTTTTGAATTAACACTTCGTTGCTTTTGCGCAGAAGAATTTTACTGTCGATGTTTTTATATTGTTGATCGGTATCCGGGAAATGGGTACCGATATCACCGGCATTCACAGCCCCCAAAAGGGCATCGCAAATGGCATGCAATAATACATCGGCATCTGAATGACCCAGAGCTCCTTTGGTATGGGGGATTAACACACCGCCCAGCCAAAATTCACGTCCTTCTACTAATTGATGGTAATCTATACCGTATCCAATTCTAAACATGATTGCAAGATAAAAAAAAGAAGCTCATTCTTACGAAGAGCCTCTTTCTATGAATTACTTTTTACGAATTACTTCTTGGTATCTTTTTTTTCTTTACGCTCGTTCTTTTCTCCGGCATCGCCATCAGACTTTTTACCAATCACCACATTTTTCAAGTCATCGAAATCAAACATCAATGAAAAGCGTAAAGTATTAGACAGCGGATTACGATTGATACCGGAACCCGAAGGAACCAAATAAGCAAAGTTTAATCCGAAAATGCTGTATTTGACCCCAACACCCACTGTGAGGAAACGACGATCGCCTTTGTACTTATTTTCATAGAAGTATCCTGCGCGGGCGAAGAACTGGTTTTGATAAGAGTATTCAGCGCCGATACCCAACATCACTTCCTTAATTTCTTCACTGGCGCCACCGGGTGCATCACCGAAAGAACTCATGACACCGCTCATCAAACTTTTATCGTATGGATAGCTTTGCCCTACATAAGCCCCTGTAGAATCATAAATGATTTGAGGTGAAGGAACCAGCAATTTATTGAGATCCAAAGCGATGGTCAGTTTGTTGAATTCATCGATGTTGTAGTTATAGGCTAAGCCAAGACCCAAATTGGTAGGGATGAAATCCTTACGGTTATTGGAATAAGATATTTTTGAACCAAGGTTGGTAATGGCCAAACCGGCGTTGACAGAAGACCCTTGTCCGGTTTCTTCATCAAATTTCAAATTTTTCGTATAGAATACGCCGAAGTCGACTGCGAAGGAATTGCCGGGTTTATACGTCACACCGCCTGAATTGCCCGCGCCGTTGATGATATTTGAGTGAATATATTTACCGGAAAGTCCGATGGAAAGATTGTCTGATAATTTACGTGAATAGCCCAAATCAAATGAAAACTCACGGGGTTTACCGGTACCAGCAGGCTGGGCGTTAATGTCGGTATAGTTGATATCACCTAAAGAGAAGTAACGCATACTGGCACTGACGGCCTGATTTTTATTGTCGGCTTCTCCAAATTTTACATAGCCGGTGAGGTAGGCTAAAAAGATATCTTGTACCAAATCCTTGAGCCATGGTGTATAGGTCATGGAAATACCCATTTCCTTTTCGGACATGGCCAGTTTGGAAACATTCCAGAATTGTGCATTGGCATCGGGGCTGATGGCAATCCCCACATCACCCATGGCACCGGAACGGGCATCGGGACTGATACGCATAAATGGAACAGCGGTGGTAATGGTATTGTATTGATTACCTGTTTGCTGACCGCTAATCTGAGCAAAAGATTGGATGGTAGTTATGGACAAAACGATTGTCAATAACTTAAATGAAGTAACTCGCATTAATCTGAATTTGTTGAAGTAGAGGTTTTCTCTATAAGCGAAAATGAGCGTTTAGACTGGTTAAGAGTGCGAATATATTGAATTATTTCTATTGAATATATTAAATTATTACTATTGAAGCAAGACTAATTTCTGCAATTGAGTGTCGGAAAACCCGCTTTGAGAGCGCACTGAAAGCTTGTACAGGTAGACTCCTTTACCGAGTTTTTCGCCAAATTGGTCCAGCCCGTCCCACTCGATATTGTTGACACGGGTACCCGGGGTATTCACCATGGTCTGTATGGTTTTGACTACTTTTCCGGTAATGGAGAGCACGTGAATGTTGACATACAGATTTTGATTGGGCATATTATGCTCGAACATGAAATTCGTTTTGGTGGTGAAGGGGTTGGGATAATTGTAGACGTGAGTAATTTGCCCCTCCGTGCTGCCGACGACCACAAAATTGATTTTTATTTCAGAAGAGTTATTGAAGATATCCCATGCTTTGATGGTAAAGGTATGTTGCCCTTCGCTCAGGTTATTGACCGGGAACCTAACGATACCCGAACGATAGTCATCCAAATCAGCTTCGAAAAAATTATTGAGGACATAGGTCTTTTGGGTATTGTCGTCTAAAACTGCGGTAATATCGTGGCCGATGGAATTACCGGTATAATTGATCCCGTTATCATCAAACAGTTTTACCAGGAGGGTACCATTGTCCGGAGTGATGCCGCCGTTGACAAACTTCTCATCATTCATATAGCCTTTAATCACCGGACCGGCATTGTCGGTAGATGGGTTAGGCGAGCTGCCGCCGATATAGACTTTATTGTCAAATCCGTTGGCATCCTCAAGTCCATTTTCGGCATAATAGCTGATCTTCCCTTTGTCTATAGCGTAGTTAATATCTTTAGGCACCACAAACGTGAATGAAAAACGTCCATTTTTAACGGTAGCCTTTCCCTTATAAACGGCATTGTTCTGTACGAAGTAGTCGCGTAATGGACTATCGGCATCATTTCCGAGTGTAGTGAGTTTTTTGGGCTTATCGAAAATGACCGGATATACGATACCATTGTAATCATTGAGCAGATTGCCGTTCATATCCGCAACATGTCCGCTGATGGTATACTTTCCCAATGACTTCAGGGTGTCATAGGAGACGGTCACGGATGTCCCATTGATGCTATCCGTAAAGACCTTGTGTTTGGGAAATGCTAAGGATAAGCCGGGATCGCCGAGCAAAGCAAATTTTCTGAAATTGGAAGCAGCAAATTCATCTATACTACTCACATAGCGAAGGTTTTTGGATAATCGATAAGCATCTCCTAATGTGGGATAGGCACCATTCTGCATCGGTTTGAATCCTTCCTTCATATAGTTGAGATTCATGATGCGGTTTTGATCAGCATAGACCAATTGGGTGGTTGTCATTAAAGCGATAGCGCCTCCTGTAGGCTTGGTGAGCAATATTTCACCCGCCGATTCAAATGCAGGATTATCGAAAGGGGCAAAGTCGCAGGTGGCCGTAATGAAAAGAGGAAGTTTATTCAGATTGGTCAAGCCGTTTATATCATCCATTGAAAAAATCCTTTCTTCACACCAGCCTAAAGGACCGCCATGTCCGTTATAGTTCATGAGGAAAGTACCATTATACATTTGGGAAGTCAGGGCTGCATTGGCATCCGGGGTGCGTGGACCGGCCGGAGTGGATTGCTGCACAAATCCATCGACATAAATTTTATAATTGTTGTAAACCGGCAGAGTATCATTGATATACTGGGCCATGATTTCTGCATCTTCAAAATGTGTGGCGCCATCGCCGTCATCTGCATTAAAAATCATATTGTTCTTCCAGGGACCAAAAGATGCCGGGCTATCATACTTCATGATTTTATTAATGATGCCTGAGATTTTGGCAGGTGTAGAAGCGGTAAATCGCCCAATACCGATATCCAGCGTATTGATTTGCGAATTTGAATAATTATTAATGTCTTCCTGATCATCGAGAAAACCATAATAATCATCCGTACAATATCCTGTTGTTTTATTGATACTTTCGTTCGTTTCATAAACGGGTACCAAGTTCGTATTGTTACTGAGTCTGTTTTTGTAATCGTAAGAGGCATCACCTAAAAACAAAACATAATCCGGCAAATCACTCATCGTTGCTTTGTCATAATACATTTTCAGGAAGTCCCTGATCGCCGTTACATCCTGAGATCCGGAGGAAAATTCGTTGTAAATTTCCTGTGGCGTGACGATGAGGGTACGGTAACCCCGTTTAGCCGTATGATAAGCCGCTAATTGTTCCGCTTCCGATTTGAAGGAAGGGTGAGTGATGATGATATAATCTTTGGCTGTGCTGTTGTGCAGATTTTGATTGGCAGGTTTGTCGATAAAGGTTGGTGCAAGAAAAGGGGTATTGTTTCCAAATGCCACATAGGTATGAAGCGAAGATGCATCACGATTAAAAGTATAGACTCCTGCATTCAGACTGCCATTGATGAGCACAGGCTGCAAGGGGTTTGTGATATCCCAAACTTTAAGATCACTGCCGGCATTGCTGATCTGAAATGCGGCAGTATTGCCTGCTCCTACAGAATTCCAATCAGCAAATTTGAGGTAATTGGTATAGACCAAATTACGACGTGCGTTCACTTCAAAAAAATCAAGTAAGCCATACGCGGCACTGCTTTCTTTGGTAAAGGTAAAGGTCAGTGATAAAGGTGAGCTTTGTACGCTGGAGCTTGTTGTGAGATCAGACATTCGGAGCACCGGATCACTGTAGCTTGCTCCCACAGGCTGCAATCCGATATTCTGCAATGGCTGACCATTTACTTTGACATTCATATAGCACACTCCTGAATTTGCATAGGAACCTAATCGTGTACGGACAGACACAGGAGTATTTGCATCCAGATTGGCCATGTCCACCGTATATGTGCGGGTCATGTAACGTCCGGGCTGATCATTGAATTCATCGCCATACCAAGCTTTACCAAACTTGCCCGGATTCACGGAGTCTTTCTCGTAAAAGTAAAAGTCGTTATACGAATTGACGTTGATATTGGAAGTAGCTTCACTGTTTTCTGTGGTTATACGCTTGCCCGGTCCTGTATTAAAACTGAGGAAATAATAACTACTTTCAGAATAAATATTGAAATTGTGTGTAAAGCGTTTATTGGCCGAATCTTTAACAATCGAATGCGGACCATTGGCATAAAATAATATATAATCGCTTTCATTGAACTGACCATCACCTCCATCAACCACTTGTATCGCATTCTCTACCAAATCATCGGCACGGGCTATGGCATTATTTTCTCCCAACATTTCGCCACCATTACCAAAAAGCCGAATATTGACCGGCTGTATGCTACCGGGGTCAATGCCCAATGTGTTTTTAATAAAATTATAATCTATTTTATAGAGGCCTTGTTTCTGTATTGCGATTCGGTACCAACTGCCATTGGCCAGCACCGAATTCGCGGCATAAACCCGGGCACCTGTGGTTTTATTTGAAACCGGGGTTTCATTGACCTGAAGATCGTATGTCAATAATTGCTCCACAGTGCCGTCTGCATTCCTGATAAACCTTGGAACTAAAATAAATGCCACCGCTTGTTTACGTTCCATGGAAATACTCACATGGGGTTCGAACGTGGAGGGCAGTTTCATACCCTGTTCTACTTTTACCTGTCCGAGGTTGATGGTGCGGGTATTGTTCAAAGTCACCACGGGGGTATTGTAATACTGCAGGTTCCTTCTTTCCACCTTATACAGCGTATGAGATTCAATGCCGGATTTACCGACTGAAAGTTTTTCAGCCCGGTAAGATTGAATGGGGGCATCTTGCTGTGCTGACACGACAAAAGGAAGATTCAAACTAAGTATGATGAGGATATAGCGGACTGCTTTCATTTTACAGGGCATGTTCAAAATTAACCAATTTGAAGGTAAGTAAACGGAGAATTGTAAAATTTCTACAGTGGCGTTAAAAGCTTGATGGGTGAGGAGAATAGAAAAAACGTAAGATGTGCAGAATTATTGCTTTTCTTCCTCATTTTCTTTCACCGGATTCATGGTCAGTTTAATTTTCTGCAAACGCATTTTATCCAGCTGTATGACCGTAAAATCAAAATGTTCAAAGCTGACGACATCATTTAAGGCGGGGAATTTGCCGGCAATTTCGAGGACCAGACCGGCCAAAGAATCACTTTCCCCTCTTACCGTTTCAAATACTTCCACGGGCGCACCAATGATTCGACAGACATCATTGATCAGGGTTTTTCCCTCGAAAATAAAATTATGTTCATCGATCCTTTTGGACATCAACTCATCTTCATCAAATTCATCTTTGATTTCCCCGATAATTTCTTCCATGATATCCTCCAGGGTCACAACGCCTGAAGTACCACCGAACTCATCCACAACAATCGCCATATGGTTGTGTTTATGCTGAAACTCCTTGAGAAGGTCCTCAATGGGTTTATTTTCATGAACAAAATAAGCCGGTCTGATGAGGGTATGCCAATCGAAAGCTGCGTCGCCGATATGGGCCAAAAGATCTTTGGTATATAAGATGCCTTTTACTTCATCGAGCGATTCATGATAAACCGGCAATCTTGAGAAACCGGTTTCGATCACCTGATGTTTCACCTGTTCAAATGTCCACGCATGATCCAATCCGGAAACATCGAGTCGGGTACGCATGATTTGCTTAACCACGATATCGCTGAATTTTAATATCCCTTTAAAAATATTAACTTCTTCACGGGTAGCGGTATGTCCTACGGTTAGTTCTATGGCATGCTCTACATCTTCATTGCTTATATCGTGTTTGGTACGTTTCACGAAACGACCTTCGATAAAATTGGTTGAATGAACTAAAAAATTGCTGAAGGGGCTGAACACTTTGTCGATGACTCTAATAAAGGGCGCTGTAAATAAACACAAGCGCATATTGTTTTGTGTGGCATAAACTTTAGGTAATACCTCACCGAACAGGACCAGAAAAAAAGTGACTAAAACGACTTGTAATAAAATATTGACAATGGAAACCACTTGAGGATCGAGGCCGGGAAACCAGATTTGAATTTGAAGCAAACTGGTAAACAGCATATTGGTGGCGATAATGACCCCAATACTCAGAAAATTATTGGCTATGAGGAGAGTAGCTAAAAGTCTTTTGGGGTTTTCTATCAGCCGGAGGACATTTTTATAGGAATTGTCGTCTTGTTGTTTGATGTAATTGATATCCTTAGCTGAAAGTGAAAAGAAAGCCACTTCAGAACCTGCGATCAATGCGGTAACAATTAACAGAAGGATAATCAGCAAACCCAGTATAATATCCGATTGAGTGCTGAGTTGTGTGGTCAGAATGGAGGTCAGTAATGTCGAGTATGCCGAATCAGGGTCCAAGGTTGTTGTTTTCGTAATCAAATATCCGGCTTAAGGCCCGATGTGGTTGAATTTCAATTGTGGTGCTGCAAATATATACTTTAATATGGCAATTCGTCATCTGTGTGAGATCCTAAGGTCGGAGGATCGACTGGAATTTCTCCGGTTTGCATGCCGGGGGGTATATCCTGATCGGAGCGAAATTCGTTGCTTCGCTTATCCAGCATGACCATATTGGAGGCAATGATTTCAGTCATGAATCGACGATTTTTATCCTTATCCTCCCAATGTCTGGTACGCAGACAACCTTCGATATGTACCAAACTGCCTTTGTGCAGATATTTGGCCGCCAGTTCCGCTAAACCACGCCACAGTACAATATTATGCCATTCAGTTTGTGGGATGGTATTGCCTTTTTTATCCTTAAAGGTTTCGGTTGTCGCTAAAGGAAACTTTGCGACAGGAATATTCCCTTCAATATACTGAATTTCGGGATCCTTGCCGAGATTGCCGATCAGAAATACATGATTAACGCCTCTCATACAAATTATTTTTAGGTAGCTCCGGTCTTAATTGTGGACTAAAGATAATTTTTATTTTCTAAAAATGAAACAATCATACGGGGAAATGCATAGCCTTTCAGGTCCGAAAGTGCAATTTTTGTTAGTCCTTTCCATTTTTTTTCAATGGTCGCTGATGGTTTTACTTCATAAAATGATCCATGAATTTTTTGATGGGTAAGCATTTGAGTATAACGTTCAGGCTCCGGCAATGGGAATTCAGGGGGCATGCCATCGAATATTGGCTTTTTCCGTACCGAGGTTTCCACCGTTGGAAAACTATATAAATCCCTCCATATATCACGCCCGGTGCGCTTTTGAATATAAATCTGTCGCCCCGTTCTCATGACCAGGAAATGAAAATATCGGTTTTTAATGATTGCTTTGATCTTCTTGGAAGGATATCGGTCAATTTCATTTTTATTTTTCGCCTTACAGATCGTTTCAAAAGGGCATACTTCACAACGTGGATTTCTTGGCAAGCAAACCGTTGCACCCAAATCCATCATGGCTTGATTATAAATCCCGATTTGCGATTTCGGCATCAACTGATAGGCTAGTTCCTGAAATTTCCTTTTTCCCGCTGTGGTATGAAAGGAAGTCGGATCTGCAAAGACCCGGCTGAGCACCCTTACCACGTTTCCATCTACAACAGCATGTGGAAGATTGAAGGCAAATGACGCAATGGCTGCTGCGGTATAATCTCCTACCCCTTTGAGTTTTCGAATCTCTTCATAGGTTTTCGGGAATATTCCATGTTGGTGCTGATAGATATCCCGGGCTGCTTGCAACATATTTCTGCACCGACTATAATAGCCCAAACCCTGCCAATCACGAAATACTGCTTCATCATCCGCAAGTGCCAGATCCCGTATAGTGGGATAATTAGATATTAACCGCAGATAATATTGCTCTCCTTGTTCTACCCTCGTCTGCTGCATAATAATTTCGCTAAGCCAGATATGATAAGGGTTTGAGATTCCCTTCCAGGGCATTTGGCGGCGGTTATGCAGTTGGTCCCATTCTAAAAGCAGGACACTAAACATTTGATTTACAGACATTTAACCTCCATCCTAAGCTGATTTATTTGCAGATTCTGCTTGTTATTTTTAAAATTAAATTTATCTTCGCAAACAAAGTTAACGCAAAACCTAAATAACCTAAACGTGAAAAAAGCAGATTTAATCAATATGATCTCGGACCAAACCGGTGTTCCCAAAGTGGACGTGCTGGTTTCATTGGAAAGTTTCTTTACCAATGTGAAGGACATTATGGCCAATGGGGAGAATATCTATATCCGTGGTTTTGGCAGTTTTATTAACAAGAAACGTGCCGCAAAAATCGGTCGTAACATCAAGAAAAACACCTCAGTGTATATTCCGGAACATTTTATTCCGGCCTTCAAACCTGCTAAAGAATTTGTAGATGAAGTGAAGAAACTGAAAACATCCAATATTGAAATTATTAAAGAGGACGTATAATCGTCGGGATTCATAGAAACGTGCAGCGAAAACAATTATTCATCGTAGGGGGCAGTATCCTGGTATTACTGGCCCTTTATTTTTTAGGCGATTTTACGTCAAAAAAAGTACCCAATAAACCCGCTCAGGGCGGAGAAACCCATATGGCAGAACCCGGTTCAACCGTTGAAGCCATTGATTTTCAATCGTATTTAAAAGAGGCTGAACAAAAGTTGACTCCTGATAACCAGTCACGGCTCAGTACATTAAAAGACGCCAGTCAAAAAGACGCCGGAGTTCTTCCATTGAAGGACCTTGCCGAGTTTTGGGAATCCCAAAAAGATCTGAATGCAGCAGCTTTTTATTACAAAAAGGCAGCTTTTTTGGAAAATACAGAAAAAAGCATCACCTTCGCGGGGAATTTGTTGCTGGCTGTGATGCAAAAAACAGAACAACCGGCAATAAGAAAGTGGCAGGCCCAAGAAGCCGTTGAATGTTTCAATAAAGCGTTGAGCTTCAACCCTGAAAACCCTGACACAAAGATCGCCCTGGCGACCTGTTATACTGAAGGCACCGGTGAAACCATGAAAGGGGTCACGTTGTTGAGAGAAGTGACACAGAAAGATAGTAACAATATTTCTGCAAATATCATTCTCGGAAAACTAGCCATTCAGTCCGGACAGCTCGACAAAGCGATCAAAAGATTTGAACTCGTTCTTTCGTTAAGACCTGATAATACCGAAGCGATGTACTTTTTAGCTGAGGCATATAAAAACAAGGGCAATAAAGAAAAAGCCATTGCCTTGTTTGAACAGTGTAAAAAGCTGGTCAATCATCCGGAATTCACGAAAGAAATAGATAACTATATTAAGACCTTTAAATAAACTTATTTTTTAACAAAAACATTTTCATCATGCCTTGCGGAAAAAAACGTAAACGTCATAAAATTGCCACTCACAAGCGTAAAAAACGTTTAAGAAAGAACCGTCATAAGAAGAAATAATTTCTTCCTGTCACTTCATTTTTACAATTGGCAAGCCTCTGCGGAGGTTTGCCGGTTTGTATGTATGCGCATGATTAGTGTTGTATAGAACAACTCTTTTTTGTGAACAAAGAACTCATCATCCAATCATCAGATACCGGAGTTGAGATTGCCCTTCTGGAAGATAAAAAACTAGTCGAATTACACTATGACAATTCCGGTGGACAATTTAATGTAGGTGATCTGTACCTGGGTAAGATCAAAAAGATCATGCCCGGACTCAATGCTGTATTCGTTGATATCGGTCACGAAAAGGATGCTTTCCTGCATTATACCGATCTCAGCCCCTACTTCCGTAGTCTCCTGAAGTTTACGGATATGGCCATCAACGATAAGTCTGAATACACTTTTGACTACACGAAGTTTCAAACAGAACCGGAAATCATTAAGACCGGAAAAATGACGGAAGTCATTCAAGGTAAGCCCAATGTTCTGGTGCAAATTCTGAAAGAACCCATTTCCTCTAAAGGGCCTCGTATCAGTTGCGAACTGTCTATCCCTGGACGTTTTCTGGTGATGACCCCTTTCAACAACTTCGTGAATGTGTCCCGTAAAATCCATTCTGTAGAGGAAAGGAAAAGACTGCAGCGCATTATTGAGAGTATCAAACCGAATAATTACGGGGTGATCGTCAGAACTGCAGCAGAAGGACAATCATCGGCGGAATTGCACAAAGATTTGCTCGGTATTATTGAATCCTGGAAATCCATTCAGATGAACCTGAAAGGAGCCAAGCCTCCGCAAAAAGTACTGAGTGAACAAAATAAAACGACATCTCTGCTGAGAGATCTGCTGAATAAGGATTTCAATAAGATCATAGCCGATGACAGTAATATTGTGAAGGATGCCCGAGAGTATATCACCAATATCGCTCCGGGCAGAGAACATATCGTGAGTCATTATCAAAATGGCATGACCATTTTCGACCATCATGGTATTTCAAAGCAAGTGAAGGCTTCTTTCGGGAAAAATGTGATGATGGATAGCGGCGGTTACCTCATTATTGAGCACACGGAAGCATTACACGTGATTGATGTCAATAGCGGACACAAATTTTCTGCTGAAAATCAGGAAGATACCGCCTTTAATACCAATCTGGAAGCGGCAAAGGAAATTGCAAGGCAACTTCGCCTTCGTGATATCGGCGGTATTATCATCGTCGACTTTATTGATATGCGCAATGCCGACCATCGCCGGGAGCTTGCGGCTGCAGTAGAAAAATACATGGAAGCCGATCGGGCCAAGCATAGTGTTCTTCCCTTATCAAAATTTGGCTTATTGCAAATCACACGTCAGCGTCTTCGCCCTGAAATTAATATATCTACCGGCGAAACTTGTCCGAGCTGCCACGGCACCGGCAAAGTGAGATCTTCGCAATTGCTTTTGGATGATATTGAAAAACATATCAAATACCTTAAAGCCAATTTGAATGCCAAGCTTGAATTGCATATTCACCCTATCGTTCATTCTCATTTAACGAAAGGTCTTTTATGGAATACCCTTTACGGAAAATGGAAGAAAAAATACGGACCTTTCTCCCTCGTACAAGATGAAGGATTTGAATTCCTTCAATATAAATTTTATGACGGCAATTCCGGTGAAGAAATTAAAATCTAATCTCTGAATTCATTGAATAAAAAACGGACCATCTCAGGGATGGTCCGTTTTTTTACGTATAGTTAAATGATTTATTTCCGTTTGTCGATCATACAAGATTAGAGGTCACGACTAAAATGGCAAATCATCGGCAATTTCCGAAGACGGCATAATATCAACCCCAACATTGGATGACTGATGGCTCACCTGAGGTTGTACACTTGCGCTATTGTTACCGGCTTTTTCAAGACGCCAGGCTTCTAAAGAATTAAAATATTTTACTCCCTGAGGACCCGACCACTCACGACCACGTAGGTTGAAGTGGACCTTCATTTCCTCTCCAACTTGATACTGATCCAGCAAACTGCACTTATCTTGTGTCAACTGGAAACTGATCAACTGAGGGTATTGTGTTTGGGTATCTGTGGTAAGGACAAATTCGCGTTTTGAAAATTTTTCACTGACCTGTTGGGTATCGTTTTTCACTCTAAGCGTTCCGATTAATTCAAATGATGGCATGATAATATTAATTTAGCAGACGAAGTTAAATCTATTTTGTAATTTTATGAGCAATCCCCACATGAAATTTTACCCACACCTTTTAGGCTTTTTATTCCTATGGTTGACGGCTTGCAAAACAGCCTATATCCCTGTTTCACAACATCAGGAAAAGTATAAAATTGAATCCGGCATCGATAGCTCCAGTGCCATCGAAAGGATGTTGAAGCCCTATCGGGACAGCCTTTCCAGCCGAATGAATGAAGTCATCGGTACAGCTTCAGATCATTTTGTGAAACAAAAACCTTCGGGCAGTCTGGGCAATCTCGTTAGCGATGCCATGCTTACTGCGGCCAGGAAAACAGACCCTGCCTGTATGGGCGCTGTATGCAATTATGGCGGCATTCGTATTCCACAACTTTCAGCAGGTCCTGTTACTGTCGGACGTGTCTTTGAAATGCTGCCTTTCGACAATGAACTGGTGCTATTAAAACTTCCCGGATCCACCCTCCGGCAATGGTGCAAACTCATGGCGAAAGCAGAAGGATGGCCCATAGCCGGATTTTCATTTAATTATAGAGACAGTGTGGCTCTCTCTATTCGATTCGATGGCCAACCCTTCGACATTCAGGATACCGCAACATATACCATTGTCACCAACGACTATATTGCAAATGGCGGCGATCAGTGCAGTTTCCTTCAACCTTTATCGAAAATACCACTGAATATTCTGGTTCGTGATGCGATGCTGAACGATATCCGTAAACGAAAAACCATCAACCCTGATCTGCAGGAAAGAATCCATAAAATACCATGATGAACCGACGTCGTTTTATAAAACAATCTGCCATGGGCGCGGCATTGGTTACTGCCAGTCAGTTTCCATACGAGGCCCTTGCCACGAATACAGAATGGACCAGAAAACTATGTATCCTGCATACCAATGATGTGCACAGTCGCCTCGATCCATTTCCGATGGATGGCAGTGCCAATCAAGGATTAGGCGGCGTAGTGGCCCGTGAGAAATTGATACGATCCATTCGCGAAGAAGAAGATCAGGTTCTCCTTTTAGATGCGGGAGATATTTTTCAGGGCACGCCGTATTTTAATTTTTATAAAGGCGAACCCGAAATGAAAGTGATGAGTATGCTGCGTTATGATGCGGCTACCATCGGCAATCACGATTTCGACAATGGTATCGACGGACTGGTGAAACAAATGGCCCATGCCGATTTCCCTTTTGTGAATTGCAACTATGATTTCAGCGGTACTCCACTCGAATCGCTGATGCAACCTTATACGATAATGAAGAGAAAAGGATTGAAAATCGGCATACTGGGTGTCGGTATCGCATTGAACGGATTGGTACCCAATCATTTATGTGAAAATATCGTTTATCACGATCCCATTGTGGCAGCAAATGAAATTGCACATTTTCTTGCCGTGAAGAAAAAATGTGACTATGTGATTTGTCTTTCTCATTTAGGATTTGAGTATAAAGATCAAAAAGTTTCTGACAAGATTTTAGCCAAAGAAAGTGAATATATTAACCTGATCATAGGCGGACATACACATACCTTATTAGAGCAAGTTCATATAACAAAAAATGTGAAAAATCAAGACATATTTATTAATCAAGTCGGATGGGCGGGTATGCACGTAGGCCGCATAGATATTTATTTTGATAATAAAAACCGCTCCGACTACGTTTCGAAAATGACTGCTATTCCGGTGAAAGAAACAAGGGCATAAAAATTTTTTTTTTCAACAATAAATTACCACTTTCGTTTTCAGATTGAGAAAAAGCATAACACTTCCTTAATCTGTTCATAAACTAAGCATAACATTCATAAAACTTATAAAATTCAGTTAGTAAAAAATGTCTAAGACGTTTGAAAAAATATGGGATAATTGTTTACGTATCATCAAGGATAATATTAGTTGGCAGTCATACAAAACATGGTTCGAACCCATCAAGCCGGTCGCTCTCGAAGGAGATGTGTTGGTGATAGAAGTACCTAGTCAGTTCTTCTATGAGTGGCTTGAAGAACATTATGTCGAGTTGATCGCGAAAACGATTAAACGAGAGCTCGGGAAAAATGCGCAACTCGAGTATCGAATCCTGATGGAGAATCAGAACAAAAAGAACCCGGCCTCGATGCGCATACCTGCGAGTACTCATCAGCAAGCCCAACTCAGTAATAATTATATTGACCTTCATATTGGAAATGATCAGGGGATTAAAAATCCTTTCGTAATACCCGGATTGAAACGTTCTCAGATCGATCCGCAATTGAATCCAAATTATACTTTCGATTCATTTGTGGAAGGAGAGTGTAACCGACTGGCGCGCAGTGCCGGACAAGCGGTAGCGCAAAAACCAGGCGGTACTTCATTCAATCCCTTGGTGATTTATAGTGGCTCGGGCCTCGGCAAGACCCACCTCATCCATGCCATCGGCAATGAAACCAAACGCTTACATCCTAACAAGACCGTGCTGTATGTGAGTGCCGAAAAATTCATTCACCAGTTCATCGAACATTCCAAGAATCATGAGATCAATGATTTCATCAACTTCTATCAATTGATTGATGTCCTCATCATCGACGATATCCATTATTTCGCGCCTGCCATTAAATCGCAGGATGCTTTCTTCTCCATCTTCAATCACCTGCACCAAAATGGCAAGCAGCTCATCCTCACCAGCGACAAGCCCCCTAAGGACCTCGATGGCATGCAGGAGCGTCTGCTCTCCCGTTTCCGCTGGGGACTGAGTGCCGATATGCAAGCACCTGATTTTGATACCCGTATGGCTATCCTCGAACATAAGATGAAGAATGATGGTCTGGACCTGCCGGCTGAAGTGGTGAAATACCTGGCGTATAATGTGCAAAACAATATTCGCGAAATGGAAGGTGCCCTCATCTCCTTGCTAGCCCATTCTTCATTAGTGAAGAAGGAAATTGATTTGGAATTGGCTAAGAAAGTACTTCGCAATATTGTGAAGACATCCTCCAAGGAAATTACCATCGATACCATACAGAAGATGGTGTGCGAATACTACGAAATTTCTTACGACAAGCTACAGGCCAAAACCCGCAAACGTGAGATTGTACAAGCCCGTCAGATTTCGATGTTCCTGGCCAAGCAATTTACCAAGAACTCCCTTAAAACCATCGGCGATCATTTCGGTGGCCGAGATCACACTACCGTCATTCACAGTTGCCAAACAGTGAAAGACCTGATGGATACCGATACCATGATCCGCGAACAAGTGAAGGAGTTACAGCAGAAAGTGCAATTGGCAGCGATTTAGTACTTAACACTAAGTAGAAAGTACTAAGACTTGAGCACTTAAGGTATTACTTCGGTAGTTTACATAAGGAGCTGAGGATCTTTTGATCGTATTACGGAGGCGTATTCGTCTGCTTGTCTAGAAGGAAACGGTATTGGAAAATTGATATCACCGCCATGTTCAGACACCAAGGCAAGACCCGCACCCTGAAACACAATTTACGCATTGCGTCTTTGCTTTCCTTTGTAGCGGGCATTGTGAATGTAGCCGGGTTTTTAGCCGTACAGCGACTCACCACCAATGTAACCGGACATTTTGCCTTCTTTGTTGATGAAATTTTTAAGCTCAATTTCTGGCAAGGATGGATTTACTTCCTCTATATTTTCTTTTTTTTCTTAGGCTCATTTGTATCTAACTTGATGGTGGAATATATCTCTACTAAAAGTGATCGTTACATCTATATCATACCCATTCTGCTCGAAAGTCTGATTTTGTTATTGCTCGCACTATTCGGACCATTTTTCATTTCCAAAAATCCCAATATGCTCGCCTTCTCTTTGCTCTTTGCAATGGGCATGCAAAATTCCTTGGTCACGACGATTTCCAATGCAACGGTACGCACCACCCACCTCACCGGACTATTCACCGACCTGGGTATAGAACTTTCTCAACTCTTCTTTTACAAACAAGAAGCACAAAGAGAGAAACTCTTTTCTTCCATCAAACTTCGCCTGACCATTATTACTTTCTTCTTTTTAGGGGGGCTACTCTGCGGCATATTTTACACCTCCCTCAGACTTTATGTTTTAGCCATCGCGGCTGCCCTACTTATCGCCGGAATTATTTACGACCATTTGAAATTGAAGTTGTTGATACAGCAGAGAAACCTAACAGTTTAAAAAGAAGAACAGACTCTAATTTTTTCGTGGGATAGTGTATTATAAGGATAACTTGTATTGACAAAAAAATGCAAATATTTCATACAACCCAATATGGTATTGATTTTCGTGAAACTATATCACACGAACTAAACTCCATTTTACAATATTGAGATAGATCAAAGACCTACCTTTGAAGAACACCTACTTATTCAAAAATGATTACAGTAATAATTCCAACACTGAACGAAGAAGAAAATATTGCCAGTGTGGTTTGTTTTGCGAAAGCACAGCCGCATGTTTCAGAAGTGATTGTTGTAGACGATAAATCGTTAGACAACACCGTGTCTATAGCCAAGCATCATGGAGCAAGAGTAATTACAAGCACAAAATTGGGAAAAGGTGCATCGATGAAAGATGGTGTATTTTGTGCAAATAATGACATTATTGTGTTTCTGGATGGTGATATTGATCCTTATCCGCATTACACCATTAAACTATTAACCGATCCTATTTTACAAGAGGACATAGATTTTGTAAAATCATCTTTTAATCGAAATGCGGGCAGGGTTACCGAACTGGTTGCCAAGCCACTCCTCAGCATATTCTTTCCAGACCTGCTTCGATTTATTCAGCCTTTAAGCGGCATGATAGCCGGTAAAAAAACATTATTTCAACAGCTAGACTTTAGAGACGATTATGGCGTGGATATAGGCATACTCATCGATATGTATCTGATGAATGCTCGAATGAGAGAAGTAGAAATCGGATATATTGAAAATAAAAGTAAACCATGGCAGGCACTTGGAAGAATGAGTAAAGAAGTAGCTCAAACCATTATCCTGAAAGCCGCATCATCCAATAATCCACATTATAATTTTGAAGAATTGGGCGTCTTGAATGAAATCCGTTCACAAATGGAATTTGCATTGGAAAATCAGTTAAATACACTAGAAAAATTAGTTGTTTTTGACATGGACAACACACTTTTAAAAGGCCGATTTATTGATACATGTGCCGACCATTTCGGGTTCAAAAAAGAACTGATGAACATTCGTTCATCTGAATCAGATGCGATCATATTGACCAAGCGTATTGCCACACTTCTTAAAGGGAAAACGATCCATGAGCTCATTCAAATAGCTGACCAAATGGAAATTATTCAAGGAACTAAAGAAATTATTGAAGAATTAAAGAGACGAGGGTACATCGTGGGAATCATATCCGACAGTTATGATTCCATTACAAACCATATTAAAATAAAGCTTGGAATGGACTTTTCGCTTTCAAATGAACTTGAATTTTCAAAAAGTATTTGTACCGGCGAAGTAAAAATTCCTTCATTTCTTTTTAGTCATGCTAAAAGCATTTGCAAGCATTCACTTTGCAAAACCAATGCGCTGTTAAGCATCCTAGAAAAATATAATATCTCTAAGGAAAATTGTATCACCATTGGAGACAGCATGAATGACTTGTGCATGATTAAAGAAGCCGGTCTTGGCATTGCATTTTGCTCACGTGACGAATTAGTCAATCATCATGCCGATATTGTGATTCAAGTACCGAGCTTTTCAGAACTATTAAACCTTACAAAATAGCTTATGACGACCACCATTATCATTACCATTTGCGTCCTACTTCTTTTAGCCTATATATTCGATGTCAGTTCGGCACTTACTAAAATCCCTTCAGTCATACTCCTTTTGCTATTGGGCTGGATGGCCAAACAGACAGTCAATTTATTTAATATTCATGTTCCGGACCTTAATCCTCTTTTACCTATTTTCGGAACCATCGGTTTAATATTAATAGTTTTAGAAGGTTCATTGGAACTAGAATTGAATAAATCCAAAATTCCCCTGATTAAAAAATCTCTGCTCAATGCGATCATACCCATGTTTGCCTTAGCCTTTTCGATCGCCTATGCATTTCATTATTTTACCCAAGTTCCTTTTAAAATGGCATTATTGAATGCCATTCCATTTTGCATCATCAGCAGCGCTATAGCGATACCCAGTGTTAGATACCTTTCGCCTTTCAACAAAGAATATACCATTTATGAAAGCAGCTTATCAGATATTTTTGGAGTCTTGCTCTTTAACTTTGTGGCCCTCAATGAAATCATCAATGCCACTTCTTTTGGTCACTTTGCCATACAATTACTTCTGATCATTGTGATATCTTTTATAGCTGTTTTGGGACTCTCGTTTTTACTGAGCAGAATTAAACATCATATTACCTATACACCCATTATATTAATGGTCATACTAATTTATGCAGTATCAAAAGTTTATCATTTGCCCGGCTTAATTTTCATATTAGTATTTGGATTGTTTCTTGGCAATCTTGACGAGCTAAAAAATTTTAACTGGATTAATCAATTACGTCCGGAAAAATTAGATAAGGAAGTTATCAAATTCCAGGAGATAACCGCTGAAACAACATTTTTAATTCGAGCACTCTTCTTTCTACTTTTTGGATACTTGATGAAAGCCAGAGAAATATTAAACCCGGATACATTGCCGTGGGCAGCAGGAATTATTCTGCTCATGATATGCCTGAGATGGATTGCACTCAAAGTATCAAATCTTCCTGCTTCTCCATTATTATTTGTGGCACCGAGAGGGCTCATTACCATTTTACTATTCCTGGCTATACTACCAGAACAGCGTATACCTTTAGTCAATAAATCACTCATCATTCAGACTATCATTTTATCTGTTTTGGTTATGATGATAGGTTTAATGACGTCAAAAAAACATGATACCAAAGAAACGAACCGACTCGAGTAGTTTATCCATTTTTCGAATCAGCGAATTCTTTATTGTGAATCAGTTTAAAATAATAAGAAATACAAAAGGCAAGAAAATCTCTCAGCGATAATTTTAATATTTCTAGTAAACCAATACCTGTTTAATCATCATATGGTTTGTGATAAACCAATATGGTTTCCCCAAACCATTTAGGTCTATAGAAGATGATCTATTGACGAGTCCTTTCAGGATTTTGCTAACCTTTTATGTTTTCGACCACGGTATTAATCCGACATACCGTACGTCGTAGCATGCGACAAAATAGGGCTGATAAACGAAGGATGTTTCGGCAGAACGGGGATCATTATTAGGCATTTTTGGGATTTTGAGAGGTATATATTACCGGAGCTGTATTAAACCGGCTTGATAAACCAAAAGGCGCCATTGCGTCATTCCGAGACGCCATTGCGTCATTCTGAGACAGCATTTCGCAACTCAGACACAGCATTTCGCAACTCAGACACGTCATTTCGCAACTCAGAGATGCCATCGGGCGTTTAAGACCTTGCATTTCGCGATCCAGAGATGGTTTCGGGCAATTCAGAGAGGCTATTTCGCCATTCAAAGACATCACCGCAGTTTCCGCAAGACCACTCAGGGTCAAGAAATTGGAATTCAGAGCGTATGGATACGCTTTCGACTCACGCTGTTCGCGATATTCAATCATGTACTCAATAATCAAGAGTACGTGCCAGGTCACAGACCTGTTTTTATCCGAGTTAGCGATTGCAAATCGCGAACAGCATAAGGCGAACGCAGATCTTAATAATTTCTACTTAGGACTACCTTCACTCCTTAATCAACTTCTCCGTCCTTTCCAATTTACCTTCCTGATAAAACAGTATGAAGTAAACTCCCGAACTGATTTCATCTGTGGTGAGGGTAATCGTATTGAGTCCTTTGGTCAGCATCGCTTCCACCACTTTGATATGGCGGCCTTGTAAATCGGTGAGTACAAATTTCGCATTCCCTTCCTTCGCTGTGTTCACATCCATTTTAAATTGAGATTGGAATGGATTAGGGTAAACTAAAAGCGTCGGTCCTGATTCTTCCATTTGATCCATGTCATTAGCACCCGTTATCGCGTCTAAGATGCCCGGCTTACCAATCTTCACGATGATCTTCACCGTGTCGGCACAAGCATTGTAAGAAGCAATAATGTAATAAGTAGCTGCATAAACGACCGACGGATTCGGTAACACCGTCCAATTGTGCTTACGATAGGAATAAGTAAACACAGGATTGGTATACAAAGTCGTCAGGTTATACGAACTATTGGCCAAATAATATTTGACCTGATCAGGACCTAATGCCGGTGTATTGTTGTTGTTGACGATCACCTGAGCCGTATCTGTACATCCGCTTGCGTTCGTAGCCACAATTTGATAAGTACCCGCCGCTACCGCATTGGGTGTACCCACCACAGCAAAGGCATTGGTATAATACTGATAGGTGTATGACGGGTTACTATAAATGGTCGTCAGGTTATAGGTTTCCGAAACACATTTCGAAAAGACCTGATTGGCCCCCAAGCTTGGTTTTGGATTATTGTTGATGGTAACCAATACCGTATCCTTACAACCTGAAGTGCCGGTGCCGATGATATTGTAAATGCCATTTTGTACCGCTGTAGGTGTAGGGATAGTACTAAACACATTGTTGTAATATTGATAGGTGATACCCGCAGCACTATAGAAACCGGTCAAGTTGATGGTATTGTCCGGACATTTTGTAAGCACACTGTCATTGCCCATATTGGGACTGGAAACTGTGATCGATGAAACAGAATTCGCACCCGTTACTGCAGGTGCAGATGCAACAATTCTTACTTTATAACCTGTACCATTGATGACAGCAGGCATGATGACCGGTACAGTAATCGGCTGATTCAACCCCAATGGATTGGATGTTAAAGTACCAATGACCGTAGGCGCACTAAAGCTACCGGAGGCATTACTCAACTGTGCCGTAAACACATTACCCGCTGTATAAACACCATTGGCATTGGCAGTCACACTAAAGCTGCTTCCCTTACAAGGACCTGTCGTAGAAGGTGTGGCGGCAGAAATATTCAAAGGATAAACATTTACAGATTTGAAACTTGTATCACCGGCACAACCAAAAGAATTGGTCTCTACTACTTTAATGGTTTGAGGTTGTCCTACAGTATTCCAAAGTAAAGAAGCCGTATTGGTGTTTGGTGTAATGCTAGCCGCAGGTGCAATCCACAGCCATGTACTTCCGGCAACGGCCGGCACACTATAACTGTGACTTGTGTTTTGATTGACATCGGATGTGCCCGTAATAATTTGGGCAGCAGGCTTAGGATAATTGTTGATGGTAACCATTACCGTATCCTTACAACTAGTGCTGCCTGTTCCGATAATTTGATAAATACCATTTTGCACCGTAGCAGGATTTCCGATGACGACAAAACTGTTGTTATAGTATTGATACGTGATACCCGGCAAATTATAGAAAGTTGTCAGGTTGATGGTATTGTCCGGGCACTTGTTCAATATCGTATCATTACCCATATTCGGCGTAGATACCGTGATGCTTGCGACTGATGCCGAACCCGTTACCACAGGTAAAGAAGAAACCATTCTTACTTTATAGCCCGTACCATTGGCGACGTTAGGCATGGTGGCCGAGATTGCTATCGGCTGATTGGCCCCGGTTGTGCTTAGGGTTACGCTTCCAATATTTATGGGTGAAGCAAAACTGCCCGATGCATTACTCAATTGAGCCGTAAATACATTTCCTGCATCGTACACACCGGTTGCAGTACCGGTAATATTCAATACACTTCCTTTACACGGCGTAGTAGTGGACGGTACAGGGGAGGCTATACTTAAAGCATACACATTCACATTCTTACTGCTCGTATCGCCTACACAACCGTATTGATTGGTCTCAACCACCTTTAAGGTTTGTGGCACGCCGCTTAAATTCCAATTGACCGTAGCGTTATTATTTGTAGAATTGATAGATGCAGCGCTAGACAACCAAAGCCATGAACTTCCGGTAACAAAAGGAACTGAATACGGATAAGGTGTTGAGAGATTGACATCTGAAGCACCCGTAATCACCTGCGCGTTCGGCCGGTCGCGAAGCCATAAACTATCTGCGGAAATAACTCCTGTGACCACAGGATTTGAACTCACTACGCGTACCCTGTAACCGGTGCCTGTGGTGAGATGTGCAGGTAAAGCACATGGGACGATGGCATTGCCGGTACCGGCATAAGTACCCAGTGTCGTTGGCGAAGCAAAGCTGCCACTGACATTACTCAACTGCACGGTAAAGATATTTCCTGCGTTGTAAACACCCTTGGCATCATAACTTACTTTAAAAGAATCTCCGGCACAAAGAGTCAGTTTGGAAATACCGTTGGTGATGATGCTGGGTGAAGATTGCGAAGAAGTGAGGTTGAATGTTTTTCGACCGGCCAGGCTCCAATTGCCTAAGCTATCCATGACCCTGAACCAAGCCTCATGCGATCCGGTAGGAATACCCGAGACATTGATTGATACTTTCTTCGTCGATATATTGGTATCCGGTGTGATCGCTACTGCAATGGCATTCCCCACACCCGGATCGATATCGATATAATATTCCATGCGAATCAATTTGGGACGTATGCTTGCGTTTACTGTACTGTAGGGTTTAAGAAAGGTCCATGCATTTGCTAGACTCCAACGATTATTTACATCACGACTCCGTATATAGGCCGTATGCATTCCTTCCGGAAGCGAAGTTGGATTCAAAGGTATGTTGACATTACTCACATCTGTGGCGGGTGTGATAGAAACATTAGTGGCTAAACCCAAACCCGGATCGGTATCAATGTAATATTCCAATTTATTAATATTCACCAAAGGAATCGCATTGACAGTGCTGTAAGGTTTTAGAAAATTCCAGGCATTGGTTAAACTCCATTTGCCATTCACATCACGACTTCGTACATATGCCGTATGCACCCCCTCCTGTAAATTAGTAGGATTCAGGGGTATACTGATACCTGAAATATCCGTAGCTGCTGTCACCGTTATATTAGTCCCGGCACCGAAACCCGGATCAGTATCGACATAGTATTCCGCCTTATTGATATTGCCTGCAACGACTGCATTCACAGAACTATACTGCTTCACGAAACTGAACATATTATTGAGACTCCAGTTGCCGTTCGCATCACGGCTTCTCACCACCAGTTGATGTACGCCTTCTTGTAAACCCGTAAGGGCCACATTGAAAGTAGCGCCGACAATATTTGTAGATGCGGTGATGGTCACGGAAGTTGCCAAACCATAGCCCGGATCATTATCGACATAATATTCTACACGAGTAACATTCGAAGCATTGTTGCTGCGTGTACTCACCGTCATCGGCATAGTGGATCCGGTGGGGGTTTGGGTGGGCGTGGTAAGACTATAAATTGCAGGCACCGGAGGAATACCGCTTTGCTTATATATCTCGGCCGTTTCACCGCCATAGATACCACAGTTAGTAGCGGCGTTGGCATTGTTGAGTCCGGCGTTGATGGCAGGAGATCCGGCGGGAATCAATAAGGAAGAGTCTCCATTGAGCACACCGGCATTCCAATTGGAAAAAGTAATTCCCATATTGATACTGTACTGATTGGCATTGCCGGTAAGACCCGGACAAGAAGATTGGGGATATGCAAACAAATTATTCTTCTTTGTAGCGGTGCTGTTTTGAAAAAAACATTGCCAGTATTGGTCATAGGTAACAATATTATTTTTGATAACGATGCTGCTAGACCCCGAACCATTACTATTACAGTTGACCACATTGCTTCCAACCGCAAATACATTGTTGGCGATGGTTCCGCTGGTACCACCTCCTAAATAAATATCATGAACATAATTGTTTACAATTTTGAGGTTGGTCACCGGCGCGTTGGTCCAATAAGATGAATTAATCCAGCCGGAATAAGAAGGTAAATCAAACCAATTGCCAATAATATTTATACTGCTGATGGTCACGCTATTGGTCAGATCCAAATAACCGATCCGACAATACCTGACCGTGATATTGCTCACGTCGCCAAGCGTTACCCCCGAACATACCAGGCCTTGCAAAACCGAACCGGACGAACCTGAACTTAAGGTAATATTGAATGTCTGATCTGCAGATGTATAATTTTGGTAACCGGTATTGATATCCAGAAAATATCCATAACCAATAAAGCGAAGTGGTTTGGTGACTGTAATAGACGGATTGTTAACCGGAGCATAAACCTGCACCGTATCATTGGCAGAGGCTAAAGATTCCAAAGTAGCATAATCGCTCCAACTGAAATCCTTATTGGGCACGGGTGTTCCCGACCATCCCAATCGATAGATTGTCGCTTTTGCATCTTGATTGAAACCAATGAGCAATAACAGTCCTAAAAGAAATATGAAACCTTTGTTCATGTTTTATGTTTTATGGCTCGTCCATATGAAGCACTTTTGGCTCCAGTAAATGAGTCAATGAATTAATTATTGCTGCGTGTGCTGGTGGTGATATTATAAGGATTGGTTGTTGCATTGATACTTGGTGCAGTCAACTGGTAAATGGCCGGAATTGCCGGAATACCACTGAGCTTGTATATATATCCCGGCTCTCCTCCGTATATACCACATGGAGTGTTTGCCCCGGAGTTATTTTTTCCTACGGTCAATGCCGGTGACCCTGCAGCTAATTGTAGACCTGATTCTGAAGCAAAATAGCCATCTTGAAAGCTTGAAACAAACAAGTTGCTCAAACCCCATTGATTGGTCCCTCCCCAAGCATTGTAAGATGCCGGCAGATTGCTGACATTATTTTGAACCACACAACCTGCAGGTATAATTACTTTCGTAGAATTATAGCTATTTCCCCAGTAACCTATGTTAGATATAGAATCTACATAGAAAATATTATTCTTAATGAAGAAATAAGAAGGACCATCTATTCGGAAAAGTTCAGCCGATTCTACAAATCCCTTTTTATGAAGGAAAATATTATTGGCGATTAATCCGGTAGATGGGTTGACTGAGTTACCTGTGGTATTATTTTGAATAATAGGTATGAAGAATCTACCCTCCCATATATTATTTACGAAACGAAGATTTTTGATACTAGATGTCCAACCCCAGGTATAACCAATACCTGATTGACAATTACTCCAGTTACTAGCCAAGGTATCATACCTTCCTTTGAAGTAACAACCTTGAATTAGTAAATTATCGATAAACCCTGAAGCCCCAAGGTAGAAACATCCGTTGGGGTTGTCATAAAATTTACAACGTTTTACCGTGAGATTGCTATCACCAAAGTTGGCACCTTTCAAAAACAATCCTTCAGCTGATGATCCTGCAGATCCTGAATTAAAAGTTAGGTGAATTCCTCTCAACACAGAAGAATCCGGTAAATTCATAACCTGAAATCCGGTATTAATATTCAATTGATACCCATATCCAATCAGTTTTAAATTCTTTTGGACGTCCAAAGTAGACTCTCCGAAGAAATACTGCTGATACACTTGAACTGTATCTCCATTAACAGCGGCATTTTGTAAACTATAAAAATCATTATAGGCATAATCTAAACCGGGTATCGCAATTCCCGGATATCCTAAACGGTAAATAGTGGCCCGGCTGCTGAAAGTCAAAGCACAGATGATGGTGAGAAAAAGTAGCTTTTTCATGATGTACATTATTTTAATTTTTAATTTTTACTTACTGTTTTTATGTTGAAGGGCCTCGTTAGGTCCTAGTATTGGCAAAGCTTCTATATTGCTGTTATGCATTCTCAAAGTCGCCGGTTGTCCGAATAATTCCGGATGCAGGTACTTACCTTTTTCGGCACCTGTTTTCTCTACCTCAGGGATTACCCGATGCGCTTCGGCCCAGGCATCTTTACGTATACCGGTTACCTGCCAGCTGACTTCTGTATTGGGTTCGCTGGTCTTCAGTGTAAACTGATTACCTGAAATTTTCTCCATCACCCAAGCTCGTGCATCTTTACCGATGACGGTCAACTGATAACGGAAGTCTTTGTTTTCGGCTTCGAAATAAGCAGGCAATTGTACCACTGCATTACCATTAGCGTCGGTGATGATATTGCCATCATAAATATTTTTCATATCGGGACTCTCCACAAAACTGTGAATCAGATATTGATTGGCCGGATCTAAAGGATGATCTATTTTAAATGTACCGCCTGCTTTACTGAGTGTTCCTGTGACATGTACATCGCCGTCGAAATAACCGGCATAGTTACCTGCCGCAACGGGAGCGGTAGCATACACACCATAGTTGTTGCCGGTACCTGAAGCAGTGGCTTTTACGCCATAAGCAATATTGCCCGATTGCGATTCTGCTACGGCAGCAACACCTCTGTTTTGCAAGCCGCCTTTGGCATAAGCGAGTATACCTACTTTATTGCCCAAGAGTATGGTGGTATCCTGTGCCAAGCCTATGGCGGAAATACCAAAGACATCGGCATTACCTACACCCGAAGCATAGGCCCCATATACATCGATGAGATAATCTTTGGTATGGCCCAAAAACAATCCGCCCATATAACCACCTTCTCCGCGCACACCAATACCATAGGCATTGTTTGAATCGGGCAATGCTCTGCCATATACTCCTACATGATCATATGTTGCGCTTCCAATATATTCGCCACGCAAAACACCGTTTTGCACGTAATTGGTACTGTTGCTGGTAAAGGACCCTGCGGTATCGGAAGCCGACACTACGGTCAGTCTGGCTGAAGGCGATAAGGTACCGATACCCACATTTGTTCCATTATCTACGATGAGTGAGTTGCCGATAGTTGTTCCATTGGGCGTAAACTTTGATAGGTAATTGATGGCACCGCTTCCGGTAATACCCGTGGCGGCGGCAGGCTCCCAAGTTGCCAATCCGTTTGCATCACTCGTCAGCACTTTACCGGCAGCAGGATTACCGCCGCTAATTTTGATCTGACCGTTTACATCCAATTTCGCAGTCGGTGAGCTTGTTCCAATTCCGGTATTTCCTAAAGCATCGATGATGAATTGCGTGGTGTTATTTGTACCCAATTCCAGACTGCTGTTTTCGCGATTGATGATGGCCGCTGCATTGCCGGTGGTACGTATATCTAAACCATCGGTAGACAAATGACCGGTGGTACTATTGGTGATTTTTAAAGTATCACCACTGATATTATGATTGATATGGATATTGGCTGTCGGTGCGGCATTACCACCCAGACTTACATTACCGGAAGTAAAGTCGGCATGAAATTTTACGGTAGTGCCGGTTGATTTGGTCAGTGCCAAACCGATATTTCCTCCATTGGTAATGAGGAAGCGTCCGTTGCCATCGTTGGTGGTGAGACCATTATTTCCGAAGGCCAGCAAATTCGCATTCGGATACATGGGATTGCCGCCATAGTTGCCGGTAACGGCTGTACCATACTTCGTAAATGTCGCATAGGAATTGGCATTATCATTCGCCATCAGAAAGCGACCGGAGGCTGTGGTATTCACATTCTCCATGCGCATATAAGTTTGTTGCACGGCATTGTTGGTGTAGATATGCATGCGGTTATTTCCGCTGGTACTGGCAGGATTACCGATAATGACGGTACTGCCATTATCCCAGAGTTGAGAATTGGCAATGGTATTTGCACCTACGAATTTCGGCAAGTAGTTGGTGGTACCGGTGCCGGCAGCCGAAGTCGATACCGTTCCTGCACGGGTCTTGCCGGTGCCGTCGGAAGTTTCGCGGGCCAAGCCTGCATGATCGGCATAGAGGGCATAGGGTACGGATAATAATTGCGTGGTGCCTGCGTCCACAAAATCGTTGCCGCCTTTAGGGTCTATCGCTACATGAATATACTTGTTGCCGGTTTCCCATTTAACCGTTTTCATGCTCCCATTCACCGCATCTCCCGCACCAATCTGTAAAGTATAGAGTCCGAATTCATTGGTGGTGACTTCCTGAACTTCCTCATATTCCGCACTAGTGGCATCCAATGCCGGCAGCACCGCCAAACGAATCGCGAGCTTATGTTTGAATAAAGGATTTCCCTGAGCGTCACGCGCAATACCCTGATAATTAAATTTCTGCGGGGACTGCGCAAATGAAAATTGGATACCGGCTAAAAATAAAAAAGCAAGCATCCATACCGACCGACATGTTTTCATAGTTTTCGAATTTTACACAAAACTACCTGACACTTTTTTCTTCAAACATGATGAAAATCATACTATACGCGGATAAATATCATGGTTTAAGAAGTTGTTTGGGTTATAGAGAAGCGACGCTTAACACGCTGTTCGCGTTTCACCCAATAAGTCGTGCGCCTGATTGGGTGAAACGCGAACCGCATAAATTGTCGAATTCCCAATGACGATCAGATTCGTGCGCTCACTCTCCGCTTTCGCTCTGCCCGCTCAGCGGATTCCGGGTCCCCGGAACGGGTGACAGGATGAACGGGGACTGCATCGGGGGCTAATTCAGTGTGAGAATGATGATTCGATGATGGCGAGAAAACCGGTTCGGTTATGGAGAATCTCATTCATTTCTTGATGCTTAATAATTTAATCATCCCATTCCCCTGCCCTACAAATATTATGACAGATATTTGCAGCAAACCATCTATTTATGAATTTGTATAAATACCTGCTTCTGTTTTGTTGTGTATGTGCTTTCCAATTTTCCGACGCCCAGGTGGTGATGAATGAGGTGCAATCGGATGCCGGCAATTTCGATCAGAATGGCGGCGACTGGCTGGAATTGAAAAATATAGGAGGTACTACCGCAGACCTCAGTTGCTGGCGCATCAGTAATGGTGCCAGTCAAATATCCATACCTGCGGGGCTTATCCTGCAAGCGGGTGAATACCTCCTCATTGGCAGTGCTTCTAAAATGATGTGTGCCACTTGCGACTATCATGACCTCAATACCTTGTTTACCCTCGGCCTCTATGGTTTCGGAAATGGCAGCGGTACTTATGCCAATACCATATTTTTAAATACTGACCCGATCGCACTTGGTGGTTGCGACTGCCTCGATGGCACCGGCGAACTCAATAATGCTTCCGGTACCGGCGATCGTATCATTCTCTTCGACGATCAGGGCAATGTGATGGATGCCATGATGTATGCGGGCGGCAATAACTACGGCACAGGAGCCCTGTCGGTCAATTTTCCAAATACCCTGATCTGTCCGCCATTATCGGGAGCCAATATCCCAGCTGTAGGCGATGCGGTTTATAATGGACGTACGGTGTGCAATGATTTGGGAGGATGTAATTCGTCCTACGCCCGTATGCCCGATGGCAATAATGGCGCTGCGGTTTCCTGGACCCAAACCGGCAATCTTTCCTGCACGGGTTGCACATCACCATGCAGCGTGGGTGCCCTCAATACCGGCAGCGACGACCTGCCTACACCGGGACTCAGCAACAGTACCTCTACGTGGTCGGCTACCCTGAACGGCAATCCGGTGAATACAGTGAATACCGCATTGACTGTTTGCGGTGCCACTCCCCTCACCTTTCAATATCAGATCGGGCAATATAGCAATGTGGCGCTATCGGCCATACAATCGACCGGCAATTTGGGTTCCTATATTCGTTTGAATAATTCGGCACCGACGGCTTATACTTCGGCGGCCTTCAATAATGCGACAGGTGTGACCACTTTATCGGCTACGGTAACACCGGGTAATGGTACCAATACTTACGAATTTGTATGGGGTGATGCCAATACCAATTGTACGACATGTCCCGGTACAAGCAATACCGCCAATGTCAATAATGCGAGCAACACGGCGAAAGAATGTTATGTATACCATACTGTGACGGTGACGCGTGAAAATGCTTTGACGGGCTCACCGCTTGCGGCTTGTTCGCTCCCGGGTTTCATTACTATCAGCGGTGCGACGGGAACCAATATTCTATATACTTTACAAAAGCAAACCACTACCGGAGGACCCTTCAATACCATAGCCGGTCCGCAATCGGTGAATACCTTTAGCGGTATTATCGACGACGATGCCGATCCGGCCTTGCCTAATTATCAGGTATTGGTGAGCAGTAATAATACCGTGTGTGTAAATCCTGCACCATTGGTCGTGCCTGTGCCTATAGGATGCCTGGGTAATCCTGCCTGTGCGGTGTATGCCACATCGGGCGCAGGGCAGCCGACCTATACACCTGCCGGAGGATCTTCAGTTTGCAGCGGTACTCCGATAAGTTTCAGCGTCGATATCAGCGGCGTATGTACCAATGGCTATGTAGAAATGATGTACGATTATAATCCTGCATTCGACCCCTATACTCAAGGGATTTCATTGGGCACTACGGCCACGAGTGTGGGTGTGCCGCCTACACCAAGTGTGACCGGCGGACGTGTTTACATCAGTGAGTTTGTGCCACGCCCTTATAATGTGGCCCCTTGCGCCTCGGATGGCAGTAACCCTAATAGCGGTGAATATATTGAGTTGTATAATGCGGGTCCGGGTACGGCCGACATGAGCGGCTGGCTCATCACCGATGGCGACTGGACCGTAACTATACCGGCCGGAACTTTGTTAGTGTCAGGCGGTTATTTCCTGATTGGCGGCGGTGGAACTTTATGTGCTGCGGGTGCTGTACCGGATTTGAATGTAGAAACTTGCAATTGCACCTCAGGACAAAATAATGGGGGAAATGGTACCGACTTTATGAACCTCACCAATGGCGGAGAATGTTTTGGGTTGTTCGATTGTTCGAATAACTTCATCGACGGTGTGTCGTGGAATAATTTTAGTGATGTCACCTCGCCTTCATCTTTGGTAGCGGGTTGCGGAAATTATCTTACAAGCAAAACGCCGGTATTGCCGGCTACAACAGCTACGATTCCTTCAGATCTTCTGCTTGAAAATGTGGGTGGCGGATTTTCGGGTTCGGGCACCTTCTCCGGTGGTCGTGCGCGTGATGCTTCAGGGTTGTGGACCGTAGGCATCAATAATTTACAAGCCGGTGGCGGATTCAACGGCACGCCAAAGGCTGTGAATGGGGCCTTCACCATGTGGAATGGCGGCACCACACCATTTGGTACACAATGTCCTGCGCCTCCGGTAACTGCGACGATGACCGTCAATTTACCAGATACCTGCAGTCCATTGGGCAATACCAATGTCACCCTCAAAGCCATTTACAAACCGAATCCTGTTACACCTTGTACTGCGGGTGATGTAACCGCCTCCGCAACGTTTACCATTCCTACTTGTTCGGTATTGACCATTACCGGCGACGGAGACTATTGTGCACCTTCTACTGCCTTAGTAAGCCTGAATGCAGCGCCTCCTATGGTTGGTAGTCATGATATTGTTTTGAGCAACGGCGTAAATACCGCTACACTCAATGGGGTATCGGGCAGCGGACCTTTCAATATGGTATTGGCCAACGGAGGCGTATGGACCATAGCCTCGGCTACACCGCCTTTGGGAACCTGTCCACCTAAGACTGAAGGAAGTGCCAATATCGCAATCAACCCAATACCGGCTATTACATCATCTCCTGCCACGGCCAATGCCTGTTATATCTATGGCTTCGATTTGGCATCTTTAGAATCTCAAATCATCACGAATCCTGTGGCCACTTCATTTACCTGGTACGATCAACCGAGTGGCGGCAGCCCTATTGTTCCTTATGTGAATCCAAACAATACCACTACGTATTATGTAGCACCGGTGACGGGCACCACAGCCTATTGCGAAGGGGCCTTGGTGCCGGTGATCCTGAATATAGAACCATTGCCGCTTCCACCATCTGTAAGTTGCAACGGTAGTACCCTCACCTTTACGCCTTTGTCGCCCAATTGTTTCCCGACACCATGTACATCCGGTTATGAGTATTCACCGGATGGGTTGTTGTGGTATACGGGTCCCAGCTTTACTGCAGCCGATCCGGGATGGTCCGGTTGGGGATCAGCTACAAACAGTACCTTGTATATGCGCAATCTGGCGGCCTTGAATTGCATCAACTATGTGACCTATGTGAATCCATGTCTTGCGCCGCTGCCGGCACAACTCTTTAATTTCAGCGGACGCTTAACCCCGGCTAAAACTACGGAACTGAAATGGTTCACGGCACAAGAGCAGGATCTGGATCGCTTCGATATCGAACGCAGCAATGATCAGATTCACTTTATGCGCATCGGGCAAATGAAAGCCAAGGGACAATCGCAGGAAACCCTCTCTTATATGTATCATGATGTAAATCCTGCTGTAGGTGATAATTATTATCGTCTGCGCATCGTGGATCAGGATGGTCAGTATACATATTCTCCGGTGGTTCAAATTAATTTACCGGTCGGTCAGTCGGGCATACAAGCCATTTACCCTAATCCATCCGGCGATTTGATTCATGTTTCTATTCATGCAGAGCGTACACAAAGCAGCCATATTCAAATCATGGACATGGTGGGACAAACCATCGTCGATATTCCGCTCACACTGAATGCGGGAAATACGACGCATGAAATTTCACTCAAGGGTGTTGCTTCCGGTCATTATATGGTGAAGGTGATGATGGGGAATGATGTGATGACGGGGAAGTTTGTGAAGGAGTAGGAAGTACTTAGTACTAAGTACTAGGTATTAAGACGGATGATTTTACTTTCGGATTATGAGTTTGATGGTATGGCCATTCTTGGTTTTCACGATATAGACACCGGGTATGAAGTGGGGCGTGTTGATTTTGTAGGTAGAATGACCTTAAGAGAATTATACCCATAAAAAAATGCCGGCGTAACCGGCATTTTTTATAGAATAAGATTATGATTAATTCTTAGAGGCACTCTTGGCTTCCATGCTCAAAGTAGCATGAGGTACAGCGCGGAGGCGGGCCTTATCGATGAGCTTACCGGTGACACGGCAAATACCATAGGTTTTGTTTTCAATACGCATCAGGGCTTGTTCGAGATGCGAAATGAAATTGATTTGACGGCTCGCCATTTGATTGTATTGTTCACGATCCATGGAAGCACTTCCGTCTTCAATATTTTGATATTTATTTTCAGTATCTTCCGTTCCGCCTTCATCCTTACGCATGATCACGCCTTGCAGATAATGCAATTCGGCTTTGGCTGTTTCCAGCTTACGCATAATTAAATCTCTGAATTCGGACAGGTCTTCATCACTGTATCTGTAGCTTAAATTATTACTCACGGGCACGTTATCTAAAATGGATCGGGTTTGTTCGGGTTGATATTTTTTGATGTCTGAGGTATCGTTTGGTCTGCGCTTCATATCGGCCGTCTTTCGATGGGCGATCACTTTGCCATTTTCATTCTTCAAGTTCGAAGCACCGAAGGTGTTGGTCTTGAACACATCGGACTTTTTAGGAAAAGCTACCGATGTACTGGTAATGATAGTCTTCGAAGGGGCCGATTTTTTTGATGTGCTTTTGGCGGCAGGTTTGGCTACCGGCGCAGGCTTGGGTGCTACTTTAGGCTCAGGTTTAGCTGCAGGTTTTGGAGTAGCCTTAGGTGCTACCTTGGCTGCAGGCTTTGCAGGTGCTTTAGGGGCAACTTTAGCTGCAGGTTTTGCCGGTGCTTTTGCGGCGGCTTTGGCAGCAGGTTTCGCAGGTGCTTTTGCTGCAGGCTTAGCCGGAGTCTTTGCAGCGGGTTTCGCAGCTGCTTTTGCAACAGGCTTAGCGGCTACCTTCGCAGCAGGTTTTGCCGGTGCTTTTGCTGCCGGTTTAGTTGGCGCTTTAGGTGCCGGTTTTTTAGCGGCTGATTTGGATACCGGCTTAGCAGCAGGCTTTGCCGGAGACTTTGGTGCCGGTTTTGCAGGTGCTTTAGTGGCAGGTTTTTTTGCTACTGGTTTAGGTGTTGGTTTTGCAGCAGGTTTTGCCGGTGCTTTCGCTGCCGGTTTTTTAGCCGCAGCTTTTGCTGCCGGTTTTGCCGGTGCTTTTGCAACGGCCTTAGGTGCTGCTTTCGGGGCTGGTTTTTTCTTCGTAGCCATAGCTATTATTTTTTGGTAATCTGTACTTTCAGGATTTGTTCATTGACCTCAATTTCAGTCCCATCAAGGATTTCAGGGGAAAAAACTAAACTATCAGCCAAAATTTCGCTGCAAATATAGGAATTAAAATGATTCAGGGCATTTTTTAACAATTCATGCTCAGCCACGACTACATCGATGCGATCGGTGAGGGCAAATTCATTGTCCTTACGAATTTTTTGAACACGATTGACGAATTCACGTGCAAGGCCCTCTTCCAACAAGGCTTCTGGGATGGTAATGTCGAGGGCCACTGTAAGCGCTCCCTTCGACGCTACCAAAAATCCGGGCACATCATCGGAGCTAATCTCCACATCACTCAAAAGAATAGTAACATTTTGATCACCTAAATCGATCCCGATCTCACCATGTTGCTCGAGCTTCAGGATTTGATCTGCACCAAACTCACCAATTTTAGCTGCTACAGATTTCATTAAGGGGCCCATCTTACTTCCCAACGTTTTGAAATTGGCCTTGATCTTCTTGGTAATGATATTATTATTGGCATCGATCAGCTCGATTTCTTTAATGTTGACTTCGCTTTTAATAATGTCCTCGATGGCACGCACATGATCTCTGATTTTCTGGTCCAGTGCCGGGATCAAGGCTTTCTGCAAAGGCTGACGAACTTTGATATTTGCTTTTTTGCGCAAAGACAAGAGTAGCGAAGAGGCATCCTGAGCAATTTTCATACGGTCTTCCAAATCCTGATCCATGATCTCTGTATTCGCTACAGGAAAATCGGCCAAATGGACCGAGGCAAGATTTTCACGACCGGTAACCGCATTCAGTTGGGTATACAACCAATCGCTAAAGAAAGGAGAAACCGGAGCGATGAGTTTACTTAATACAATCATACACTCATATAAGGTTTGATAAGCAGAGATTTTATCCTGCTCGTACTCCCCTTTCCAAAACCGGCGACGACAAAGTCTTACATACCAATTGCTTAAATGTTCATCTACAAATTCATCGATCGCCCTGCCGGCCTTAGTCGGTTCAAAATCATCGAGGTAGGCTGTTACTTCCCCGATCAAGGTATTGAGAGAGGAAAGAATCCAACGGTCTATTTCGGGTCTTTGAGCCACCGGGATATAGTCTTCCTTGTGGGCAAAACCATCTACATTGGCATAGAGGGAAAAGAAGCTATAAGTATTAAAAAGGGTATTGAATAGTTTACGTTGGACTTCTTTAATGCCTTCCATGTCAAATTTCAGACTGTCCCACGGTGAGGCATTGGTAATGAGGTACCAACGTGTAGCATCGGCTCCGAATTGATTGATGGTCTCAAACGGATCGACGACATTTCCGAGACGCTTACTCATTTTATTCCCGTTCTTATCCAGGACCAGTCCATTAGAAACAACGGCCTTGTAAGCTACCGAATCGAACAACAAAACACCCAGGGCATGCAGGGTATAAAACCAACCACGGGTTTGATCGACACCTTCAGCTATAAAATCTGCCGGGAAGGCTTTTAGTTCATCGACCATGCCTTTGTTTTCAAACGGATAATGCCACTGCGCATAAGGCATGGCGCCACTGTCGAACCATACATCGATCAGATCGGGTTCGCGAAACATTTTTTGTCCTGTCGGCGATTTCAAAATCACCTGATCGATATAGGGCTTATGAACATCTTTCAAATCTTTCTCCGGACTGTCTTCGTGGAGCATGGATTTTATTTCTTCGATACTTCCGCAGCAAACTTCTTCCGTACCATCTTCACTGCGCCAAACCGGAAGCGGGGTACCCCAATAGCGGCTACGACTCAGATTCCAATCTACCATATTTTCGAGCCAATTACCGAAGCGGCCTTCGCCGGTGGCTTTGGGTTTCCAATTGATGGTTTGATTGAGTTCCACCATTCGATCTTTCACGGCAGTCGTGCGGATAAACCAGGCATCGAGAGGATAATAGATGATGGGTTTATCGGTACGCCAGCAATGCGGATAACTGTGTTCGTACTTTTCAACTTTAAAGGCCAGCCCGTCTTTTTTCAATTGCACACTGATATCGACATTGACATCCTGATAATCTTTTTCGTCTTTATAGTTCTTGACATATCGGCCACTATATTCTCCGGTGCCGTCTATGAATTTTCCTTCACGATCAACAAGGGTAACAATGCCCAGATTATTTTTTTGTCCCACTTTATAATCATCCGCACCAAAAGCCGGGGCAGTATGTACGATACCGGTACCGTCTTCCGTGGTCACAAAATCACCGCATACCACACGGAAGGGGTCTCCGCCGCTGAGTTCGGGCTTATTACTTTCGAAGGGCAATAATTGATTGTAGCGCAATCCTTCCAGTTCGCCCCCTTTGAACAATCCGAGTACTTGATAGGGAATGATTTTTGATTCCGGTGTAAAGGTATCCATGTCCAGACCCTCACCTTCCGATTTAAAGTATTTCAAGAGTAAAGCTTCAGCAAGAATCACATATTGTAATTGATGGGTATAAGGATTCAGGGTTTTCACCAGGACATAGTTGATATTCCCTCCCACGGTCAATCCCAAATTAGACGGCAAGGTCCAGGGTGTTGTCGTCCAGGCCATAAAATAAACATGACCCAATTTGATAGCAGCTCCGACTTCATCCTGTTCTATGGGCAAAGTTTGATCTGCTTTGATTCGAAACAGGACTGTAGCACTTGTATCACGCACATCTTTATAGCAACCGGGCTGGTTGAGTTCATGGCTGCTGAGGCCGGTACCGGCTGCCGGTGAATATGGTTGAATAGATACACTCTTATAGAGATACCCTTTCGTATATAATGTTTTCAGACACCACCAAAGCGACTCGATATAGTTATTTTCGTAGGTCACATAAGGATCATTTAGGTCGACCCAATAGCCCATTTTTTGAGTGATATCATCCCATTTATCTTTAAACCGACTAACGGCTTCACGGCATTTACGGTTGTATTCCTCTACCGTGATTTTTTTGCCGATATCTTCCTTGGTAATCCCTAATTCCTTTTCTACTCCCAATTCAATGGGTAATCCATGCGTATCCCAGCCGGCTTTACGATTGACCTGAAACCCTTGCATGGTTTTATACCGACAGACGAGATCTTTCAGGGTACGGGAAATGACATGATGTATACCCGGCATCCCGTTCGCACTGGGTGGGCCTTCAAAGAAAACAAAAGGCTTGGCACCTTCCCGAATTTGCACACTCTGTTCAAACATGGCCTTCTCCTGCCAATGTTTCAGGATCTCTGCTTCTATGGTCGGCAGGTGTAATTGTTTGGGTATAAAATATTTCTGATCGGACATAATAGATAGTAAAAAATGGCTGCAAATGTAGCAATAAATAATTGTTTGGAATCAGCGGGTTTAGGCCCGAAAAAACCTATGCATAAAAAAACCGCCCTGCATGAGGACGGTTTTTATATCATCGTATTTAGAATTTAGTTATTTCTTGGCGCTCGGAAATTACCGGTCGCAGTATAGGTATTTCCACTTGGATTACCGGTCAAATTCAAAGTAAATGAACCGATCACATCACCCGGGAAGAGTGGGAAGCTGGTATAGGTTACATTCCCTGAATTAATGGTAAATTGAGTATCAGAGAAAGTACCAATGCCGAACATATAGGCCGAATTGACGGTATGCGTACCCACAGTAGAGTCGGACGCTTGCATATAAACGTATGCATTGCTGCCGCCTAAAGAATTGGCTTGAATATTTGAGAATGGATTGCCTCCCAAGGAATCCAAACTTGCCATTACATTATCAGAAGGAGATAAGAAATTTTTGGTAGCAGAAATACTCGTAACGGTATTGGTAAGGGTGATATTCAAGAACGGTGTCACATTTCCGCAAGCACTGATACTTCCTAAGTTATTGGCACCGGATATTAAAGTGGTCGACATGGAGCCATACACATTATTGCTTAAATCATAAGCATAAACGGTAACCGGTGTGGTTGGGGTACATGGGAAACTATAACTAAATTGACCCAATGCATTAGGGGTCACTATGATACCATAAGGCATGATGACCACACTGCTGTTTGACAAACTTGCTCCTGCACAATCCAAAACCGTTCCGGAAACGGTAGAAGATGAAAGTGCTGCCAAGTTGATGGTAATATTGCCAAGATTCTGAGCGGCACCACTGGTTGTAACCGTTTGAGAATATAAAGCGATGGTACCGCATACATTATTCGCATATACAGTCATCGTGAGGGTAGCATTAGGATAGCACAATCCGCCAACCCATCCTGAAGAATTGGTCATACCATAACGTGTATCACCATTGGCGGTATTTGTCAACTTTACCTGATAACCACTTAATGGATTTCCATTCTGATCGATCAAAGTCATTTCCAATTGAATAGCTGCCTCCGGCGTATCACAATTCCAAAAACTGAAATGCTTCACTTTTCCTATATATTTATTTCCTTGTAACAAAGCATTTCCTTGTTCAACCCAGATTCCTTTCACTTCATCAAAATACCATAATGGAATTGACGCAGGAGCTGCCCCGGCCATAGATACCGGCACATCCAAGGTAATGGTTGCTTCTTGCTGATCGGCCATTTGTAAAGCATTACCGCTGGCATCATATAATTCTGCGACCATCATACCATAAGAAACGAGTAAACGCTCTTCGGATGAAGTACGTACCCCACGCAGATCGCCCGGCATGGAGTTAAGTCCTAATTCAGTAGTTGGATCAATTCTTTTGGCATAAACAAACACCTGACCATAATAAGGTGTTCCGGTCGCTTTATTAACGACACCTGCTGCAGGAAAGGTGATGCTTAAACCGGTACCGGTACTGATGGTACCACCACTGGCACCCATGAAATTTTGAGGATTATCTTTTTTCAGCAAGGCTAAACGAAGCTGATGTTTGTCGCCCGCCTTTACCATTAAAGATCTGAACCCGGTAAAGTATCCGGCTTTGATCACTTTAACACTGGTATTGTGTTCAGGTGTGGTGATATTATTGAAATAGAAAACACCGTTTGCATCTGTTTGTGTGCTATAACCTCCGGTGCTGACATCGGCATTTTCTACCGGCATCCCGGCGTCATCTGTAACGATACCATATACCGATGCAACAACAGTTTTACTATTGTCGTAAATGGTGGCCGTGCCATCGATATAATCAAATTTGTTTCGGCACGACTGCATCAATCCTGTTCCAATCAGCGCCATGGCCATGAGCCATACAAGTACATTCTTTTTCATAATTAAATATTGAGTTTTGTTTTTAAATCTCTCTTAAGACGCCGCAGGGATAGTCTTCGTTTGCAGCAGGCCACGAAAATAGTCATGGATATGTCATTTTTAGCTATTTTTAGGCATAATTTTAAAATGATGAGCGAGCAAGTTCCAATCATGATCAAACTCTGTAACCGGAGTTATAAAATAAGGGTGGCACCTGAGCACGAAGAAACTGTGCGAAGAATTACCAAAGAAATTGGTGAAAAAATTACCGAATTCAAATCCAATTTCCCCGGTCGTGACGAGCAGGATTACATGGCGATGACCTTAATTGACCATTTGACATCGGCACAGGCTCCGGCTCCAACGGCAGCTGTAGATGATACCAAAATAATGAAGCAACTCGAAGCCCTCAATCAATTACTCGATTCATGATCAACCGTGCGATTTCCGATGTATTCTCTTTGCTGTCTAAACTGATGGATATTCACGGAGAAAATAGTTTTAAGTCTAAGTCTTATGCCAATGCAGCCTTTCAAATTGACCGATTACCGGTGGAACTGGCCACTTGTGCACGTGAAGATATCGCAGGCCTTAAAGGCATCGGCGACAGTACCGCTAAAAAAATAATCGAGATCCTCGAAACGGGTGAACTGGAAGCACTCAATACGCTCATAGAAAAAACCCCGGCCGGGATTTTAGAGCTATTAAAAATCAAAGGGATAGGTCCCAAAAAAATAGCTACCATATGGCATGAACTGGGTATAGAATCACCCGGAGAATTGCTCTATGCCTGTGACGAAAACAGGCTGATACATTATAAAGGATTTGGTGAAAAATCGCAGGAAAGCATTCGTGAAGCGCTTGAATTTTATTTTTCCAATCAACAACGACATTTATATGCGGCGATTGAAAAGACAGCGGAACAATTTCATGATATCCTCGCAAATTATTTCGGTGAGGAGAATATTTCTTTGACCGGGTCCTTTCTTCGTCAATGTGATATTGTAGATGAACTGGAATGGGTGATTTGTGGGGATGTTGAAAGCGTAGAACAAACCTTGAAAGAACTTACAGAGATCAGCTTAGAAAAATCAGAAGAAGATCAACTGCATTATCTCTTGCATGAAGCGGTCCGCTTGAAAATACATTGTGTGGATGATCGCATATTCGATCAGCGGATTTTTGAATCATCTTGTTCATCTGAATTTTTATCATCATTCAAAGATGCTTTTCCGAATATCAATTTGAATCAATCTGATCGTGGAATTTTTCAAGAGGCAGGCTTACCGCTTATGTTACCGTGTTTGCGTGAAGATGCCCGTCATCTAACGACTGCGAAGTTGAATAAGATCCTTCCGTTAATTCAAATAAAAGACATCAGAGGTATTATTCATAACCACAGCACCTGGAGTGACGGAGAGCATAGCATTGCTGAAATGGCACAAGCTTGCATAGACAGAGGCTATGAATATTTGGTCATGAGCGACCATTCGGTGAGTTCATTTTATGCGAATGGCCTTTCTGTTGAACGAATCAAACAACAACAGGAAGAGATCAATCTTCTAAACGAAAAATTAGCCCCCTTTAAAATTTTCAAATCCATCGAATGTGATATTTTAAATGATGGCCGACTGGATTATGACGATGATGTTTTGAACAGTTTTGATTTGGTCATTGCATCCGTCCATCAGAATTTAAAGATGACTGAGGAAAGAGCCATGCAAAGAATTTTGACGGCTGTTCAACACCCCGCCGTTCGCATATTGGGGCATGCTTCCGGCCGGCTACTTCTGAGCCGCAAAGGTTATCCATTGAATTATCCTGTGCTGATTGAAGCATGTAAAAAGCATGATGTTGTATTGGAAATTAATGCGAATCCCCGAAGATTGGATATCGATTGGACATGGATACAAAGCGCGGCTGAGGCCGGTGTGATGTTGTCGATTAATCCCGATGCACATAAAACCAGCGGGATTGATGATGTGCGTTATGGCGTCATGTGTGCACAAAAAGGCATGTTGACTCCAGCTTCTAATTTGAGTTCATTGTCTCTGGCAGAATTTGAAATGTTTTTGAACCGAAAAAATTAATTCGCTTCAAAATCCATCTTTACGGTAATCGTAGCGGTCTTATTGATGCTTGATGTATTGAAGGCTCCGCCATATGAATAATCTTCATTTTCATTTTGTCCTGTAATTTGAAATACCCCCATGGTCGCTTTCTTCAGAGAACCTAAACCAGAACCGGCGTGTTTCGCAATCGTTTCTGCACGTTTGCGGCCATCGGCTGTGGCTTTAGCCAATAATCCGATTTTGAGATCGCCGAGTTTTGTATAATAATAATTTGGCGACGATGAAGTAAGCTCAACACCTTGTTGAATCAATCCGGTAATCTCGCGTGAAATTTTATCTACTTTCACCAGATCCTTGGATTCGATGGAAATGGATTCAGAGAGTTTGTATCCGCTGAAATCCGAACCAATTTGACGACCATTCTCATCATATTTATAAGTAAATAATTTTTCGGTATTGATTGAAGAGGTTGTGATTTCTGATTTCGCCAAACCTTGAGTTTGTATATAATTCATGACGATGGCCTCATCTTTTTTCAATGCATCGAAAGCTTCCTGCATATTGAAGGAACTTCTGGAAAATGAACCAGTCCAGACACTGAGGTCTGAAATAAAATTAGTATCCGCTGCACCGGTCACCACAATGGTTTCTGTTTGTTTGAATTTATAATTATATGATTTACTCAGGATAAACACTCCAATTAAAATAGCGACCGCAAGAATGATGGATGTGGTGGTTTTGTTCATGATCTATTGTTGATTTGTAACAGTAAAATTACTTTAATTTTTTTCCTAAAACAGAAAAGGCTGCGGGAATTAACCCACAGCCTTGATTCTGATTTACTGAGATGATTATTCCTTAATGACTTTCTGAACAAAATTCTTCCCTTCATGATATACCTGCAGCAGATAAAGCCCGGCGGAAATATTGGCCAGACTCACTTCCACTTGCTTTTGGCGGGCCGGCATTTCACCTTGCAGAACGATTTTACCTGTGGCATCACTTAAGGTATATCTTGAATCCTGACTACCTGCAGGCAACTCAAGGGTGAAATATGAGGTTGACGGATTGGGGTATACTTTCACTTGATCTTGGACATGCACATTCCCGGTAGCCAATGGTATTTCAGCGGCCCCGCAAGGTGCGGTTGAATCGGCTCCTAAAATAAATATGCTATCGATTGATATGGTTTGCAGAATCATCATGTTCAGATTTACATTATCCGCCACATCATCATTTTGCATCACGGTGCCGGGCTCGATATCGGCTTGAGCCAGAATGGATAAAGTATTGCCTGAAATATTTGGTGCAGTTGACGGGAATGCCTCCTCGAAATGCAAGGTACGTGAGACATTTACAGGATAGGTCCAGCCGGCACCTTCATTACCGATGACATATATGTCTCTATAGTTTTGCCCCGTGAGCGGGTAGGTTCCTCCCCAAAATAAATGGATGCCATCATCAATGGTGGTATCCGAATCGCCAATGGCTGTGTAGGCTATGAGAACTCTTTCCGGAGTACCTGAAGTGATCGTGATGCTGGGCATGGTGATGGTACCGATTGAATTATAGATGGCGTCCGGATCGGTGGCGGTAGCTCCGACATAATTATCTCCTATGCCGAATTTTCCATCACCATCGCAATCCCGGTAGGTATAAAAAATATTATCTATGGTTACTACGCTATCGGCCACACTATTGTAATAGGCCAAATAAGATTCGTAGAAAAAATTGTAGCCGGCATTACCTGCCCCTCCGACTTTATAGACCCTGACCAATGGAAAAGCCAGATGGGCATCACCTGCCGCATTCAGGGTAAGCGATTGAGACCCGTCATTGCTCCAAAGGGTATCACAGATATTGTCGCTATTGGTATCGGTGGATACTTCACCGGCAAAATTGTACTGGTTCAGTGGCCAGTCCCACACCACCTTTTTACTCCAGGTAGCTCCATTGTCATGCGAAGTGAGCAAAGTGAGATCAGTACCCAAATCACCGAATGCAATAGAAACATGCGGACCATTGGCTGCAATTGAATAAGAATTTCCACCTCCGCGGTAGTGTCCTGTACTATCAACCATAGGCATGGGTATCATATTGTCTATCCAGGTGGCTCCATTGTCACTGGATCGCGAGAAAAAATATCCGTAACGGATGCCGTTGGAATGTATGGTCGAATCGCTGGAAGAGGCAATGACATAAACCCAATTGCCGGAAGTAGCTGCATGAGCCCAAATGGCCTTTTGTGGTGTATTGGTCGTCAATTGGGTGGTATTCCAGGTCGATCCCGTTTTTTTACTCATGATGAGGGTATTGGCGGTACCATCATGAGAGATCACAAATTCATTTCCCGAGCCATCGATGAGTAAATTACCAAAACCGGTACGTTGTGTACCTTCTATGCGGACAGTAGGTTTGGGCGACCAGGCCGTTCCATTAAATGACGCATATCCGCAGCCCCGGTCCGTGTAGCTGGAAGTGGCAGTGGCATTCAATTCTTGCGAAATCGTCCATAGGCAGTTCACATTGGCGCCTGATTGCAAAACCCGGCGTTGCATAGACCCATTGGTCTGCAGGTCATAAGTGGTGGTTCCCACAACCTCCTTCTTACCAAATCCGGAAGCAAAAAATTCAGTCGTTTTTCTGGATTTCAGGGTCGGTGCAATTGAGCCCGGCGCTATTGAAACAAATTGATGGTCTGAAGGTACCTGACGGGCTTTCTTCATTTCTGTTTGCTGTGCCTGAGATGAATTTATACTCAAACAGGCCAGGGCGAATAGGAATAGCTTTTTCATAAATAATAGATTTGAATCAAATGTAATCATACTTCTTTGCGAATCAAACAGGGAAATGAGGAAAAAGCGGGCAATACGGCATCAAGGATATTTATCAAATGAATCCATTTGTTTTTTTTAAAAAAGTGCTACATTTGAGAAAATTCTAAAAACTATATTAAAAAATCTTTACATCATGAAGAAAATTACATTATCCGTACTGTTACTGTGCACAGCGATGTTGGGCCTGTTCAGCGCTGCCAATGCGCAGGTTCGTCGCTCGAGTTTCCGGGTAGATGCACCGGCCAGCATTCAAGGCTACAAGATTATTGAAGAAATCGATTCAACTTCCACCACTTCACCATGGGGAACCAGTATCGATTCAACTTGGGAAGGCTTTCCGGTTGCTTACGATCCGACCAACCTGGATGGTTGTGGAACGGGTACTCCGGCAGGCTATTACAACGGTAAATTTGCTTTGGTTTTCCGTGGTGGTTGTGAATTTGGGTTAAAAGCTCTGAATGCACAAAATGCTGGCGCCAGAGGTGTGATCATTGTCAACAACCTGATGGGCGTGGCCGGTATGGGCGCAGGTGCTTCAGGAGCTAATGTTGAAATTCCGGTGGTTATGGTTACTACCGCAGATGGTAATGCGATGAAAGCTCAAATCGATGCAGGTAATCCTGTAACGGTTTCATTGACTGCTTGGCGCTTCGATTCAGTAGCTAATCCGGTTGACATTGGTTTCATGAATGACGGACCGATATTACCAATTGGTAAATGTATCCCTGTTCACCAAACTTCTACCCTGATGGGTAATTCAGATGAAAACTATCGTGTTTATGGTGGTTCTGTGTTCTACAACTTCAGTACTGCAAACTGGGATACTTTGTTCCAGGCTGCTTACATCAGCAATAAAACCCCTTGGATCGGCGGTACATACACCCTTCAGGATTCTAATAAAATTAATTGGAACTTCAGCACTCCGGTTACTACATTGGATTCCTTGCTGGCTGTTGCCATCGATACCATCAACGGTAATTTAGTTGGATTCGACATGAACGATGCCACTAAAGGAATGTACAAAGTGGAGAATTATATGTCTACCATTCCTAATACTGAAGTAGGTTTAGCTCCATTGAACAACGAATGGACTTACGAATATGCTATTCATGATTCAATTTATTCTAAAGCAGCTTATGACTTTAGCAAAAATTCTCCGGTTGCCAATAGCTACGTTAATGTAAGCGGTGTGGCTGAGTGGGGACCAATTTTATATATCCGTAACGGCGGCTATGCTGCTAAAAAAGTTCAGGTTGTTGTGATGCGTGATGTGATCGACGATTCCACTTTTGCCGGTCAGGATGTATTGGTGACCTTATCTAAATGGTCTGATAACGACGGAAATGGTGCCATTGACTATAGCACAGAATTAGACGAAGTGGGTTCCGCTTCTTATCAAATGCAGGCTACTGACATCGTTCCAATTGCAGGTATGACATTGACCATGAATTTGAACAATACTGTAACTCCGGGTCAATTGATCAAATTGGAAGCAGGTTCTAAGTATTGGTTGCGTGTAACAGTTCCGGGTGGTACAGATGGATATGCCATCGGTACAGATTATTATTCTGACTATCGCGCCAATTTGAATTTTGACATCAGCGAAGGAAATCCTTTATACTTCAATTCTACGATGTATGGCGGTGGATTCTCTAATGCAGGTTCTCCTTCAATTGCACTTCACATGGGTACCAATGCCGCTGAAAGCGTAGAAGATATCAATGCTTTCGCAGGTACAGTTTCTGTTTATCCTAATCCTGCTACGGATAAAGTAAACGTGAATCTGAATTTGGATAAAATGTCATCTAAAGTGACTTATACTATTGTAGATGTAACCGGTAAAACCATTGCAACTGAAACTAAGTCGAATGTAACCAGCGACATTTTCAGCTACAATACTAGCAAACTTTCTGCAGGATCTTATTTCGTCAATATCGTAACTGAAACCGGAAACACTCAGGTGAAATTTACAGTGGCTAAATAATTCTCAATATGTTATCATAAAAAGAGCTGCCTTCGGGCGGCTCTTTTTATTTAGATTATTTTCCACTTTCATCAAGAATTTCAATCACCATATTTTCAATTCATCTTGTACATTTGCCATATGTCGTGCAACGGTAATAGTCCCTCTACTGAACAAGTCCGCCTCAAAAAGCCCAATTGGCTGCGTGTAAAACTGCCTATTGGCGAAAGCTATCGAAATGTACGACAGCTGGTTGACACCCATAAACTGCATACCATTTGCGAAAGCGGCAACTGTCCGAATATGGGTGAGTGCTGGGGTGCAGGGACAGCAACCTTTATGATTTTGGGGAATACCTGCACACGATCATGCGGATTTTGTGCCGTGGCTACCGGTCGCCCCGACCCTTTAGATTGGGACGAACCTCAACGTGTGGCTGAGGCTATTTATCTGATGAAGGTCAAACATGCCGTCATTACCAGCGTCGATCGTGACGAGATCAAAGACGGAGGATCCATCATTTGGGCCAATACCATACAAGCCGTTCGCGCCCTGAATCCGGAAACAACCCTGGAAACCCTTATCCCCGATTTTAAAGGCGAAAAAGAGAATATCCAACGTATTATTGATGCAGCACCTGAAGTGGTTTCACATAATATAGAAACGGTAGAAAGACTCACCCGCAAAGTGCGCATACAAGCAAAATACCATCGCAGTATGGAGGTCATTCGTACACTCAAACAAGGGGGCATGCGTACCAAGAGTGGCATTATGCTCGGCTTGGGTGAAACTCGGGAAGAAGTGATCCAAACCATGCAGGACCTTTACGACAACGGATGTGATGTGATCACAATCGGACAATATTTACAACCCACAGCCAAACATTTACCCGTTGAGCGTTTTGTGCATCCCGATGAATTCCAGGAATATCAGGAAATTGGTTATCGTATCGGGTTAGATCATGTGGAGAGCGGCCCTTTGGTAAGGTCCTCTTATCATTCTGAAAAGCATTTGATCAGCGGCAGACCGATATAGAATGTCATCCCGGTTGGTCCGGCGTATGTAGTCTCGTCGTTTCCCTAAAATGATATGCCGGGACAGACCGGGATCTGCTGAGGCAACAAGCGAAGGAGTTTTTAATGTTTAATTTTTAGTTTTTAGTTGGATATTACGATTTTAGCGCGATCAAGAACAGGAGATCCCGGTCTGGCTGTTTCCTTGTTCCGCTATCGGAAAGGAAACATAGCCAACCGGGATGACAGCTCCGAATGGGGCAGCGTCGTAATCCGCAGCATCTCGAAGAACACTCGAATAAAACGAAATCTAATTTAAGGAATGTCATTCTCTCCACTTTTCCTCCACATAGGCAGAGCCGATCTTGATAAAATTTGAGCCGCAAGGTTTCACTCAAGGCAAGCGAAAAAAAAGACTTTACACCCCAATGACCAATACCCTACCTCGGTATTTCTATCCCTTTAATAATTCCATTCACCACATCATCGGTGGTGGATCCATCCATTTCCTTTTCGGCACTAAGCGAAATTCTGTGGCGGAGGGCCGGCAATGCGACTTGTACGATATCATCCGGCGTTACAAAATCACGGCCTCTTAAGGAAGCCAGGGCCTTGGCGGTATTGAGTATGGTGACCGAGGCACGCGGAGATGCACCCAGCAATAAGCCGCCATGGGTGCGGGTTTGCTGAACAATTTGAGCAATATAGGAAAGCAATTTCTCTTCCACACTGATGCGGGAAACAAGTTCGCGCAAATGGGTCAGGTGTTCTTTATCCAATACTTTTTTCACCTGATCAATCATCGAGTGCATGGTGTAATTTTTTTGATGCCGCTGCAATATTTCTACTTCTTGTTCATGATCGGGATAATGCACGATGAGCTTGAAAGCGAAACGATCGAGCTGTGCCTCGGGCAATTGGTAGGTCCCTTCGTGTTCTACCGGATTCTGAGTGGCAATCACCATAAAGGGCTGATCCAATACATAGGATGTACCATCAATGGTGATGGTTCGCTCTTCCATCACCTCGAACAAAGCCGCCTGCGTTTTTGCCGGAGCCCTGTTGATTTCGTCGATGAGGATGATATTGCTAAAGATGGGTCCGCGTTTAAATTCGAAGCTAATGGTTTGAGGATTAAATACATTCGTACCCATTACATCGCTCGGCATCAGATCGGGGGTAAACTGTATCCGTGAAAATCCGACATCAATGGTTTTCGCGATCAATTTGGCCGTGAGTGTTTTAGCCACACCCGGCACACCTTCCAGCAGTATATGTCCATTGGATAAAATAGCAGCCAGCATCAGTTCGATGGTAGACTCCTGCCCGACCACCACCTTGGCCACTTCCCGTTTCACCAAATACATTGAATCCTGTATAGCCTGTATATCGATTCTGTTTTCAAAGGGTGATTGTTCCATATTAGCTGAATTTTTGAAGTTGACGATAGAGGTGCTGAATGTCGATATCGGTGACCACATCGGCACTGCGAATATAATTTAAATAAGATACAAAAGCCCGGGTATCGTCGAGCGAGAGATCGGCTCTCAAAGCCAATTGCACGGCCAACTCCTCATTGGCTTCACGTGCCGGAATATTGTATCGGGTGCGTACATTCTCGAGGTAGTGACGTATCATTTTTTCAGCGAGATTGGCATTGTCTTTTTTACTGAAGTATAATCCGCCCACCGTTTCTACAAATTCGAGGGATGAATTCAGGTTAGGGGGTATGATCGGGATTTCTTTTTGTTTGCGCTTGGATGCAAACACGGTATACAATAAGAGCAAGGCCAGAATCATCAGGAAGGCATAAAACAATGGCGGGAATTTCAACAAAAAGGAAAGATCATTCTCCTCATCTTCTTCGCCCGCTTCGCGAAAGACCTTGCTGTACCAGGTCACCGTGCTGGGGTATTCATTGAAGAAAGACAAAAAGTACTCGTAGTATTTTCTATTATCGCCTTGCAGGAGAAAGTAATTGGTAAAGGCCACGGGACTGCGACCGATCATGAGGGCACCATTGTCTTTTACATAAGCGAGCACATTGGGATGTTCGGCCACACCCACATAACCAAATTGAAAAGTCTCTTCATGCTGCGGACTCAGGGTATCGAACCATTGATAGAGTGTGAGTCCATTGAATAAGAAATCCTTTTTCTCATGATTAAAATTGATGGAAATGATTTGATCCCTCAGGGTATCACGATATCCGAACACCGAATCAATCCCCATGCGCAGGGTATCTTCCTTCACGCGGAAGAATTCGAGGATATTATCGCTGAAGGTATTGGAGATGATGCAAATCGCATTCCCCTCCTGAATGAATTCCTTAAACTTTTCGAGTTCCATGCTGTCGGCCTCGAAGGAGTGGGCCACATACAGAATGATATTTCCGGTGCGTGATGTATTGGCATCATTGCGCAGGGTGCGATTGATTTGCTGCATGATTTTCCTTCCCGGTTTGATTTCCGCACCCGGGAAAATACTGTGCAGTTGATTGTAGGCAATAAAGCATCCGTAGGGTTCCTTACCATTACGATCGAGGGTGAAGGCCCAATTGGTTTCGGGCGGTTTAGAACAAGCCATGAGCAAGCACAGACTCCAAAAGATGATATGTCGGATGCGGATCACGATTGTATGTCGGTATAAAAAGTTTTGAATTCGGCATGCAGGGCATGAAAGGTCTGGTCGGGTACTGCAAACTCACCATACCAGATATAATCGAAATAGCGGGTCAGTTTGGTAAAGGCGGGGCGATGCGGACCGTTACCCAATTCGTATACATATTCCCAATTCGTTTTATCGGGTTCGTATCGAATGAGGGACTGCTGATGAAGTTGTTGCAAGGTTTTTAAATACAAGATCCTGACGGCCAGGCGGTAATCGCGTTGTTGTATGGCGGCTTCGAGGGCAGCATCCCATTCGGAGAAGGTTTGCACATCATCGATGGTTTGAAAGTCTGTTGCCTTCTTATCCTTTCTGCGGGATTTAAAATAATTGAATTCGCTATTCGTCACCAGTTTATAAATAATGAAACCAATGATGCCGAAGACGAGGAGATAGAGCAATAACTTAAAGACGCCGGAATTCAGGTAGTTGCCCACATCCCGCATGGGCGGTGGCGGGGTATCTTTTTGGGTGGGTAGTTTTTTCTCTTTCTTGCGGGTGTAAATAAATGCCTTGTCGGATTTTATTTTCTGCCAATCCTCTTCCGAAATGGTTCTCAGCACATTGGTATCCGGTTCTTCGCTGCTTGTTTCTTCATCCGCGGCCAAATCGCTGTCGGTACCGGCCGTAGTATCCTCTGCATATTCATCCTGAAAGAGGGTATCGGCGGTAATGGATTCCGATTGCGCATGAAGCCCTGTGAAAGAGAAACTCAGGAATACAAAAACGATATAGAATACAATATGCCTCATTCGCCTTGCGGAAAAATAATCTTACCTTTTTCGAAACGGATACCGGAGCGACGCAGCAGGACAGGATAGATGATAAAATACCAAATGATGGTGGCGGCCGAACCGATGAGTATCATTAAACTGAGCCATACAGGCATTTCGGTATGTCGGGTCACGAAGCCTTCGAAGAAAGCGGCCAGCAAAAAGAAGGGTATGAGACCGAAGATAATTTTGACCGCATCGCGCGAACCCCGGCGCAGCGATTCTAAGCGGCTGTAGGTACCGGGAAATAAAAAGGAAGCACCCAAGATCATACCGGCGGTACCGGCAATCACGATGGCGGATATTTCGAGGGTACCATGTATCCAGATCACCAGGATGGATTGCCAGCCCAGGCCCTTGGCAAAGAACATGTATTGGAAGCTGCCGAGCATGACCCCATTGGTAAACAGCATATACAGGGTGCCTATACCGGCCAGCAATCCGAGGGAGAAGGTCATCATGGCCACGCGAATATTGTTGGCCGCAATATTCACAAACATCCCAAATTCATTGCTGTTTTTGTATACCCCAAAGGGATCGCCTTTTTGGATATTGTCTTCCGTCATATCTACATAGCCGTCGCCGAGTATGCTGCGCACAAAGGTCTGATCGTGCATGCTGGAGAGCACCCCCATGAGGACGCATAAGGTAAAGAAGGCCAACACGAAGAGATAGATGCGATGGTAGCGCCCGTAGAGCAGGGGCAACTCGTAACGCCAAAACTGTATGAGGCGACCGAATTGCAGGTTACGGTGTTGGTATAATTTTTGAAACTGCCGGGCGGCGAGACCGTTGAGAAATTGCGTGGTTTTACTTGTTGGGTAAAAGGTTTTGGCATAACTGAGGTCGTCTACCAAATGTACAAAGCGGTCGGCCTGTTCATCCGGATCCTTGCTATCCACAAGATAGTCTTTCCAACGATCAATATTTTGGTCTATGAATTTGCCTTCGCGCATGGGCACACAATTTAATTCCAAAATTCGGTTATGGCAAAAAATGGGTGGAGGGGGCTTTCGAATAATTAATATGAGACTTTCGTAATTTTAAAATGCTGTTGATTCTGTATGTATAGGATAGCTAATTCATCACATTAAATTGCTTTTTTCACATTCTATCTATCTTGTATTAATTGTTAGACTACCAATCAACATGCATGGTATCCATGATTAAAGAATTTGAAGTACTTAAATCAGAATTAAAAAATCCTTGATGCCATAATAAGCACCTCTTTTGTATGATACATAGTATTTCTCATCATAAAGTATTTTGAGAACGTAACAAATCATTTGTGGCATAAGAGTACATCTGCAAATCCAATTTGGTTGGGTATTTACTGATAGATAAACCTAATCATCTATAAAATGTTTAGCTTTTTGACCATGGTTTGCAGGTATACATTCGCTGCATTATTCATCATTAAAAAAAATAAATACACATGAAAATGAAACTTGGTTTATCCTTTATGGCCTTATTGCTTTTAGCCCTGGGCTCTTGCACCAAAAACACCGACACGAATGGAATGATGTATGCGAATGTCAATGTGACGCATGCATCTCCGGATGCACCGGGTGTAGATCTGTTAGTGAATGATACTAAAGTAAATGCCAGCGCATTGGGCTACCCAAACAGCACCGGTTATTTGCAGGTAGAAGCAAAGTCGAACAATATCAAAGTGAATGTGGCCGGTACCGCCACCACGGTCATCAATGCCACCCTGCTATTTGAACCCGGTAAAAACTATTCCATTTTCGCCGTCGATTCGGTATCTAAAATATCGCCCCTGGTGCTCTCGGATGACTTAAGCGCACCGGCTTCCGGTAAAGCCCATGTTCGCTTTGTGCATTTGAGTCCGAATGCTCCGGCAGTGGATGTGGCTGTAGTGGGAGGCCCTGTGGTATTTTCGAATCAATCATTTAAAGACGCCACGGCCTTCACGCCATTGGATGCCGGCAACTATAATTTGGAAGTCCGTGTGGCCGGAACCTCTACGGTGGCTTTAACCTTACCAACGATTAGCCTGGCAGCCGGAAAAATATACACTGTATTTGCCAAAGGATTTTTGGGTGCCACCGGTACACAGGAATTGGGCGCACAAATTATCACAAACAAATAATTGACCTGCGATTACTGAAAGGACCCTTCCTTTCTGAGAACGAAAAAAGAAAAACCTCATTGGAGTTGCGCTCCAATGAGGTTTTTTTATAGCCGGGTGAGTCTCCGTTCTGCCGAAACGTCCTTCGTTTCGCAATTCTAGTCTGTCGCATGTTGCGACTTACGGAATGTTGTACTAAAACCATGGTCGAAAACGGATAAGGTTTAGGAAAACCTTATAGGTTCAGTCAACATCATAAACCAAGGTGGAGGGGAAGGTGAAAGCATTAAGGAGAAAAACCTATCAGGTTGGGCAAAACATTTTAAAACGACTGAGTTGTTGCAGGCGATGATGAAAGCGTATCGGATTTTATAGATTGGCTTATTGAGTATAGCTGAATATTTCCATCCTAATCGATTTAATACAATCCCGCTCTAACCAATTTTACTTCTATAGTATTAGGAGTAAGTAGCCTTATCATATATGTAGCATCCCAACCACCATGTCCTATATAATTTGATACAGAAACAATACCAGAATTATTATTATAAACTAAAGCAATATCCCACTTGTTATCAATTTTACCCCAAATATCAAATTGATTAATCAATATAGTTTCCTTTAACACCGATTCGTCTAATGAATTAAATGAAGAAACCAATTTAACAGTATCCGGCTTTGCGTTTAAATGATTTTGCATAAGTGCATCGCAATAAAGGGATTCTGACACAGTTACGGAATTCGAATCCTTCAATTTAGATTCCACAAATTCTTTCTCATTCAATAAAGATAAGGCAGTGATGATATAACCTTGAACATTCCGACAAATCCTCTTTTGATACTCAGTATCATTTGCGTCACCTTTTGCTATTAATCTCTTCTCCTCATTATGCCAATATTCAAAATCTTGTTTTAGTATAGAAATAGATGTGGGGTGCTTCTGAAATATGATGTGGCAAATAAGCCGGGAATCCATGTATGAAATATTCTCCGGCGATTCTAAATACTCCACTCTGTAATAATCCAAATTATACAGTAACATTTTACACAACTCTTCATTCTTAAAAAATGATGCAGTGGTTAACAAAAACCACACTCTTCGGCTATTCAAACTTCCAATACATTTTTTGGAGAGTTCAAATGCCAGAGATGAATCAATCAAACAAATAGGCTTACCGGAGACAAGTTTGAGCGCAGAGTCAATACCCATTTTTTGATAGCAATTTTGAATTTCATTGATAGAGACGGATGTCACTTTCCGCGCAAATAATTCATGATTGAGTAAAATAAATAATATCAACAGGCCTTTCGCCGGTATAGATTTTAATTTCATGTATGAAAACAACATCATATTGTATTGTATTTATTTTTTTATAAAAAAATCTTATTCACTCCTGCATTACTCCTGCCCCTCTATCCTAAACCCATTGGCTTTGGCATAGGCGATTTGGGCAGCGCTGACTTTTTGTATTTCGCGGGATTCCACTTCCACATCTTTGGAAATTTTATCCATGGCGGCTTTCACTTCCTCGGCAGACGATTGGCTGTTGAAGGCCTCAAGCGGCTTGAGTCCATGCACCACGAGCTTCTGCTCGATATACAATAAATCGAGGACCGCCATACGGAGATCACGGGAATTCTTGACGTCTTTCATGGCTTTGAGTTCGACGATGCAAGCCAGGATATACTTTTCCATATTGGCCCGATAGGGTGTTAAAGAAGCATAGTCTTTGGTTTTATAAGCTTCGTTGAAGGAAGTGCCCCACTGCTTGCCACTGGCATAGAGTGAGTCGACGATGGCGGTGAGATGATCGCTGAATTGTATGGGGCTGAGGGACTGGGCCTTGACGGAAACCGACAAGAGCATGCTTAAGCATAAGAGTGCGGAAAGGAATGTTGTTTTCATAGGATGGGGTTGAATGTTTGTGTGAAGGTAGTGAATATACTTAGTACTAAGTACTGAGTACTAAGTACTAAGTAGGCGATGGGGGATGGGGAGTCTTCTTCGTAGTGGTGGGATGGTGTATAGAGATGCAAAGGATATATCTGTTCTTGTGGTGTGATGGGGTTTCCACTTCGAAGCGATGCACTGGTATATTAGCCCCGATAGAAGCGGATATCCCCGACGCCCTGGGAGGGATAGCAGCGGATAGCGGGAGGATGATGGGCAGCAGACGGCATGATGTGCTCCTGATTCCGTATACGGATTATTCGATTTCCTTTTCGCCTTGCTTTTGTATTCTTCTGCCAAACCATGCGCCGACTACCAATACCGGTATACATCCGAAGAACATGACCCAGTACAATGGTTTAACCACATAATCCAAGATATGGTCGGGCCAGTCGCCGGCCGAAGAATTCCATTCCTGCAATAGCCCCATGCAGCTCGCGAGCAAAGTGGCGACAAAGAGGATAGAGATGCCGCATAAAAAACCGGTGAGTAAATAATGATACTTCTTGATGAGGATTGCGTAGCCGGCCATACGACCGAAATAGTGTCCGCACAAAAACAAGATGCCAACTCCGATCAGAATATTGAGCAGGTAATCGAAATCGACAAACCAGAAAAAGCCACTGAAAAAATCTCCGGAGGATGAAAAAAAACTCATGATGAGTTGAGCTACGAACAGACCTATACCGATGGAGATGAAAGCGTATTTGCTTCCGATTAGTTTGGCGCGGGCTCCTGTCATGAGGGCGAATTATTCAAACACGATTTTCCCTTTACGCTCGATTTCGGTTCGGGGATCGAAAATGAAATCGACATAGGTCGCATCTTTTTGATTGGCCTTGATCTTGACCCGACTGCGGCCATATTCTTGTCCCTCGGTATTCAATATGCGGGCAACAATTTCCTGCTCGAAGTTTTTATCAAAAATAAAATAGGCGGAAACGATATTGTCGGTGGTGGAGTCGGTACCATGCACGCTGATTTTACCGGTCCTTAATCCCGCCTGCTGAAGGGGTGCAGAAACTTCGACTTCATGCTGAAAAGTCTTCTCGACACCCTTGGCCACGCCATCGGCAAATTCGGAGCCGGTTTTGGCCACTACCTCACCGGTTTTGTTGACGGTCTCTTTGGTTTTTTGTTTGGCCCAATTACAGGAGGCTATTACGAGGCAAAAAGAAAAGATTAGGTATTTCATGATTTAAAGATAGTGAATCGGCTGTAAAAATATATTTAGCAAAGCAGATTCATTTGATTCGGGTGTATTTCATCAATTCCTTCAACTTTATTCTTTTGACACCTTACCTTCGCGGCATTATTTTTTAAGCATGAATCAGAAGATACAATCGGCCCTTATTTCCGTTTTTTACAAAGATGGTTTGGACAGTCTGGCTAAAACCCTGCATCAACTCGGCGTGACCATTTATTCCACCGGTGGAACACAGCAATTCATAGAAGCTTTGGGCATTCCATGCATCGGGGTGGAAAGTATCACCCACTACCCTTCCATCTTAGGTGGTCGTGTGAAGACCTTGCATCCTAAGGTGTTCGGCGGCATATTGGGTCGTCGTGAATTAGAACAGGATCTGGCAGAGATGAATCAGTATGAAATTCCGGCTATCGATTTGGTGATTGTGGACCTCTACCCTTTTGAAGAAACGGTGGCTTCGACCAGTGAGGAAAAGCTCATCATCGAAAAAATAGATATCGGCGGACCATCCATGATACGCGCGGCCGCTAAAAACCATGCGCATGTGACGGTATTGGCCTCTAAAGACGATTATGCCGTACTTGAAAATATATTGCAACAACAACAGGGTGAGACGACATTGGTCCAGCGTCGTTCATTTGCAGCAAAGGCCTTCAAAGTGGTGATGGATTATGATATTGCGATATCCGATTATTTCAATACACAAACGACCGTGCTTCGCTATGGAGAGAACCCGCATCAGCAAGCCAAATTTACCGGTAATCCGGATGAGCTTTTCGAACAGCTGCACGGCAAGGAATTATCCTACAACAACTTAGTGGATGTAGATGCGGCATTGCAACTGATAGGAGAATTTGGCGATGAACAACAAGCTGTCTTTGCCATCATCAAACATACCAATGTCTGCGGCATAGCTTCCCGTGCGAGTTTGCCTGAAGCCTGGCATGACGCCTTAGCGGGTGATCCGGAAAGTGCATTTGGGGGCATATTGGTGTGCAATCAAACGGTAGATGAGCAAACGGCACAAGCCATCAGCGAAATTTTCTTTGAAGTATTACTGGCACCGGATTATACCGCCGAAGCGATGACTATACTCCAACAAAAGAAAAACCGTATTCTGCTGAAAACGAAAGCCCATACACAAGCCGGTGCGTCAGTCATGCGCCGGAGTTTGCTGAACGGCACAATTAGTCAGGACCAGGATCAGGGCAATTATTCCGAATGGAAAGAAGTAGGCGGTCGGGAAACCACGGCAACAGAAAAAGAGAATTTGATATTTGCCAATTTGGTTTGTAAACATCTCAAATCGAATGCGATTGCGATAGTGAAAGACAAGCAGCTGATCGGTAAGGGCTGCGGACAAACCTCCAGAGTAGATGCGTTGCGTCAGGCCCTCGAAAAGGCAAGACAGTTTAATGCAGAATTAAAAGGATCCGTATTGGCCTCAGATGCCTTCTTCCCGTTTGATGACTGTGTAAGCATGGCCCATGCGGCAGGCATTGAAGCTTTTATTCAACCGGGTGGCAGCATACGCGACAAAGATTCAATCGCCTATTGCGAAGCAAATCAATTGGCCATGGTGTTTACGGGACAAAGACATTTCAGGCATTAATTGCTCTTTAACAGATCGATTATTTACCTTTTCGGTTGTTCTGAGTCTGAATATTACTTAGATTTACATAAGCATTTAAAAACAAGCCCTTTGCCTATGGCCGGGGGCTCAAACAAAAACAAAAAACATTCACATGAAAAAAATGATTCTTTCCCTGGGCTTTATTCTCATCGCAGCTTTATCGTTTGCACAAAGCCAAGAATTGCCAACCACGATTATCCGCGATATCAATGGTAAGCAAATCGCTTTCAATGAAACCGTTGAAAAAGGTAAGTTGACTCTGATCAGTTTCTGGGCCACATGGTGTATCCCCTGCAAGCAGGAAATCAAGAACATCAAAGGGAAATTGCCTGATTGGCAAAAGGAAGTAAGTTTTAACTATATGACCGTATCCATCGATGATTCACGCGCTACGGCCATGGTGAAAACCTACGCTAAGTCTCAGGGCTGGACTTTCCCAACCTATGTAGATCCGAACAGTGATTTGAAGCGTTCGCTGAATTTTCAGAATGTTCCTTTCAGCATCATTGTAGACCAGCAAGGCAAGATCGTCTATCAGCATACAGGATATGAAGAAGGCGGCGAAAATGAACTCTTTGCAAAAATCAAAGAGTTGAACAAATAGAGAATCTCTTGATGATATTTTTAAAAACCACCTTCGGGTGGTTTTTTTATGCCTTGGTGGTTTTGAATTCCTTTTTGAATTCTTTACAGATGAGTTTGGCCACGTCTCGCCCCTGATTGATCGCGACAGGAATACCGCCACCGGGTCTGCCCCAATGACTGGCATAGAAAAATTTCTTTAGGCCTGGCAACTTGAATTTTACCGGAGACGAAGCGATAATATTATCACCGGGAAGCCAACCCTGAGCACTTCCCTGCCAATTATTGGTATAGCGTAAAACGGTAGCGGGCGTGGCAAAATCAGTCACCTCAATATCTTCACGGATACCGGGATATTTTACTTCGAGTCGATCGATAAGGTCATTGACGAATTTTGCTTTGGTTTCGCGATACTTAACCCGATCGTTTTTCCGCAGGTCTATCCAGTACTGACCATTTGTGGTATAAAAACTACAAGCCATTACTGTTTTTCCGGCAGGTGCCAGCGTGGGATCATAATGGTAGAAATGTGTTTCGAGTCTCTCCCAACTTGTGCCGCAGGGCGATTCCAGCTTTTTATCTAAGGGGAAACGAAAGAAATGCGGATATTCTTTATAGTCTTTTTTCAAACCAAAAGAGACGAGTAAAATCGAATAGTAGACGTCCATGATTTTCCCGTCCTTTAATTTCAGGAGTTTATCATTTACATATTTTCCTTCGAGGTATTCGAATACCGTTTTGTACCAATCTGCCGTAGAAAGCACGGCATCGCAAGGATGAACGACTTTGTTTCGAACCAGGAGTCCGGTGGTTTGATTATTTTCGGTAAGGATTTTATGTACGGGCGTATTGTAATGAATGGTACCGCCGAGGGATGTGTATTTTTCTGCCAGTTTTTGTGCCCAGGCTAAAGATCCGCCGATAGGATAACCGGCACTTTTTTTATCAAAGACGGCCTGAGGAAAATTAAAGATCAGCATTTTAAATTTCTGTCCGTCGTAAAGCAGTTCGAAAGCTTCGCGGAGGAAGGGGCTTTTGAATTTTGCAGCCAAGTCGTAGTTGGTCACTTTCCGCTGCTTGTTCAGGATGAATAAAAATTTCAGGTAACGGCTCATTTTAATACCCCTGACGATGGATGGGATCATTGGAAGTTTGTCCATTTTGGGGGGCAAATCAAATGCCTGTATGGCCCGGATATCTTGTACAAAACGATTGATCACTTTTTCATCTTCCGGCGAAAGGTCTAGCATGTAATCTCTCAAACGATTGAGATCATTATACATATGAAAAACCTTGTTGCCATATTTATCGACATTGTTTTTCAGTTCAATGCTTAGGCGGATTTCATGATGATGAAATTCAATGGATTCCAAATTGAGCAATTCGGACCACATATGATAGAATCCGCTTCCTTTATCTGAACCCAATATCCAGTGGGCGCAACCATCTATGATAAATTCGCCTTTATCCCAGCTTGTACAGAGTCCTCCGGGGATGGAATGTTTTTCGAAGATATGCGTTTCAAAACCGTTCATCTGCAAATAGGATCCGGCGCAGAGTCCTGAAATGCCGGCGCCGATAATATTAATGCGAGGTTTTTGTTGCACAGCCAAATGTAGGAAAAAAAGAACTTGTACACTCCGGAATCATCATGATTCTGATGGAATATTTATATAGAAGTCATTGAAAAACGAAAGGCTACTATAAAGTAGCCTTTCGTTTTATATTTTTTTGTACCAAGTTATTTTTCAGCTTCCGGCTTTGGTAATAATACCTTGCGGGAGAACTTGTATTTACCTGTTTTAGGATCGGTGCCGGTTAATTTAACCTGAACCTTATCTCCTTCCTTGAAGATACCGTCCATAGTCTCCAAACGTTTCCAGGATATTTCAGAAATATGAAGGAGACCTTGTTTGCCCGGCAGGAATTCTACGAAGGCACCGAAAGGCATAATCGACTTCACGGTTGAATCGTAAGTGGTTCCGATTTCAGGGACCAATACGATTCCTTTAATCCAATTGAGGGCTTTATCCAATCCGGCTTTTTCTTTAGAGAAAATTTTCACGTGTCCTTTATCGCCTACTTCTTCAATAGAAATGGTCGTTCCGGTTTCACGTTGAATTTCCTGTATGATTTTACCACCCGGTCCGATTACCGCACCGATAAATTCTTTGTCGATGGCCAGGAATTCCATGCGAGGCGCATGCGGCTTCAAATCTTCACGATGAGCCGGGATACAGTTGTACATTGCATCCAGGATATGCATACGACCGCGGTTGGCTTGTTCCATAGCGCTCATCATCACATCCATACTTAAACCGTCTACTTTGATATCCATTTGAATACCGCAGATACCGTCGCGGGTACCTGTAACTTTAAAGTCCATATCACCTAAATGATCTTCATCTCCGAGGATATCGGTGAGCACGACCCATTTGCCATCGGCACGGGAAATGAGTCCCATAGCCACACCTGAAACGTGTTTTGGAACCGGTACACCGGCATCCATCAGCGCCAGAGATCCGGCACATACGGTAGCCATAGAAGACGAACCATTACTTTCCAGGATATCGGAAATGATACGAACAGTATAAGGGAATTTTTCTTTTGCAGGGAGTACTTGCTTCAGTGAACGTTGAGCCAGGTTACCATGTCCAACTTCACGACGACCGGGTCCGCGCATCGGTTTAATTTCACCGGTAGAAAATGGCGGAAAGTTATAGTGAAGGAAGAAGCTGCTGTACTCGCTACCTTCAGCATCTTCAATCAGCTTTTCATCATCCGGTGTACCCAGGGTGACCGTAGTCAATGATTGGGTTTCACCACGGGTGAAGAGAGCCATACCATGCGGAGAAGGTAGATAGTCGATTTCCATTTCCAGCGGGCGGACCACATCCAGGCCACGTCCATCCAGGCGCACTTTCTCATCGATCATCATATTGCGAATGACTTCCTTTTCAACTTTATGGAAATAATATCCAACCAAAGCAGCATCTTCATCCGAAAGTTCACCGAGGTGTTCTTTCAATTCAACGCTGATTTGTTTGAAGGCATCACTGCGTTCGTGTTTGGCTGAAGCGGCTTTAGCTACTTGATAAACTTTATCTTTTGAGAATGCGATGATTTTTTCGTTGAGTTCTTCGTTGCGATAAGGTTTAGCATAATCGCGTTTTGCCGGCGATCCTACTAATTCCCAAAGCTCTTGTTGTGCTTTTACTTGTATTTTAATGGCTTCATGACCGATTTCAATCGCTTTGATGAGATCAGCTTCGCTACATTCTTTACTCTCACCTTCCACCATCATGATATTCTTTTCGGTGGCGGCAACGATAAAGTCCATATCGGTTTCTTTCATTTGTTCGCGCGTCGGATTGATCACAAACTGACCGTTCACACGGGATACACGAACCTCAGAAATGATTTCCTGAATCGGCACATCTGAAACAGCTAAGGCAGCCGAAGCAGCCAGACAAGCTAATGCATCAGGCATGATTTCGGGATCCGAAGAAATGAGGGTAACCAAAACCTGAACATCGCACAGATAATCATCCGGGAAAAGCGGACGGAGTGCACGGTCTATTAAGCGTGAGATCAGGATTTCATTATCGCTCAGTCGACCTTCGCGTTTGAAAAAAGATCCGGGGATACGGCCGGCAGCAGCAAATTTTTCCTGATAATCAACACTGAGTGGAAAAAAGGATTGGCCCGGCTTGGGTTCTTTATTAGCTACTACGGTAGCTAAAATAGCGCATTTGCCCATACGGACCAATGCAGAACCATCGGCTTGACGAGCCAGTTTACCGGTTTCAATCGTAATCATACGACCGTCACCTATATCAAAGGTTTTGGATTTTAAATTAAACATATTCGTTGTTTTTGATCGTTATTATAAATTCTTTTTCTTAAGCTTTGAATACTATCCGTATAGCTATTACGCCAATGGCCCGAATAGAATGCGTGGAATAGAAAAGAAAATAGAGACGGAAAAATGGAGAAAAAAACAGGAAACTTCCTGAGGGGTATTCAGGCTAAAACCTATTTCCCATAAAACAGCAATTCCCAACCTTTTGAGTTGGGAACGCTGTGAAAATTATTTTCTCAGACCGAGGGTTACCAAGAGGGCCCTGTATCCTTCTAGATTTGTTTTAGCGAGGTAAGAAAGGAGGCTCTTACGCTGACCAACCAATTGTATCAAACCACGGTTGGAGCTAAAGTCCTTTTTGTTGGTTTGCATATGCTCGGAGATATGCTTGATACGTTCAGTAAGCATAGCGATTTGAGCTTCAACCGAACCGGTGTTCGTTTCGCTGCCGCCATGCATTTTAAATAATTCTTTTTTGCGTTCTGTAGTTAATACTGACATCTTTAAAGTATTAGGTTTTTCTTTTTTATTCGGGCGCGAAGATAGGACGCAATAAAATACAAACCAACTTATCCACGGATTATTCTGAAAATCAGCCCCTTTTTAACGAACAATGGCGATTTTCCGAATTTCGACATGGGCCTTGTCGGCAATTTTCAGGAAATAAAGCCCGGGGGGGTATGCATGGGTATCAAAATGAAAGATACCGTCTTTTTGGGCGCTTTGTTGCTGAAGGATATTTCCTTTCATATCCATGAGGTACAAGTTGGTCAAATCCTGAAGACCCAGCAATTCCACATTGATTTCATCCATCGCCGGAATGGGATATGCCCGGCATTCAAAGGTCGGCTTTTCATGAACGGGGGTCCCGGTTGGAAAATCGACCTTGAAATTATACAGAAATTTAGAGCCGAAATCACCGCCTAAATACTTTTTATTGAATTTGGTGAGATTATCCGAATAAAGTCCGCCGGTGCTGGCATTACGTAGTTTGATATAGCCATTGCCGGGGGTATCTACGGGGCCGGATAAATCGAAGCCATAATACTGGTAATACCAAAAACTCAGTCCGTCTTCATAACCCTCATCGATTCCCATGAGGGTATAGCATCCGCCCGGAAGCAGGGAAATGGTATCCCGATAAGTGGTATTATTTGCATTTTGAGTTCGGGAACGGATGGTATCGCCATTCATATCCAACAAGTACCATGAAGATTCATTGAGTGTACCGGTACTGTAATAAGTATTGTTGGTACGAAGTTCTACGATAAAGGTTTCCGGCATCACCGGTACTATCCGATACAGGCTATGTAAAGTATCATTGGCGGCATATTGATCCGTTCCACCATTCGGCTGTTCGATCCTAACCATAAAGTCGGAGCTGTCGGTAAAGAAATTTCCCCAAGGAATCGGTGGTAAGGTTACGATTTGGGTTTGATTAAATGCCAATTCACCGGTCCAGGTATAGCTTGCATTGATTTGACCATTCATGCCGTAATGAATAAGCAGTGAATTGAGTTTGCTTGTGCCATTGTTTTTAATCACAATCACAGGGGCATCACATCCGCCATTGTATTTGATATAATCATCTTTGGTACTTGGGCTGATGATGTCCTCTAATTCAGCATCCAGGGTAAATGCGGGGTCTTTGTAAGATACCACATAAGAGGCTACCGAATAACCTGCTCCTCCATTAGGTGGGGTATAGGCTTCTAAATCCATATCCACGACAAAAGGCGTTCCGGTGCTTACGCCGGGGAGTGCATGCCGGTTTGCAAGGACCTTTTCGCCGGGGCACCAATTACCTCTATCGTAAGGCCAGGTACCGGTTTGGGCCTGAATATCACAGAAGCCACATTTTCGCCAAATATCCTTTTGGACGATCTGGGTGCCGTTCAAATTTACACGATAATATTTCTGACAAAATTCCGAGCAACCATTATTATCGGATCCGTGTCCGGTTATGCTGACCAGCATATCCGCATTGGTGGCAGGCGATTGCAGGGTCACCGTATCCGGAATGAGATAATTTTCAATATTCGCATCATACCCATAGTATCCGCGCTGAACCTGACGAATGGCTACCGGTTCCCGACCGGGAGTTCCTTCAATGAACATGAGTTTGGTAGCCAGCGTAAACCCGCCGGAATAGCCACTGTAGGCTGCTTTGATTTGAACAGAATCTCGCAAGATGGGCGCAAAATCCGTAACATCCAGCATATAGGTGTGGGTCCAGGTCCATGGAAAAAATGTACTGGTCAAAGCATAGGGTGTAATGCCGCGTGCAATTTCAAATTCCTCGGTGGATACTAAGGGATTGAGTGGTTTGGCTATAAAATCTAAACTATAATCCCACTGACCGCAATATTGTGAGCCGGCAGGGCATTGATATTTTCCGATGGTATAGACAAAGTAGATTTTGCGATAGGTCACGTTCGACGCGGGCATATTGGCCTGACGGGTGTAAGTGCCATAATAGCTGAGAGAGTCGAGGATATGGATAGGCACGACCGTAGTGTCGCCGGGGGCAGCATGCAGATCCATACAGGCCAGTAAGATGATGAGCAGGAACAGTATTCGTTTCATGCTTCAAAAGTAAATGAAAATGAGATTAGGATAAGGCCTTTGCCATTAGGATTTTTCGCCAACGCAAATACCCTAAAACGGCTACGATAAAATAGATGACCGTCAACAAAGCAGTCAATTCGAGACCTTTACTGTATTGTAGGGGTATGGCAATGATGTTGGAGATGTTTAATATCACCCAATTTTCGATCTTACGTTGAACCATCAAATAAGAACCTACCCAGGCCAAGGCGGTTACCAGACTATCCTGCATGGGCACGGTGCTGGATGTATAGGTTTTCAAAACCCAGAATAATAATCCAAATGAAGCTATAAAAAGTAAGGTACTATAGATTTTGGTCTGATGTCCAGTTCGCGATATAGCCAGTTCATATTTTTTATTTCTTTGGCTCCAAACGATAATTCCTGCAATACTAATGACGATATAATAGGCATTCAACAAGCTTTCAGCGAAGAGACCGGCATGATAAAATACCCAGGTATAGAGTATAACACTGATGAGGCCTGCGTAAAAATTGATGGTTTTATTATATAAGGCCAAAACGACTTGCAGGACTCCAAATGCAAAAGCGAGCCATTCTAACAGGCTGGTTTGGGTAAATTGCTGGGTAAGCGACTGATGCATTTTGAAAGCTGGGTCGGGTTAATGTTGACTTTAATATTTGAGCGTGCGCTTCAGCTCTCGTTCCGCATCCTTGGCTTTAATGCTGTCTCTTTTGTCGTGAACCTTTTTGCCCCGGGCGAGGGCAATTTCAATTTTGGCATAGCCTGATTCACTTAAAAATATTTTTAGCGGAACGATGGTAAATCCTTTTTCTTTGGTTTTGGTTTCAATTTTCTTCAGCTCTTTTCGGTTTAATAGCAACTTACGGTCGCGTACCGGATCGTGGTTATTGGCGGTTCCATGCGAGTATTCTGCGATATGCAGACTCCGAATCCACAGCTCGCCATCCATCATCAGGCAGAAACTGTCGTTGAAGCTGGCTTTACCTTGTCGGAGAGATTTAATTTCTGTGCCCAATAATACCATGCCTGCCGTAAAACGCTGTTCGATGGCAAAATGATAGGTGGCTGAGCGGTTAGAAATCTCTTTCATGAGCGGACAAATGTACATTCTTTTTTACAGGGATAAAGCTATCCGTCTTGGCCTCACCTTGCATGACTTCTAAAAATGGACTACCTTCGGCCCATTATCAAGACCATGACAGAAGCCTATTTCAAACCCTTCCGAGATCAGGTAATCGGAATCGATCAGCATTTTCCGACCCCCTTGGGTGAAAAGAAGATGATTTATGCAGACTGGATCGCCAGCGGGCGATTATATCAGCCGATAGAACAAACCCTGAATCAGAAAGTTTTTCCATTTTGTGCGAATACACATACCGAAACATCCATAACAGGGACTCTGATGACCAGAGCCTATCAGGAAGCCAAACGTTATATCAAACAGGAAGTGAATGCCAATGAAGATGATGCATTGATTTTTTGCGGTTCGGGCATGACGGATGCGATCAATAAGCTTCAACGGATGATGGGACTTCGTATTCCTGAAAGAGCCGAACAATTTGCCCATATCTCGAAACAAGTGGAGAATGCCCGCAAGCCAATTGTATTTATCACCCATCTCGAACATCATTCCAATCATACTTCATGGCTTGAAACACTGGCGGATGTAGAAATCATTAATCCGGACGAAAACGGAGAAGTGGATTTGAATCATTTCGCTCAATTAATCGTTCAATATCAGGACAGACCTCTAAAGATTGCTTCGGTTTCAGCCTGTTCAAATGTGACCGGTATTTTTACACCTTATGAAACCATCGCCGAAATGATACATCAGGCCGGCGGGTATTGTTTTGTGGACTTCGCTTGCTCAGGCCCCTATGTTGATATGAACATGCATCCGGAAAATCCATTGAGACAGCTGGACGTCATTTTCATTTCTCCACATAAATTTTTAGGCGGCCCCGGTACGCCGGGCATTATGGTCATGAACAAAAAAATCTACCACAATACCATACCTGATAATAGCGGAGGAGGCACTGTAAAATTTACCACGCCATGGAAATTTCATGAATATGTCGACGATATTGAATCTCGTGAAGATGGTGGCACCCCACCTTTTTTACAGGGCATCAAAGCGGCACTTTGCTTTAAGCTCAAGCGTGAAATGGGTGTTCCGAATATTTTAGCCAGGGAAAAAGTATTACTGAATCGTGTGATGGATGAATTAGAAAAAATACCGAATCTGCATGTCATGGCGGGCCATAATCGAAATCGTATCGGGGCCATTTCATTTTATATAGATGGATTGCATTTTAATTCAGGCGTAAAATTGCTTAATGATTATTATGGCATTCAAGTAAGGGGCGGATGTTCATGTGCGGGTACTTATGGACATTACCTGCTCAATATTGACCAACAGGAATCAGATCGGATTTGGGGTGAATTAAAAAAAGGGAATATTTATGAACGACCGGGATGGATTCGCCTTTCTATACACCCAATCATGAGTGATGAAGACGTGGAAACCATTCTGGACGGCATTCGGTCAGTAGCGGCTAATTTTGAGGAAATGGAAAAACTATATACCTATAATCCCAAAAAGAATATCTATAAACGGAATGATCATGATGAGACTTTCGAAACTGATTTTATAGACAGTGTTTTTGCCCAACCCTTCTAGGTCAACATACACACGAAGTATTTAGAAATGATTAATGCTGAAAATAATCCAGTAAATCAGATAATTTCTGCTTGAGTTCTTTCCGGTCTACGATAAAATCGAGAAACCCGTGTTCTAATAAAAATTCAGAACGTTGAAAGCCTTCAGGCAAATCTTTCTTGATCGTTTCCTTGATGACGCGCGGGCCTGCGAAACCGATGAGTGCACCCGGTTCTGCAATATTCAAATCTCCCAGCATCGCATATGAGGCAGTAACACCGCCGGTTGTGGGATCGGTCATGAAAGAAATATACGGCAACTTAGCCTTGGCTAATCGGGTCAATTTGGCAGAAGTCTTGGCCATTTGCATCAACGAAAATGCGCTCTCCATCATGCGTGCCCCACCTGATTTGGAAATAATCATGAAAGGCAAATGATGTTCAATGGCATAATCAATACCCCGTGAAATTTTTTCACCTACTACAGAACCCATACTCCCGCCAATAAAACTAAAATTCATGGCGGCAATGACCAATGGCTTGCCGTTCACTTCTCCTACTGCCACCGTCATGGCATCTTTGAGGCCGGTTTGCTTTTGTGCTTCTACAATACGGCTTTTGTAAGGTTTCAGATCGACAAATCCCAATTGATCTTTGGAGACGATATGATCAAACAATAAAACATGTTCGCCCTGATCATAGATGATGTCAAAATATTCGGCAGCATCAATACGGTTATGATGATTGCAATTCGGGCATACCCAGAGATTGTCTTTGATTTCGTTGAGAGTGGAAGTTTTTTTACATCCGGGACACTTGAACCATAATCCGTCAGGCACATCTTTCTTTTCCTTGGTAGAAGTCAGAATCCCTTGTTTGATACGTTTAAACCACGTTGATGACATCGTTTCGTCATTTTTATTTTTAGCCTTCTGCACCTTTTCTTATTCACTGAAAAAAATACGCAACCCTATGGTTACGCCGTACAAATGTAGCATAAAAACGTGCATTTGCAACATTAATCTCATTCCATAAAGGCCATTGATACACCTTGCCCTATCTTAGCCATATGAAAAATTTCATCTTATTTATTATTGCCCTTCTCCAAGTATCCATTTCTGTAGCTCAAGAGCAACATAGCTGTGCTGAAGGAAAAATCAGTCGTCATTTGAAGTTAAAAAAGAAGTCGAGAGCCGGACTGGCCGACAACGCCTTAATGAGCAAATACGATGTGCATTTTTATTTTCTCGATATGAATGCTGAGCGGAATACCACCGTAATCAGTGGTGCTACCAGTATTGGAGCCCTGGTGACTTCCCCTCTATTGGACACTTTTTGTTTTGAATTGAATCCCGCCCTCACCATTGACAGTATAGTATACAATAATCAAACACTCACTTATACCCGTACAGGGCCAATCACATACGCCCAATTACCCGCAGCTATTAGTCAGAACACCGATTTTACCGTAAAAATAGCCTATCATGGCGATGCCTCAGTAACGGGTGCGGGAGCGATAGGAGATGGATATAGTACCGGAACATCTGCCAGTTGGGGTAATAGTGCCACATGGAGTCTGAGTGAGCCTTATAGCGCCTATGAATGGTTCCCATGCAAACAATTTCTACAAGACAAGGCCGACAGTGCATGGGTATTTGTCACTACCAGCAATCAAAATAAAGTCGGATCCAACGGTATTCTGGAGGGTATAGACAGTTTGCCGAACAACAAAGTACGCTTTCGTTGGAAAACTCATTACGTCATAGATTATTACCTGATCTCAATCGCTGTGGCAAAATATGTAGACTATACCATTTATGCCCACCCCGCTGCATTACCCAATGATTCTATTGCCATCGTAAATTATATCTACGACAATCCCAATACACTTCCGAATTTTAAAAACAAACTGGACAGTGTGGCGCTGGTAATGGAATATTATTCAGACATTCTCGGGCTCTACCCATTTTATGCAGAGAAATATGGTCATTGCATGGCTCCTTTTGGCGGAGGTATGGAACATCAAACCATGACGAGTATTGGGAATCCGGGAAGTTTTTCTACAAATGCACATGAACTGATGCATCAATGGTTTGGCGATCATGTCACTTGTAAAACCTGGAAAGATATTTTTATCAATGAAGGATTTGCTTCTTACGGCGAATATTTAGCCTATGATCATTTCAGAGGTTGGCCCGCAGCTCAAGCAAAAATGCAAAATGTACATGATGATGTGTTACAGGACCCTACCGCCATGGTCTATTTTACAGATACTAATAATGTAGGTCGAATTTTCGATTCTCGACTGACCTATAATAAAGGTAGCGCCGTCATCCATACCCTGAGATTCGTGATGGGCGACAGTTTATTCTTTCAAGGCTTAAAAGATTTTCAGTCCGCATTCGCTTTTTCAACCGCCGGCATTGATGACCTCAAGCTTAGCTTACAAAACACGAGCGGGCTGAATTTGAATGATTACTTTAATCAATGGATCTATGGTGAGGGATATCCTATTTTTTCCGGAGAATTTTACAGTAATGGCAGCAATCTGTATTTAAAAATAACCCATAGTACATCTTCCACCTTTACGCCATTGTTTAAAACACCATTAGAAATTAAATGTTTTTCACCCAGCGGAGATACCGTGGTTAAAGTGGACCTGAGTTTAAATAGCAATACATTCATCATTCCTATGAGTAAGAACATTACCAATCTGGAATTTGATCCAAACAATTGGTTGCTGAATACAAGTGGCATTATTAATCAAAATCCGGATTTGGTATCCTTGAATTTACAAGATCAACAATTGTCAAATGCCACAACGATTTATCCTATTCCTGCAAGTGATATACTGCACATCAAAAGTCTCCCGAATGTTTACGGTCAATACAAATTACGAGATCTGAATGGCAGAGTATATTCACAAAGAATCGCTAGTTCCGACTTCAGCATTTCTTTGAAGAATCTGGCGTCCGGTATTTACTTATTTGAACTTGAAACATCCGGCGCTAAAGTGATCCGTAAGGTGGTGAAAGAATAAGCCTCCCGGTCATTTAATTTTTTTCTCTGCGTTCACCCCAGGCATATAAGGGATTGGTGAGCATGGTAGAAATGATGGAACTGACAACAATTATCGTAAAGAATGCAGCATTAATGATCCCTTTTTGTAGCGCAAGGTTAGCAATAAATAATCCCATAACCCCTCTGGAGTTTAATAATGCGGATGCCTTACACGCTTCACCGAATGTAAAATTTCTTAAACGCAATAAGGTCAACACGGAAATGAATTTGGAGGCAAATCCAATCAAAACAAATCCCATCAACATGAACAAAGTACTACTGGTAAATAGGAGTTGAAAATGAGTATTGATCCCCGTATAAGCAAAAAATACAGGCAGTAAAAACACCGGTGTCAATGATGATAATTTATCTGAGAGAATATAACTGAGCTCGCTTTTACGCGGCATGCATAAACCAAATAAGAACGAAGCTATAATCGGCGTAAAGCCCACACGTTCAGATAGAAATAATACCAAAAAGAAAAAAACCAATATAAATGAAAGAATGAAATGGGTATTCCGCCTGTCTTTCATGCGCATGTTCATCCGTTTGAAAAAGGGCCGGCAAATGAAGAACATAAAAGATATAATGCCGCTGATCCCTAATAATGATTTGATCATTTTATACTGATCCTCGGAAAGATAAATCGCAAAGCATATGGATAATAATATGCTGACCACAATATCTTCCAGGCTTGCTGTAAATACAGCAATGACTCCTAAACGGGTTTGCAATAATTTCTTTTCATCCAATATTCTAACCAACATGGGCAACGCCGTAACCGCCAATGCGATGCCACTGATTAATGCGAAAAAATTCGGGTCAATGCCCGGTGCCATCAGTTGACTCCCGAAATATTTTCCGAAACCGTATCCGGCTAAAATAGGAACCAGCAAGCTGACCAAAGCAATCCATGAAAAATCTTGAACGGCTTTTTTATTGAAAAAACTGGTATCCAGCTTCATGCCCGCAACAAACATATACAGACAAAGTCCCAAGTTCCCTAAAAAGAAAAGCACCTCACGAATAGAATTATTAAACAAGTAATCATAAATGCCGGGCAGTAAACTTCCCAACAATGAAGGGCCCAACAAGATGCCCGCAATCATTTCTCCAACGACTCTGGGCTGCCCGACTCGCTGAGCTAAATACCCGGCTATATTCACCACCGTAATGATGGTGGCACATGCACTGAGAACGGATGTAAATTGCTCTGTATTCATTTGGAAACGGATCCGGATACAAGGTTACTAAAAGCGGTTTGAATTACGAACCATTCGTTATCATTAATTCTGATAAACCATTGACAAGGATTCGGTGAATTTAAGGGTTACTTGAAATAACAATAAATACTCATTAGAATATCTGCAATAAAAAAGCAGCATCCCGAAAGATGCTGCTTGAAAATTGTATGAAAGTAAAATTACTGAATCAGCAATTTCTGTGTGCTCTTAGCGTGGTTGATATTCACAGTAACATAGTACATACCTTTAGTTTGAAATAATTCTGCAGGCAATACATGGGAAACAGATAAGCTATTGGTTACACGTAATGTTTCTGAATATATTGTTCTACCTAAAAGGTCTGTTACAGCGATCGATACTTGCTCAGCATTTTTTGGGTCCACAATAACTGTTGTTCCTTCTGTACTAGGATTAGGTACCAAGTTAAACGATACAGTCCCTTTCGACAAATCTTTAACGGCTGCAGGTGTACTGTTGACTTCAAAATTATCAATAAAGGCGTTGTTAGAGCGGCCTCCACTGAGATAAGTCATTTTGAAATATACCGGATTGGCCAATGCACCAGACGGCAAGGCAATACTTACAGGGCTCCAAATAGTATTGGCATTTGGATAAAATGCGCTCGTAGAAGATCCATTATTAATCAATGAATTTGTTGCAAGTGTTTTTAACTTAGTCCATCCTGTACCGCAATTGGATGAATAATACACGATCAAGGAATCATCCATTTGAGTGATGATGCTAGCTTGAGTAGCCGCGGCTACAAAGAAGTTCAGATAAGCATTGCCTGCTGTTAATCCACTTGTATTATAAGCAGGAGAAATAATTTCGTCTTTATCACCGCGTGGAGTCAGAGTGAGATTGGCCGGGAAAGGACGATCGTCAAATCCCTTGAACATCAAACATCTCCAACCTGATTGTACATAACCTTGGTCATAGTATTGCCATTTGAAATCATTGTTGTAATAGTTGAAAATAGGCCAACGCGCATAATCATTAATATCTTCAAATGAATTGACGGTACCTACCTGATTCAAATCATTTGGATCAGAAACATAAATAAAATTATTCTTAATAGAGGTGTTTGATCCTGCATTGGAATTAGCTGTTAAGGTAACCGTTTGCCATCCCGGTGTATTATATACTACGGCTTGCTGGCTGGTATTGGTAGATGTAGAAGGGTTTCCGGTAGGAAAATCCCATTGAACAGAAGATACGGTATCGCGATAACTTTGATTCTTAAATGTTGGACTTCCGCCTACACAAACAAAATTACGATTAACACTAAAATCAGCGATAGGTGCGCAATCAGCTTTTGGTAACAATATTCCTGAAAAATTTGCAGCTTGAGTAGAGATGAGACTATTACGTTGAGCCACTGTAGCATTGAGGGACACATCCATACGTGCAGCTTGCCCTTCAGTAAACATATTGGAACAATAAGAGTACTCCATGAAATTTTGTACATTTTCTACGATAGGTGTTCCTCCTGTCAGTGTAGAGCAATAGGTATCATACAAGGCTAAACAATCATCGTGACCCATCGTTTTTGGGGTATCTCCGACCGCATCGTCACCACAGCTAACTCCGGGTTGATTCGTAGCGCCCCAAGGATGATCCAAATTCAAACAATGGCCCACTTCATGACCCAAGGCATGTCTCAAACCTGGATTTCCGGTACCGATACTGCCGACATATTCGTGAATGATGATAATACCATCATAATAAAATAAGAAGTTGGCAGTAGCCGGCTTATAGGCATAACCTGCTGTACCTGCTGAAGCCATCGAATTGATGGTCCAAATATTGAAATAGTTATTTCTAGGCCAAGGGTTCAGTTTTGATTCGTCATCGGCTTTATAGGTTTTGTAAGATACGATACGATCAATCCCATTGGTACAATTGCCTTCGGGGTCTTTTGTGGCTAAGCGAAACTCATACCCGACATTGGCAGCAATCGCTTTAAACTGAGGTATAATGGCCGCAGTATCTGCATTACGTTTTTGATAATCTTCATTCAGCACTTTTACGGCATCATAAATTTGCGCATCAGAAATATTCTCCGGTCCATAATTGTGGATGACATGGAACACCAATGGTATAATATAATCACCGGCTCTGTTTTTCTCCAATTTTGAATGATCCAAGGAGTTTAAATAATCATTCAGACTATTAATTTGAGGTCTCAGTTCCGGATGCTTTTCAAAAAGCGCCTGCTCAGCTTCTGTGGAACCGCAACGTTTAACTTCCTGCGCAAACCCGGTTGAAAATCCGATGCAGGACAAAATCGTCATCAAACCAAGTGTTATTCTTTTCATGTGTATGTTATTATCTGTTAAAAATTTAAAATCTCAATTGTACTTCAGATATTTCCAAACCTTCCAAATCTTCCGGCGGATAAATCGGTATCCCATCCGCTGAGCAAGGTAGTGTCCGGCCCTATTCCTATTTACGTTTAGCTAACAAATATACTTCATCCTGACCAAAATAAATACAGACCACATGAAAATTCTTCGGTCAATAATGGCTTATCCGAGGTATAATTCAGCACGGAGTTCTAAAACCCTTTCATTCTCAAGGTATTCCTCATACGTACAATTACGATCGATGGCACCTTTAGGGGTCAATTCAATGATGCGGTTGCAAACAGAGTTCGCAAATGCCTGATCATGGGTGGCCATTAAAATGACGCCCGGAAAATCAATGGCACTGTTGTTAAACGCCGTAATACTCTCCAGATCCAGATGGTTGGTAGGTTCGTCCAGTACAATCACATTCGGATTCTGCAGCATCATACGACTCAACATACAACGAACTTTCTCTCCTCCGCTTAATACGGTGGTCTTTTTAAGCAATTCCTCTCCGTTAAATAACATTTTGCCAAAAAAACCTCTCAGGAAATCTTCATCTGCATCAGTAACCGTTGGCGGCACATATTGTCTCAGCCAATCCATTAAATTCAAATTACTTTGGAAGTATTGAAGGTTATTATTAGGCAAATAGGCCTTGGTAATGGTTGTTCCCCAGGTATATGAGCCGCTTTCAGCTTCAGATTCCTGATTAATGATATTGAAAAACTCCGTTATGGCCAATTGATTCTTACTGACGAAAAGGACTTTGTCGGTTTTATATAAATCGAAACTGATATCCCTGAAAAGCGTCACCCCATCAGCACTTGCACTCAGCTTTTCTACTTTTAAAATATCATTGCCCACCTGACGATCCGGTTTGAAAATAATACCCGGATAACGACGGTTACTCGGTTTGATATCTTCAATGACCAATTTTTCCAGAGCTTTTTTACGGGATGTAGCTTGCTTACTTTTACTTGCATTGGCACTGAATCGGGCAATGAAGTCCAATAAATCCTTACGCTTCTCTTCGTTTTTCTTGTTTTTATCCGACAACTGTCGGGCTGCTAACTGGCTACTTTCATACCAAAAGGTATAATTACCGGTGAATATGTTGATTTTGCTGCGATCCACATCCGCGACATGCGTACAAACTGTATCCAAAAAGTGCCTGTCATGGCTCACCACTATGGCGGTATTCTCATAATCGGCCAGGAAGTTTTCCAGCCATCGGATGGTTTCAACATCCAAATCATTGGTCGGCTCATCCAGCAGCAATATGTCCGGGTTGCCAAATAAGGCCTGGGCCAACAATACCCTAACTTTCTGGGTTCCGCTCAATTCACCCATAAGCTGTTGATGAACTTCGTCTAATATGCCCAAATTCGTCAGCAATTGCGCTGCATCACTTTCAGCAGTATAGCCTCCCATTTCACCAAATTCAGCTTCCAAATGACCGGCTCTCAGTCCATCTTCCTCCGAAAAATCTTCCTTCATGTACAGCGCATCTTTTTCCTGTTGTATATCCCAAAGCTTTTTATTGCCCATCAATACGGTATTTAACACCGTATAATCGTTAAACTCAAAGTGATTTTGTTTCAGGATACTCAGGCGCTCTCCGGGTGAGATATGCACGGTCCCTTTATTGGGCTCAATTTCTCCACTCAATATTTTGAGAAAAGTACTTTTGCCGGCACCGTTTGCACCGATAATACCATAGCAATTGCCTTTGACAAAATTAATACTGACTTCATCAAAAAGGACGCGCTTCCCGTAGGCAAGCGATACATTATTCGTAGATAACATGTTGTGGCTGTTTTTTAAAGAGGCGCAAAGGTAATGGATTTCAGAAGGAAACAGAAACCCGATTGTCAAATCCATCAAAACAGTATCCGACCCTTGCTAATCTAACCATACCGGCCGGCTCAAACCCTAATGACATAAAAAAACCACAACTTGGAAAAGTTATGGTCTCATTAGGATAATGAAAAAAAACACTACTAAATTTTCATATCGTGATTTGGAAAAACATAGGTGGATCTGGTTAGGACCTCATTTAGATTTCAAAACAAATGTATTCTTCCCATTACGGGTTTTTGTTCTGAATGAGTAAATGGTAGAAAGTATTTAGAATCCGGTAATTTACATGTTGTAACATATGTGAGGAATTTCGCTTAACTTTCTCTATTTTTCCGCCCTTAAACCCCATATATGTCTGCCATACAAGAAATACAACATTACACCATGCCTGTAACCTTTATGGACAGCGAGGATACCGTATACCTGCCTTCACAATTGGGGAGTAATATCCGTATTCTGACCGAAAACAATATGGATATCGATGCTCTAGATTTGATTATTTTAGGTTGTGGCGAACTTCGTGGACAGGATTTCAGAAGCTCATACAGTAGCGGCCCGGATGAAATTCGTCGTGAACTTTATCAATTGCATTACTGGCATCAGCAAGTCCGTATCGGGGATTTGGGAAATATCATCGAGGGTGCAAGTGTCAACGATACCCGAGCAGCTCTTCGTTCTGTTTTAGCCGAGCTGCACCAAATGGGTAAAAAAGTCCTCATTCTGGGTGGGTCTCACGACCTGACCTTACAACAGTATCAGGTGTTTAGGGAATTAGACGAAATTGTGGATCTGACCGTGGTGGATATGTTGGCAGACCTCAATCAGGAAAGCGACAACCGCTATGACAACTATCTGATGGAGGCCCTGGTAGAAACGCCCAACTATGTAAGGCATTTTAACCTGATCGGATTTCAAAGTTATTATGTCAATCCGCTCCTCATCGAAACCTTCGACAAACTTCGTTTCGACTGCGTTCGTGTTGGTCGCGCTCGCGAAAATATCGATCTGTTGGAACCATATTTCCGCAATACCCATATTGGCAGTATTGATATCAATGCCATCCGCTACAGTGATGCTCCCGCCAATCGCCTGGCTTCGCCCAACGGTTTTTATGGCGATGAAATGTGCAAGATCACCCGATTTGCCGGCATGAGTACCCATATGAAATCCCTCGGCATTTATGGTTATCAACCTGAAATGGATTCGCATGGAATAACCGCTAAACTACTGGCCCAAATGATCTGGTATTATATAGATGGATTACAGGTACAAAAAACAGAATCCCCTCTGGAAGAAAGAGACCAATTTTTCGAATACCATATCACCTTTACCGACAACAACGCACTTTTTCTGAAAAGTAAAAAAACCAATCGCTGGTGGATGCAACTGCCCGATGAATCATTTATGCCTTGCTCACATCAGGATTATATCAGCGCCTGTAATAATGAAATCCCGGAACGCTGGATGAGGGAATTGGAAAGATTGGTATAAGAGAATATTAGGGTTTGGGGGCGGCAGACACGCTTTCCGCTGCAAGTCCTCGCTCCTCCTGCGTCGTTGCTGTGGGCTTTTCGCTGCAATCGTTGCCGCAAACCACGCTCAAGTCAATCATTCAGCTCCGATTCGTCGTTTTCCGTACAAATTAAACTTTCTTAAATCGCAATTTCAGTGAATTCAAAATCAACACCACATCACTCAATCCCATAATGCCCGCACCCCAGGTCGGCGTCAGAAATCCAAATGCCGCTACCGGTATTGCCACGATATTGTAGAAAAAAGCCCAGAACAAATTTTGTTTGATCGTGAGGAAAGTATGTTTGCCTAAACCAATGGCCATAGGCAAAGCCGCCAAATTATTTTTCAGCAAAATCACATGGGCACTTTGCATCGCAATATGAGATGCATCACTCAGAGAAATACCTATCGTGGCTTTGGCCAATGAAGGGGCATCATTGATACCATCTCCTACCATCACCGTTGGAGACTGGGCTAAAAGTTCGTCGAGCTTTTCTAATTTTTGATGCGGCAACTGCTCGCTGTAGACTTCTGTAATCTTCAATTCCCCGGCAATGCGTTCACATTTTTCCGTACGATCGCCACTCAGCATAATGGTTCGATATCCCTGTGCATTCAATTTTTGTATCACCCCTGCGGCACCCGGCCTTAATTCATCCTTCAAATCAATCCATCCAACAGGTTCGCCCTGCTTCACTAAGTATAAATCATGACGTGGTCCTTCCGTTTGTTCTTTGAGGATGCGGTAAGAACCAACCTGCCATTCTACCTGTTGTTCATCTACCAAAGTCAAACCCACACCTTTGAATTCTTCAACAGACGACCATAGTATATCCCGACTCGAGGTCCATTCTCGTAAAATACTTTTCGCGATGGGATGAGAGGAATGTTGTTCGGCAGAAACCACGACATTTTTAAATTCCTGCTCATCCATGCTCGTATGAAAACCGGCTATCATCAGTTCACCGGTGGTCAGGGTTCCGGTTTTATCAAAAACAAATTGTTTGATCGAGGTAAACTTCTCCAGAGTATCGCCTCCTTTCACGAGTATGCCATTTTTCGCTGCACGTCCCATGCCCACCATGACCGCTGCAGGTGTAGCCAACCCCATCGCACACGGACAAGCAATCACCATCACGGCAATGGTTCGCATCATGCTTTGTTGCATGCTCAGTTCCGCGAAATAATAATTTCCAAGAAAGGTCAGTACGGCAATGACTAAAACTGCAGGTACAAAAATGGCACTGATCTTATCCGCCATTTTTTGCATCGGCGGCTTACTGGCTTGAGCTTGATTCACTAGTTGTATGATAGCTGACAATGCCGTGTTGGCACCTACAGCTGTGGTTTTCATTCGGATACTTCCATCCGTTACAATCGTTCCGCCGATCACAGCATCACCGGGCATTTTCAAGTCGGGTAAACTTTCTCCATTCATCATACTTTCGTCCACCGATGCCTGACCGCTGACGATAATCCCATCTGCCGGTATCTTATCTCCGGTATTAATCAACACCATATCATCGACACGCACAAATTCATTATCGACTTCCTGTATCGTTTCCTTCCCGATACTATCCGTGAAGATAATTTTGGCCTTGGTCTTTTGATATTTCATCAATTCATGGATCGCCGAAGCGGTAGAACGTGAAGTATATTCTTCCAAAAAATTACCTGCTAATACCAACGTGATAATAGAAGCCGTTGTCTCAAAAAATAAATAATCATGGACCTGACCGGGAAATAAATACCAACCCGTAATACTATAAAAATATGCTGCCGTAGCACCGATGAAAACCAACACATCCATATTGGGAAGCTTATTCACCAATGATCTCCAGGCACTGATACCAAAATGATAGACCCCAATCGCATACACGGGTGTAGCCAAAATAAGTTGTACCCAGGGATTGTGCAAAGGCATCCACGAAATAAACATATGCGCTATCAAAGGAATCCAAAAAATCAAGGATACGAAAAGCATGTATTTAACTGATGATGATTTTTGTACGACACCATTTTCTTCCTTCAATACTTTATAACCCAACTTATCTATTCCCTGCAACAAAGGTTCTATTCGATCCGCTTCAACCACCGTAAAGGACACCTCACCCGTTGCCGAATTAGCCATGACCGATTCGGCACCTTCTTTTTCTAAAAATTTAGTAATCGTCAAGGCGCAATTGCCACAGGTCATCCCGTCTACTTTTCCCTGATAACTTGTACTCATACGTCAAAGGTACTGATACCTGAGAGAAGTAAAAGGAACAAAAGTCACATTGAAAACTTATTTTTACCCCATGAAAATAAGCTATGACCTAAAAGACATTGATGCCGTGGCGGTTGAAGTCCTCAAGGCTTGTCAGGGTAACAATTGTCTGGCTTTTTTTGCCGAAATGGGCAGTGGCAAAACCACCCTCATCTCCGCTATCTGTCGCCATCTTGGTGTAGAAGATTCGGTGAGCAGCCCCACATTTTCCATCATCAATGAATACTATTCTCCGGGTTTAAATCAAACCATCTATCACATGGACTGGTATCGTCTTCGGCATGCGGAAGATGCCATTGAAGCCGGCGTGCAGGATGTATTGGAAAACAAAAATACCCTTTCACTGATTGAATGGCCGGAAATTGCACCGGAAATGTTACCACGGGAATATGCTCAGATCAATATCAGTATCGTCAATGAAAATACCCGGTTATTGGAAGTGAAAACGAGTGCAGACAGGACCTAATTCTTGAATCGACTTAAAAAATATCCCCTGACATTAACAAATTATCTCTTGACAACGCCGTATTTTCATTGCTTCAAAACAATCATATAGCTATGAAAAAACTATTTACACTAGTCTTTTGTTTCTTAGGTTTCATTGCCTCTGCATCCCATATTGCCGGGGCCGAATTGACCTATACCCATATCAGCGGGAATGACTATCACCTTAAATTAAAAATTTACAGAGACTGCTCGGGAATATCGATGTCGAGCAGCGAAATCATCAATATCAACTCGGTATCACTTTCTCAATCCTTTAGTGCGACCATCAATCAAACCGGCAACGGAATTTTAAGCGCTTTCTGTCCAAGTATTCAAACCACTTGCACTAACCCAATGTCTATCTACCCGGGTTATGAATTCGGCATTTATGAAGGAAACGTCACCCTGCCAGGCGCTGCGGCAGATTGGCAGTTTTACTATTCTTCATGCTGCCGAAATGCCTCTATTACTAATTTGACGAATGCGGCTTCCGATGGCGTTTGCGTAATCGCCGACTTAGACAATTCATCTGCTGCCGGTGGCCTCAACAGCTCTGCACAAATGATGCTCAATAATGTCCTCGTTCTCCATACGAATCAAACTTACTTATTCAGTCAGGCCGCCGTAGACCCGGATGGAGATTCTCTCGATTATCAGCTCGTCACTCCTATGAGTGATAATCTGCAAGCTTGTACTTTTCAAATTGGATATAGTGCCGCAAGTCCTTTGGGAAGTGGCGGAAGTATTTCTCTCAATGCGGCTACAGGTGCCCTTACGATGAACAATACCATGGCAGGTGTAACCGTCCTGGCCTATAAAATTGATGAATACCGCAATGGCCTGAAAGTGGGTACAGTCAGAAAAGATCTGCAAATCGTATGGACCAACGGCGGCACGAATAATCTGCCCACCCTGAGTGGTGTAAATGGCGGTACTAATTATTACACTTCAATCAATGTGTGCCCCGGCGCCTCTCTGTCCTTTACCATGCAGGCCACAGATGCAGATGTAGCCGATTCAGTATTTGTAAGCATGAACAATAACAATATCCCCGGCTCTACCCTGACCTCCAATGGTGCTCAACAACCTCTGATGACATTTAGTTGGACACCTACCATCGCCGACATCAATCCACAACCCTACATCCTGGGTTTTGACGTAAAAGACAATCATTGTGATTTGCTGGGTACCCAACAATATGGTTTCCTCATTTACGTCAATAATTGTAATGTCGATACGGTATGGCCCGGCGATGCCAATGCCGATTATGTGGTCGACAACTATGATGTACTGAATATTGGTTTAGGTAATAATACCACCGGCATCGCTCGCCCGGGCGCCAATCTCACCTGGACCGCGCAATACTGCAACGACTGGATCAATGCATTCAATAGCGGAGTAAACTACAAACACGCCGACTGTGATGGTAACGGAACCATCAACAGTTCAGATCTGACCGCCGTGAGTACAAACTATGGTCAGTTTCATTTGAAAACAAATAACCCCGGACAGTATAAAACTGCAGGCCTCCCCGATCTTTATTTCGATACCAATGGCATCAGCGCAATTTCAGGTAACACCATTCAAATTCCTGTTATGCTGGGCTCATCCTCTGCCATGATGAATAATATTTATGGACTGGCCGGTCATGTGCAGGTGACCAATACACTCAGCGGACCGCTGCAATTAAGCAACACAAATTCATGGATTGGGAATACATCGAACAGTTTTCTCTTTCAGAAAAATATCAATACCAATGATCTTGCTTTCACCCTGGTTCGAAACGATCAGCAAAATGTAAATGGACAAGGTCAGATTGCGACTTTGAGTCTGCCTATTTCCGCCTCGGCCATCCAGGGTTCTGCGATTGAACTCAGATTTACGGATGTCAAACTGATCAAAAACGATGGATTGGAAATCTCAGATTTCAATGTAGTAGCCGATACACTTTATGTGCAATCGCCGAATGGTATCACTCAAAACACCCAATCGACCATCATGAATCTTTATCCAAATCCTGTAACAGATTTGCTGAGTATAGATTACCACGGGCAAACTCAAAATCCTTGTACCATCATCATCACAGACGCCTTCGGTCGCATCGTCTATCAACAATCATTGACTATGAATGCTGCCGGTACACATTCCGTCGATATGAAGTCTTTCGCACGAGGCATGTATACTTTGAAATTGATTTCTGCAGACAAACAATTCGTTCAAAAAGTAATGAAGAGGTAAATAAAAAAAGGCTGTCCCAATCGGAACAGCCTTTTTCATTTCAGTTACAATTCGATTACAATTTCCTGATCTGTTTTACTACATTCAATCCTTTCACATCACTCACTTGCAGCGTATAAACACCTGAAGGATATTCCGTCATATTTATACTATGAATAAATAATCCTTTACCGGCTTCTATACTTTCGTTGCGAACCATACGTCCACTCATGTCCATCAGTTTGATAGACAATACACTTGACTGACTCATATACAAAGACCAATTTAATTCATCTCTCACCGGATTCGGATACACAGTCATCTCATTTCCTTTTCCATCACGCATCACGTCAATCACTTGCGCATACTCGCTCATTTGTCCGTCTATATCCACCTGACTTAAACGATAATAGTTATGTCCTGCAGCTGGATTGTTATGAACTGATTGATAGCTCAAAGTCGTCTCACTATTTCCTGAAACGGCACGACTGTCCACTTTAGCAATCGTAGTAAAATGTTGTCCGTCTGTACTGTGCTGCAACAAATAATAATCATTGTTGATTTCGGTGCTACTCGTCCAGGTTAGGGAATTGGTCTCGCCGGTCATGTAACCGGTAAATTCTTGAATACTTACGGGCAATGGTATACTGCCAATATTGGTATGAAATCCTATCGCCGGCAAATTAGTTCCGGTAACCACCAACGGACCATCATAATCTACTCGAATACGACCTTCAGATCCCGCTGCGCCGGTGCCATAATATGGCGAGCCCGATACCATTGAACTTCCACCGACTCCCCCCATACTACTCAATGTACCTAAGTGTGCAAACGAAGGAGCCGCCAACCAAATGGTACCACCTGAACCGCCGGCACCACCACCACAATTACCCGTACCATCACTACCGCCATTACCGCCATTGGTTTGGATTGAACCGCCTGCACCAATGCTGATACTGCCGCCGGCATTGATCGCAATCATACCACCGCCGGCACCTCCGCCACCGGCGCCACAATTATAACCGCCACTACCACCGCCACCACCGGAACCACCCGGCAGATTCGTTACTTGTATGGTGCCATTTGAAGGACCACCTGTTCCGCCATTAGGTCCTGCCGTGCCGCCATTGGAAGCATATCCGCCGCCACCACCGCCGGACCAGCCCATGCCATGGTTGCCCACACCGCCCGGACCATCTCCGTCAAATGCAGTGATAGGACCTGAACCGGCTGAAAATGTTCCGGCTCCGCCATTATAGCCTCCGGCAACAGCTTGTCCGCCCAAACCTGCAGATGAGTAGGTAACACCATCCCCTCCATTTCCACCATTCGCCTGCAATACACCATTGATGGTGGCATTGCCCGTACAGCGAATGATCAACGGGGCCGAACCGGTAACCGTCACCGTCACACCGGGATCTATCGTGAAGTCGGTAAAGTTGTAATTACCACCCGCTAATGTCGTGTTGGAAGAAGCCGTATAAGCCCCATTACTTCCATTACCGGTACTGTAAAATAATTGGGCTTGTGCAAATTGGCCCAGGAGTATGAGACAACATAATAACATAAAATGTCGGGTCATACTTCGAAATGTGATTTTGTAAATGGGATACATAGGATTGAATTTGTATCAAATGTAATTTATTCAATTGATGTTTTACAAGTATTTCACACGATTCATCCATTGATCGGAAAAGACTTCTACAATTTCCTGATCGACTTCGCATCGATACTCCCCTTGCGCCCATCAGGAAGTTTTACCAAAATACCCGTCTTAGAGATTCCTTCATATTCTACGACGATACCCTCACTCAACATAACAGGTTCTGCTTTTAAACTCGAAGTAAACATCGTCTCAGGCACGATCACAACGGCTCGATAATGATACTGATCCTGATACGCACGGATCAGACTGAAACACAAAAAGACAATACTGAAGCTAAACATCAGCCGATGAAATATCGTTGACAGACCCGCCCGAAATTTCCGGTAGAATAATAATCCTATCCCGATCAGAAAAAATACCATGGCCCCTATCGCCCATCCATTCACCGATAAAGCCTGATACATCGACTTCCACCAGCGTATAAAAAATATATCGTCTACTTGCAGAATGGGCTCTTTAATACGCTTGCGCGCCAGCACCAAATTGTCGCGGTAATTTTTTTCCTCCTTGCTTTGCAACGCTTTCTCATAACACCATATCGCCAAACCAATTTTATTGATTCTGTAGTAGGCATTGCCCGCATTGTAGTACAAATCGGCATGACAATATCCATCCCGTATCATCTGTTCGTATAATACCGCTGCACTGTCGAATCGCTTATTATGATAAAGCTGATTGGCTTTGTCGAACTGCAAATTATCTTCACCAAATAAAGCACTGCACCATGGCAACAGCAACATCAGGAATAGTAACTTCTTCAACATCAGGCCAAACAATCTTCAAGGTTACCAATCAATTTTACCGCTTCCATATAGGTCTGATGCATTCTCAGCGAACCATGGTCGGGCGCATACAAGGCCATTTCACATTCCTGCGTAATTCTAAACACTTCCTTCTGCAAAACCGGAGGCGTGTTTTTCTCCAGCAGTTTCTCGGCAGCCAATTCTTTATTCAATTGTGAGAGCGGAATATTGAGTTTATCACTCAGGTAAAGCCAAACCGCTTTTGAAGTTTCCTCATAAAATGGCGTAGGCGTATTTTGTTTCAAAAATTTCTCCGCCAATGCCAGTCGTTTCAGCGCTACTTTATTGGCGCGCTTGTTTTTAAATAAGGTCAGGTTGCTTTGCAATTCATCCTCTTTGCGTTTGTAGAATACAAGTCCGAAATAGGCCAGCAGTGGCAAAGCAAATCCACCCCAATACACCGGACTTTTCCATACCGGACTTTCCTGTGATTTGCGAATCGTAATTGGCTTGGCATGGATATCATGAATATCACGCGGAAGTTTGCTCACGCTTGCATCCCCCTTACCCGGCTTCACATGCAGGGTATAGGCAGGGGTGTACAACGTTTTAAATGATTTGCTTTCCGGATCGTAATAGGTAAATTCTGCAGCCGGTATCATGAAGGTGCCGGCTATCCTCGGGGTAATGGTATACGCAAAGGTCTTATAGCCTGCAATGATATTATTGGTATTGGTAATGGTATCATTCACCTGCGGATCATATGCTTCAAGGTCCTGAGGTATTTTTAATTCCGGAGTACCGATCAGTTTCAAATTTCCCGTACCACTCACCCGTAAAGTAATGATGGCCGCATCATCGGTACTCAATTCGGTCTTGTCGATATTACTTTCCAGGGTGTACTTCCCTACTGCACCTTTATACGAGGCCGGACGGTCGGCCACCGGTACATCGGTGACGGTAATATTAATCGGAACACTTTTTAAGGCCACCGGCACATCTTCATAATCATAAATCGTTTGAAACTGTTCATCAAAATTCGGATCACTCATCAGCATGCTGCCAAAGAAACTTTTGAAAAACGGATCATCGTCAAACATGCCCATACCGGGCTGATCTTGTCTTACGCGCTTGGGCTTGATTAGCCGGGCTTTCCCTTCCGCCTCGGCAGGATCCAGCTGCAAGGTTCCTGTTTGGGTAGGAAACAAAGCCGTTCGTTTAATTTCAAAAACCTGATACTCTTTGCCATTTACCACTTCTCTGACCGGCTTGGGCGGCTGGGGTATTTTAAAATCCTGACTCCAGAAACCTACGAGGGAAGGTAATTTGGTGAGGTTGATTTCCATTGGCACCCGGGTATACATTTTATACGAAGCGGTAATTTGTTCGCCAATGACTGCTGTGCGTTTATCGACATCTACGCGGATAAAGAGATTATTGCCAAGGTCTTTCTTTGAAATAATTTCCGGTGTGCCGGGGCGTGCCTGCGGCGGAATTTGCTGCATGCCTCCGCGCTGCATTTGCTGTTGCATCATTTGCCGTATTTGCTGCTGATGCTGCTGCATGGCGGCAAACGGATCTCCGCCAAACGGATCATCAAAAAAAGGATCATCAAAAGGATTGCCTCCGCCAAAAGGATCACGACCTCTTTGCCGGCGTTCCACCACACTACCCTGAACCACTTCGATGGTCACCGGATTGGAACGTATGTTTTGACCATCGGCTGTGGCTACCGCACCGGGTATCGTCACCTTACCGGCACGCCTGGCCTTCATAGTATAAGTCAACTCCAGACTCATACTCCGTTGACCGTTCATGATGGTCATATTGGTACTGCGCGAAGGACCGCCCAATATTTGCAAATCATTCATTTCGGGCAGACTAAACTTGGTGACTTGGGAGGCGTTTTTAATCACAAAACGCACGTCGAAGGCATCTTCAGTCCCCACTTTGTCTGCGGCCGGCTGGGTAATAAACACAATTTCCTGGGCCACACCCAAGGTGCGGATAAACAAGGACAAAAGGGATAAAACAAGTAATCTCATGAATTTCGTTCGCTTACAAACCGTAGGGCAAATTTATAAAATGACGCTTGTCGCCGTGCGTTAAACTAATGCAAAAAAATAAGCCCCGATTGGCTTACAACCCTCATGGAATAAGGTTATGGCAAGGATTATGAAAATGCGTTCTTCTGCCAAAACAAGTCACGAATGAATGCCTATTTATCAAGTGAGGATTCCCATAGGATGCCCCTCACAAAACCGAAAAGTACTAGTCTGCCGGTTCAAAATTCTCCTCAAAATATTCCTTGGCCACCAGCCACTGATCCTCATGATTTTTAGGATTACGGGCTATCATATCCCCTACTTTGGGACTCCCGGCTTCCTTGTCGGACTGGGAAATAGACACCCGGTCCGAAAGCTGTTCGCCTTCCACATAAGGACGCATCTCTGCTATCTGTTTTCTTTTGTATTTTTTAAACGCCGGCATCACGCTGAGTATTTGGTATTAAACCCTGGGATGGATGGGGCTTCATTTCCTAAACAACCACCACAGGTATTTCTCAGATGCAATATTAAATGAATCCCGAGTTTTTTCACCGGAATAGTTTTCGAAGACCTACTTTCGGCTCAAATAATTATAATCCCTCAGCAGCTGTTCCAAAAACAAATCATCGGGCATATCGCTTTCTATTTTCAAAACCGTTTTGATTTTAAACGCCACTGTTTGAATATATTGGTCTGACTTTGATCGTTGATGGTGCTTTACGATATTGTCTACAATATTGATATCCTTATCGCTCAGTCGCATCACATCGGGGAATGACACTTTATAATCGTTGACATCCAGTTCCTGAAAAATCGTATCACTCAATTTGTAAGGAAGTTTCTTCATCACTACCGTGGTGCCGGCTACACGATCTCCTAGTCGCTGCTGATAGGGTGAGGTCACGAACAGGATAAAAGAAATGATGCTACTCAGAAAAAGTACGGTACCCAAAAATGTTTCGCGGCTCAAAAGAAAGATAAAGCCCCATACAAATCCGAAATCGATAAAGCGCAGCAGCCATCTCAGGAGGTATTGACTGGCAGTAGCGCCTTGTCCGCTCATACCGATGACCTGTATGCCCAGTAGTTTTTTGCCCAGGCTTTGCCCCTTGAGCGCCAGTTCGCAGATCAGGTGGTAGCTGATGAACGGCGTAATGAGCATAATTTCGATGATCCCGTATTCACCCGCCATATCAATATCAAACAAAGTATCCAACAGATTAGACATGCCATAAAAGAAAAAGATCAGGATCACCAAATCAATGAGCCAGGCAAAGAAGCGAATATGAAACGCCGTCGTCTCAAATTGCAAATCTATATTGAACGAAGTATCTACCTTCAGCAATGCCATTCGGTAAAAATATATTTTTATGGTGATAAAATGGGCGGCAAAATGCAAGGGCCGAGAGAGTGCTGTTCGCGATTTGCAATCGCGTACCCAGATAATCAAGATTTGCAATCTTGCACATAGCATAAAACCCGCGGTAGCGAATTGCAATCTTGCCATTTGCTTTTCGCGATTTGCAATCGCGTACCCAGATAATCAAGATTTGCAATCTTGCACATAGCATAAAACCCGCGGTAGCGAATTGCAATCTTGCCACTTGCTGTTCGCGATTTGCAATCTTGCACACAGCACAAAACCCGTTGTTCGCTATTAGCATCGCCTAAGCAAATATTCAAGATTCCGTACCAGATCGCAGACCTGTTTTCATCTGGGTTCGCGATTGCAAATCGCGAACAGCAAACCCTCCGTCGCGGGCCGGCCATATTAAACATTCATCATTAAACATTCAACATGGACGAAGTCCGCTGTTCCCGATTTGCAATTCGCAAACACCCTAAATATATTTGAAATATATTTGAGAAGCCGAATGGCCCATAAATAAAAGACCGGCGAAAAAAATACCGATTAAATGAAAAAAGAAAGTTCAATGAAAAAGTAGATTTCCAACCCATGCCAGACCATCACGACATAGAAAAAAAGTTTAAGTATTTAGGCAAAGACCTGCTTGCAGAATTGCTTGAAGTATCTGTTATTAAAACTTTTCCGGCCAATACCGAATTAGTCCGGGAGGGTCAATACGTAAAGTATATTCCAATTGTTTTACAGGGACTGGTGAAGGTCTTTACCCAATTCGAAGAAAAAGAGCTCTTGCTTTATTATATCAAACCCGAGCAGAGTTGCATCATGTCATTTTCATCTTGTATCAACAACGACAAAAGCAAAATATTCGCCATTACTGAGGAAGAAAGTACCGTTTTACTCATCCCTTCTGAAAAGATCACAAAATGGGTTATTCATTTCCCGACCATCAACATGCTGTTTTATCAGCAATACGATTTGAGGTATTCAGAATTGGTGGATACTATACACCAAATGCTTTACTACAAGTTGGACAAAAGGCTTTTAGATTATCTGTCGGAAAAAGTGAAAGTAAAAGGGAAAAACCCTGTCAAAATATCTCATAAAGAAATTGCGAATGACCTGGGTACCGCCAGAGAAGTGGTCAGTCGCATCGTGAAAAAACTTGAAAAGCAAAATGTTCTTAAGCAATACCACGACAGTATTGAATTATTCCTGCCCCGGTGACTTTGGTTACTGCACAAGTATTTTACAGTTCAGACCTTTGTGCTGCAATGAAAAATATGAAAACCATTTACAAGTTTATACTCATGTGCATCTTGTGCCTGGCTATCGTATCTTTTATGGTCATCCTCGTAAAATCTTTAAACCATTAAAAACAAAAAACATGAAAAAGAACATGTCTTCTGCCGACAGATTAATTAGACTCATTATTTCAGCTATTCTGGTTACACTGTATTTCACCGGAACGGTTGGAGGTACACTGGGTATCATTTTACTGGTCTTATCGGGCGTATTTACCATAACGAGTATCATTAGTTTTTGTCCCCTATACACCATTTTTGGCATTTCCACCTGTAAGGTAAACAAATAACAGCCTTTTACAGGAGGCCTTGGCGGGTTTAAGACATGAGCGTCTGTTGGTTGATGAGAAATTTAGTGCTTGAATTTGAGTGCTAAGTTTCAGAAAAGGTACCACGATGCATAGGCTTAAACCCGCAAGACCGCCATTGGGATTATTCGACCGGAATCATTTACAGGAATCCGGGTAAGACGTCATGCAACACGACTCAAGGAATCATCACTGCTTCTTCCCCGACAATAAATTATTATTATATACGCCCCATCCATGGGTAAAAATCACAAATGCCGAGTCATTTCGGCAATACCCTGAAAGCATAGACCCGTAGTTCAATCCGCTGCTATCCAAGGCGTAAAATTCAACCCCTGAAAAATCCAGGGCAGCGGGCGTGTCATATTCAATCTCATCCTTATGATTGCCAAAAATCACATAATATTTATTGTTCTCTTTGCTAATCTCAAACGTCGTGTCAATATTGTAACACACCACCGTACCACATTCCTGAAACATTCCCTTATACGTCCCCACCCTCAAATCTGCCGGAGGAGTATACGGCTGATAGTTAATCACCTCCGCCTTCTTACACCCTATCACCCCTATGAGAATGAATAAGCACAGACCGAATAGTTTATTGAATGGCATACCGAATAGATTGATGAATCAAATATAAGAAAAAAAATAATTAATCTGACCGTCATTGCGAGGAGGCACGACGAAGCAATCCTTTGCTACGAAGCACCACATGCACCCCATGAGTTTGATTGTCCCGCACGACGAAGCAACCCTTTGCTACGAAGCAACAATCACCCCGCACAATTACTCCTCCTCTCCTACCTTAAAATGAATAAACCTCATTGACTCACACCCTTCCTCTCAATACCGTGTTGCCTTTCTCTTTCTGTTTCACTTTCTCTATCTTCTATTTCATCCCCGTCAAATAACCATACATCGTATCCACCACCGGCTGATGCATAGAAAATTTCATTTTCACCACATCCGGACTACACAAGGTTCGATTTGAATTAGACATACATTCAAATTCGCAGGGGTTGATAAAGTGGTATCCATATTTTTTGCAGTGGATATTAACCGACAGCCATTTTTGCTGAATCTTTCCACAGGTAAGGAGGCATTGGTTCATTCAATTCCCATTTTATACTCATAGGCCTTGAACCATAATGATCCAATAGTTTACCTTCTCCTAAAAACACGGAAGCCATTGCATTTCCATATTCGTTCTCATTTTTTTCACGAACAAAAAGCAGAATTTTTTTCCTTTCCTTAAAGTGATTTATATAAGCCAGTCCCTTTCCTTTCTCTGGACTAACTGAGTTCTGTGTTTGCCAATGAAAAAGCTTTTCACTGATTGCAAAATCTTCATACAAAGTTGTTGGTGAATAATCCTTTTCTGATTTAATCAATGTGATAAAAAGCAACTCAGTGTTTTTCTCTCTTGAATAAGCAACCCCTTCTTTTATTTCACTTTTCTTTTGAAATGTATGAAAGCCGAAGGCAGACAATATCTGATCTCTGGTATATCTACTGTGAAGTTTTAAGGGTTGAGAAAATGGCAGTTTTATTTCTCCTTCAAGGAAATCTATTTTTTCTATGAGTATTTCAAGGACTTCAATTATTTCCTTTGTCAACATTTTATTTTTCCCTATTGCTTTGATGCTTTCCTCTAGCGATTCAAACCCACCTGCACTTTGCCATACATCATAATGCAGCATCAGACACATTGCTTTTTCTTCCTCACTTAGTTTACTTATACTGGTAATGAAATCATTCTTAGCCAAAGTCAAAATAAAATAAAAGTAGGAATATGAATTACAAGAGAGCCACTTCTTGCTGATCGCTCTGCAAATTTCATTCTCATTGAAATCGGGAAAATCTTCAATTTGCTCAGCCAACACACAAAGTCGCTTCCAACTTCCCCGTTTATAGATCAGTTGCAGAGGAATGTGATAAAAGGTTGAAAAATTTTTAAGTGAAAGTGGCAAAGTGGTTTGGTGTTGGTAGTTTCGAATTTTAGATAACAGTTGATTTTTACTAAGTAATGTGGCATTGCGAATGTTTTCAAGAATAAACTCTTTTGCCTTTTTCTCTAAAACAATTGAACAACCTAAAGGCAAATGAGGAAAGTCATCATCAATTTCCTTTTGAATAGGTGTATTTGTTTTCCCAACCAATGCTCTGAACTTTCCTTCAAAATCATATTCAGGTCGTGAATTACCTACGAAATCCAAAACAGTCAAACACTCTTTGCCTTCTGCTAATCTTAAACCTCTGCCAAGCTGTTGAAGAAAAACAGTTAGGCTTTCTGTTGGCCTTAGAAATACAACGGTGTCAATATCCGGAATATCAATACCTTCATTAAAAATGTCAACAACAAAGAGGTAATTGATTTCTTTGTTTAAAAACCTTCTCCTCAGGTCTTCTCTTAATTCATTCCTGGAACTCACTAAATAATCCGCTTTCAATCCCGCCAAAGTAAACTTGGCTGCCATAAACTCAGCATGCTCCTGGGTTACGCAAAAACAAAGGGCTCTCACATCATACACATCTTTCAAATATTTATTAAGATTAGATAAAATTTCTCCTGTCCGCTTATCATTTTGAGTATAAATTCTTGACAATTCACTAGGCAGGTATCGACCATTTTGCCAGTTTATATTCGATAAATCAACACTGTCCGTAATTCCGAAATACTGAAAGGGACAAAGCAATTTTCTATTCAATGCTTCGGGCAATCTGATTTCAACAGCAATTGTATCACAGAAATCCTTCAGAATATCTTCTCGGTCCATCCTTTCAGGCGTCGCCGTCAAACCCAAAATAATTTTTGGTTTAAAGCGATTTAAAATCGGTCGATAACTTGAAGCAGCAATGTGATGTACTTCATCAACAATAATGAAATCATAAAATGATTCTGAAATTACAAGCTTTTCAATTCTGTTGTTCAGGGTTTGAACTGAAGCAAAAACGCAATCATACGTTTCGGGTTCAATTCCATCTACCCATAATTCTCCAAAATTGTTATCTTTTAAAATACCTTGAAATGTTGCTTGTGCTTGTAGGAGTATTTCCTTCCTGTGAGCAACAAACAAAAGTTTAGCATTTGAATTATCTCTTTTGAAATTTTTGAAATCAAATGCTGAAATTACAGTCTTTCCAGTTCCAGTTGCAGCAACAATCAAATTTCTAAAACGGTTGTGGACTCTTCTTTCTGTCTCTAACTTTTCTAAAATTTCTTCCTGAAATGGAAATGGTTTAATATCAAAATAAGCAGCAGAACTATTTCTTTCATGTATTTTTTCCCTTTTTAAAGCAATTCTCAACTTCTCTGAATGCACATTTTTATCGAACATCTCAAATTCCTTGTCATGCCAATAAGTTTCAAATGTTTTTTCGAACTTATCAATAATATGTCCAATTTCTTTCGTTGTTACTTTGAGATTCCATTCCAAACCATTTGTCAATGCTGAACGTGAAATATTTGATGAGCCGATATATCCTGTGTGAAAACCGGTATTTCTAAAAAATAAATATGCTTTTGCATGCAATCTCTCATTGTCTGTATTATAAGAAACTTTTATTTCAGTATTCTTTAAACTCGACAAATACTCTACTGCTTTCAAATCCGTAGCTCCCATTTAAGAAGTTGTAATCACTTTTAATCGTCCGCCTCTTTCGGTAAACTCCTGCAATTCCTTTTCGAAAATTCTTATTCCTGTCCACTTTATAAATGAAACAAGAAAATTAATTCTATCTGAAGAAAGAATTTCCTTTTTGATTTCGCTTTCAAGTGAAATCCCAGCATTGTTTCCTGTAAATAGTTCGCTTTGTGATAACCTCGTATATGGCGTTATTTCTTTGAGATGTTTTTCGAAATCAGAAAAACTTGCATCAAGTTTTGAGAAAATTGCAGAAAGTATCTTCCCTTCAGTTGCAATCAAATCTTCATCAAAATCTTCATCTCTCAATTCCGTTCGTAAAAGAAAAATAATCTTGTTTGAAAGCTCTATTTGTCTTTCAATACTATCATCACCCGAAATTTGATTAAGGGCAAATCGGATCACTCCTACCAAATATTGCGAAAACACCTTTGCGGCTTCGCTTTTATCAATTTCACTTTCTTTTATATAAAAGCGATTTCTATCCAAATTCTTCAACCTAGTTGAAACTAATTTATTTATTAGTTGTTCATAAAGTCCTTGCTGTACCATAATTTATTTAAATAGTTATTGACAATTGGAATATCCGCCTCAGCCCAATCCAATTCTAATAATTCGTCTGGTTTAAGCCATTTATACTCAATATGTTCTTTTAACGTAAGTTCATTATTCTCACAATGACATATATAACTATGCATGATAAGATGAAAATCAGGATATGTATGTTCTACAGTGATAAATTCGGCACGTGGCACGATTTGCATTTCTAACTCTTCATGAATTTCTCGCTTGATGGTTTCTTCTCTTGATTCCCCCTCTTCTATTTTCCCTCCAGGAAATTCCCATTTAAAGGATATATAGTCAAATTTACCTGCACCTCTCTGAACACAAAGAATTTTCTCTTCATGAATGATAATCGCGGCGACAACTTCAATTTTCTTCATCGATATTCTATTTAATAATTCTGCTTACCGGGTATCACTCCTCTAACACCACATTATGTATTTAAACTTTTCAAATTTCCTTTGAAGCACGCTCTCTTTCAAAGATAATCAGAGTTCATTATCGAGGTAATAATTTTAAAACGAATTATTTGGATTACATTCTAAATGCGTGTTTTTACTATGTATTATCAAATTCACCTTCCTCGAAATCACCATTATTAAATGCGATTTCCCCAAAGTAAATTTCCGATATCCCATCCTGCAACTGCGATTTCGTATCCGGCAACTGCGATTCCCCATCCGGTAACTGCGATTTCGTATCCGGCAACTGCGATTTCGTATCCGGCAACTGCGATTTCGCATCCGGCAGGTGCGATTTCGAATCCGGTAAGTGCGATTTCGCATCGGGTAACTGCGATTTCGCATCCGGCAGGTGCGATTTCGCATCCGGTAAGTGCGATTTCGCATTCGGCAAGTGCGATTTCGCATCCGGTACTGTCATTTTTTAATAATGTTCTGCCAAGTTGACAATCCCCCAAAAAAGCTGATTCATTCAAGTCAAAAAAAATGCCCCCTTTCGGGGGCATTTCACTATCGGGCGCTGTCCGACAGATTTGTTTTCATGCTTAAGCCTTAGGACGAGTATATCGAATCCCACTCACCAACTTATGCTCCGGTGATCTCGATCCAAATACCCCTTTCACATAATCCTTGCTCGCATAAGCCACATCCAGCAGTCCGGTTTCGGGTGCATAGAGTTCCTTATTTCGGGCAATTCTCGCCATGGCAACCGGCGCCAATATCACCCCGATCTCTTCGTTCTTCACGTCCATCTCGTGGCTCAAGGCACTCATGGAAGCGATACTAAGATCGGTTTCATTGGGCGCGTAGGCCGTTACCGTGGAGACCAAAGAAATCAAATCTCTAAAGCTCTCGGCCCGCATCACAAAACTCATGTGGCTATTGCTCACATAATTGGGGTTTTCTTCCCCATTCGCAAGGGTTTTCCCCCTCACTTTATTGCCTCTTATACGGTCGGCGAGCCCGCGGGCATCTTTACGAATCGCCTGACTCACTTTCAGACTATCGAGGTGGCCCACCACCCTTGTCACCAGTTTACTTAAGCCCTCATACAGAATTTCCCGTTTATTAATCGGTTCTTTACTCTGTTGTAAAGCCTCGCGAGCGGCCTCGTGTTGCGCCTTCGCGATGTCCCATTTCGCCGTCATGTTCGCAATCGACAAATCGGCATTGCTCGGATTGTACGCTGCCCCGAAGCTTGTGCAGTGGTCTATTTGCAACTTCATGTTGCTCAGGTTGATCCCATGTCCTGTTTCTGAAATGTTCTTCATGTTTAATTTTTTTTGAAGATGAACAAATAATAATATCGAGGGCAAAAGTATCAGGCCCGAATTTTCTCGACCGTGATCCAAATCACGCTTTTGACCTTCAGCAAAACATTAACAAATGGTTTAATTTTTCACTAAAAAGCATCCCCCATCGAATAGAATGTAGTATTCATAAGGTTTTCAGGGCGTCTTCATTCACCTCACCTTGGTGCGTGTCTTCACGCACCGGAAATATACATAACCGCACTCTCCCTCGCAGGACTACGCCCCTCCCCCCTGCCACCGACCTCCCGCACTGCTAATCGATGACCACACTCTCCTGAGAAGGACTGCGCCTGATAAAGTTTTAGCAGTTTTTGAGTTGAACGCAGCGAAGCAAGAAAAACTGTTTGACGACGCAGGAGGAGTTTTTTTTCTTGCAGCGGAGTGAGACGTAAAAAACAATAAAACTTTATAGCGCGCTTTTTCTTTGTTACTTTCGTCCCCGCAGCGGTCTCTCGCTCTGGAGGACCCTGCGGTTAAAGAAAGTAAAGAAAGCTTCAGCCATCTTTACTTTTCAAATATGAATGCACTCTCCCTCCCAGGCCTACACCTCACAAAGTATTATCATTTTGCCTGCCCACTAGGCATTCTCATTTAAGTATAGAATAAGCTAAGACTTCTTATCGTCATTCCACCAGCGACTCAGGGTCTCACGTGTAACCCCTATAAATTTAGCAATCATAGTCAAACTCAATTGCTGAAACAAAATAGGTTGCGCAGCCAATAATTTCAAAAAACGCGGATACGGTTTGAGCCGTTTATGATCTTTAATTTGATAAGATTGAAAGGCATAAGCGCCTTCGGTTGCAAACAAACTCAGTTGCAAGGCAATCGGATCACCCGCCGCATTCGCCGCCCGAATGTCCTGCCGTCGAATCACTTCCACTTTTAACGGTGTAATAGCCACCACCTCAACATCCGATTCCTGCCGGGTTATATAAGAGGTATACGCCGACACAAATTGTCCCGGCAAAAAGAAACCCAGGATTACATCCGGACCCTCATCCGAAAACGAGTGTATAGCCGCGATACCTTCAGTAATCAAATATGCAAACTCTTCTACATCGCCATACTTCGTCAGCCTGGCTCCTTTCGTATAAGATTTAGTTTCAGTCGGAAACGGCAGCGAGTCCTTTTCTACATTAAACTGCGAATTCACATGGTCGTGAATGTATTGCTTGATGGAATAGGTAGGCGTCATTCAACAAAAATAAACAGATCTTCTTTCTGTTTCTCTTTCTCATTCTCCGTTCTACGAAACGTCTTCGTTTCGTAGTTCTATTATGTCGCATGCTGCGACGTCCGAAATCTTCATTAAGCCTGTATCCATTTACATACGAAGCAGACTCTCTGTCACGGACTGGCCTTATTAAACATTAAGCATTAAGCATTCATCATCACTCCACAACCACCTTCCTCATCATTCCCCCAACTTTCAACATATAAACCCCTTCAGGCATTCCCTTCACATCCAATTCGGCCTTCTTCGTTCCTTTCGGTATAGATTTACTCATCACCGTCTGCCCCAATACATTGTACAATTCCAATGTCACATCGCCTTCATTAAACATTAAACATTCAACATTCAACATTTCATTTGCCGGGTTTGGATAAACATAAAGTCCATTATCATCCTGATCGAATGAAACCACATTAGCAGACAAACAATTTCCGTTTAAAATATTCCGCTGCGAAAAGCGATTGCAAATTTGCACGCTATGAATGCCACCGTATAAAATGGTATCGGCCTGCAGGATATAAGTAGCCGCTTCAGGCAAGGTGGTCGCATCAGTAAAATAGTGCATACTCTCCAACATCAGTCGATCGGTGAGCGTGCCGCCCAAATCGGACCACAAGGCACTCATGGCTGAACTCCAAAGCTCACCCACTGCATAGATATTGCCCGAACTCGGATAATTATTCGTGGTATTGCAAACCCTTCCCGGCCAATACTCATTGTGCCCGTCCCAGGTAAATACATAATGCCAATTGTGGTTGCTGATACTTCTCGAATAAGACATGGCGAAATAATCCGACAGTCCTTCATCCAGTCCGCTGCGTTCAAAACTGAAATTCAAATTATTGTTTGCACTCCAGCAAAGACCGTGTGCATACTCATGAATGATCACATCTGCATCTTCGCCATCATCTACCCCGCCTGTACCCAAACTCAAGGTCGGATTGCCGCCATTCCGTACAAACTGCGAATTGTCGGCGCCCAATTGCCCGTGAGCATCCACACTGAGTTGCAAATCCATCAGGGTATCATAGCCTAAAGAAGAAATATAATTGTGATAGTTGGTGATATGATACAATACATTCACATCTTCAAATCCACTCTCGCTTCGGTTGAAAATAAAGTCAGGCGTCAATCCTTGAACCGGATTCAAGCTCGGGGCCTCAAAATCTTCTATGACCACATAATCATTCTCCAAATAAAATACATTGTTATTGGTTTCAAAAGTCGCTTGTACTGTTTTAGGAATATAGGATGCACCAAACCAGCTGCTGTTGGCATCGGCATCATCGCGAAATATCCCACCATAGATTTTCGACTGGGTCGTCAAAGGATCCGGGTTGAATACCTTGCCATTGATGAGGGTATCTTTTTTGAAATGTCGGGCATGATCAATGTCCTCCAATAAATTCCCGGCCGCATCGATGATGAGGGTACGATCTACCGACTTATTCCATACCTCCGCTTTGAGCACCACTTGCGGCACACCCTCCACCGGATAGATGATCAAACCCTGATTTTGAACAGGCCAGTTGCCTTCCAAATGCTTTTGGATATAGGACTTCAGGGGTAAGCGGCTCCAATAATCAGCCTGACCTTGCAAATCGCTGTGAGCCAATGCACTCAGGTCCGAATGTTCTTTCTTCACCGAATAAATCCGACCCTGCAAATCAGCATTCACTTTCACCATAGACTTAAAGAGAGGCATTTGCTGATACCGGATCTCAAAAGTATAATGTACACTACCGAGTGCTTGTTTATAAAAACTCAGTTTCATTTGCACATCAGGCAAAGCCAGTTCAGGATATTGTTGTTTGAGGAAGGATATGAGTTTCGCTTCGTTGATTCCCTCTAATTGAACTTTGGGAAAATATAAAGTTTGGTCGCTTTGCGAAAGTGCCGAAAGCCCGCACATCATCATCAGGGCCACTAACAATTTTTTCATGGTTTAAAATTAAGGGAAATTCGTGAAAAGGAGGTTTCATATCTTGATAGCGTGCATTTCTTATCCCTGGTGTATGTCTTCATGCCCCGGAATAAGAGGAGTGACAATGAAGAAAAATAATGGTGGAAAGACATCCGTCGAAGGAAAAATACTTTAAAATACTACCCATGATATTTTCTTCAAATTGTTTACTTTTGATATATGACAACTTTACAAATTGAAATAATTGAGCCCAAAGCAGAAAAGCTTCTTGAGGATCTTGCGGCGATGAACCTGATTTCGATTCAATCGAACAAGCAAGAAAGATTAGAAAACCTTTTGAATAAACTAAGGTTGCATGCTGACGATATCAGCATGGAGGAGATTACCAAGGAAGTTGAAACGGTTAGAGCGGAACGTTATGCCAATAGAAAAAAATAAGTTTATTCTTGATTCAAATCTTTGGATAAGTTTCTTAATTAAAAACAATCTCCCAGGCATCGAGGAAATTTTATGCAACGACAATTTTCAAATGATATTTAGTCGTGAGCTTTTAGATGAATTTCTAGATGTAGCCCAAAGACCCAAATTTCAAAAGTATTTCTCTCAAAATGAGATTAATATAGCCCTAGAAATAATTATTGATTTTTCTGAATTTATCGATGTTACATCTGTTGTTAAATTGTGCAGAGACCCCAAAGACGATTTTTTGCTAGCACTCGCAATTGATTCTCAAGCTAAGTATTTGGTCACCGGAGACATGGATTTACTTGACTTGCAATTTATTGAAAAAACAAAAATCATTACCATCGCTGAATTTCTGAAGGAGGTATAAATCACCTTGAAACATTGTAGGTTATTTTCTATTAGAAATATCCTTTCTCCGCTGTTCGGGATTTGCAATCGCGTACCCGGATAAAAAGGATTTGCAATCCAACAGTTCGAAAATTCGTTTACTAAAAAGAAATCATCCGGCGACCCAGTATCTCAAAAAACCTACCCCTCCTCTTGCTTCTTCCGCTTCAACTCCAAAGCCTGCATCACCAAATACTCCTCATCACTCAATTCCAACTCATCGATATTCACATCATCATTTAAAACCACACAAGTCTCACTCACCAATTTCAAATAAGATGGAAGAGCCGCATTCATCACCTCGCCTTCCGTACACATATAATAAGAAGCCATCCACTCCCAAAATTTGATCTGTGCTTCTGTCACAATGGGCTCCGTATCGAGCAAGGCTCTTATCGGTTTCACTTCATACACTTCAGGTTTATGATCATGCAGTCGTTTCACTAACCCGCTATAGATTCTGCGCTTCCCAAACTGCACTTCTACCCTGCAGCCCACTTGAATGAGCGATTGTAATTCGACCGGTACACCAAATGTATAATTTCTTTCGAGCGCAAGAGGTAATATGATATCAGCGTATTTCACTGGAATATTTTATGTTCACGTTGCCAATTTACGGCAAAATCCCATACCGCCTTAGGACCTTCATTACGTGCATGATACAGACAATCCTGCATATAGCTTTGTACATATTGCTTTAATGCATCGGTATCCTCCTTCGTCATTCCTTTGGTGCTTACCGGTGGTAAAAATACAGAACGGTTCAACCCGGGTGTACACTGAATAATATGCTTGGGCGGCATGCGCCTGGCTGTATCCAAAAACAGGATCGGCAGGATATCTGTCTCCTGCATCAAAGCCAAGGTAAAGGCCCCGTTTTGAAAAGGAAGAAATTCCTCGCGTACCTCATCCGGAAATGTTCCTTCCGGGAACAAGGCTATAGAAATCCCCTTCTCCAATTCCTTTTGCATCTTACGAAAACTATTCGCACGAGCCCGCAGCGAACTCCGGTCGACGGTGATCACCACCGATTTATAAATCAATCCGTAAATCGGTGTCTTCAACAATTCGATTTTGCCAAGGGTTTTGAATACATGAGGTATAGACGTATAAATATGGGCCGCATCCAAAAACGATTGATGATTCAAAGTAATGATATAGCTCTTCTTAAAATCTATTTTGCGACGATGATAGTTGACTTGTATAAACCCGACCATCATATACCAAACGTTACAAATGAATTTCATAAGTAAAAACATTCCGGTGTCGGTGATCCTGGTTGGAAACAACAATAAGATCAGTGTAATCGGAAAGGAAAAAATGATCCAGACGGCAAGCCAAAAAGCCACCCAAAGACCATAAGGAAAGAAAAGTACATTCCGAAGCAACTTCACCTGACTAACATTTACAAAACGGCAGCCGTATCCACCTGCACGGTGGTTTGAGACGCTTTGTGCTCACTGATTTTTTTCATCTTCATCCCCAAATCAATAATTTGGATGAGCGAATTCTCTTCCTGATTGGTAAAGTATAAATTACCCTCTAAATGGTTGGCCTGATTTTTCAGTTTGCCACCATGCATCTCAGCATAGGTCATCAGGTTTTTCACTTCTGTCATCAATTGCTTCTCTTCCGGTGTTGTGGATGGATCGGGTACCAATTGTATGATCTTGCGAATGTCCAAATAAAATACAAAAGGATTAGAACGCATTTGCTCCCATGCTTCCTTCGGCAATGTTGAACCTGCATGCGATTTTCCGCTTAAATAGTTTTCGGCCATGGTCTTCTGACTCGCAAAGACCAGCACTTCTTTATTTTTAATCAATGCAGCCTGATTATCCGCATCTGCCATTACATACTGATTGCCATTCTTCACCAATACACCATTCTTTACAGCCTTGCCCAATAATTTATCAATCTCCTGTTCGTCATTAATACTCATGGCAAACGTATAGTTCATATCCAGATCTTGAGACAAGTCAATTCCCATTCCGGTTACACTATCGGCAGGGGTTTTGGGTTTAATATCTGTAATGGCAAACACCATATCGCCCTTTACGGCACTGGCTATATTTTCCATACCTGTGCCCATAGACATAAGCCCCAGATTCACCAAACCATCCAAACTAAATTTCTTCAGAAAATCTTGTATCATTTGCACTTTCAAATTATACGCCATTACCATGGCCACATCTTTTGAATCGATACGGTCGATCAGGTCCGCATTCACATTGTCATTCGAATATTTTCCATAAATCTCTGCGAGTTCTTTACTTAAATAATAATCCATGACCACTGCAGAGCGACCTTTTTCAAAATCTATTCCTGTGGCTAAGGCTGCTTCTTTAAAATAATCTTGTTTCACAAAAGCCATCGCAGGATTATCACCCGAGCCGGCACTCAGTTTGTACAACTCTTCATAATTGGCCCAAATGCTGATATCGTGTCCTGACTTCTGCAGGTCTGTAAAATGTTTTAGTGAAATAATTGAATTTTCCTTACTGAGTTTAAACGCTTCGATCAGATATTGTTTTACCGAAGCCAGACTATTAAACGCACTCGCCATAGAAGGCTCTCCCAATGAATCCGTAGGAATACTGCCTGAACCTAATGGGAAAAACATGGCCACATCTTTATTCCACGCCGCATACATCGACGACTCAATCAGGGCGCTTTTATATTCCGGATACTTTTCAATAGTGCTTTGCGGATAGGTTTTCTGTATGAATTTTTCAAACTTGTCCTGATCCTTCATGGCTATCAAGACGCAGGCCTTACCATCTTGTTTCATATCGCCGGTATAGAAAAAATACACCGTAGACAATTGATTCAATCCGATATTAGACACATCCTTCATGGCTTCCTTAGACTCTTCATTCTTCATCTCCTTCTGCATCTCTTTAAAAAGATCACTCCCAATGATGGCATTCCAAATGAGCTTTTTACTCAAGCTATTGATATCCACGGTACCAACAACCAGGGCATTTTTGGGGATATATCGGGCGTGCTCCGGAATCTTATTACATGAGGGAAGCACGATGATGCCGCATGCCATGATCAGTAAAGGAAGAAGAAAACGATTCATAAGTTTAAGTTTGCCCAAAAGTACCTGATTTTTCCGAATCTGATAAATCTCATGAAAATACCCTGATTTGGGTATTGCATTCGTATGATCCGGTTTTTACTTTTGTCTAAACTTAAAAACATATTATCATGAAAAAACTCTTTATTCTTGCCGTTGTTGCCGGAGCATTCACAATGACTTCCTGCAAAAAAGACTGGACCTGCGAGTGCACTAACAGTACAGGTACTAAGACCTCCATTGAAATCACAAATGTGAAAAAAGTAGATGCCAAAACAGCATGCACAGCTTGGAATACAACCTATGCAGCTTCAGGCGGTTCTTGCAGTCTGAAATAAACGACTCGAACATGATTCTAAAAGCCACCCTTTGGGGTGGTTTTTTTATTTTGAGAGAACTGTATGTGAAAAACCTTAGATGTATTAGATTTGTCCAAAATAATCCTGATATGAAAAATCTGTTGATCCTTGGACTTATCCTATTGCTTGGCGCTTGCAAAAAAGATCGCATCTGCGAGTGCAAAACAGCAGCGGGAATTTATCCGGTAAAAATGGATAACAGTAAAAAAAGTGATGCCAAGGAACTATGCGACCAATATAGCAAAGGCATCTATGCCGCTACCGGTGGTTGCGTATTAAAATAATAAATCCTACAAGGATCCTTGTTTTATTCTGCTGATCACTTCGGTCAGTCTCATCTTATGCTGCAGACCGGTTGTAAAATTCTTCACACTGATCATTTCTTCGTTCATCTCATCTTCTCCGATTAAGACCACATAAGGTATGTTTCGCTTGCCGGCATACTTCAGTTGCTTGTCAAATTTAATGGGCTCCGGATACATCTCACAAGAAATACCTTCGTTGCGCAAGGTCTGCATGACGGAAAAATTATAGGCATTAAAGGTCTCTCCAAAATTCACCAACATCACTTGCAAGCTTCCTTCGAGATTCTCCGGAAATAATTTCAACTCTTCCATCACATCGTAGATCCGGTCGACCCCAAAGGAAATGCCTACCCCGGGAATATCTGATACCCCAAACAATCCGGTCAAATCATCATATCGACCGCCGCCTCCGATACTGCCCATTTGTATACCCAAAGGCTTGACCTCAATAATCGTTCCGGTATAATAATTGAGTCCGCGGGCCAAAGTCACATCGATACTCACTTGAGGGGCAAAGGATATCAATGTTTCTATTTCCTGTATGCCTTCGAGCGCGATAGGGGTTTCGGCAAAAAAGTTTTTCAATAATTGAAGGATGTCAGAATTCCCTTCAATTTCTGACAGTTTTAAATAGGTCTGTATCTTTTGCAGCGAATCTTCTGTCAAGCCTTTATTCCTCAGTTCCTCGATCACTTTGTCCAAGCCTATCTTATCTAATTTATCGATGGCAATGGTAATATCCATCATATTCCCGGCAAAGCCACAAGCTTCTGCCAGTCCTACCAATATTTTACGATTGTTGATACAGATCTTCACATCGATCTTCAGCTGGCTAAAAACGGTGGTATACAGCTGTAACAATTCAGCCTCATTGATGAGTGAACGACTGCCTACCACATCGGCATCACACTGATAAAACTCCCGATAGCGGCCTCTTTGCGGCCGGTCGGCACGCCACACCGGTTGAATTTGGTAGCGCTTGAAGGGCATGGTCAAAAGATTGTGATTCATGGCCACATAGCGGGCAAAAGGTATGGTCAAATCATATTTCAGAGCCCGTTCGGTAATTCCCTTCTCTAATTTACCCTGAAGCACTTGTTCAAATAATTGTCGGGACGATTCATGCTTTTCAGGTCTTTCCAGACCATTGTTTAATATCTTGAAGATGAGTTTATCTCCTTCGTCACCATATTTCCCCATCAGCGTATCGAGGTTTTCGAAAGCTGGAGTTTCCAACGGCTGAAAACCAAAGAGTTCGAACTGTGTGCGAATGATATTAAAAATATATTGTCTTTTTCGCACCGTTTCCGGTCCAAAATCACGGGTGCCTTGAGGGAGAGTTGGTTTCATACTGCAGTATTGGGCAGCAAAAATAATCAAATGCTACTTATGCAGTTTGTTATATATTTACCACCGCTATTTTTAAAGGCGTTTGAATGAAAAAACTACTATCACTTTTAAGCTGTTTGTTCCTGTTTGCAGGCGTTTTCGCACAAACCGGAACCCTGAAAGGATTTGTATATGAAACTGCAACCGGTGAGCCATTGACAGGAGCAACCATTGCCATCAAAACAACCAACAAAGGAGCTCAGGCCGATGTAAACGGTTTTTTCAACATCCCCAAAATCACTCCGGGCAACTATACCATTATTGTAACCTCTTTGGGATTTGAAAGTCAGGAAAAAGAGGTGACCATTAAAGATGCAGAAATTACCTCAGTAAAAATTTACCTGAATAAAAAATCCCGTGAACTCAAAGGGGTACAGATATCAGCAAAAAAAGAAGATCGTATCTATGAAACGAAAGTGGGCATTACACGCATTACGCCCAAAGAAATGAAACTCATGCCATCCATCGGTGGTGAGCCGGACATAGCACAGTATCTTCAAGTAATGCCAGGCGTGGTATCGACCGGCGATCAGGGCGGACAATTATACATCCGCGGTGGGTCTCCGATTCAAAACAAAATCCTGCTCGATGGTATGACCATTTATAATCCATTTCACTCTATCGGGCTCTATTCTGTATTTGAAACTGATGCCATCCGCAATGCCGACGTAATGAGTGGTGGCTTCGGCGTCGAATACGGCGATCGTACCTCGGCCATTGTGAGTGTGACCACCAAAGACGGAAATAAAAAACGCACCTCAGGCAAACTCGCCATTAATCCTATACTGGCAAAGGTGTTTGTAGAGGGCCCATTGGTGAAGGACCGGGGCGATAGTTCGGTAGCCGTAACCTATATCGCTTCCGTCAAACACAGCTACCTCAAAACGACCTCCACCGCCCTTTATGGTTCCTTGGGCGAACCTTACAAATCAAAACTGCCTTATTCTTTCACCGACCTATACGGGAAGGTGAATATCAGCTCAACCAACGGCAGTAAATTCAATGTCTTCGGTTTTCATTTCGATGATAATGTGAGCTATACAGGCACTTCCGATCTGAACTGGAAAAGCTCAGGCGGTGGAACCAACTTTGTAATCACGCCGGGAAGCTCTACCTCCCTCATCAGTGGCGGGTTCTATTACTCCGACTATCAGATCGCTCTGGCAGAAGCAGACAATCGTCCACGCCAAAGTGCCATCAGCGGTTTCGATGCCAATATTAAAGTCACGTCATATTTTCCAAATCACAGTGAATTGAATTATGGTGTGGAGTTTACGGGATTCAAAACCGCTTATCAGTATTATAATTTTATCGGTATCCGTTTGGAACAAAATGATTACACAACCCAATTGGGCGGCTTCCTGAAATTGAAAAAAGCCTTCGGCGATAAATTGATTGTGGAGCCGGGGGTTCGTTTGCAATATTATGCTTCTATTCCCGTTGCACGTTTGGAACCTCGTTTAGCCATGAAATTTAACGCCTCACAAAGTATTCGATTTAAAGCAGCAGCCGGCATGTATTCGCAAAATATCATCTCTTCAAAATCTGATCGGGATATAGTGAACTTCTTTACCGGATTCCTCACGGCACCGGATTTTGAAATCGCGAAACCCGATGGCACCTATGCCAACAACAATGTACAAAAAGCCGTACATGTGGTAGGTGGTATAGAGGTGGATGCCGGAGATCTGGAATTTACACTGGAACCTTGGTACAAATATTTCGGCCAATTGATCACCATCAATCGCTACAAATTATTACCCACCGATCCTGATTTTTCGATTGAAACCGGCAAAGCATATGGTGTAGATTTCACGATGAAATATGCGAAAGGCCGTCATTATTTCTGGGGTGTATATTCTTATGGTTATGTCGATCGTAATGATGGACGTCAAACCTACCCTACCCCATTCGATCGTCGCCATAACGTCAATATCCTGGCGTCTTATACCGCAGGCCGTAAATGGGATTGGGAATTCTCTGCCCGTTTCAATTATGGCTCCGCATTCCCTTTCACTCAAACTCAGGCCTTCTATGAAAAAATGGATTTCAGTAACGGAATTAGCACAGATTACCTGACTCAAAACGGAACGCTGGATGTGCAATATGCTTCACAAATCAATGGAGGCCGCCTGTCCGATTACCACCGTTTGGATTTATCGATGAAAAAGAAATTCTTCATTACTGAAACATCCACGATTGAAGCCTCAGGCAGCCTGAGCAATGCATACAACCGCGAGAATATTTTTTATATCGATAGAATCAGAAATACCCGCGAATATCAATTACCGATATTTCCTAGTCTGGGGGTGTCCTGGTCATTCTAAAAATAAACTCTTCTGCGCAAGCAAAAGTATTTTCATTACCCAAATGATTTGAATATTCCTGTATGGCTATATTAAAAAAGATGATTCTTGCTGTTTTGCTTCTTTCAGGCATGTTTATTAAACATGTTTCAGCACAGCAAACCCTGCGTTTTACTGAACCACATGCCCTGGTAAAACAAGCATCAAAATTCTTACAACAAAAAAATTATCAGCAGGCGAAATCATTATTAATCCGCTATTTGAGCAAAGTAACTACCATGCAACCGCCCGCCTCAGTTACAGACATACAGACTGCAAATTATATGATGGTCCTTTGTAACCTAAAACTAGAGTTGCCCTATGCGGAAAAGCAGATGCAGCAGTTTTTAGATACTACCGCCTTTTCGCAGCACAAGCAGACCGGAAACTTTCAATTAGCACGTTATTACTTCAATCGCAGTGATTTCCAAAAAGCCATTCCTTGCTACGAAAAATCCGGAATCGATTTCCTCACCAATAAAGAAATCTCCGAACGAAATTTTGAACTGGCCTATTCTTACCTTGTTACGCAGCAACTTGATAAAGTAGACCCGCTATTTGCTTCAGTCAAGAATATTCAAGGTACTTATTTTACTCCCGGCAATTATTATCATGGATTATTGGCTTATTACAAAGGTGATTATACTGAGGCCTTAACGAGTTTTCAAAAAGTGTCGGGTGAGGAGAAATATAAAAAAATTGTTCCTTTTTACATGGCCGAAATAGATTACCTCAGGGGTGATATTACAAAATCCGAGACCTATGCAAAAGAGCTTCTCGAAAGAAAGGAAAGAATATATTATCACAATGAACTGATTCAACTGTTAGGACAGATTGCTTTCGAAAAGGAAAACTACCCTCAGGCCGAACAATATCTTCAAACCTATTTGAAAGATTGTGAAAGTCCTCGCAGAGAAGATTATTTCCGACTCGGCTATGCACAATTTCAACAGGCAAAATTTAAGGAGGCTATTCAAAATTTTGATTTGATCCTCAATAGCGGCGATGTATTTTCTCAAAAAGCATTCTATTACAAAGCACTGGCTTTATTAAGCAACAGAGATAAAGAAAGAGCGTATGAGGCATTGTTGGAATGTATAAAAATTAAGAGTGATGAACCTCTATTGAAAATTGCATCATACAATGTCGGCAAACTCAGCTATGACCGGGGTGATGATGAGCAAGCCGAGAAGCAGTTGAATGCTTTTATCAAATCCTACCCGGAAGCCGATCAGGCGAATGAAGCCACAGAATTGCTGGCCTATCTGCATATCAAAAACAAACGATTTGATGATGCGGTCTTGGAAATGAACAAACTGAAAACCCTTTCCCCGGCGTTGAAAAAAGTTTATCAGAAAGCGAATTATGCACGCGGGATTCAAATGCTGATGTCGGATGATGCCGAGCGTTCATTTCTCTATCTGGACGAATCGAACAAATATCCTGTCGATCAAAATATACAACTCCTTGCCAGTTTTTGGCAGTCTGAAACTTTGTACCGTTTGGGCCGGTATCGTGAAGCCCTGAATTATGCCGATTACTTTCTATCGAATGCAAATGGGGCCTATGAAGGGTTGATTAAAAATGTGCATCGACTGAAAGGATATTGCTTTTTACAACAGAACGACAGCATATCCCTTCAACAAGAATATCCTTACTTCGCAGACTCCCTGATGCTCACCCAAAATCCAATTTTTGCTATGGGTAGTAGCAAGCCCAATTACATACCGGAGAAAGTACCGATCGTAGACAATGATCCATTTATCTTGATTTATAACTTGCCCGACATCGCCGTTGAATTTAATTATACTCCGGTACCACTCAAGCCATTAGCCATGAATACCCGGCAGGAAATCCAACGCTTTGATCATTATGCATTGGCGGCATTCGGAAGCAGCAGAGCCCTTCAATTAGAAGCTGCAGTGGATTTGAAAAGTTTGACAAACTTACCCATCTATGTTGAAGTGGCCCATCAATCGAGAAGTGGCGCGATAAAATACCAGGACTATGCAGAAACACACCTAGCGGTTCAGGCTGAAGATACTTTTAAGTCCCATCGCGTATTTGCAGGCATTTCTATCGACAAGAACAAACAATATTATTATGGCTACAACCATAGCCTTTACAATTATGATTCCGTAGATATCAAACAAACTTTCTTCAACGCAGGACTTACGATTAGCGCTGAAAATATTTCCGGGCCCGATCAAAAACTGAATTATTCGCCCAAACTATACACCGGTATTTATCAGGATAGAAAAGGCGCACGTGAATCATCTGTGCAATTGTCTTTGCCGGTCAATTACCGTATTGATACCAACACTTCGGTATCGCTGGAATTATTGCTGGATGCAAATTCTTATAATGTAAGGGATGTCCTTTCTGTTCACAATTCCATGTTGATGATCAAACCATCAGTGATAACTAGCTGGGAAGGGGTTCAGATACGAGCAGGATTATATCCTGTAATTGCCCGGCGCAATTATCTCTTACCCGATATTCATCTTCAATATCCGCTATTTCCCGGATTGTCCACGGTGGAAGCCGGCTGGCAATCTTCCCTAAGACTAAATACATTTCGTCAAATCAGTTCGGTGAATCCATTTATATATCCTTACATGCAAGTTCGCCAATCCAGGAATACCGACATTTATGTTGGGGTCTATGGTAACTTTTCGCGCAACTGCACTTATAGTGGTCGTGTAGGAGTTCAAGCCATGAATAATCTACCCCTTTACTTCAGAGATACCACAAATGATGCTGCTCAATTCTATGTTAGTTTTAATCAAAAAGCCCTGGCCTTTCTGTTGGATGCGTCTGTAGATTATACCATCAATCAATTCAACACCGTAGGGGCCCGCTTACACCTGCGTCCGTTAATCAGCACCATGGGAAATCAGGAACCGTGGCATTATATTCCTATGCAATTAGATGTATACGGTAGTCTGAAAGTGAGTCCAAAAATTGAAGTCCGCACCGATTTATTTCTTCGTGCAGGCGGCAAGACCCTGGCCAGCAATGCGGTGGTTCAAAACAGTTATGTACGCACGATTAGTCCCGGACTGGATGGCAATTTGGGAATGAAATACCATGCCAGCCCCAGATGGGAAGGATTTATCGATGTTTACAACCTTTTCGGATCAAAATATGAACGCTGGGATGGCTATACTCCTTATGCCCGTCAACTCCTGCTTGGGGTTATTTTTCAATTGGATCAGAACCTGAAAAAGTAAGGCAAGAATCTTTTTTTATCTAGTCCTAAGTCGCTACTTTTACAACTATAAATAATTGAGGAATGGATATTGGTAAATATATCGGAAGGTTTTTGCTGAAGAATAAATATTGCAGCTTATCCGGTTTGGGAGTGTTTGATTTGAAGAAAAATCCATCCGTTGTTTCAGGCGCGTCCGGCACTGTTGCACCGCCAAATTACACCATCACATTCACGCCGGTAGGGAGTATCGATGATACGTTTGCTTCTTTTATTGCCACCGCGGAGAATGTCAGCATCAATAATGTATCCAATCACATTAAAGACTATTGCAAGGCGATCAAAGATGAATTAGCCCGTGTAGGCTCCTTTGAAATCGAGCATTTAGGCACCCTGAGCATGTCGGGTAATAAAATGATCTTTACCCAATCGAATTCACTGGATCTTGGACAAGAACCTGTGCCAATTCCGGTCATTGAAATCCGCACTCAAACGGCTGCTGAAAAAACCGAATCAAAATCGGAAGTGACATTCTCTTCCCCCCGACCAATTGGTCGAAAAAGAGGAATAAAACCCATGCTTATCATCGTGCCTTTGATTGCGATTTTGTTACTTAGTATCATCGGCTATTTTGGCTATCAATATATATCCAAACCATCGGTCGAAGAATCCATACCCATGGATACACCGCCCCTTCAAGTCGATACGATCGCAACACCACAAGATACCGCGGCCATTCAGCAAGATACTTTGTCCATGATCAAAGATACCGTTGTGGCCCGTTTCGATACGGCGGAGTCACAATCTGCAACCAATGCCATACGTTATAAAGTAGCGGTTTTGAGTTTTGATAATCAAGCCATGGCCGAATCTAAAGCCAACAAATTGAAAGGTTTTGGAAATATCACATCGGTGGTTTCCCGTTCCGGACAATTCATCGTTGCCATAGACGGATCGCATCCCCTCAATGATACTGCCAAACTCGTGGATTCTTTACGTAAAATGTATAACCCTAAAGGACCCGTGTATATTATGAAGTGATCAATGTAAGTTATCATGTTTTTGAGCCAAGCACCGTTATTGAAAATTGTGCCATCTTTTTTATCAGGCATACTTCTCTACTATTTCTTCCCTCATTCTGCTTCAGGGATGATATTGATATTCTTTTCCCTTTTGCTCCTCTCACTGGTGAGCTATTGGTTTCTGAATGATGTATTAAGGCAAAAGTTCAAATGGTTCTATGCGTTCGGTTTGCAAATCACTTTTGTGATGGGTGCTTTCATTTTGAGCGCTTGGCACCCCGCTCCACAATCAAAACGTTGGTATGGTCATACGATAACTCATACGCAATACCTTGAGGCCGTATTGACAGACGATCCGGATCCTAAAGCAAAAACATGGAAGTTGACTGTATCCATTCTTTCTGTATTGGATTCGAATCATTATAAAATACCCTGCTCCGGCAATGCGTTACTCTATGTAGAAAAAAGTGATGCAGTCACCAAATTAAAGGGAGGTGATGTGATACTGTTTCGCAACACCCTAAAAGATATCAGGTCGTCCGGAAATCCCGGAGCGTTCGATTTTGCAGCCTATGCCCGCCGAAATAATATTTACCAATCCGCATTTTTGAAACAAAATGATTGGGTTTTTACCGGACAGCGAAGATCGTCGCTGAATACATTCTTTTTATCCTTAGGAAGATACACTCGGAAAATACTGGCTAAATACATTCATGAGCCCATTTCACTTGGGATTGGGCAAGCTTTGCTCATGGGTTATCGAAAAGACATTGACGCGGAGACCTGGCAGACCTATGCCGATGCCGGCATCGTGCATATCATTGCCATTTCGGGTATGCATATGGCCATGATCTATGGCACTATACGTTGGATGCTGATGCTCATCCCATATTTTAGAAAAAATAAACTATTCCCGATTCTTTTTGCGATCCTGAGTATGTGGATATTTGCCGGCCTCACAGGCATGCCGGCTTCTGTAGCCAGAGCAGCAGTGATGTTTAGCTTTATAGGCATAGGTGAATTGATACATCGTCAAATGAATGTTCAAAACAATCTAGCGGCTTCCGCTTTATTTCTGTTATGCATCAATCCTTTTTGGCTATTTGATGTTGGGTTTCAGTTATCCTATCTCGCCTTAATCAGTTTATCGAGCTTCTATAAACCAATCTATAAAAGAATTTATTTTTCTCATCCTATCCCTGATTTTTTCTGGAAATTATCGGCGGGCACTGTAGCTGCGCAAATACTTACGTTTCCCATTTGCATGTTTTATTTCCATCAATTTCCGGTGTTATTTTTAATAAGTAATCTCATTGCCATACCACTGACCACAGGTATTTTATATGCAGAAATATTATTAGTCCTATTGAGCTCAATACCTTCCGTCGCTAGCTTCATTGGGCTGTTGACTGAATCCTGCATTCAATTTCTAAACAGCATAGTGGATGATATGACTCATTGGTCTTTAGCTGTTTGGGAAGGCATCAACCTGAATATTTCACAAGTCATCCTGATCTATTTGATCCTCTTTTCATGGGTCTGGCTATATCGCAACAAAGACAAGATGATCGTATTCGCTTCGGCCCTCCTGCTCTTATTCCTGAGCATATCCATGGTCTCAGAGCGTGTAGAACATCTGCTTCAAAAACATATCATCGTCTTTGATGCCGGTCGGCAAAAGTCCCTGGGGTTTGTTCAAGGTGAAAACTATTTTGTACCGGAAGAAAATTTGCTGAATCAATCTATGAGTAAAAAATATGTTTTGGATCCATTTTATCTTGCATGCCATGTAAATCAAAAAGATTCAACTATCGTTCACAGGCATATTGAAAATGATATAGAGGCTTTCGAATTTGAAGGTCAAACGATTTTACGCTTCAGTCAAAATAATTTTCAACCTGACACCATGATATGCACTGATTATTTAATACTGAGTGAGCAATGCAATCCTCATCCTGATTGGCTCAAAAAACATATAAAAGCTCACCAAATCATCATTGACGGCAGTATTCCAAATTGGAAAACGGAACCGTACATTTCTGATTTAGAAAAAATGCGGGTGCATATCGTCAGCCGACAAGGTGCATATCTAGCTCAGTTGAATACCTGATCGCAAGGGCTTATCCTTTGGTATATCTTTCACTCTTCAACCGTTCTCCTTTGATTAGTTTGTTGAGTGTTGTTGCTATCCTTTCAACCTTTGTCTTATCGGTCTTTGCAGCATTTATCCAATCGATAAATTCTTTTTGTTGCCCCTCCGTAAGATTCAAAAAAGCATGATGGGCTGCATCATCTTCCTTGAGGCAAACTAAAAACTCTTCCGGTATTTCCGGTGGAGTGTCATCCATGCTCAACACGATATGGACCCAATCACCGGCTTTCTTTCCAATTTTTTGACGGATGTCTTTTCTGACCGGCAAAAAAAGGGACCCATTGCCCATGGGCATTAATTTATAACGTTTTAATTCAAAGTGATCTATGCGCACATGAACTTGCACCCATCCAAACGGATTATTTTTGTTTGGCGGAATTTCAGGAATAGCGGCATAGGTCCACCCACCCTTTCCCGGAAATTTTTCCAACAAATATTTCTGATCAACCAAGGGTTTATTCATTGCATTCATCTGCTAAGCATGATGACAAAAATAATCAACAGCTTAATGCATATGAGAATAAAAAGATGGATGACACCTCCATTTCAAAAAAGAAACTTTCTGTTAGTGCCCTAAAGCATATTCCTGTATACTCCTCATTCAATGAGTCTAATCATCTGTACCAATTAACTGAGCAAAGACACACTGCGTTTGACAAATGCCGTTAGGTCTTCACCACTGAGTAGCCCTTGTGAAAGCAAGGCCAAGTCTGCCAGGTTTTTAATTTTCAAATCCTTGGATAATTGATCCTCCGTTTCCAGGATCTTGGCATAGACCGGATGATTGGCATTAACGGTCATCAGTATTTCGTCGGGCATATTGGCATACCAACTCATGGTCGGGTTTATACTGGCCATGTCTTTCATTCGACGCATCATTTCCGGACGTGTAACCACCACCGGCTGTGCTTCGGCACTAAGTCCTTTGATTTCAATTTTAATTTCCGGCTTACCTACTTGAGCTGTAAACCATTCGTTGATCTTTGCTTCTTGTTCCGATGTCAATACGTGATGATTCTGCTCTGTTTTATTGATCAGATTTTCGGCAATGTCGGCGTCCACGCGCACAAAGGCGATACCATCCCAGCGCATTTCCATATTATTAATGAATGCATTATCAACCAAGGTTTCCATCCGCACAACTTTATAACCTTGAGCTGTAGCATCTTGAATGTAAGCATTTTGTTTCACCGGATCGGTTGTATACAGAATAACATGCTTCTTTTCTTGATTTACTTGTGAAGCTTCTGTTTCTTTCTTGTATTCATCCAGGGTATAAAAAGCATCTGACGTGGCATCCTGCATCACAAAAAATTTATTCCCTTTTTCAAGAAACTTGTCATCGGTCATCATGCCATATTTTACAAACAGGCCAATGTGTTCCCATTTAGATTCGAATTCCTTACGATCATTTTTGAAGATTTCTTCCAGTTTGTCTGCTACTTTCTTTGTAATATGGCTATTGATTTTGCGCACATTGGGGTCACCTTGCAAATAACTTCGACTTACATTCAAAGGGATATCCGGACTGTCAATCACACCATGCAGCAACATCAGGAATTCAGGTACAATATCTTTTACTTCATCCGTTACAAAAACCTGATTGCTGTACAGATTGATTTTGTCTTTTTGTAATTCGTAACTGTTTTTTATCGTTGGGAAATACAAAATACCTGTTAGGGTAAAAGGATAATCTACATTAAGGTGGATCCAGAAAAGAGGCGGCTCACTGAAAGGATACAATTCCTTGTAAAAACTCTGGTAATCTTCAGGAGTTAATTCTGTGGGCTTTTTCGTCCAGGCAGGACTTACATTATTGATTTGCTCATTTTCAAATCGAATGGGGATAGGAAGAAAACGGCAGAATTTATTCAGCACACTTCTAATGCGGGATTCATCTAAAAATTCCTCACTTTCTTCATTGATATGCATGATGATATCCGTACCTCTTTCCTCTTTCTCATCTGCGGTCATGGTATATTCGGGGCTACCATCGCAACTCCAACGTGTAGCTTGTTCAGTTTTAAAGGAACGTGTCAGGATTTCTACCTTGCTGCTGACCATGAAGGAGGAATAAAATCCTAAACCAAAATGCCCGATAACCTGAGCACTGTCAGCCTGCCCTTTATATTTCGTCAAAAATTCTTCGGCGCTGGAAAATGCAACTTGGTTAATATATTGATCCACCTCTTCAGCGGTCATCCCAATTCCACGGTCACGAATGGTAATGGTCTTATTTTCTTTATCCAATAGAATCTCTATGTCAATATTTCCAGTTTCACCTTTGAGCTCTCCCAAAGATGACAGCGTTTTAAGTTTATTGGTGGCATCAACGGCATTGCTGATCAGTTCGCGAAGGAAAATTTCATGGTCACTGTAGAGAAATTTCTTAATAATAGGGAAGATATTTTCCGTTTGTACACGTATTTGTCCGGTTTGCATAGTTATTCGTTTGGCAGGACAGAGTCAAATCTTATGCCATGAGAAGTCGGTATGACAAAATGACTTTTGACGTAAGCCATCCAATTTATCGGCATTCGGTGCAATTCTGCCCATAGAATGCCCGCTTTCAGTGAAAAGACTATAAATAAATAACGAAAAACATTATCTTTGTTACGCATTACTTGTTGATTTGCAAGGGCTTGGGGATATGCCGGCAACGCAGATTGGTGCAAGATTCAATGCAATTGTCCTTAAGAAATACAATACATCTTCCAGAAGCAAAGGCAATTTGTAAAAAATGAACTCATTACAACTTTTATTATATATTATCTCTCATTGGAATTCGCTTTAATTTTTTGATATGAAATTGATTTCTTACATTTTATTTGTCCTTCTAGGTTTTCTATATATTAATACGGCGTCTGCTCAAGTCAATGGATGCCCTCCGAATATTGGATTTGAAGATGGCAATTACGGATATTGGAAATTTTATACCGGTACATGTTGCCCTATTAATACACCAACCTTAGGTCAGGTGATCAACCGACATACTCTCACCACCGGGCCGGCTTTAGATCCTGTTGGCGGGTTTCCCATAGTAGCACCTGGAGGTGGTAATTATTCATTAAAGCTTGGAAACATGATTTCCGGGGCTCAAGCCGAAAAAGCAGCCTATTTTGTGCATATTCCCCTTTCCGCAAATAATTACAGTTTTATCTATCGTTATGCGGTTGTTTTTCAGGATCCTCCGGTCGGGCATTTACCCTCTGAGAAACCAAGGTTTGAAGTCAAAGCTTACGACTCTGCCACAGGTGCTATTATTCCTTGTTCTCAATATATTTATGTAGCCTCATCCGCTTTACCCGGTTTTACATACAGTGGAGATACTTGCTACAAAGCCTGGTCAACCGGGAGCATCAATCTTTCGGGCTTAGGCGGTCAGACCATTGTGGTCAGCTTTGCCTCAGGCGATTGTGCCAATGGAGGACATTTTGGTTACGGATATGTGGATTTGGATTGTTCCCTGTTTCAAATTCAGAGTGTAATTTGTAGTGGGCAGGCAACCCAAAATTTAGGTGCGCCAACGGGTTTTCAAAATTATACATGGTATGATTCTAATTACGTGAATGTTATTGGAACAGGTCAGAACATTGTAATTAATACCCCTCCTGCCAATACAACTTATCATGTGGTCCTTGAACCCTATACCGGATTTGGATGTACGGATACGCTCACGGGAACGGTAGTAGTCAGTAATCCTACCACAAGCACATTTTACGACACGATTTGTCAACCCAATACCTATTGGGGCTATTCTGCCACAGGAACTTATGTAGATACCTTTGTCAATAGTCAGGGATGCGATAGTTTGAGAACCTTGCATTTATTTGTCAAACCGATTACCTATTCCACCATTAATCAAACTATCTGTCAACCCAACTCCTTCTTGGGATATTCAAGCAGTGGAACGTATATCGATACCCTCACCAATGCCAATGGATGTGATAGTGTGCGAACGCTAAACCTTACAGTCAACCCCATTACATATGGCACCATCAATCAAACGATTTGTCAGCCCAACTCGTTTTTGGGACATAGTACCAGTGGAACGTATATCGACACCATCACGAATGTGAATGGTTGTGACAGCGTAAGGACCCTCAACTTAATAGTGAATCCTATCACCTATTCAACCATTAATCAAACCATTTGTCAGCCCGGAACCTATTTAGGGTATAGCAGCAGCGGAACCTATATAGACACCTTAGTGAACGCCAATGGGTGTGACAGTGTAAGAACGCTGAATCTTACCGTAACACCAATAACCTATGGCACGGTCAATCAAACCATTTGCCAACCTGGTTCATATCTCGGATATTCAGTATCCGGAACCTATATCGATACCCTGGTCAGCGTTACTGGCTGTGACAGTGTGAGAACTTTGAATCTGACGGTTAATCCAATTACCTATTCCACCATCAATCAAACGATATGTCAACCCGATTCATATTTAGGATATTCTGCCACGGGAACCTATATCGATACCCTGGTCAATGCGAATGGATGTGATAGTGTAAGAACCCTTAATTTGATCGTCAACCCAATTACCTATTCTACCACGGCTCAAACTATTTGTCAGCCTGCTTCATTTTGGGGATATAGCAGCTCCGGTACTTACATTGATACCCTGGTCAATGCAAATGGATGTGATAGTATACGCACACTTAATCTGACCGTGAATCCGATGACTTATTATACCATAAACCAATCCATATGTGCACCGGGTAGCTTTTTGGGATATAATGCCACAGGAACCTATGTCGATACTTTTGTCAATGCGAATGGTTGCGACAGTATTCGAACCCTTAATCTGACGGTAAATCCAATCACGTATTCCACTCTGAATCAAACCATCTGTCAGCCTGATTCTTATTTGGGCTATAGTGTTGCCGGGACCTATATCGATACCCTGGTGAGCGCATCAGGATGTGACAGCATCCGTACCCTAAACCTGACCGTGAATCTGCCAAGCGCATCCTCGATCAGCCAAACCATTTGTCAACCCAATACCTATTTAGGATATAGTACAACGGGTATTTATATTGATACATTAGTCAATGCGGTAGGTTGCGACAGTATCAGAACCTTAAACTTGACGGTCAACCCGATTACCTACCTGACCATTAATCAAACCATTTGCCAGCCCAATTCCTTTTTGGGTTATTCAACTTCAGGTACCTATACGGATACGTTTACCAATGCCAATGGATGCGACAGTGTCAGGATACTTAACCTGACTGTAAACCCGATTACCTATTCAACTATCAATCAAACCATTTGTGAACCAAACAGCTATTTAGGATATTCTGCCACCGGAACCTATATCGATTCATTTATCAATGCGAATGGATGTGACAGCGTACGAACGCTTAATTTGATTGTAAACCCGATCACCTATTCAACCATTACCCAAACCATATGTGAACCGGATAATTACTTAGGCTATACCGTCAGCGGAACTTATATTGATACCTTGGTGAATGCCAATGGATGTGACAGTGTCCGAACCTTGAATCTGACGGTCAATCCGATGACTTATTCCAATTTAGTGCAAGCGATATGCGCTCCCGGATCTTATTTAGGGCATTCTCAAACCGGTATATATTCAGACACCCTGATTAATATGTACGGCTGTGACAGTATCCGAACCCTTGACCTGACGGTATACCCCTACTATAACAAAGACACGACCATCAATATCTGTAAGGGTGATAAATATTTTGTAGGCGGTCAGTGGCAAAGTACAGCCGGTACCTATTGGGATAGTCTACAAACTACCTTTGGCTGTGATTCGATAACACGAACTTTTTTGAAGCTGACGAACAACGTATATCCGGATTTAGGTTTAGATAAAAGTTTTTGTGATGGTGATTCTGTAACCCTGTATCCCGGACCTTTTAATTATTACTTCTGGTGGGATGGAGATACTACGGTAGACCGAAAAGTGGTGAAAACATCCGGAATTTATACGGTCATCGTGAGTAATAATATCGGATGTTTCGGATATGATACCATCGCAGTAACGATGTATCCGGCTCCGGATGTAAAGATTAATTATACCACCAAAGATCTTTGTCTGTCCGATACCATCAATCTGTATGGAACCGGCGCCATGACCTATAATTGGTATCTCGACAATTATTATACCACTCCAAGATATGTTGGAGAGGTATTCAACTTTACCGTGAATCAATCGGCTGTGGTCACCCTGGTCGGAACAGATGAACATAACTGTATCGATTCAGATACCATAAATCTTTTTGCAGTTGCTTGTTGCGGAAATGTTTTGGTTCCAAATGCATTTTCACCTAATGCTGATGGCCGTAATGATGTTTTCAAACCTATTACCGATGCTCGATTTGAAAAATATAAGTTGATCGTCTTCGACCGTTGGGGTAACGATGTATTTAGTACAGAAAATCAGGATCTTGGATGGGATGGTTTGTATAAAGACCGTATGGCACCGATGGCCAATTACTTCTACCTGATTCAATACAAGTGTTTCAATGACCAGAAGACGAATCTGATCAAAGGAGATATCATGCTCATGAGGTAAATGAAAAGTAATCGATGCAAGTCTAACCTATATGGACTATGCTAAGGCATACTTCTATTGCTTCCAACCCTGATCCACTAAAAATACGTAGACTTCCTTAGGGCCATGCACACCCACGACCAGTGTTTTCTCAATATCTGCGGTACGACTTGGTCCGGTGGTTAAACTAATGAGAGACGGAAGATTGTGTTGATATTTTTCTTTGAGCTTGGCAATCGCATCACTGATATTCCAAACTAATTGATTGCCGAAGGCGATGGCGATATGCACCGGAGCATAGACCGGCAAAGCTCTACCGTAATCTTGTGCTGAACTCATAATGAGACTACCGGTTCTGGCTACCAAACATTCACATAAGGAAAGACCTACTTGAATATCCCTCATATCATCCCCCTGACAAACTTCATCGAATTGGTGTTCGCGAAAGAGGTGTAATAAAAAGTTATCCTTTACATGAATTTTATCCCAATGCATGGTGTCCGCTAAAGCTTGTAAATTTTGAACCATTTCAAGCTCATCCGCGCAATAAACAAACTTGCCACCCAGTTTACTAAACTCTTCCGCAAATTTTTCTTCTATCCCCATGTCATCCCGCGTATAAAAATCGTTGTGCTTATCGGCCTCAGGAAAAGGCATGGGTAAGCTATTTTCACTTAAGGCCTTACGGATCAGGCTGAGTATATTTTCGCGTGAACTCTGTGGCATGATTTACACTTGTGCATCGTTATTCTCGGAATGGATTGGCTCTATATTTGGCTCGTTATCTTGATTCTGAAATGGCGCGTGATGAGAAACATTTTCATCGAATGGTCGTTTGCCGATCAATTTTTCCAAATCATCTTTGTATAGCACTTCCTTTTCCAAAAGTGCTTCAGCAATAATTTTCACTTCTGACATTCTTTCGGTCAGCAATTTAGTCACCCGGTTATATGCCGTTTCTGAAAGCTTGCGGACCTCATCATCAATCAATTTACCTGTCTCTTCCGAATAAGGCTTTTGAAAACTGCCTTCATTTTGCGGATCATAGAAAGAGATGTTCCCGATTTTGTCATTCATACCGTAAATACTAACCATAGAATAAGCCATTCGGGTCACTTGCTGCAAATCAGAAAGGGCGCCTGTGGAAATTCGTCCAAAAACCATTTGCTCAACGGCACGACCACCCAAGGCCATCGCCAGGCGATCTTCCAATTCTTCACGAAGGGTCAGGTATTTTTCCTTCGGTAAATATTGGGCATAACCGAGGGCAGCATCCCCTCTGGGTACTATGGTCACTTTCACCAAAGGGTAAGCATGCTCGAGAAACCATCCGGCTACGGCATGTCCTGCTTCATGATAAGCGATTACTTTTTTCTCATCCGGTGAAATGATTTTGTTCTTCTTTTCCAAGCCCCCGATAATACGGTCAACGGCGTCATTAAAATCATCCAGATTCACCTCAGACTTACCTTTTCGGGCAGCGATAAGAGCCGCTTCATTACACACATTCGCAATATCGGCGCCGGCAAATCCGGGGGTTTGAGCAGCCAGCTTATGGATATCCAAGTCATCGGCTTTCTTCAACCCTTTCAAGTGTACTTTAAATATAGCTTCACGTCCGGCTAAATCCGGAATATCAATCGAAATTTGACGATCGAAACGACCCGGACGAAGTAAGGCACTATCCAGAACATCCGGACGATTGGTTGCCGCCAAAACGATGACTCCACTGTCTCCACCGAAACCATCCATTTCTACCAGCATCTGATTCAAAGTGTTTTCACGTTCATCATTGGCCATCATTTGGTTTTTACCTCTGGCACGTCCAATCGCATCAATTTCATCGATGAAAATAATACAAGGCGCCTTCTCACGAGCCTGACGGAATAAATCCCGCACCCGACTAGCGCCTACACCCACAAACATTTCAACAAAATCAGATCCGCTGATACTGAAAAAAGGTACCTGAGCTTCACCCGCCATGGCTTTTGCCAACAGCGTTTTACCTGTTCCCGGAGGACCTACTAATAAACAGCCTTTAGGAATTTTCCCACCTAGGGCGGTATACTTTTTAGGATTCTTTAAAAAATCTACAATCTCCATCACCTCTACTTTGGCTTCATCCAAACCGGCCACATCATTAAAGGTGATATTCACTTTGGTTCCCTTATCGAATAGCTGAGCTTTAGATTTACCAATATTGAAAATACCGCCCGGACCGCCGCTATTCGCGCCTCCGCCCATCTTACGCATCATCAATACCCAAAGTCCTACCATGATGACAATAGGAAGAATAATTTGCAACAAAAATCCGATCCAACCACTTTTGGCATCTTCGGCATAAGATATTTGAACCCGCTGAGCTAAGGGAACATTCTTTTGAGCCTCCTCCATATCATCTCGAAATTGTTCCACATTACCGATACTAAAGGTATAGTGTGGCCCTTTAGGGTTGCTACTCAATGATTTGTAAAGGTTGCTGTAGGCCGGCAACTTCAGGCTATCCTGATTCAAATAAACATCCACCGACCGGGTGAATACGACCATGCTATCAACCAAATTTCGACTGATAAAACGTGTATTGATAGCCTGGAAAGTCTCTTCTTTGCTGTTTCGTGTAAGGTCCTTGCCCCAAAAATTAAACACAATCAGAAGGATGGCAAAAATGCCATAGATCCAATAGAGATTAAATTTAGGTCCCTTTTTTTGTGGGGGCACCGGATTGGGATTTTTGCCGGGCGCCGGATTGTTACTATCTTCCATATTGCTGTATCTCTCGTTTAATATTTTTTTTGTTCGGCATCTTGCCAAAGATCTTCAAGATTGTAAAAACCCCTGGTTTCAGGCATCATGCAATGTACTACAACATCGACGTAGTCTACCAGTACCCATTTTTCACCTTGCTTACCTTCCATTTTAAAAGGCTTTTCACCACACACCTCTAAAACCATTTTCTCTACATTGTCCGCAATCGCTTTCACCAAATTCGGGTTGTTTGCTTCGCACACGATAAAGAAGTCGGCAATGGCTTCCGGTATTTTTTTCAGGTTCAGGGCAATGATCTCTTCACCCTTTTTTTCCTGAATGGCCGCAATAATGGTTTTAATGATTTTACTGTTAAGCGTTAACCTCGCTTTTGACTTCTTTGACCCTTCCGTAATTGTTTTCAATTATAATGATATTTTTGGCATTGTGGTATTAAATAAATAATTTACAAATCTAATCAAAAGTAGGGAATGCTGAAAAAAATGCCCATTGGTGATACGATTATTGAATTGTCTGAGATTGACAGTACCAATAACTATGCCATGCGGTTAATTAATGAAGGAATGGCAGAGCACGGCGTGGTGGTTAGAGCCGATTTTCAGACGGAAGGTAAAGGACAGCTGGGAAATACCTGGCATTCTGAGGAAAGAAAGAACTTATTGCTGTCCGTTATCCTTGATACCACTGGCTTTTCATTAGAAAGGCAATTTTATTTAAATGCCATGGCATGTTTAAGTGTAGCAGATGCCTTAATGACAAATTATACCCTTCGTGACATCAGCATCAAATGGCCGAATGACATATATGCAGGTAATAGGAAGTTGGCCGGTATCCTGATTGAAAATAATCTTCGTGGAAATACCTGGACTAATGCAATTATCGGTATTGGCATTAATGTCAATCAAGTGAATTTTCCGGATTTAAACAGAGCTACGTCGATTCGAAATGAAACCAGTCAGGACATTAAAATGGGTGCACTGATGAAGCAGTTATTTCGGTCGATCAATAAATTCTATGAGATTTTCAAGCAACAAAATGAAAGTCTTTTTGAATTCTATAATCAGATGCTCTATATGCGAAATCAGGAAATCCTGTTCCAAAAGCGTTATGAAATATTCAAAGGAATCCTCAAGGGCGTCAGTACCGAAGGACTCATTGAAATTCAAGTGGAAAATAAATTGAAACGCTTCATGCATAAAGAAATAGAATTGATGTTAGAGTAAGCTTCGGTATGCGCAAATTCAAGAATGTTTTTTTACTGGCCTTTTGTATTAGCTGCGGGCTCTTGATGTTGTTTTTTTTGGGATATACCAATCTTGCCGGCCAGGGATTTTTGGTCGAAGACAGCCATTCTTATCTGAACCTGTTGAACACATTTACACCGGATGCATACAGAACCATAGGTTATCCTCTTTTTCTGACATTCATCCATACCATTCCCGTACCTGGTGATTTTATGAATATCGTATTCATGATACAATGGATACTATGGATAGTGAGTGTGTGGTTATGTGGAAGAATGATGATGCAATGGATACCATGGCCCTATGTGTGGATGATATGCGGACTGCTTTTGTTGAATCCCTCGTTTACCGTGTATAGCCATTTAATACTAACCGAGATCTGCTTCATTTTCCTGATTGTACTGTCCGTGCATTTTCTTTTCCTTTTTCAAACCTCACAAAATAAAATCAATGCACTACTTGCTTTTGGTCTGCTATGCATCGCAACCTTATTTCGACCTGGTTTATTCTATTTCGAAATTTTTATCGGCATAATCCTGATGCTGTATTTAATCCGTAAACGTGATTGGAAATCAGGAATACTTTTCCTTACAATATTTTCAGTATTCATCATTTTACCTATCCGACAATATCATCAACAATATCACGTCTATAAACTCAGTATCATTGACGATTTAACCATTTACAGGTATTTGAATGCTCAGGCACTATGTCTGACGGAAAATGGTGACCTTCAAACCACAATGAAGAAATTGGACGACGCTTCGTTAAGCATAGCTCAAGCATCTGTAGAAGCCCGATCTGCCTTCTATCGAAAGGCCTTTCGCCAAACGCTTTCAGCCCATCCGGCAGCAGTTATCAAGGCATTCGGCATGAACTTAATATCCAATATTCATACCGGAAATACTTATTACCCGCAAACCTGCAGCCGCTCCAATCAGATTTGGGTATTTCATATCAGCAGAATGCTCAACATGCTCTATTGTATATTATTATTGTGCGCCATGGTGATCTTTCCAACAATCTATTTGCGTCGTAAACGTTGGATAAGCTTATGGCAGAATGCAGCGGGCATACTCGTAATGTTGTATTGTTTTTACCAGTTTTTTAGTTCAGGTGTTTCATTTTGGCAAGGCGATCGTTTCAATATTGTTTGGATGCCCTTGCTGTCTATCGGCATCATTTCCTTATGGACTTATCGTCGAATGAAGAAGGCATAGCAAGAATCGATGTTTTACTTTTAGTCCTATATTTACATAAAGTTTCAACATGGAAAGTGTTACTAAAGCTGAAGGTAAAAACCTTCTCGATAATCATTTATTGATTCCGGGCACGATTTATGAAATCACCAATGCCACCACGCAGCTCATACCCATTCAACTCATGGCTGTGGCGGCAGATCAATTTGGTGAAGCGCCGCTCATTCGCACCCGACTGGGCTGTACTTTCGATCGCGAATCCTATAATATCCGTACCGATAAGTTGACCTGTACAGATCATATCAATTGTGTGGTACGTTGCAGTGCCGGGGTTTGGAGAGCTATTTCCGACTCAGGTCATACGGCCCAACATCTGGACACCATCATTTCCGCGAATAAAGGTTTTACCGTGAAGTATGCCAAAACATACCACAGGGTGAATGGCTGTTCGACCAGTGTGGATGAAACCTACAGCAAAAGTGACCTCTGTATTACTTGTGGCGCCAGTGTCGGTCTGTCGTCTTCTTTGGTGTTAGTACATAAAACCATCATCGTCAACGGGGCTTTGAAGAAAGAAGGATTGCTGAATAGTGAGGCCAGTATTACAGGCTCTAATATTTGGTTCTCGGCCGAATGCTCCTGTATATTTTAAGGACTATTCTTTTTCTTGAATTGAAAATTCTTTTTCCTGGGTTATGCCTTGGGCATTTCTAATTTGTATAAAGTATTTTCCGGGCTGAAGATAATATTGACCATCATCTGATTTTTTAGCTGCGGGCTTCATTCCGCGTGAAGCTTTTTCGTCAATCTGAAAATTATACTTGGCAATGTTCATTCCCACTTTGGCCTCAGAAATAAATCGGGTAAGTACCTTCTTTTTGTCGGATAATATGGACACATGAATGGGACCTGCTTGTTGCGTGAAATAAGGTATACTCAGCTCGGCTTTTAGAGGTTCGCTATAGGAAGTTTGCTTTATTCCGAGGGACTTATTGTACGGTACATTTTCTAAATCAAACAAGGCCAGTGCTTTGTCTTTTACTTGGGGATACTGTTGTACATAGTCGAGCTTGGCGATATAGATAGACCGTCCGTGAGTACCTAATACCAGTTCATTCTCTCTTTCCTGTATCACCATATCATGAATGGCGACCCGGGGCAAACTTTCATCCCATGGATAAAAAGATTTTCCCTGATTGAAGCTGATATAAAGACCATTGTCGGTGCCCACATAAAGAATATTTTCATCCTTGGTATCCTCACGAATGACATTCACGGGTTCATCCGGAAGGTTTTCAAAAATGCGGATCCATGTTTTACCATGGTTATCACTCCGATAAACATAAGCCGTAAAATCATCTTGTCGATAACCATTTAATGTTACATATACCCTGTCTTCATTAAACTTACTCCCAATCACCCTCGACACCCAAAGATGCTGGGGTAACTTGCTGCTGATATTTGTCCAATTGTATCCAATATCCTTGCTACTGTATACATGTCCATCATCTGTGCCAACATAAATCCATCCGAATTTCAATGGACTTTCCGAAATGGTCGTGAGGGTTCCGTAAGGCACATTCCCCTTCATGGTTGTGCGGGTCAAATCTTCGGAAAGGGTTTCCATTTTTTCTCCTTTTTGAAGAGAACGATGAAAACAATTGGAACCCAAATACAAAACATCCTGATTGTGTTTACTCAAACAGATGGGCGTCTGCCAGTTGAAGCGATAGGGCTTCTGTCCGATATCATGGACCGGTTTACAATCTGTATAACTGCCGCCATTTTTATTGAGCCTGGCATAGTTTCCAAACTGATAACCGGCATACACGGTGCTATTGTCGCGGGTGTCGACCTGAACCTGCATACCATCGCCGCCACCAATTTCCTGATAAGCATAACGTCCGCTCTGATGCCATCCGTTATTTTCTGTATGGGTCGAGGGCCCGGTCCATGTGCCGTTATCTTGTAATCCGCCATATACATTGTATGGTTGTGCATCATCAACGGCTACGGTATAAAATTGTCCTACGGCGGGATTATTCGCTTTAAACCAACGTTGTCCATCATCATACGTAATATTCACACCACCGTCATTTCCGGTAATGATGTGCTGATCATTCTTGGGATTGATCCAGATTCGATGATAATCAGGATGACAATTGTCGCCATCGATCGATGTAAATGTCTTGCCCCCATCCCGGCTTAGTATCAAAGGGTAACCTGCGATCAAAACCTTTTCCGGGTCGGTCGGCGAAACAGCCACTGTACCAAAATAGTATCCATAGGTAAACACCACACCTTCTAATGCCTCCGCATGGGTCTTCTTCCAGGTTTTACCGGCATCATCGCTTCTGTACAGTTCGGCTCCGTATACAGGGGTTTCAAACAAACTTGCATCTGCGTCCGACAATTTCCAATCGGCGATATCCTTTACAGTATAGCTGTTGTTCTCCACGCCTTTCTTCAAACTGTCGGCAGTATATTTCGAAGGATATTCATTGTCGCGCAAGTAGGTTTCAAGATCCTTGTTGGGCATTTTCAAAAATTGTTGCCGATTCATTTTTTCAAGATCTCTGGCTTTTATTTTTTTGACTTCATCCTTTTTCTCAGGCTGATTCAACTGATTATCCAGTACCGCATAAATCGTTTGTGGTTTGCCGGCGCAAATACTCAGTCCGATGCGGCCTGTGCCTTTTCCGACAGGGATACCATTTTTGCCATCCGTAATGAGAGTCCAATTCTCACCTCCATCTGTCGACTGATAAATTCCGCTGCAGGCGCCACTGCCGTTAAATTGCCAGGCCTGCCGGGTTCGAGTCCAGGATACCGCATATAGGTGATCTGCATTGCTTGGATCGATGGCTAAGTCGGGACATCCTGTAGTGTCGTTCACAAATAAAGTTTGTTGCCAATGCTGCCCACCATCAGTGGTTTTATAAATGCCTCGTTCGGGATTGGGTGTATATAAATGTCCGAGTACGGCCACCCAGGCTACCTGAGGATTTGTAGGATGCAGAACGATTCGACCGATATGATGACTTTCCTCTAATCCGCAATGGATCCATGTTTTGCCGGTGTCGGTGGTTTTATACACGCCGGTTCCGGCGTAAGAAGACCTCGATGAGTTCACTTCTCCTGTTCCCACCCACAAGGTCTGTGTTTGCCAGTCCATGGCCATATCACCGATGGTGATGCTGGCCTCTTTATCAAAAATAGGCGTCATGCTTTGCCCATTGTTTACAGTATGCCATACCCCACCGCTGGCATAGGCTATATAAAACTCATTGGGATTCGAAGGATTGATTTCCAGGTCCGTTACCCGACCACTCATGATGGTTGGTCCGATATTGCGAAAAGGTATGCCTTGAACGGGCGATACCAGTGACTTTAGTTTACGGAAGTCTGATATTCGTTCAGCGGATTTTTGTTGCGCAAAAAGCGGTATGCTTTGGATGCACATTAACAAGGTAGAAATCAGAATCTTCTGCATAAGTATATTTTTCGTCCGCTAAATTAGCGCCCTCCATGAATTAATTTACGTATAATTCAGTATTATTGTATCCTTGAAAAAGAATATTTCGGGCACTTGTCCAATCCTGTTTATTTCCCTTTTTATGCTCCTGCAATTATTTTTTGTGCCTGCTATGGCACAAAAGAAAAAGGCACCCGTCATTCTACCCGAAGTTTCCAGAATTGTTTCCTATGAAGTATTGGAAAATGGGGATACGATCAATCGCCTGGATGATCGCGGGCGCAAGCAAGGTAAATGGCTCATCGTTCAAGATGCCCGATATGGTGAAAATGGAATGATGGAATTGGGCAGTTTTGCAGACAACGTAAAAACCGGTAAATGGCATACTTATTCTCTGAGTGGTGTCATTCAGTCGGAAGAATTTTTCCGTCAGGGTAATAAGGATAGTGAAGCCCGATATTATGAAGATGGCTTATTGGTCTGTATCGGGCATTTCCTGGCCCTCAAATCCAAAAGTGAATATGATACGATACAAGTAGAGGACCCTCTCACCAATGCATTCAAACCGGTAGTGATCAAATCAGACATGGGATATGTCCGCCATGGATTCTGGACCTATTACGAACAAGGCGGCCGAAAAATTACAAAAGTGCTCGAGTATCAGGCCGATGATGTGATCTATGAAAAAGAGTATATGAACAAGACCGACAGTGTGTATGTGCAGCAACGGATGAAAACATGGCCCCATACCAATCAGGAGCCCCAACCCAGCGTTTGGCAATTAGACAAAAATAAGCGGCCTGTGAAGTATACCGATTTCAGAGATAATGAAGAAGGCCTTAAGCCAAACGTGAAAAAGAAAAGATAATTCGAAAGGTGTCGCCGGCACTCAACTAATTCTTCAGTCACCCTTGTGTCAATGATCAAATAAACTATATTTGCCCCCATTATACTGCATGAAGCATTTACCTAATATTCTCACCCTATGCAATCTATTCTGTGGTTGTATTGCCATCAGTTTTATCCTGCATGCACAACCAATATTAGGCGAATTGAGCGACGGTGAACCCTATTGGCTGAAAGGAACAACACAGGCCTTTTACGGCAGTTTGTTCATTTTGCTTGCAGCGATTTTCGATTTATTGGATGGCATGGTGGCTCGCTGGCTTGGGGTTTTCTCACCTATTGGTAAGGATTTAGATTCTTTGGCAGATGTTGTTTCGTTCGGAGTAGCCCCATCGATGATTATGATGAAAATGCTGTGGGCGGCCTGGATGCAATCGCCGGATGCCATGGACATTTCATTGATCGCTATATCACCTGCCTTTTTACTGGCCTGCTTCGGCGCATTACGTTTGGCTCGATTTAATACCATGCCTCCCAACAATTCCTTCTTCACAGGCGTTCCAATTCCGGCAGTGGGCTTATTGGTGGCCTCTTTCCCATTGATTTATTTTTATAATCCATTGGGACTTGGTATACGCCTGCTAAACCCATGGATACTTTATTTGGTCATTGGTATTTTATGCTGGCTGATGGTCAGTAAGATCAAATTATTCACCCTTAAATTTGCCAAAGGCGGCATGCAAAAAAACCTTGCCCCCATCATTTGGATTATACTGACCGGTATAGCGGTTCCTTTTTTGAAAACACTGGCTGTCCCTTTTTCATTTCTACTTTATATCATCTTATCATTTGTATTTAAACCCACCGAAGCATGACATTCACCGCTCACATCACCGTAATGCCGCTTAAAGAATTGCTGGATCCGCAAGGAAAAGCTGTCAATGAAAGCCTGCATAATTTGTCCATCACGGCCATACAAGATGTACGTATTGGCAAACATATTACTTTGAGCATCTCCGCTGAATCGAAAGAGCATGCTTACCAGATTGCTGAATCGGCATGTCAAAAAATGCTTTACAATGCAGTGATGGAATCCTATGCCATCGTGATTACGGAAGCCTAATCAGCCGTTCATGCGGCTTAATTGACACTCATCAATTGATATAATTCCTTCGGTCTACGCCCCAGAATAATTTCGTTTGCAGGGTATTTAAAAAATTCTGGCCCTCTAAACGAATCAAATTAATTTCAAAATCTTCGCGCCTTACCGCCAATGAAACGGTACTGTCTATGGCTTCAGATCGTGCGTCTAAAGTACACAGAAAATGATCGGCCCTACCCTCCACTTCAAAGGAAATGATGCTGTTGTCTGAAACCACTATGGGTCTCACATTGAGATTATGCGGAGCCACAGGCGTGATGACAAAATTATTGGCCTGAGGGAAAATAATAGGTCCCCCGCAGCTCAACGAATATCCTGTCGATCCCGTAGGTGTAGAAACAATGAGTCCGTCGGCCCAATAGGTACAAAGAAATTCTCCATTCAGATATGTATGAATTTTGATCAATGAAGAACTGTCTTTTCGATGCAGCGAAAACTCATTGAGGGCAAAGGGTGCTTCATGAAAAATAGGAATACTGGTATCCAGATGGATCAAGGTTCTTGGGTCGAGCTGAAATGCATCTTTCTGCAAGGCATCAATCGCAAATTCTATTTCTTCCGGACCAGTTGCGGCCAAAAATCCGAGACGTCCCAGATTGATACCCAAAATGGGAATTTTCCGGCGTCCCACAAATTTCACGGTATCGATCATCGTTCCGTCACCACCCATGCTAAATACATATTTGGTTTTGGGCGGTAGCGGCTTGGATTCTGAAAAGGTATCAAAAGTGTCCGGAAGTTGAATGACCGGGCCCAGACTGCGCGCCAGATCATCGAACAAGATGGGTTGAATATGATGTACACGAAACGCATCAAAAAGTTGTTTGAAAAACGGTATATCTTCTTCTTCAAAAACCCGGTTATACAAGGCTATATGCATGCGTTATTCTTTAGTGCCATGTAAAAATAATCCATTTTGCCTTAAGTGGTTGAAACTATATTCGATACGAAACTTGGCGTAATAAGAAATCACGATATCCATACCCAAACCATAGCCGTGCAACAATTTATTGTTTAAAAAACTATTGCCCGGATATTTGTTGTAGATATATCCGATATCATCATAGGCCTTCATGTATACTCTGATCGGGATATACTTAATGAACTTCAACAAATTTTGCGACCACACCAGATCCAATAATTTGTATCGCACGTTGCTACGCAATATACTGTAGTGACTGCCATCTATTACATAATATTCGTAGCCCCTCACATATTCATTTCTAAATCCAAGGCCTCTGCTGAATAAATAAGGTTGTTCTTGCGGAAAAGACAATCGTCCGCGAAACACCAATGACCCATAAAAATTATTCAATAATTTACGGTAATAAGAAATTTCCGCAAAGGTTACAAATTGATTGACATCCTTGTCTATCCAAAGTCCGCGCTTAGACATATAGGCCTTTACATCCAACCCGTTGAGCGGATAGACCCGAATATCTGTATTGTTATAGGTATAAACATAAGTCAATTCAAAATAATTGATTCTCTTTTTTTGACCCAAGTACTCCGGATTGTGATTGTACAAATCCTGAGTTACTGAATAATAATTATAACTGAATTGCAACTCATGAATGGCTGCATACGCTTTACGGTAGGAGTATCCGGCTTTAGCCTGAAAGCGACGATAAGGGTATTCTTCTTTCCGAAAGAAAAGTAATTTATTGCTGTCGGTCTGAATATTAATCTCTCTTCCTGTGGCATACATGGCACTCAGGCTCGCACCATGCTTCATCCATTTGTCTACATAAGGAATCTTGTAAAACAAATCGAAATGCTTGTTATAACCAACCTGAACCGTTCCTCCCAATCGTTCATTTCGTCCGCGAAAATTAAGACGTGTTAGTTCAAGCCCCATATTGGTACGATCTAACTGTCGATGTTGCTCCGACCACCACACATTAAAATTCCGATCGGCTAAGGAGAATATGGGACTTGCTAACCAATACAATATTTCGGTCATATTGTATTCTATGTCAATGGTATCATGATCCCAATAGGGTATACAATAGTTGACCGTGGAGAACAACTGCAAATTGAGTATCCGTCGTTTATTGAAATCCAATTCACTTTCCACATCACTTACATCGATGCTATCCCCTTCATGCAAACTCATTTCACGTTCGATGATCTGTTTTTTCGTCGTTTTGTTTCCTGTAAATGTAACATTGCGAATATGTACATGCTTAGGACCTACATGCCGAACCGTATCTTTTGGATTGATTTGAGCAAAGGCCATCGCCGGAAAGCATAGCAAGAGTAAAATTCGAAATGGAAACAAGGACTGAAATTGAACAGTAAAAATAGAGAAAGTCATGAACATTATTCTCCGGGCAATTGATAAATGTCCAAACTCGTCTCACGCAAAACAAACAATCGCTCACGTTCCACCCTGACTTGTAGAATCGATTCTACTTTAGGTAGCACGAGTCTTTTTTCCTGAGTCGATTTCGTATGGTAAGACACCATATCCGGCAAGCTTGAATAAATCAATTGGTCTTGTATATATTGAATACTTGTAGTTTTTATCGGATAAGTCAGATTAAAAAAACCGTACAAATCAAATTTGTGTACCCCTTCCAAACTATCAACCATAAACAGCTGACGATCCTGTTCGACCATATAACATGGATCGGGTGCCTTGGTAAAAAAATTCCGTAATGGTACTGACATCCGAACCGATGGTTTTTCGTCGATTTTCAGAAGGGCGCCCGTAGAAGGATCATAAACCCAAATATATCCGTCGGCTGAATTGGCAATGCATGGAATATTGTAGAGTCCCATACTGCTTAGGTTCAGACTGCTTTTGAGCGATAGTAAATTGTCGAGAATGGAAATTCGGCTAAAGCTGCTGTTGAAGATCAATACCCTGAGTGGATTGGTGGCATCTATTTGTGTGATTTTCCCTTTTTTAATTTCATTGAAAAAACCAAGACTGTCGCCATTCATGTTGAATTTGATAACCGCATTATCGGTACGAACGGCATATACATGTCCACCGGGATCCGTGGTCATGAGGCTTGCCTGTATAGGAATACGCCGGATGAGTTTTAGGGTATCCGTCGCAAAGATGGGATGGGCTGATAAAAATAAATAAGCAAGTAAATACAGTAGTCGCTTGTGCATGGCATTAGATCAACGCCATAAGGGCTACTTTAGTGTGGAGTAATTTCCGGAGCGGAGGAGTTTCCAGTCAAATCCATTGGTTTCACTGATGAAAAGACCTTGATCGGTAGCAGCGAACATATAATAGCGGGTCACATCTGTACGATAAACCACACGCTTTCCTTCTACATAGCTAACTTTAGCATACCAAGGAATACCGGCGCTGGTTGCATTGAAGGTGGTTCCATCTAAGCGATAAAGTCCGGCACTGTCAAATCCGATGAAGAAAGTTCCGCTGCCATAGGCTTCGTTACCAAATAAAATTTTACGATTTTTAGGTTGACCGCCGCAGGCAAACCAATCTGTACCTTCATTGGTACTGTACCAAACACCCGCCTTACCATTGAAATCAATCGCAATCAAAGTATCGTGTGTGTGGGCAATATACCAGGTTGTAGTATCTGTAGGAAGTCGATCCGCACTTGTTTGAAGAACCTGAGTCCATTGTCCGGTTCCTGATTTTTTGTATTGATTGGCCGAATCGATCATGAGATACAGTAAGCCGTTATTTTGCTGGGTAATAGACGTTGGAGGTCCTGCAGGCGGCGTATCGAAATTAGTTTCTACACTGAAGTTTTCACCGAGATCCGTACTGTATTCCAAGGCATTATTGGTCACCAGATAAACTCTCTTTTCTACTTGATCGTACAAGGAAGAATTTGGCAGATAGTACTTGTAAAACAAGTCCATAAACCCAATCGGATGGTCATTGCTGCGCTTAAATGATTTGCCGTCATCTTTGCTGAAATAGAAATTCTGCTTCAGGTATAAAAGATTGGTATCGGCTACCACGATCTGACGTACGCATGAATTGTCCGTTGGAAACAGGGTATTGAAATAAAGTGCATCATTGGTTTTATGCAAGGTGCCGTTGAAGCCTCCAATGTAAAGTACATAGGGCGTTTTAACCGTAGAGGAATTATCGATTTGGTTGAATTTCTGGCAGGCATTCAGAAAAATTCCGGCGAGCAATATCCATAAAAAGCGTAATTGAATCTTCATAGTTCAGACATTCTGATTTAATGATACAGGTAAACACAACAAACAAAACCCATTATCAAATTGTGGATTTTATCTTTATATTTACAACTATAAGACGCTAATATACAATAAATCGTTAGATTATCGTCAAAATAGACATTTTTAGGAGCAAGGGCCTTAACCTGTGAGCCCCAAACCGAGTTTGAAAAGACGGGCAGATGATTAAAAGAAACAAATAAGCACATGAAAATATCCTTTCACGGGGCCGCCCGTACAGTGACCGGCTCCAAACACCTGATCCACTTGTCGAATGGCAAAAAACTATTACTCGATTGCGGACTATTTCAAGGAATGGGCGATCAGACCCTACCGATGAACCAGCATTTTGGGTTCGAACCATCGGAGATTGATTACATGATCCTTTCTCATGCCCATATCGACCATTCGGGCTTGCTGCCCAAATTGGTGAAAGAAGGTTATAAAGGCAGTATTTATTGTACACCGGCAACGGCCGATCTCACGCAAATTCTGTTGTTGGATTCCGCCTTTATTCAGGAATCGGATGTGGCTTTCGTGAACAAAAAACGTGCGGCCCAAGGATTGCCTTATATCAAACCCCTCTACAGCATTGCAGACGCCAATAATGTTTTCCCGCGTTTTATAGAAGTTCCATATAACGAGATATGCCGGATCGATGAAGATATCAGCTTTCAGTATACCGATGTGGGACATATTTTAGGCAGTGCCGCGGTACATCTTTCCATCAAGGAAAATGGCCGTGAAACACGCATAACCTTCAGTGGAGATGTGGGCCGTTACCGCGATGTATTGCTCAATGCACCGGCTGAATTTCCCCAGTCCGATTATATTATCCTCGAAAGCACCTATGGTAATTCCTTGCACGACGAAACCCATCAAACCTCGGATGATCTGTATCAATATATTCAGGAAACCTGCATCGAAAACCGCGGCAAGCTCATCATTCCTGCTTTTAGTGTAGGTCGAACCCAGGAAATATTGTATGCCTTGAATAAATTAGAATTGGAAGGACGATTACCGGATGTCGATTATTATGTCGACAGTCCATTGTCTACCCAAACCACCATGATCGTGAAAAAGTATCCTGAATTGTTTAATAAGCATGTGCAGGAGATTTTAAAGAAGGACAAGGACCCGTTTGATTTTAAGGGTCTGCATTATATCACGGATGTGGAAGATTCCAAACACCTGAATACCCGTCGAGATCCAATGGTGATTATTTCTGCATCGGGCATGGCTGAAGCCGGGCGGGTAAAACACCATATTGCCAATAATATTGAAGATCCGAAAAATACCATTCTGATGGTCGGATATTGTGAACCTCATTCCCTCGGAGCCAAACTGATGAGAGGAGAAAAAGAAGTGCGTATTTACCGTGAAGATTTTCAAGTGAAAGCCAATATTGGTTCTATTCGAAGCATGAGTGCGCATGGCGATTATCAGGATCTATGTCAATTCATTGCCTGCCAGGATCCGCAAAAAGTGAAGAAACTATTTCTGGTCCATGGCGAATATGAGGTACAGGAGGAGTTTAAAGATCGATTGATCAGTAAAGGTTTTCATGATGTGGTGGTGCCCAAGATGCATGAAGTAGTAGGTTTGGGTTCAAAGCATTAATTAGGGCCTTATGATTAACGCTCAAATTATTTAATGTCAATATTTTAAAAGACCATATTGAGATAATGGTGCGAGTTTTTTACAACGCTGCATTCCTTTTCTTGCAATTCAATTTATCCAAACAACGCTAGCCAGAAATACAGCATCTGCCTCGTTGAAGGCAAATCGCTGTATGTATATACAGCTTCATTACCTTCGCCTTGCAGCTACTGCATTTCTGACTTAATCATCTGGCCCTAAACATTTTATTATATTGAATATATTTTTTTAGAATATATATCTCATTGGCATGTTGTTTGTATAAACCCATACAGACAATGTTGAATATGAGAACTTCTGAGAATATCTTATTGCTGGGCGCCTCACCCAATCCGGGTCGAACCAGTTATTTTGCCACTCGCTTTTTGAGCAACAAGGGATTTAATTTATTTGCGATAGGAAACCGCAAGGGTCGTATCGATAATGTGGAAGTGAGCGATACCACCATACCCTTGGAACATGTAGACACCGTGACGATGTTTTTAAATGCCGATCGTCAGAAAAAGTACTACGATTATATCTTTTCGCTGAACCCCATGCGTATCATTTTTAACCCCGGCACCGAAAATCCGGAGCTGGAACAAATGGCCAAAGACCGAAACATCCAGGTTTTTACGGGTTGTACGATTGCCTTGATGGCGAACGGTGTCGTATAATTAGGGATTATCCTGTTTTACCCGTTCAACGCCTCTTCCAATCTTTGAACAATGGTATCAATACCCGGGACATTAGTGCGGGCTGAAATTCGGGAAAAATTTAAAAAATTCTTTGCTGCCAGATGCGATTCCATGCGAAGGGCTAAAATGGTATCTTCCAATGCTCCCCTGAGCACATTTATTTGCTGAAGGATAGGCTGAAGAGCCATCAGAAGGTTTTCGTCTTTCTCCCAGGCTTCCACAGGTTGGGCCGGTGGCAGCAATTCCGGGCGCATTTTTGCCGTCTCCAGTGCAATTTGCCGGAAAGCCATTTTGTCGTGGGTATTTTGTCCCATTCTTTTTTCTTTCGTTGTAAGACCGATCAAAAATGGGAGTTTTTCCTTAATCGCGGCAATCTCTTGCATGATTAATTCCTGATCGGCGGAGCTGAGGGTGGAATCTATATTATGGTATGGCATAATTTCTAAAGGGGTTTATTGAAAATTAGGGTTTATCCAGGGTTGCTAAATCTTTAAATCGGTATTTGAAGTGAAATGATGGGGCAAAATACTGCAATTTTGAAATAATTATTACATCACGTTAAATATTTATTTCAAATGTTCTAATAATTATTTCATTCCATTTAATTTTTATTTAATGTGTTATAATTTATATTAAGACATATTAATTTATTATTTCAAATGTTTTAATATTTATTATATCTATTCTAATTTTTATTAGATCATATTAAATATTTATTTCAAATGTTTTAATTTTTATTATCATACTTTAAATATTTATTTAATGTATTGTAATAAATATTTGAAATAAGGAGTAAAAACCTGTGGAGGCCTGTCATAGGGCCTGCTGGTTAAGTTGCAGGCGCTCCAAATTCAAGGAAGCGTTAAAGGGATAGTACTATTGTACAGCCCTTTGACGCTGACGCCGAAGTTGGAGATGCATGCAACTAGTGCAAATGGTTATGATTAGATTCAAACCTCAGATAAATACTGTGCATCGAAATGTGTTCAAACTGTCCTTAAATTCTAAACTATAGCCACTTTAAACGTTAAACAGCAGGCCCTAAATTGGGTCATACAGTCAAACCAACAAAGACAGATCATCCTCCGTCTTTACAGTATACCAAAATCGATTTTTATGTTATGGCGAAAATTCAGCGGCGAACCCATAGACCTGCCCATTAAAGCCTCGGTAGAGGAGGCCATCGTTCGCGAAACAGCTTTAGGCAACAAACTCAAGGTCTGTATCGGCACCGACTCCCAAGTAAAGGGGGTAGAAACTGAATTTGCCACTGTGATTGTTTTCTTGCGTGAAGGCCGTGGTGGGTTTATGTTCATCCATAATGAAAAAACCCTCATTCGCTACTCCATCAAAGAGCGCATGCTGATGGAGGTGGCTAAAAGCATTGAAATCGCCTACGAATTGTGTGATTTGTTTACCCAATATCATGTAGACATGGAAGTGCATGCCGACATCAATACCAATCCACAATTTAAAAGCAATGAAGCCTTAAGGGAGGCCACAGGTTATATATTGGGAATGGGATTTGCGTTTAAGGCCAAACCGGAGGCTTTTGCCAGTAGTAGTTGTGCGAATAAGATGGTGAATGTGTAAAGGCGTGTTTATTGGTTCTTATTGCTACGCTTCTGCTTATCAAACCACACCAAAAACACCGGCAGTATCGTCAGGTTGGTAATCATGGCCAAGAAGAGCGTCAAGGCCGTCAGGTAACCCAGAGCCTTGGTGCCGTCGAATTCTGAAACTAAAAAAACCACAAAGCCGGCCGCCAAAATCAGCGAGGTATAAATAATGCTGATGCCGGTTTCACGAATCGTAGCGTTAACTGTTTCGGGAATATTATAATTGTAGAGCGGTAAATCTTGTTTGTAATTCACCAAGAATCGTATGGTCACATCGATCGCAATTCCTAAGGCAATACTGAAAACCAATACCGTAGAGGGCTTCAGCGGAATGCCACAAACACCCATCACGCCCGCCGTAATCACCAAAGGTATCATATTCGTGATGATGGAAATCAATACAATACGCCACGAATAAAACAGAAAGGCCATGCAAACGATGATCATCAGCAAGGCGAGTAATATACTATCGACCAGGCTGCTGATGATGAATTTACTTCCTTCTAAAAACACGACACTGGTGCCGGTATAGGAAATGCTGTATCGCGAGGTATCAAAAATTTCAACGGCCTTCTGATTCACCTCTTTCAAAATTTGCGGCAGCTTCACCGAACCTACATCTTCCATACTCACACTAATGCGGGCATATCGCTTGCTGCTGTCTACAAAAGACCGCACCAGGCGACTGAATTGCGTTTGCTGTCCGCTATCCGATTTCATCTTCAAGTAAGGCAACAAAAAGGCTACATCAAAACTATTGGGAACGCCATAGCTACTGCTGTCGCCATCATAATAAGCCTGTCTTGCAAACTTAACCGCTTCTACAATGGAAATCGGCTTAGACATTTCGGCATGCCCACTCAATACCGCACTGAGCTCATCCATCTTCTGTAAGGTTTGCAGACTCACCGCACCTTGTTTTCTTTTGGTATCGATCACAATTTCCAAAGGCATCACCCCATGAAAATGTTTTTCGAAAAATTTCAGATCGGTATAGATTTTATTTTGCTTGGGTAAATCATCCACAATATGTCCTACGCTTTTTAAGCGCATCATACCCAAGGCAGATAAGGCAATGAGGATCATCCAGAAACCAAAAATAATTTTGCTGTGATTGAGTACCCAATATTCAAATCGAAGAAGCAAGGCACTTAAATATTTATTATCAAGGTATCTTGTATGCCGCTCTTCGGGTACTTTCAGGAAACTGAAAATGGCAGGAATGGCCAGCAGGGAGATGATAAAAATAACGATGATACTGATGCCCGATACCAAACCAAATTCTTTCAGGATCTGACTCTTGGTGAAATAAAACACCCCAAACCCGATGGCCGCGGTGAGGTTGGTAAATAAGGTAACCACACCCATACGCTCCACCATACTGTGCAGGGCCTTCATTTTTTCGCCATGCAGAATATATTGGGTATGGTATTTATTTAAGAAATAAATGCAATTCGGTATGCCAATCACGACAATGAGGGGCGCAATGAGGGCCGATAAAAGCGTAATGCGATACCCGAATAAATACAGCAAGGCCAGCGCCCAAACCACACCTGCCAATACAATGACCACAGAAAATATCACCGCACTCACCGAACGGAAAAACAAAAGAAGAATCAAAGCGGTGAGTCCGAGTGAAATCAATAAAATCAATTTCATCTCATAGCGTACACTTTGTGCAAACTCCGTACGGATAAACGGAAGGCCGGAAAAGTGAATATCCAGATTATGCGCCTTGGCAAAGGCTTCTGTCATGGTCTTAATTTTCTTAACCAGGGCCACACGATTCTCCGATTTCAGTACATCATGCTTGATATAAATGGCGGTGAGGTAGGCATGCGATTCAGGATTGTACAGAAGGTCGCGGTAGAAAGGCAGATTAAGAAATACCTGTGCAGATGAATCGAAGGACGCTGCCGATTGACCTTTCGTAAAAATACCGGTCGTTTTTAATCGGGAGCTGCTATCGGTTTCTACTTTGGTGAGGTTGATGGAGGAGGGAATGGCGAGTGTGTTTTCAATGCCCGGTATGGCTTTCAATTCATTGAGCCAGGTGCTCATGTCTTCGATAAAGGCCTGTGTAAAAAAATCTTTCTTCGTGAATCCGATGACCATCATATTGCCATCTTCTCCAAACATTTTCTTGAAGGATTCGTAATCTTTATACTTCTGATTGTCGGTAGGTATGGCTCGGGTAAACTCATAACTCATTTGCACTTTGGAAGCGAAATACCCCATCACGCAGGTAGTAATCAATAAAGCTGCAAGAATAGGAATTCGGAATTGCAGTATAAACCGCGCTAGAAATGACCACATAGGGCGGTAAAGATACCAAGACCGAGAATAATAGCATCATGAGCGGCAATATTCTTTCCAAAGATTCGTTTGCATTTGACGTATTTTTGAACCATGAATCGATCCTTTGCCGCGTTATTCATTTTATGCTTTTGTCTTTGTTTTTCTGCCATATGGGCACAGCAGGTGCCTGTTGGAAATTGGCAAACCCATTTCGCTTACAATCAGGCTTACACAGTAGAAAAAGCCGGCGATCGCATCTTTGCCGGTGGTCAGCATCTTTGGTCCTACTCCTTGAGCGACTATAGTTTCAATGCCTATACCAAAGTGAATGGCCTCAGCGACGTGGGTATCAGACTACTTCGCTACGACGAATCGAGCGGATTCATGATTATCGTATACGAAAACAGCAATATCGACCTTTGGAAATCGGGCAGTTTTTATAATATCCCCGATATCCGAAATGCGAATGTGACCGGAAGCAAACGCATCAACAGTGTCTATTTCAGCAATCAGCTGATGTATCTCTGTACCGATTTCGGTATCGTGGTCCTCAACCCGGCCAAAAGGGAAATCAAAGAAACCTATGTGCTGCAGAATGGCACCAAAGTTTTGTCGGCCCTGGACCTGTGCCGATACAACGGATATTTCTACGCAGCTACCTCCGGTGGATTATACAAGGTGGATGAAAACAGTCAGAGTTTACAAAATTTCGCCAATTGGAGCCTGGTCGACGGACGGCCGGTTAATTTTTGTTTTACGTTCAACAGTCAATTGTATACCGCTACCGAGGATAGCTTGTTTGATGTGCAATCGGGTGTGTTTCAATTTCGCTATACCGGCGCTACCGTCTTTCAGCGTATCCGGTCCGGACTTCAATCTTTGTACATCTGCGAATCGGGTGGAAACCGTCGTTCTATTATGGTCTTCGATCAACTGGGTCAGCTCAAAGATTCGATCCGCAATATCAATCCTTATGATGTGGCCGAAATTAATCCCGGTGAGTTATGGGAAGCCGACTATTGGGAAGGGCTGGTGAAAATCACGGACCTTCAAAACAAAGAAGTCCTTAAGCCCAATGCTGTTTTTTCGAATGCGGCGTATAACCTCAGAATTTACAACAACGATTTGTATGTCGCTAGCGGCGCTGAGTTGGGCTGGGTATCTGCCTTAAACTCAGATGGCATTTCTAAATTACACGATGGGGTATGGACCACGTATAATCGATTTTTAAATACCCCGGGCATGGATACCGTCATCGATATCGTGGATGTAGCGGTAGACAAAAAAAATAACTATATCTACGGGGCTTCCTATGGCGGCGGGCTCATCGAAATTCATCCCGACAATACCTCTACCGTTTATAAAAATGACGGCTATATTCAATATCAAATTGGCAATCCAGGAGTGAGTCTGGTGATGGGCTTGATCTTCGATGATCAGAATAATTTATGGATCTCCAATTACTCGGCACCGGATCAATTGGTGGTGAAAAAGAATGACGGCACCTGGCAGAAATTTTCCTTCCCCTATAATGTGAGCGAAAAATCGGCTTCGCAAATTGTGATTGATGATGCCGGACAAAAATGGCTGCTCGCACCCAGAGGGATTGGCATTTATGTGCTCAACGACAATGGCAGTATCGATAATAAGAATGATGATCAGATCAAATTGCTGCGCACAGGTTCGGGCAGCGGAAACCTGCCAAACAATGAGATCTATTGTCTTGAAAAAGATAAGAACGGAAAAATCTGGGTGGGTACGGCCGATGGTATTGGCATCTTCAATTGCCCGGAGAGCATTTTTTCTCAGGAAGGATGCGATGCAGAATTGAAAATCGTGAAGTATGATTTGAATGCCGGTCTTTTGTTTCAGCGTGAAGCGGTAAGAACCATAGCGGTAGATGGTGCCAATAATAAATGGATAGGTACCAATAATGGTATTTGGCTGATCAGTGATGATGCCGAAAAAATCATTCACCGATTTACAAAAGACAACAGCCCTTTGCCTTCCAATGAGATCAATAAAATTGTGGTTCATCCTCAAACCGGTGATGTGTATATCGCGACCAATGCCGGACTGATTTCCTATCGCGGCGAAGCGACCGAAGGGGCCAATACCAATGACGATTTATTGATATTCCCTAACCCCGTGGCTTCAGGATATGAAGGAACCATATCAATCAAAGGTCTGGTTGAAAACGCCGATGTACGCATTACGGATGTGGCGGGTCAGTTGGTGTATCGTACCAAGGCACAAGGCGGACAAGCCAATTGGAATGGAAAAAACTATACGGGTCAGCGCCCGCGTACCGGCGTCTATTATGTGTTTGTGACCAATAGTGATGGCAGCGAGAAAAAGGTTGGGAAGTTTATTTACAATGAATAGAAGGCCCCTGCTGATGTGAGAGATGGATGCTGCAATAAATTACAGCGTCTCCTTCAACCAACGATAAAATTCTTGTTGCCATACCATACCATTCTGAGGCTTCATCACCCAATGGTTTTCTTCAGGCAGCAATAAGAATCTGCTTTTCAATCCTTTCAGTTGAGCTGCTTGAAATGCCTGCAACCCTTGTTCGATCGGTACACGATAGTCTTTACCACCCTGTATCACCATGATGGGCGAGGTCCAGTGCTCTACATAATTGCTCGGGCTAAAATATCGGTAACTGTTGATGGCCTCTGCATTATTCTTTTCCCAATAAGGTCCGCCGATATCCCAATTGGCAAACCACAATTCTTCGGTGGTACCATACCAGCTTTTCAAATCAAAGAGTCCGCAATGAGAGATGAAAGTTTTGAATCGACCTTCATGAATACCCGCCAACATAAACACTGAATATCCGCCATAACTGGCGCCCACGGCACCACGACGATCTACATCCACGTAAGGCTCTGTAGAAATATCATCGATGGCGGCCAAATAATCCCGCATCGGATTTCCGCCCCAGTCTTTACTAATGTCGGCATTCCATTTCGTACCCCAACCAGGCATACCGGTACGGTTGGGTGCAATCACGATATAACCTTGACTGGCCATGAGTTGAAAATTCCAACGGAAAGAATAGAATTGCGTTAAGGCACTTTGAGGTCCACCCTGACAATACAGGAGCACAGGATATTTTTTATTCGGGTTGAAGTCCGGCGGATAGATGACCCATGAAAAAAGGCGTTCACCCTTATCCAATTCAGTATAGCGTTCTTCAATTTTACACATTCTGATGGCAGTATAGGCTCCGTCATTCACGTGGGTGAGTTGATTCATGTTGCCATTTGAAAGATCTACCGTATACAATTCTGCTGCATGATTCATATCGGTGCGGGACACCACCATGGTTGCCCCACTTTGACCGGCAATACCGGCCACATCAAACATTCCTTTAGTAACCTGACGAATCACAGGATCTGAAAATCCGGTGGTATAGGAAAGTTCGAACAATTGTTGTGTACCATGCCAGGGGGCTGTGAAATAAATTTTTTGATCATCGGCACTCCAAACAAAATCGCCGACATTTTCATCCCAATCAGCGGTCAGGTTTTTCTTGGTTTTTGTTTCCCAATTCATGACCCACAATTCATTCTTATCACTTTCACATCCATCGGTTTTCATACTGAGCCAGGCCATGGTTTTACCATCATGACTAAACGCCGGGTTGGTATCATATCCTTCCATGCCTTCAGTGAGGTTGGTGGTGACGGCCGTAGCAATATGGTAAGCATAGATATCCGTATTGGTACTGATGGCATATTCCTTTCCGGTTTTTTTCTTGGTCACATAAAGTACATATTGATCATCTCCGCTAAAGAGTAAATCTTCTGCTCCGCCATGCGGTTTTTGCGGACAATCAAAACGTTCATCCTTCATGATATCCTTTTCACGAAGGGCATAACCGGCGATGTTTTCAGCCAGAAACACATGCGAATAACTGCCGTCTTCCCAAGTATCCCAATGACGTTGATTGAGTTCGTCGTAAATCAATACATTGGATTTGCTCATGGCCGGATAACGTTCGGAGCCCTTGACATCCATGATTTTCACTTCCTTGGTAAAGATCACATGATCGCCATTGGAAGAAGCTTTAATATTCTCTGCTTCAGGTCCTGCGCTCACCATGTTTTCATCCGGAACGGCATCAATTTTTTTGGCCGTACCACCCTGAATAGAAATTTCATAGTAAGTCGTTTTACTTTTATTTTCCTGCATATCCGGAACAGATACGCTGTAGTACACCTTTTGACCGTCTTTACTAATTCCTTGAGCCGAAACCCGACCAAGGGACCAGAGCTTTTCCGGCGTGAGCATGGATTGAGAAAATATGGTTCCCGACCAACAAATGAAACCAATGATAGTAAGTAAACGCAGCATAAATAAATATTTTGTGCCGCAAAGTACGAAGGATTTTTTATAGAATTAAACGGAAAAGTAAGGGAGGAAAATGCTGAAAACGAACAAGGAAAAATGACAACGAGGCAGTGTTAATAGCTAATCCTGAAATATGAAGATGACCGATCTTTACTTTTTTTCGTACTCACTTTCCAAGACTGTTTCAATTTTATTGGCCAGATTTTGCAATTGCTTTTCCAGTTTTTGAACATCAACGGATTTTTCTACTCGTCGGGTAATTTCATCGGCATTGGCCTGCAATTGCACGGTATCAATACGCTTGGCTACCTCCACCAGGGCATCGGTATTCTTCTCCAACAGGGTGCTAGCTTCATCCACCAAATCGCCTAAAGTATTCCAGTCAAATTTTTCAATCACAAAGGCCATTTCACCGATAGCCTGATTGATGTCACGGGCCACTTGCTTTGCTTCTTTTTTGGTGATGGTCTTTTCCTGCGCATTCACCTGCATAGCCGGAGGCATTAAAAAAATCGATAGCAACAATATCCTCAGTATATACTTCATCCTTTATTTATATTTTTTTCTACGATAATCGCCCCTTTTCCAGGCTTTAAAAAATTCCATCCAGGCCAGTGGGCTAAAGATGGTCATAGGCGGTTGTTGTCCTGCCCAATAATTTTTGGAGACCTGCATATTCTGATAAATGTGCTGACTCTCACGTCCATCGTTCGGCATGATAAAGGCCAACATCCGCATGGTTTGGTATTCCGTATTTTTACGGGCAGTTTCATATTTATCATCCGGAATATCCCAGGTTTTAAAAGCTTTGTCAAATTCTTCTTTGCTCAGTTGTGGACGAATAATAGTTGCCGGCAAATAAAAAGTGTCCTGCACCATCAACTGAATGACCGAATAACGATTGGAGCTGAGCTCCTTCGGGATAACATATCTTTTTTTTCGGTAGCCCACACTGGTAAATTCGAGGGTATCCCCTTTTTGCGCTATGAGCGAAAAAACACCCCGGTCGGTGGATGTGGTCCCTACTCCCCTACCCGGAATGTACACATTCACAAAGGGAAGATAGCGCAAACTGTCGGCGCTCATGACGACCCCGGTCAGTTCCACCATGTCATCGAATCCAAACTGTGCCCTGCTTACGAAAGACAAAGATTGCAAACTGAGCAAAAGCAGGAGAATTTTTTTCACGGTTCAAAAATAGATGAAAACGGCTACAATGTGTTTTGTGATTACATTTGCTGACTCAAATTAACATAAGTTTAGAATGATCACGAAAGAATCCGTACTACAAGCCCTGAGCCAGGTTCAGGAACCCGACCTGGGCAAAGATCTGGTGACCTTAAACATGGTCAAAGATATTGAGATTGATGGCCAAAAAGTTTCCTTCACGGTCGTACTTACCACACCGGCTTGTCCCCTCAAAGACTTGATCCGTTCGGCCTGCGAAAATGCCGTAAAAATATTGGTCGATAAATCAGCGGAGGTAACGGTCAACTTTACCGCCAACGTGAACAGCAATCGCAAGGATAATAAAGCCATGTTGCCCAATGTGAAAAACATCATCGCAGTGGGTTCCGGCAAAGGAGGCGTGGGTAAATCAACGGTCTCTGTTAATCTTGCCCTGGCCCTTGCACGAGGCGGTGCCAAAGTTGGACTCATGGATGCTGACATATACGGTCCTTCCGTTCCGATCATGCTGGGTATACGCGGCGAAAGACCGATGATGAAAGAGGTGAATGGAAAAGGCATGATCGTGCCGATCGATGTGATGGGCATTAAAGCCATCAGCATCGGTTTACTCATCGACGACCGTCAGGCTGTTGTTTGGCGAGGCCCGATGGCGAGCAGTGCATTGAAACAATTTGTGACCGATGTACTATGGGAAGATCTTGATTACCTCATCATCGATTTGCCGCCGGGAACGGGAGATATCCATTTGACCATGGTGCAAACCATACCGGTGACGGGCGCAGTGATCGTCACTACCCCTCAGGAAGTTGCCCTGGCCGATGCGAAAAAAGCCCTGATGATGTTTGATGGTCCGCAAATCAAAGTGCCTATTTTGGGTATCGTCGAAAACATGGCTTATTTCACACCGGAAGAATTGCCCAATAACAAATATTATATCTTCGGTACCGGTGGTGGCAAACGATTGGCCGATCAGTTTGAAGTGCCTTACCTCGGCGAAATTCCGCTCACCATGAGCATTCGAGAAGGCGGAGATGATGGCAAACCGGCCCTTCTGCACGGTGATGCTCTTTCGATACAGGCTATCGACCAAATCGCTCAGCAAGTAGCCCGGAATATTTCGATGCGGAATGCCAATCTCGAACCCACAAAGATTGTGGAAGTCGCACATTAAACTTAACATTGCCCCATGAATCGCGCAGCACTCATAGAACAAATCCGAAGCAAAAAATCTTATCTCTGTGTGGGGTTGGATACCGATATCACAAAAATTCCGACCCATCTGTTAAACGAAGCGGATCCGGTTTTTTCTTTTAATCGGTCCATCATCGATGCCACTCAAGATTTATGTGTAAGCTATAAAATCAATACAGCCTTCTATGAAGCGCGCGGGCTAAAAGGATGGGAGAGCATGGAAAAAACGCTTGCCTATATCCCTGAACATATTTTTACGATTGCCGATGCCAAACGTGGTGATATTGGCAATACCAGTACACAATACGCCAAAGCGTTTTTCGAAGCCTTATCGTTCGACAGCATCACCGTTGCTCCCTATATGGGCGAAGACAGTGTAAAACCTTTTCTCGACATCGCGAATAAATGGACCATCGTACTCGGACTCACTTCCAATGCGGGCTCAGCAGATTTTCAAATGCTGACTTGCGGAGAGGAAAAACTCTTTGAACAAGTATTGAGAAAAGTCAGTTCTTGGGGCAACGAAAATAATCTGATGTTTGTGGTAGGCGCTACAAAGGCAGATCAACTCCAAGAGATTCGAAAAATCCTGCATCAACATTTCTTACTCATACCCGGTGTGGGCGCCCAAGGCGGAAGCCTGGCCGATGTGAGTAGATATGGAATGAATGCCGATATCGGTATGCTGGTGAATGTATCGCGACAAATTATTTTCGCTTCTTCCGGATTAGATTTTGCGGAAGCGGCCAGAGCCGAAGCGGAAAAAATTCAATCGGAAATGGCGACTTATTTGTAAGATTCCGGCATAGAAATTCAACCTACCCCGACCACCTATTTCCATTGAACAGCAAAGACATCATACAACAACTGAAAGCCCTGGCCAACCCCGTCAATGTGGAAGGCATGAAGCGATTTGCCATTGGGGGCGAACATACTTTGGGTATCAGTTTGCCGGTGCTCAGAAATTTATCGAAAGACTGCCGTAAACATCCCGACCGGCATACACTTGCGCATGAGCTCTGGCAAAGCGGTATTCATGAAGCGATGATATTGGCATCTATGGTAGACCATCCTAAACAAGTGACTCCCGAACAGATGGACGCATGGACGAAAATATTTTACAGTTGGGATTTATGTGATCAGGTCTGCGGCAATCTGTTTCAAAAGACACCCTTTATGCTGGACAAAGCTTTTGAATACAGTCGGCGTGAAGAAACATTTGTGAAACGAACAGGCTTTGTGTTGATGGTACAATATGTGGTTCATCACAAAAAATCACCCGACGATCTTTGTCTTACATTTTTACAACGTATTGAAGAAGAAGCTTGGGATGAAAGAAATTTTGTAAAGAAAGCATTGAACTGGTGTTTGCGCCAAATCGGGAAACGAAGTCCATTCCTGCATGAAAAAGCAATGGAGTGTGCTGAACGAATTGCCAATCAAGGTACAAAATCGGCAAGATGGATCGCAGCCGATGCGTTAAGGGAATTGAGGAGTGAAGCGGTTCATAAAAGATTGGGTATATAAGATCACTCCTATTTCTTGAAATAAACTACTCGTGCCTCAACGCTTCAATCGGGTTCAATCGCGAAGCTTTCATAGCCGGATAGATGCCTGCCATGAGTCCGACGATAATGCAAATACTAAAGCCTATGCCTATCCATAGCCACGGAATCACGAAGGCGGTTTTGAAGAAGATGGTGAGAATATTTCCAATAAGTATACCGATAATGATTCCAATCAATCCGCCTTTCAGACTAATGATGACGGATTCGGAAAGAAATTGAAGACGGATAGTAAAACTATTGGCACCTATGGCTTTACTTAATCCAATTTCACGGGTGCGTTCGGCGACGGAAACCAACATAATATTCATGAGACCGATGGCTGCACCGAGCAAGGTGATGAGACCGATGACACTGGCTGACAAGGTCACATATTGTAAATTTCCGATGAGTGAATTGGCGATCTCATCATTTTTATTGATGGAAAAGTTATTCGCATCCCGGGCCCCTAATCGTCGGGCCGTTCTCATCGTTCCTTCGGCCTCATCGGTGGCCAAGTTCATGTATTTAATATCGGGTATAGACACAGAGATGACATAGGACCGTTGGCTCACATTAAATCGCTGTCGAGCGTTGTTCAGACTAATCAAAACCATGTTGTCGGTTCGGTTGATGAAGCTGGCACCCTTACTTTCCATGACCCCCAGTACACGATATCGTGCATCACCGATATAGATGAGTCCATCGGCTGCATCCTGTTCGGACTCAAAAAATTTTAAGGCAATGGCATTCCCTAGGATACAAGTATTTTCCGTACCGCCGATATCTGAAGCGGTAAAATTTCGGCCCGATTCCAAAGCCGTTCCGCTCACAGAAAGGTAATTTTCATCGGTGCCCATCACGATGATGTTGGGATTGGATTTCTTCTTCCCTCTTTTCACGGTGGCCGTATTGGTAGCCATCACACTCAGACTGACCGTGGAAGGAAATTGATACAGTTTCTTGAACTGATCGACTTCGTTTAGTTTGATTCGATTTTGTTCTTCATTTTGGTTCATCCGTCTCCGACGACCACCTGATTTACTTTTACTCACAAAACTGTTTTCGCTGATGCTAAAGGTATTTGAACCCATGCTGGTAAAATTGCTATAGATAGTCCCCTTTAAAACCTCAATAATTGTAATGATACCGATGAGGGCTGTGATGCCTATGGCAATGATGGCCACGGTCAGATTGGACCGCAATCGATTGCTTCGAATGGCTTTTTGTGATAAAGAAAGAATGTCGGAAATCTGCAATGGATCGTATTAATCGTGAGCGTTTGGAATCATCCTGGAAGAAAATTCTGCCATGAAGTTACGATCAAAGATAAAACATATTGCAAATGATTCTTTGCCAATGGCTGTAGTGCAGTTCACCGATTAAGCCATTGCTCCGTTTAGAGTCTTGATTTTACATGAGCCACATCATCGATACGCTTCTGAGCAATATGCATGGCCGCCTCCTGAGTGGTAATATTCTCAGCAGCAGACAAAGCAAAGATATCGAGGATACGATCGTAAATTTTCTCTACGTCTTTATTTACCTTTTCGCGGTTATAACTGCCACTGGCTTCAGCGGCTACATTAATGAGACCACCGGCATTGATTAAGAAATCAGGTGCGTAAATAATACCTCGATCAATCAACTGACGGCCATGGACTTTCTCTTCGGCCAACTGATTATTGGCAGCTCCTGCAATGATGGGACATTTCAGTTGAGCCATGGTTGTATCATTAATCGTGGCGCCTAAGGCACAGGGTGCATATACATCCAGTTCCATTTTCAGCATATCTTCAGGGGCCACAAATTCTACCTGATACTTTTCACGGGTTTCTTTAATTCTTTCCTGATTGATATCGGTAATAAAAACTTTAGCGCCGGCATCCACCAAATGTCCAACCAAATACTGACCGACATGACCTACACCCTGCACTAAGACCTTTTTCCCACTCAAACTATCATTGCCCCAAGCTTTATGTGCACAGGCTTTCATGCCCACAAAAACACCATAAGCCGTAAAAGGCGAAGGGTCGCCACTACCACCCATATACTCGGGAATACCGGTTACATGTTTGGTTTCCAGATGAATAAATTCCATATCAGAAGCAGAAGTGTTCACATCTTCAGCCGTGATATATTTCCCGTTCAATGAATTGACGAATTTGCCATAACGACGCCAGAGGGCTTCGCTTTTTAAAGCCGGATCGCCAATAATGACTGCTTTACCTCCACCCAGATTAAGTCCGGAGATGGCAGCTTTGTAAGTCATACCGCGAGAGAGGCGTAGCGCATCCACCACTGCATCATCGTCGGAATTGTAATTCCACATCCGGGTACCGCCTAATGCCGGTCCGAGGGTGGTATTGTGTATGGCGATAATGGCTTTAAGGTTAGATTTTGGATCATGGCAAATTACCACTTGCTCATGTTCAAGATCCTTCATCAATTCAAATACTTTGTTTGACATAGTCTGTCTTTTTATGTTGTGTAAGGGATATAACAGTTGTTTAGGCCATCGGCTCTTCTGCAGAACCTTCGGATTCAGGATTAGCTGTTTCAATGTCTGAAGAAGCTGATGTATGGTTATCAGAAGCAACTTCAGGAGTGGCTTCTGCAATTGCTGCATCAGTCGTTTCCTGAGCTGTTTCCGTGTCAACAGGAGCCGCCATTTCCATAGCCGGTGCAGAATCACCTGAGGCTTCCGGTTTTTCATCACCTGTTGGGGAGTCCTCCTCAGGCGCAGCTTTCGCCTTGCCATTATTCTTAGATTTGGCAGAAGCCGTTTGGTCGTTTTCTTTTTTCTTAGGACCTCTCATGATATAGTTGAACTCACGTTCTTCCTGCATCAGCTTATCCTTGACTTCCTTTATTTTATCTTTCAGCGAATTTACCTTCTCACGAATCTCCTCGAGCATGTCATTGTACTGCTCACGCTTTTCATAAGAACGAAGGGTTGGTGGTAAATTTTTTAAACGATCTTCTACATCAAACAGCAATTCTTCTTCACGTTGCATATCGCGACGCAGGCGACCCATATAGGCTCTGTTTTTTTCGATGCGTTCACGAAGGTCTTTGGTTTGTTCTACCTTACGACTATCACGCGCGGCATCTTTACGATCGAAAAATGTTTTCTTGGCTTTCAGGAATCTTTCCCAAGGTTCATCACCATGTTCTTTCGGAATGCGACCTATGGTTTTCCATTCTTCAAACATATCCATGAATTCCTGGGTCGCGGTTTCGAAGTCCATACTGTTCTGAAGTGATTCAGCATGGTTCACGATATTCATTTTGCGGGTGAAATTATCATCCAGATTCATACGAATACCGGAGTAATGCTGATCCTTTTGTTGAAAGAAATGATTCTTAGGCGCCAGGAACGCATTCCAAACTTCATCACTTTTCTCCTGAGGCACACGACCGATCTTCTTCCACTCTTCCATGAGTTGCGCATAAGCCTCTGAAGTTTGTTTCCATGCGGTACTTTCTTTCAGGGCTTCGGCTTTCGCAATCAATTCGAGTTTTTTTACCAGATTTTCTTCTTGCTCGGTTTTTATATCTCCGAAATGCTCGCGTTTACGATTGAAGAAAATATCTTTTGCGGTACTGAAACGAAACCAGAGTTCTTCAATGCGGTGTTTGGGCACCATACCGATCTTTTTCCATTCGTCGTTCAGTAACTGGTATTGTTCAGTGGCTTTTTTCCATTCCGTGGAATTTTGCAGAGCCTCTGCCTTTTCGCAGAGTTCCGTTTTTTTATCGAGGTTATCCAGAAGGTCTTGCTCGAAACTTTCAAAGCTGGCTTGCTTTAATTTAAAAAATTCATCTTTTGCCTTTTCAAAACGATCGCGATATTCTATTCCTTTGATATCGGGTACATTGGGGAAATCCTTCATCTTCTTTTGAAGATCACGAAGTTTTTCTGTTCCTTCTTTCCATTCTTTGGTTTCCAAAAGCGCTTCGGCTTCGAGGCAACAAGCTTCTTTTTGTTTGAGTACCTCATCAACCAGCACCTTAATGGCCGCTTCCATGGTATCAATTTGGGTGAGCAATGCTGCAAAGTCACCAATGGATCGGCTGGAACAAACATCTGACTTCATGCGACTGAGTCGGCCGGCCAATTTTATTTTATCTTCCGACTGATCGAATTCAGTCTGCAAAGATTTTACGCGCTCTGCCACTTCGAGAAATCGTTCCTCGAGCATGGCAATGAGTTGAGATTGTTGCTGGGCATCTTTTAATTCCGCTATGGCTCTTTCTGAAAACCATGCATTACCGGGTAGAAATACTTTCTCGTCCTGTATAATATAATTCGCTGTAGACATACACAATTTAGTTCTATGAAGGTCACAAATGTAATTAAAAATCGCAATGCGTATGCCTTAGGGGGGAATTCCCAAAAATATTTCTAAATTATATATGAGGATAGGTAAATGCTAGATTTCACGTCGCAGACGAGCCACCGGGATATTGAGTTGCTCACGGTATTTAGCGACGGTGCGCCGGGCTATATTATACCCTTTCTCATTGAGTAAATCTGTTAGTTTTTCATCCGAAAGGGGTTGCTTTTTATTTTCAGCGCCAATCAGTTCACTCAAGATTTTTTTCACTTCACGGGTCGATACTTCCTCGCCGCTATCGGTAGACATGGATTCAGAGAAAAAATATTTCAGTTTGAAGGTGCCGAATTCGGTCTGAACAAATTTACTGTTCACGACCCTCGAAATCGTAGAAATATCCATACCGGTGCGGTCGGAAACATCCTTTAAGATCATCGGTCTCAATGCGGCTTCATCACCGGTGAGAAAAAATTCTTCTTGTAACTGAAGGATACGCGTCATGGTAATGAGCAAGGTTTCCTGTCTTTGCTTCACGGCGTCGATAAACCATTTTGCGGAGTCTATTTTTTGTTTAATAAACAGCAAGGCCTCTTTCTGGCGGGTATCTTTTTTATTGCTTTTGTCATAATCCCGCAGCATATCGCGGAAGGTAGAACTCACCCTCAGATCCGGGGCATTTTTTTGATTGAGCAAGACCTCCAGATTTCCGTTATTGTTTTGAACGATAAAATCCGGGGTGATATAGGCTTCCTTTTTCGGGTTGGCTTCGTAAAGCGCGCCTGGTCTGGGATTGAGCTTCACAATGACCTGAATAATTTCTCTCAGGTCTTCATCTTTAAGACTCATGGCCTTCAAGATTTTGTCGTAATGTTTTTTGGTAAATTCATCGAAGAATTTCTCAATGATTTTGATGGCATAAAGCACATTAGACGAAGTCGGTTTGCGACGAAGTTGAAGTAGTAAACATTCTTGCAAACTGGTAGCGGCCACTCCGGCGGGATCGAGATCCTGAATTTGCCTGATGATGCCTTTCAAACTACTTTCATCAACCTGTATATTCTGACGAAAAGCCAGATCATCCATCACCGATGGCAAGTCGCGGCGGAGATAACCGTCTTCATCGAGACTACCGATAATAAATTCGGCCACACGCAATTCCGGTTCACTCAAGGACAGCATATTCACCTGAGTCATGAGATGCTCATAAAAAGAAGTTTCCGTGCGGGGCTGAAAGGCAGGCATTTGGTCATCATCCCCCTGATATCCATCGGGCTGAAAATTGTAGTCGGCGTAGTCGTCGTCCCCCTCTTTTACATAATCGGAGATGTCGATTCGTTCAAATTCATCCCGATCATCGTCTGTAATATAATCTTCATTATCATCTGTTGAAAATTCGTCCTTGATCTCTTCATTGGTCTTTTCATTCAGGCTCATATCCTCGGGATCATCGGAACTGATTTCAAGAGCGGGGTTCTCTTCAATTTCCTCTTTGATTCGCTCGTCAAGCTCTGCAGTAGGCACCTGCAACAACTTCATTAGCTGAATTTGTTGCGGGGAAAGCTTTTGAATCTGACGTTGATGTTGGGAGAGAGTCTGCATGGCGGCTTGACACAAATGTAGAAATTAAGGTCAAAAAAAAAACCTTTTTTATCAAGCATCAAGGAATAGGAAATGAGTAATGAATATATTTATCGTAACAAAGTAAAGCAGGCGTGCAACCGGAAAGATTTTCCGGAAATATATTCCTAAAAATGAAAAAGTGATTTTAATTGGCTTCAGCCACCACTTCCTTCACTTCAGGTATCATGCGCTTCATCATGCCTTCAATGCCCGATTTCAGCGTGATCATTGAGGAAGGGCAACCACTGCAAGAACCTTGGAGAGAAAGTGTCACCGTACCGCTTTCGTAATTTTTGAATGAAATTGCACCGCCATCCATTTCGACAGCAGGGCGTACATAATTTTCGAGGAGTTCTTTGATTCTCACCACCACATCAGTATCGTCGGAAGAGATGGAGTTCGATTCCGTTTTCGCTACGATTTCATGTTCGTTGATGACAGGCTTGCCTTCTTCCAGATATTCTTTCAGAAATTCGCGCATACTTGGGATGACATCATTCCAATCGCAATCCGGGGTTTTGGTGAGGGTCACAAAATTGCTGGCAATAAAAACCCCTTTCACAAATGGAAATCCAAACAATTCTTTCGCCAACGGTGAAGGAGAAGCGGATTCTTCATTTTGAAATTCGATGCTTTTGCTCGGATACAAGAGCTTGTTGGCCACAAACTTCATGGTTTCGGGATTAGGCGTCATTTCGGTATATATGCTGACGATGGGATTGCCTGTTTTTAACATGATCGGAATTTTATTTGTCAAAAGTACAATGAATTTATGTGGGATGGGACAAGTGCTAACCGAAAATCAATTTTTTTCGTCTATAATACATTGCTTTGTTCAAATTCTGGATTATATTTACTATGCAGAATGTCATCTGTGTAGGTGTTTGGTTCAGTTAGAGAAAGTCTTTGGGAAGCCTTGACAAATCCAATGACATGAATAAAACCGATATCCTGTTCATTATAAGTTCGAAACACATGAAAAAGATTTTTATCCTTATCCCTATTTTATCGACTTTACTCCTCCCTGTTCAACGAATTTTTGCGCAGCAGGCTCAGGTCTTCCCCCCTGTAGAATACATACAAAACCAGGGGCAGTGGGACGCTCCGTTTGAATACAAGGGCGTAACGGCTCGCGGAGACATTTATTTGAGGAAGAATGGGTTTACGATTCTGATGGCAGACCGTGACAATCATGAGAAATTAGAGAATGTGCATCACGGCCGGACCAAAGAAGTGCAATCCCTCAAGTATCACGCTTATCAAATGAATTTCCTGAATGCTTTACCGAATCCGGTCTTAAAGGCAAGCAAATTTCAAAAGCATTACTATAATTATTTCTTAGGGAATAATCCTTCAAACTGGAAAAGCAAAATCCATCCCGCTCATAATGTTGATTATACCGAACTGTATCCTCACGTGGATGCCCATATCTATTCTGAATCAGCCAATGTAAAGTATGACCTGATCTTGCATCCCGGTGCGAATGTACAAGACATTCAAATTGAATATAAAGGGATCGATGGCATTCGAATTGACAATAAGAAATTAGTCATCAAAACTTCCTTGGGTGAGCAAGTCGAAATGGCCCCCTATGCCTACCAATTTATTCAAGGAGAACGAAAAGAAGTCACTTGTAATTATCAATTGAAAGATCAAAAGGTCAGCTTTGATATCACGGGAACTTATGACCCTAATGCAGATTTGTATATCGATCCCGTCTTGGTGTTTTGTTCATTTACCGGATCTACAGCCGACAACTGGGGATTTACAGCCACCTATGATTCTGTAGGTAATTTTATTGCCGGAGGTATTACATCCGGCGTCGGATATCCGACCACCACCGGAGCATTTCAGGTGAGCTATGGCGGTGGCACCACTACATCGGGCAGTTTGTTTGCCTGCGACGCCACTTTCAGCAAATTTAATTCAGCAGGAAACACATTGATTTATGCGACTTATTTAGGCGGATCAGATAATGACCAACCTCATAGTATCATCGTCGACAAAAATGATAACCTCTGTATCTCCGGCCGCACCTACTCAACCAATTTCCCGGTTTCCGTGGGATGCTATGATAATTCGCATAATGGAGGCGCGGATATGTTTATTACTAAATTAAATAGCACCGGCACCGCTCTAATCGGATCTACATTTATCGGAGGTGTTGGCGATGATGGTGTGAACGAAGAAGCGCAGGAATTTTTGGCAGGCACTTTGAAACATAATTACGCAGATGACGCCAGAAGTGAAATCATTTTTGATGCTTCACACAATGTATATATTGCTTCTTGTACAAAATCCCCCAACTTCCCAACAACTTCCAATGCCTTCCAAACCTCCATTTCGGGCTTACAGGATGGTGTCGTTTTTGAATTCAATGACAATCTTTCGACACTGGTCTGGAGCACTTATGTTGGTGGGGCGAGCAATGATGCAGCTTATGTACTGACTATCAATAAAACCAACCCCGCTGAATTGTTTGTAGGCGGCGGCACCATCAGTTCCGATTTCCCTACAACACCGGGCACATTGAATACAGCTTATCAAGGCGGGATTGCTGATGGATTTTTAATGAAATTCAGTACAGTCACCAAAGCCTTACAGGCCAGCACCTTCATTGGTACCAATCAATACGATCAGGTCTATGGTGTTCAAACCGATGACAGTAATAATGTTTATTTCACCGGTCAAACCTTGGGTGCCTATCCGGTTCTGGGGAATGTGTATACCAATACCGGTTCCAGTCAGTTTGTTTCAAAAATCAATACCAATCTGACGACTATGCTTTTATCAACCGTTTATGGTAGCGGTACCACGGCCTTTACGAATATCTCTCCAAATGCTTTTCTTGTAGACAAATGCGGAAGTATTTATGTATCCGGTTGGGGAGGAAATTTAGGATTCCCTATCAGCAGTTCTACAACCGGAATGCCGGTCAGTACCAATGCCTTACAACCCCTAACCGATGGGAACGATTTCTACTTTATCGTTTTCAGTAAGAATTTACAGAATTTGCTTTACGGTAGTTTCTTCGGACAAAATGGAGGTGTGAGTGAACATGTGGATGGTGGAACCAGTCGTTTCGATGCCAATGGCGTGATCTATCAGGCGATATGTGCTGCTTGCGGGGCCAGTCAGGTGTTTCCAACTACTGCCGGCTCTTATGCTACACAAAATCTGAGTACGAATTGCAACCTTGCCGCCCTAAAAATCGACTTCCAATTGCAAAATCCTGACGCCGTAGCCGGTGCTCAGGGAAGCACCATTGGTTGTGCACCGTTCACTGTAGCCTTCGTCAATACCAGCGCCAGCGCAACCACCTATCTTTGGAATTTTGGAGATGGCTCTCCAACAACTACCCAAGTAAGTCCTTCACACACCTATACTACAGCCGGAAACTATACTGTCACGCTTGTTGCGTCCAATCCAAATGGTTGTACTTCATCGACCGATACCACCACTTTGCTTATCGTCGTTAAAACCGATAGCATCAATGCAGCTTTCACCTTCGCTAAAGTGGATTCTTGCGGACCGTTTACGGCTTCTTTTGTAAACACATCTACTTATAATAATGGCGCACCTCCGGCCAGCTCTACTTTCCAATGGGATTTTGGTGACGGAACCTCCTTCACAGGAGCTAATCCCGGATTACATTCTTATCCATCGGCTGCAACTTACACGGTCACTTTAACCATGACCGACACCAATGCTTGTAACAGTCCATCCGTATTTACACAGGTCATCGATTACTCAACGACCCTGGTCGCTGCCGCTTTCGATATGCCGGATTCGGTGTGTCTGCCTGCCCTATTAAGCTTCATTGATCAATCGACCAATGCCACCACTTGGGCCTGGACTTTTGGTGATGGTAATACTTCTAACTTAGCCAATCCCACCAACAATTATCTGTCTGCTGGCACCTATACCATCTTCCTGGTTTCCGGCAACCCTTCTACTTGTAATAAATTTGATACCGCCAGTCGTGTCCTCACCGTATTCACCTCTCCTGTAGCCGACTTCGATTGGTCGCCCAATCCGCCACAGCCCAATACGCCTGTCGTATTGACCAATCTCTCCACGGGCGCCACCAAGTATTTTTGGGACTTTGGCGATGGCACGAACTCCACCAATAAAGACGAAACCCATGTATACGATAAAGACGGATACTACAATGTTTGCCTGACCGCCACCAATGAATTTGGCTGTAAAGACACCACCTGCAAGCAAGTCCGCGGTATCGTGATTCCGTTGGTGGATGTGCCTTCCGGATTTTCACCCAATGGCGATGGCGTCAATGATGTGGTTTACGTAAAAGGTTATGGTATTGAAAAAATGACCTTCCGCATCTTCAATCGTTGGGGTGAAAAAATCTTCGAAACCACCGATCGGTATACCGGTTGGGATGGACGCTACAAAGGCGTGATGCAGGAAATGGAAGTGTATGGATATACTTTATCGGTCACCTTCTTCGACGGCACCAATGCGTTCAAGAAAGGGAATATTACTTTATTAAAATAAAAATCGGGTAGCATGAAAAAATTATTACAACTCTCTATACTGCTCATCGGCAGTTTGACTGCTTCCGCACAGGGACTTCATTTCTCACAATATTATAATGCCCCCATGTTGTTGAACCCTGCCAATACAGGATTACTTCAGGATAATGACTGGCGCGCAGGAGTCAACTATCGCAATCAATGGGCCACAGTGCCGGTAAACTATAATACCTTCAGTGTATTTGGCGACTTAGGTTTGTTTCGCGATAAATGGGAAACGAGCTGGCTGGGTACGGGATTAGCTATCTATCGCGATGTAGCCGGCAATGGCAATTTGGCCCTCACCCGAGTTCAAGGCAATTTGGCCTACCACGTCCTTACCGGCGAAACCACAAGTATATCGGCAGGATTAGGAGCTTCCTATAATCAACGCAGTGTCGATTTTAGCAAGCTGACCTTCGATGTGCAATGGGATGAATTTGCATTCAATAGAAATCTGCCCAATAATGAAACCAATACGACTATGAAATCGACCTATACCGAACTTTCGGCCGGAGTCAATTTTTCGTATTACAACAATGATAACCTTTATATCAAACTGAGTGCCGGAGCCCGCAACCTCAACTCACCCCAGGAGTCTTTCTACGGACAGACCAACAAAATAGGTCTGCGCCCCATAGCCAATATAGATGTGGTATATAAAGCGGGCGACAAAGTATTGATTAGTCCGTCGGTATATTATACCCGCCAGAAAAAAGCCAGTGAATTGGTGGTCGGGTCGGCATTCAATTTCAATGTGGGCGAAAGTGCTTTGACTCTGCATCCGAATGAATTGATCCTCGGCGTTTTCTATCGTAACAAAGACGCCATCATCGGAACGGCCGGTTACAAATTTCGTCAGCACCGCTTCGTCCTTAGCTACGACCATACCATTTCGCAAATGAACCAGGGCAACAAAGGCATCGGTGCTTTCGAACTGAGCTTGATTCTGCAAGGCAATTATCGCAATGCCGAAGAAAGAGTAAATACCTACGGCTGTCCGCGCTTCTGATTTTCTTGTTGAGGATTCGGTAAAATAGCCCTTACTTTGCGGGCTTAATAAATTCCTGCACATTTATGGCACATACATCTACCATACAACTCGACATTACCCTCGACGAAACCAAAACCCCCGAAACCATTCATTGGCGCGCTGCCGAAGGCGGCGTGAGCAAACCCACCGAAGCCAAGGCTTTTATGTTGAGTATTTGGGATGTGGCCGACAGTGCTGCCCTTCGCATAGACCTTTGGACCAAGAAAATGATGGTCGATGAAATGAATGACTTTATGTTTCAGACTCTCATGACCATGGCAGACACCTACGAAAGAGCCACCAACCAAAAGGAATTGGCAGAGGAATTGAAAACCTTTACCTTGGGCTTCAAGAAGAAGATGGAAGAGGAAATGAAAAAGAATCAATTGTAAAACAGTATAAAACAACAAACCATGTCTTTAGAACAACAAATCATGACGGAAATGAAAGCGGCCATGCTTTCGAAAAATGAAGCAGCCCTGCGCGGACTTCGTGCCATTAAATCGGCCATCTTGCTCGCTAAAACAGCTGATGGTGCCAAGAGTGAATTGAGTGAAGAGGATGAAAATAAATTGTTGCAGAAACTGGCCAAACAGCGCCGTGATTCTCTTAAAGTTTTTAACGAACAAAATCGGGAAGATCTGGCCCAGAAAGAACGTGAAGAATTGGAATTGATCGAACGTTTTTTACCCAAACAAATGAGTGAAGATGAAATCCGGACAGTCCTCCAAGGCATCATAGCAGATACCGGAGCAGCCGGACCCGGAGGCATGGGTAAAGTAATGGGGATGGCAATGAAAGCCTTAGCCGGCAAGGCCGATGGTGAACTCATTTCGGCCCTGGTGAAAGAATTACTCGCTTCTTAAATAACCCTATGATACTCGATGCCATCGTGATCTTGCTCGGCGTATTGGCTTTTATTCGCGGATGGAAGAAAGGATTACTGTGGGCGGTCTGTTCACTCATTGCAGTCATAGCGGGCGTTTTTTTATCGTTGAAGTTATCCCATACTTTGGCCGCTTATTTATTTGAGAACAATATCCTGACCAATTCCTATACCCTGCTCATTTGTTTCATTCTTATTTTCCTCATCACCATTGTAGTCTTTCGTTTAGGCATTCGATTGATCGAAGGCATCTTGGATAAAATCTTTTTAGGCTGGGTCAATAAAATAGCCGGCGGAGCTATTTATACTCTGTTTGTTTTATTTGTGGTCAGTACTTTTTTGTGGTTGATGAATAAAGCCGGGGTACTCAACACCGAAGTCAAAGCCGGATCTAAATCCTATACCTATGTAGAACCGGTGGCGCCGAAACTGATTGAATGGACCACCCGATTTTGGCCGACGATGAAAGAAATGTATGGTGATATTGAAGGGAGATTGGGACATGATGACCCGCAGGGCGGGAAGAGCGAGCCCGGAGAGTGAGAGCATAGGCGAATAACTCTAATAGAATGTTTATTGTACTAAAATCCAATTCGGGAAACTCTCCACAAGATGAATATCTTCATAATCACCCCCTATATAATCCCCTCCCTCAACAAATCATGGATATGCACCATACCCGCATAACTTTCCCCGTCCAGCACAATCAGTTGTGATACATTATTCGAGCGCATTTTCTCCAGGGCATTCACAGCCAAATCATCAGCTTGTATCGTTTTGGGATGAGTATTCATGATGTCGGCAGCAAGAAGTCCGTTCCATTGCGTATGCTGCGCAATCATGCGGCGGATATCTCCATCAGTGATGACACCGATCAGTTTTTGATCTTGCATCACCGCAGTCGCACCAAGTCGTTTGGCCGTCATTTCGATGATGACCGATTCCATCGACATATCCTTACCCACTTCAGGTTTTTCATGTTGCCGGCTCAGATCTCCGGCCTTCAAGTAAAGTCTTTTACCTAAAGCTCCCCCCGGATGATAGCGGGCAAAATCTTCAGGTTTGAACCCCTTGAGTTTGAGCAGGCATACGGCCAAGGCATCTCCCATCACAAGTTGTGCCGTGGTGCTGCTGGTAGGAGCCAGGTTATTTGGACAAGCCTCAGCGGCTACCGTACAATTGATAAAATAATCGCTGTGCGTGGCCAAAAAAGAATCGGCCTTGCCACATAAGGCGATGAGGGTATTCCCAAAGTTTCTGATCAGAGGTACCAACACCTTGATCTCTTCACTCTCACCACTTTTAGAAATCACCATGGCAATATCCCCTTCCTGCAGCATGCCCAAATCGCCATGGATGGCATCGGCGGCATGAAGGAATAAGGATGGCGTACCGGTACTGTTGAGAGTAGCTACAATCTTTTGAGCGATGATGGCACTTTTACCGATACCGCTGATCACCAGTCGTCCTTTACCTGCATGAATGGCTTCAACGGCAGCCGTAAACGCATCATTGATAAAAGGACGCAGGCCTTCTATAGATTGAATTTCTATATTCAGGGTGTCTAAGGCTGTCTGTCGAATAAGGGCTTGATCCACGAACAATATTTTTGCGAAAGTAATGCTTTTCAGTTTTAGGTTTTGATCGGGAATCAGGAATAGAGATTATTTGTATTTTTTTGACTTTGGATCTTGTCGATTATCATAAAAACGCATGAGTATAATTTGATGATATCTTACCTGATAAAAAAGCGTCACTTGTTCAGTGATCACAAAGCCACGAATATTCAAGTCCTTATTTTCCATCGTACCCATGTATGGAAACACAGATAGCAAATCCAAAAAATTAAAAACCTTTTTAGTGAACTTCCTCACCGACAGATCACCCCATGTAAACTGCAGATAATCCTGAATATGGTTAAAATCATTTAAAGCTTTCTTTGTCCACCTAACCTCTAAAGCCATTTATTATTCTTCAAAATGACTTCATGATGAGAAACGAGATTTTCATCTTGATATGATTCGTTCACGGTTTGGATGAGCTCTTGTTTTTCCTGAACCGATAAATTATCCCATAACAAGCCATCGGTTCTGTTTTTTGCAGCATTCATCAACTCATAAAACTGATGCAATAAATCATCGTTATTGATTTCATCAATTAATTGATGAAAATTGGTTTTTAATTCGGTACTCGTCATATTCTTATGATTACTCCAAAGTTAACGATAAATCCGTAATAGGTAAAATGATAAGATAAATCTCATCTTTTCCAACCATTCAAACCAAGCCTCCCCTACCTCAACAACGTCACATTGCCCGAGAAATTCTTACGGACATTATTGATAAACTCCACCTCGATCACATACACAAATACCCCAACCGGTTGAGGCACCCCATTATACTTACCATCCCATCCACGTCCGTCGATAGCAGCCGTTGTGAAAATTTTCTCTCCCCAACGATTGAAGATATTCATGTGGAAGGTTTTAACACCACTGCTCAATAATTCACGCGGAATAAAATAATCATTCAATCCGTCATTGTTCGGAGAGAAGGAATTCGGAATATTGATATAGCAATCACGCAGAATACGGATGGTATCCTGAGTCTTACATCCATTATTGTCGAGCTCTACCCAATAGCTGCCCGGCTCAGTCACTTGTATGGTGGCACTTTGTTCGCCCGTGCTCCAGTTGTGAAGGGCATTCAAATTGTTGATATCCGCCAGTGTGATGGCACCCGTAATGCCCGGACAAATCGTCGTATCGGGTCCGAGGTTCACCACAGGATATTCAAATACATCCACCGTACGGGTTTGATTGAGACCCGGACACAAGGCATAATTGGCCACCAGGGTCACTTGAAAATTCCCGGCAAAATCCCAGGTATGCTGAGGCGAATGTTTGTCGTTGATGAAACTGCCATCTCCAAAATTCCAAACAAAATTGAGCGGCGTTCCGCTAATGGTATCCGTAAATAAAATGGGTTCACCTACACAAATCACACTGTCCGACATATAGAAATTCAAGTAAGGTGCCTCTTCAATAAATACCGTTGTGGATGAAGTATCGGCACAACCCAAATTGCTGGAGGTGATGAGGGTAACGGTATACGTACCCGCTGCACCATAAGTATGCTGAACCACCAATCCGGATCCGGTCGCACCATCACCCCAGGTCCAATTATTATTGAAAGGATTCACGACCGAGGATGCTGTGATCTGATCATTAATACCCAGACAAACAGAATCCGGGAAGACCGTAAACGCCGAAGCTACAGGAGCATAGGTCACGGTTACCTGAGCCGTATCATTGCAACCATTATTGCTGCCGACCACCGTAAAGGTAGTTGTAGCGGTAACAAACAATACCGGATCAGGACAAGTCGTACAACTCAATCCCGTCGCCGGTGTCCACAAATAAGTATTGCACCCGCTGGCATTGAGTTGAATCGAATCTTGAAGACAAACCGCTGTATCGTTACTCAGCACCAGGGCCGGAAGCGCATTGATGGTAACCACTTCGGTTGCCGTATCGGTACAGTCTGTTGTAGAGTTCACCAATGAAATGGTATATGTGCCTGCCGCAGCATAGGTATGCGTCGCATTCAGTCCGCTGCTATTTGGTGTGCCGTCTCCCCATATCCACGTATTGACGTAAGGATTCGGGTCGGCAGTGGCGGTTATGGCATCACCCAGACAAACATTATTAGACGATAAAGTAATGATAGGATCTAAAGGTGTGTATGTAACTGTTACCTGAGCCGTATCGGCACATCCATTATTACCGCCCACAACAATGAAGGTCGTGGTGACCGTCGGCGTCAGTACCGGGTTAGGACAATTGGTACAACTCAATCCCGTGCCGGGTAGCCAACTGTAGTAGTTCGCACCGCTGGCCTGAAGCTGCAATGTTGTATTGGTACAAAGCGTCGTATCGTTGGAGACGGTGACTGTCGGTACCGGGTTTACGGTGACTGTCACATATTCCGTATCGATGCAACCTGCGAAGTTGGTGTTTTGCATAATGACGGTATAGGTGGTGGTAGCAGCCGGAGAGGCCATAGGGCTGGCACAATTGGTACAACTCAAGCCTGCAGCCGGTGACCAGTTATAGACCGTGGCACCATATCCGCTGATTTGCACCGAATCGCCCAAACAGATCGAGGTATCGGGTGAGGCGGTTTGCAGACAAGATGCACCGCCATTCACAAAGATGAGGGCCCAAATAGCATTAGAACCCGAACCGCCGGTCATGGAAGAGGTGAAAGCATTGGAACCATTGGTCATGAGACTGGCAATATTCGACAGGTTATCCGGACCATTCACCGCCAAATCATTGATATCATCAGATAGATTATTCAGCACCCCATTTTCATAAAAGAAACTACCGATCGGACCGCCGCAAGTAGAACTATTCACATCCGGACCGCCGAAAGCACCGATGGCCGTACCGGCTATGGTCACATATTCCTCATCTCCGGTCATATTACAAGAATAGCCCGTGAACAAAGACAATCCCACATCGGAAGTCGTGGCAAAGTTGAAGGGCATGGTCATGTTCCAGGTATAGTTGTTTGCAATATCCTGAGTATTTACATAGATGGCCGTATTCACCGCACTCATGGCGGCATTGTCATATTCTACGTAGAGATAAAAGTCGTTGAAGCGATCGGCAGGTCCACCGACATTGGGCACGATGAGGGTATAGTTATTCACGGTGGGGTTGATACCTGCTGTCACATCGATGGCATGCACCCCGCTATTACCCCCGTAGAAAGCAGATTGGAAGGTTGGCGACACCTGATTGGTATTATCGAAGGTATAACTGGTACCATTCAGATCCACGGTAAGTGCCGCAGCATTACCATGACGACCGGCCATGAAATAGGCCTTATGAATAGTACTGCCCGGGGCTATATTGATGCTGAAATTACCCGTACCTCCTGTATTATACGCCGGAGAATACCCACCGGCCGTCACCCCACCGGCAAAGGTGGAATTATAAAACAATTGCTGCCCGTAAGAGGATGCCGTTGATAACAATAAACAAAGCAGGTAAAATATTTTTTTCATATCTGAAGGTATGTGGTCATAGGACGGGTAAATACGGTCGCGAGTTAGCCAAAAAGTCCTTTAAATGACTCTTCGCTCACCCAACTACGAAAATACGGTAAAAAATTGGGGGAAGATTGGGTTGGGGGAAATAAAATGAGGGGGAAGATTGGGCTATTCAGTATGGAAATATGATTTTAAAGTAAGGGAAAAAGTTTATGTTGAGGGATTAATTAAATGCGATTAAAATATTTAGTACGTCCGAACGGCGCGAACATAATTATCGTAGTCTACAGGACCTGTATGATAGTATCCATATTCAAAATCTAACTCCCCGGCAAATATTCGACCATTTTCATCCTTATACGATGCATCTGTAGTTGAACACCAATAAGAATCCTTTACAAAACCACCAATTTCATCCTTATGAATATAAATATAATTTAATTCTTCTTTTGTCGGCAAGCGCCATCCTTCTCCTAAAGCAGAGCAGTTTTTTTTTGCTTCATCCCAAGTCATCTGTTTATTAAAATCGTGTTCAGCAATTACGAGTTTTCCTAATTTTATTGGATTGCCAATAACGGAATGTAATTGAATGTTTAATGGCTTAACTTGAGTCTTATTATTCTCAATATCTCGCACAGCTCGCACACTGAATAGCCAGTTCTTCGAGTCCTTATGTTGAGATGACAAATTACTAAATGGGAATACTTTGAAGTACTGGTTCCATGCGTTGCCATAGTCATACTCAGTAGAGCTCCAATAAGTATCTTCAGCAAAGCCGCCAATCTTATCCTTTTGATTAAACATATCATTTAATTCTTCTTTTGTCGGCAATCGCCAACCATTTCCTAATGCATCACAGGCATATTCGGCACTAAACCATGTCATGCGCTTTTCGAAGTCGTATTGAGCAATCTCTAATTTATCCGTTTTTATTGTATTGCCAATTACCCAAGATTGAGGTTTAATTGGTTTTATATGATTAGCATTTGAACGCATAGTATCTTTGATTACAGGAAATTTTGTGGTTGGATAAGCTGTAACTCCGTTGGTAATATTTTTACTGGAAATTGTGATTGTATTTGTTTCTAAATCAAGTTGAATTACGCCCAATTTACTAATGGCAGATTGACCCAATAGAAGTGGAGCTTCTGTATTATTTACAATAGAGGCTAGAACATTATACAATTTTATTCCCGCTATATCTATTTCTTTCAAAATAATTACTACGCCTTCATGGATAGCACCATTAGCATCCCTATATTTGTTTTTACCAACAATATCATCTTCGTTTAAAAAGCCATTCTTTAACATAAATAATGCTTCCGTCATCGATATTGATACATCTGACGCCCCAGTATCAAAAACAAAACTTAGACTCAATCCATTAACTTTACAAGGAATAACTGAAACGCCACCACTCTTTTTCATATGGATAACAGTTTGAGAATGTCCGAGAGTTGAAAACATTGACAGTAGGAGGGATAGGACGAAGATGGTTCTCATTGTTAAAAGACTTTTATATACGAAGATAATACTGTACATAATTAATACTGCATGTTTTCATAATTGATTAGATGTACTAGGCAATAGCACTTACGAAAGAATGCTCCATTTGGGGATAATATTTGACTGCGCTATTGTCATATGAAGAATGAAAAAACTTCATTCTTATAGCTAGATCATTTTGAAAATTTTCTTGCACGGCTTCTCATCCATATTAATTTTATTGAAGTTTCATTGCATTTCTTGTGGAATATTTTACCAATTTAAACCAATGGTTTGGGCTAATAGAAATAAGGGATTAGAAAGAATATCAGTTAATTTTCTTTCAAAAGTTGAAAATTTTAAAACAATTTGAACACAAACACTAAAGCACTTTTTACTTTTTAGCGCATGTTGCAAGTGTGAAATGCAAAATAATCATTTTCATGCCTCAATGTTCAGTATTGTTGTTTCAATGTGTCAACATAATGATGTCTAATCGTGTATGTGGTATCGTATGATTTAAAACATTTATATATGTCAATCATTTCTAAATCTACTTTCTTTGAATCAATTCTTGATTTATCAGTCGCAGGTTTCATACATTTTGTACATACCTTATGTTTATCTACTTGCATTTTGTAGCCCAAGTTCCAAGCTCCTATTATAAATGCTCCAAAACTAATAAGTAAAGCGATTCTAGCTGTCATCATGCTAAACCATGAAGTTCTGTAGCCAATTAATTTCAAGCAACTTTCTCCTTTTAAAATAAAATTACAATCAAGATGTTGTTCCAAATCGTCAATTGATTCATATTTTTTATCCTCTTGTCCACGATGATGAAAACAGTCATAGAACCATTGTTTGATAGCTAATTCGATGCAATCGTTAGTTAAATCATATCCTTTTTCCTCAAGCTTATATTTTAGTTTATTATATGAAAGACCAGTATGTAAGCATACTTGACCAATTTTTAATATGTCTAAGTATAAATTTTTGTATTTATCCTTCTTTACGAACATAGATTTTTTATTTATTACTTGGGGTCTGAATTATTAGCATATAACGTTTTGTGTATAAAAGAAGGAAGGGGATAGAAAGCATATCAGCATAATTTCTTCCGAAAGATGAAGATTGTTAAAATGTTCAGAACTCGTACGGCAGCCCTTCTTACTTTTTACACACCGTTAGCTGTTCGGCTTGATTTTCAAAATTATAACGCGTCTTGTCAGTTCCCTTTTTTGATATTTATTTATTAGTGGAAAAGTGTTTGTTGTAAAATAAAATTAAATTATTATTCATTTCAATAATTTCCTTTAATTCAACATTAAATTCTGACATTATTTTTTCTTTAATAGTTGTGGCTCCATCCTTCGATGACCAGAAAAATATTTTGTTACCATCATACTCAGCTATTTTTTCATCATGGCCTGCTATTTTTGAATGCGCTAATACATTTCTTTTATTATTTAGTTTCATTAAATCTTCAATAAATGCTCTATTTGTCTCTTCCTTTTTGCTATTCTCTTTTAGGAAATCAGGGTATTTATTTATGTCAAGAATGAATTGAAAGATTTTAATTTTTTTACCGAAATCAACAAACCCACTATTTAGAATAAAAGTATTAAAATCGTTTTTCATTTCAGGATTAAAGTAAGAAGTAATTATAATGTCTAAAGTCATTTCAATTTCCGTAAGATGATGTATTATCATGCCTCTGTACCACATAAAATCTAAAGTCATCTGTCCTAACTTTTCCTTTATTGTCATTACTTTTAATTCCTCTTGAGTCGGGAAGGTGTGTGTTACCATTTTGTTTTCTAATTTAAATCAGTAATTCCAAAGGCTAAAATTTCATAAGTTTTTTTGGGGTCTAACTGCTTGGTTTGCATGATAATATTTTGCTAAATAATTTGTAAAGTCAGGACAAACTTTGATTATCAAGATAAAATAATTCATTTAGTATCGGTTCGCATTCTACTAGGGTTGGAATGTATATATTATCTGTCGGGTAGTTTTTTATCCCGCCACTATAAAATAGTGTTTTAAAATATTCTATTTCTCTGCTTATGCATTCATGCAAAAGGCCTAGGTTGTCCTTGGGAGAATGCACGGAGTGAATGGTGAATGAAGTATTTAATTTTAGACTTCCAACAATATTTTCAAAATCATCTACTTTGCCACTTAAAAGTATATAATCAAGTTCTAAGAAAAGTATTATTTTATCGGATTTTATGGGCTTGCTAAATTCATATTTATAAATAATATTTCTATTATTGCTATCAATCGGGAGTGTATTTACGACTTCCGAATTGGATTTAGTTATTTTTATCTCGTTTGCCATAATATCATTTATTTGATCATTGATCTACTTTGACTATTTCATTTTTAGTCCTTTACACATCTGATTGAACATCCTACATTTGGCAAAGGCATTAATGGCATAGCCCCTGCATGACCGGCTCCATTTGAATAAGCGAATTTACTTACAAAATTTTGTGTAATAGGGTCAACTGCCCACCAAATTGTGCCTTCAAAAATTGCATAAAATCCATTTATATCCAACCATCCAGCAGGCAACGAAGTAAATCCCGAACTATTTGTTGCACCAGTATTTGGAGCCTCCCAATGCAATAGTCCAGCTTCTTTCATTTTACCTCCAGCAACACTATCGTCTTGTCCCAAAATTCCACCCAGATGGGTCACAAGTGTTTGATAATCTGTTCTTGTTGCAACATGCCATCCAGTTGGTGCTACATTTCGTGGGTCATTGATAGCATACCAGTTATAAAGCTTACCATAAATATCACCGTATGCACTATTATTATCATAATTACACCATGCACCTAATAAAGTATTTTCCCAAATTGTTTGATCAGTAATATTTGGAATCGGGTCTCCGTTTCTATAATGAGCTACGGCTAAGTTTTTTGCCATCCATATTTGACTTCCAATAGTAACTGTTGGATAGATATTCCCATCAACATCTGTAACAGAATTAGCATTCTGATTATTATTATTTTGGTTGTTTGGATCTTTTTTACCGCAACTAAAAAGAAAGGTTAAGGAAAGTAAAATGAGTGTGATTGTCTGTTTCATAGTTTGATTAATTTATTAAAGATTTAATTTTTAGTTTAATATTGGTACAATGCTTGGCAAGCTGACAGCTAACTTACTTATAACACTGATTTTATCATCCTAAGCCACCACTATTGGTCGGTAAAGGAGGTTTGCAGCAAGCTCCATACAAATTTAATCAATAAGCCTGCATATCCAAATCCCTGCATGCCTATTAACAAATAGAGCCGGATACGCACCCCAATACCCTGCCCTTCCCTCATCCACAACTAAATTTCCCGACTTACGGCCCCATTAGTCCTAACCATCAAAAACCTATTCTTTTTCTTGCATGTTTTCCGGGCTATGAATATTTTGAAAACCTAAATAATTAAAACTTAGCGATATGTCCAGCAACATCATCACTCCCGGTTCACTTTCCATTAAGCAGTTTATACACGATCATGTGGACCGGCGGTTTAGTTTAGATCAGGATCTGGCTTTTAAAACCAGTTTGGCCTCCTTTAAGCGCCACGAGATTATAACGCCTTATGGTGAGGTGGAGAATTATGGGTATTATTTGTTGGAAGGACTGGTGAAGATTTCGACTTTTCGGGAAGATGGGGAGGAACGCATACTCGACTTTTTTATGCCGGGGCAGTTTTTCTCGTCATACTATTCTTTTCTTTTTCGGGAGGCATCGGATGTGCAGGTGACTGCGATGCGCAAGTGCCATGTAGAATGCATATACTACAAAGATATTATGGCTGCCTATGAAGAGGATTTGATCAGCAACAAATTCGGTCGCATTGTCACGCAATACTATTACGGCGAGAAAACAAAACGTGAAAAACAATTCTTGAAACTGAGTGCTACAGAACGGTATCAAATTTTACTTGCGAATCGTCCGGAACTAGTGCCCCAACTCAAGAAGAAGGAGATAGCGATGTACTTGGGAATTGATCATAGGAGTTTGAGTCGGATAATAAACCCGTAATGAGTTTTTAGTTTTTAGTGCTTAATTTTTAGTTTGGGGTATTTTGGCCCGGCAGATCCCGGTCCGTCCAGGCAGATTATTTTGTGGATGCGACGAGACTGTAAAAGCCGGGACAACCGGGATGACAGTCTTGCATAAAAAAAGAGGCCGCGGGTGCGACCTCTTGGGTGATGATGAGGGGAAGTGATTCCCGAGTGGATATGGATTAGACCGTCACGGCGTTGGGGTTTAGGGTGATGTTGAGGGTTGATATCGTACCGATCAGGACCTTGTGTGCGATGGTTTGCGTTTGGAAACCATCGGCTGAGATGATGAGGGTATAATCGCCGGAAGCCATGGGTGAGATTTCATATTTTCCGACATCATCGGAAACAGCAGCATTACCTGTTTCGTCGACGGTGATGGTCACCTCGGGGATGGCCTTGTTGTTGGTAGCGTTGAGGACGGTACCGCGAACACCTGCTGTACCGGCACCGCTGACGAGGTTGAGCAAGTCGACCAAGGTGAATTGTTTGAGGATGGCATCTTTGTCTTTAAAGATGGTTTGTCCATCGGCCATCATTTTTGACAGCTCAGTGTAAACCTCATTGTTTGCGAGAATTTTTTCT
>JAEUVB010000014.1 GCA_016786845.1 Chitinophagaceae bacterium | reverse complement strand
ATCCGTTTCAAAGGGTAGGCAGAGGACTAATGCGGGGAATAAGTCTTTAGCTTTCCGGGGTGTTTAGTTCACCTCTGCTTTCCTTTGGAAAAATTAGTATAAATTATTTAAAAAGCAAAGTAACGGCGGGGTGTTCCGCCGCGGCGGACACCCTGCGGTTCATGCTACATAATTGATTTTCTTTAGATAAAGTCCAAATGGAACAATCTTCTTGTTGCCCTGCATCCCAAAAGACATTTTCCTTTCGGGTACTCTGTTTCGCGAATTGAAAATTAATTGAATACTTTTGAATAACCATGAGTGTACGTTGTATGATACCCTATGATAGTGGTACATTTTTCATTACGTTTACCAATACCCGTTGGCTGCCTTTATTTGAACTAACCAATGGCTATGATCTAGTTTATAAATTTTTTGATGAATTGCGGAAGCAAGGTCATTATGTAAATGCGTATGTGATCATGCCCAATCATGTACATATGATTGTTTCATTTACAAGAACCAGTAAGTCTATCAATACGATCATTGGTAATGGTAAGCGCATTATGGGATATGAATTAGTGAAGCGGCTTGAAGCAAGAGGACATACAGATATTCTAAACAAGATGAGCAAATGGGTGAGCCCCAGAGATCGTAAAAAAGGTCGGAAGCATGAAGTGTTTGAACCCTCATTTGATTGGAAGTATTTGGACTATGATAAAATACTATATCAAAAGCTCGACTATATTCATGCTAATCCATGTAATTGCACACCTGCCTTGGTGTCGGATTCGGTACTGTATCCAAATAGTTCAGCGGGGTTTTATATCGGAGAAGGATTAAATAGGGCCTGCTGGTTAAGTTGTAGGCGCTCCAAATTCAAGGAAGCGTTAAAGGGATAGTACTTGGGTACAGCCCTTTGACGCTGACGCAGAAGTTGGAGATGCATACAACTAGTTCAAAGCTGTATATTTAATGCATAGTATTCGAATCCTTAATACGAAAAATTATAGTTTAATTCACATTAAAATCACTATTCGGAGTATGTTGAACGTTAAACAGCAGGCCCTAAATACATATCCTATGGATCATATATTGTCCATGAATGATGTTAACTTTGAGAGACCGGAACTGAACAAATAAATACTATGGAGGAACAGATAATTATGGATATTAATTTAGACCGTAATCGAGTTACCGCAGGGTTGCTCAGAGCAGCAAACCCCGCGGGGAAGTGATACTATGGAAGAACAGAGATTTAGGGATATTAATTTAGACCGTAGTCGAGATACCGCAGGGTTGCTCAGAGCAGCAAACCCCGCGGGGAAGTGCTTCGATTGGGGCGGCACCCTGCGAGGACGAAAGAAAAAAATCAGCGTGAGTATGACGCTGTCGCTTTAGACCATCTTTCATAAACCATTTTCAACTTTATGCACTTTTCCCTACATTTGCCCACCCGGACGGTTAGCTCAGTTGGTTAGAGCGCTACGTTGACATCGTAGAGGTCGCTGGTTCGAATCCAGTACCATCCACAAAAAATGAGCGTGAGAATGAAGTCGGACTATCCGCGATCAAACATCATGCGCATGCCTCTCACTTCCGGTTGTACAACCCCGTGCTCATACGCAATCTGACCGTTCACAAATGTCTTTTGAATCTGACCTTGGAAGGTATGTCCTTCAAAAGGGCTCCAGCCGCATTTGTATAGAATGTTTTCTTTCGTAACGGTAGTGCTTTGATTTAAGTCCAGCAAGACCGCATCGGCAAAATAACCCTCACGGATATAACCTCTTTCGCGAATCTGAAAGCAGCGGGCGGGGGCATGACATGCTTTATCTACGATACGCTCCAAAGAAATTCTTCCGGCAAAATGAGCTTCCAGCAACATCAGTAAACTGTGCTGTACCAAGGGAACGCCTGCCGGTGCCTGAAGATAGGGCAATTGCTTTTCATCCCAGGTATGCGGCGCATGATCGGTGGCTATGATATCCAAACGATCATCGAGCAAGGCTGCCCACAATGCTTCACGATGATGCGGTGCTTTAATGGCAGGATTGCATTTGATGAGGTTGCCATATTGCTCATAATCATCGGCTGTAAAATGAAGGTGATGTACACAAACTTCTGCCGTAATACGTTTTTGCTCCAAAGGAAATAAATTGGTAAACAACTGCAATTCCTTTTCTGTGCTGATGTGTAGAATATGCAGACGGCTATTGAATTTTTTGGCCAACTGTATCGCTGAAATGGAAGATTCGTAACAGGCTTCCACGTCCCGGATGATGGGATGAAAACGGGCATGATCGATGGAAACGCCTTCCTCCTGCAATTTCGCCAGATGATCGTGGATGATATTTTCCTTTTCGCAATGCGTGGCAATCAGCACTTCGCTTTCCGAAAAGATTTTTTCCAGGGTCATGATATTATCGACCAGCATATTTCCGGTACTTGATCCCATAAATATTTTGAGTCCGCAAACAGCATCTTTATGGTCATTGATGCGTAAAGCATCACTCGCATTGTCGTTACTCACACCCAGGAAAAACGAATAATTGGCCGGGGAACAATGGGCCGCAATCTGCATTTTTTCTTCGAGCTTTTGGATGTCCAAAGTCGGAGGCTTTACATTGGGCATTTCCATAAAACTCGTTACCCCTCCGGCTACGGCAGCGCGGGATTCCGTGGCAATTTCCGCTTTATGCGTGAGTCCGGGTTCGCGAAAATGGACCTGATCATCAATCAAGCCCGGTATGAGATGTAATGCTTCTCCATTGATCTCTGTTGCAGCAGATTTAAGCGTAATTGAATCAGCTATTTTTTCAAATCGCCCATTCCGGATATAAACGTCCTGTCTGACGATTTTTCCTTCATTCACGACTTGGGTATTTCTGATCAGATAATTTTCCATGGCTTATTTCTTTATACAAAAGTAAATGAATTACATTTAGTTACTATTTTTACCCTTCTATGAGAAAAATCTTTTTGCTCGGCGTCTTCTTATGCTGTGCCTCCCTTGGTTATACACAATCTGCTAATATGAAGCGGAATATGGAAGATAATATTTTTGTCGACCGCCTGGATATCCTGAATGGCCGCATTTCAGATACTTTGTTTACGACCTTGAATGCCATGAGCCGAAAAGATGTGGTTCATTTTTTAGAGAATTACTTGATTACTCATCCTGACCTGACGATCGGTGAAAAAGAAGACATTCAGAATATCATATCTAAAAATGGAGAGTGGGCGGCTAATGGTGATGGTGCAGCTTATTCGAAATGGCCCATATTCAATACTTTTTACATTAAAAAACCTGACTTCCTGAATGTACAAACCCATAATGCCGACCTGATTGTGAATCCCATCATCGCGTATCAGCAAACGGTGGAATCGGGCAATGGCGGACAGACCCTCTTCGTGAATTCCAAAGGACTGGAAGTTCGCGGAAGAGTGGCGAATCGTTTGGGCTTTTATTCTGCATTTACGGATAATCAGGAGCGTGGCCCTCGTCAGTTTCAAAACTATATGCTGAGTCATGCTGCCGTTCCGGGGAATGCCTACTACAAAGATTTCAAACTGGAGAAGCCCGGAAATGGTGTCGATTACATCAATGCTTGCGGCTATATCGATGCTGAGGTCATTAAAAATACCATCAATGTCTCTTTCGGGCATGATCGATTTCATATTGGTGACGGCTATCGCAGCCTGTTTCTGAGTGATTTTGGGGCCAATTATTTATTCGCAAAAATTAATACCCGTATCTGGAAGGTTAATTATCAAAATCTCTTCATGGAACTGACCCCGCAATATAAACGCGGAGGGGATCAGCTTTTGCCCAAAAAGTACGCGGCCATGCATCATTTAAGCATCAATGTAGCCCCATGGTTGAATGTGGGCTTATTTGAAGGCATTATTTTTGGCCGAAAAGATCATTTTGAGTTTCAATATATGAATCCGATTATCCTGTATCGCAGTATAGAACAAGGGGCAGGTAGTCCGGACAATGCCTTATTGGGACTGAATTTCAAAATGAATCCGGGAAGATTTAACACCGTGGTATACGGACAGTTGTTACTCGATGAATTCAAATTTGCTGAAATCAAATCTCGTAAAGGTTGGTGGGGGAATAAATATGGTATTCAATTGGGTTGTAAAATCGCCGATCCGTTTGGTATCGTCAATTTACTCATACAACCGGAGATCAATATTGTACGACCATTCACCTATTCTTTCCGCGACAGTTCGGCCTACAATGCAGTCTATGATGTACCGGTGGCCGATTATACCCATTACAACCAACCTTTGGCCCATCCATTTGGGGCTAATTTTTCTGAATTCAATTTGCTGGTACAGTATATTCCTGTGCAACATTTGATTTTAAGTATGAAGACCTTCTACAACAAACAAGGCCGTGATACCGCTTCGAGTGTTTCTTTTGGCGGAGATATCTTCAAATCCTATAAGAAAAAGAACTCCGATTATGGCATCCGCATGTATAATGGTGCGACCACCACGGTTTGGTATACCAACTTGAATGCATCATATGAATTGAGAGATAATTTTTATATTGATTTGGGATTGACCTTCCGGAATGAGAAATCAAGCTTTTCGACCAATCCAAACTTTGCCAGCAACCAATTTTATGTAGGATTCAGGCTGAATGCCGCGCGCCGGCAGTATGATTATTAGGCATTTTGTAAGAATCCCCGGACTCTTCAAAAAATACCTTTTCCACAAGCCAACGAATTTTGTCACAAAAACGTCATAAAAAGATAAACTCACTTTACATGAAAAAACTTTTTACATTTTTACTTTTCTTGTCCCCTTTCTGCCTCAAGGCTTCCCATGAAAAGGGTGCCCAAGTATCCCTTCGCTACATCAATACCACGGATATGGAGGTGCGCATCAAACTTTGGGTCGACTCAAACGGTCTGATCAACAATAGTGTTCCTTATTCAGTGCAAGCTTCCGGGGCAACTACCAGTTATACTGCGAGCCTGTCTACGAATGTTTCTGTGGGCAATGCGACCCAGGAATTGAGCTATTTGGATACCCTGCAGCTCAACGCCACGGCTACCTATAAGGTGGTTTATGATGTGTGTTGCCGCAATGGTATAATTGCCAACTTAACGAACGCTTCTGCAGAAAACCTGTATACTTATGCCGAATTGATGAATAACCCGGCACAGGTCAATTCAAACCCCGAATTTCAAAATACACCGATGATACAAATGGGGGTGAATGATACCATGATCCACAATCCGATGGCCATTGATCCTGATGGTGATTCTCTGGCTTACTATTGGGTAAATCCTCAGGGTGCTAATGGTACAAGCATTCCGATGACTTTTGTAGCCTATCCAAATGGCGGCTGGCCTTTTTGGGTCGACAGTACCACCGGTGAAATTACCTGGATTCCAACCATGACCGGATCATATGCCTATGCAGTTCGCGTGGATGAATACCGCAATGGTGTGAAAATTGGAAGTTCACAGCGTGATGCATTGGTCACCATTTGTGTAGGTTGTAAAACCACCATGGTTTCCGGCTTTGAATTTTACAATACGGCTGCTTGGCCTAAAGTAAACAACAAGTATCAATTTGACCTTTATGCAAATACGCCTTTCAACCTGAATCTTTCAGGTGGAGTGCCTATGACCAACAACAATAATTTGGCATTAAAAATGATTGGCGATCCAAACTGGTTTGCGAATCAACCTACCTTGAATGCTACACAAACTTCCAATAACATTACCGGTACCTATACCTGGACACCCACTACGGCTCAGGTGCGCAATCGTCCTTATATGAATGTATTGATCGGACAGGAAAATTCTGCTTCTAATGAGCGTAAGCAAAGTGAGAGAACACTTTTGTTTAAAGTGAACCAACAGCCAAGCGGTGTTACTTTGACGCCTGAACAATCCTTAAAAATCTACCCTAACCCTGCAGCATCTGAACTGATGATCACTTTAGATAATCATCAGGGTGAATACACGTCTATTGCTGTCTATTCTTCTTTGGGTCAAACCATGTATAAAAAGATCATGCAAGGTTCAAGCTCAGAAGCAATTCTGTTGAATGTAGCAGATTGGGCCAGTGGTTCATACTTTGTGGTATTGAATGGTCAACAAACGATCAGCCGTTCGATTACTGTGAAACACTAATTCATAAATTAATCCATAAAAAAACTTCGCTTTACGGCGAAGTTTTTTTTATGTCTGCAAATCTTGTCATCAAGTTCAAAATCTGCGCACGAGTAAAGTTGATTAGAATATATTATTCGTTGTTCACCAAGGTGCCAATAGGTTTACCGGCGACTACATGGATCAAATTGCCGGGGGTATTCATATCGAAAACGATGATCGGCATTTTATTTTCCTGACAGAGCGTAAAGGCAGTCATATCCATCACCTTGAGGTTTTTGGAGATTGCTTCAGCAAAAGTGAGCGTCTCAAATTTCTTGGCCTCCGGATTTTTTTCCGGATCGCTGTCATAAATACCATCTACCCGGGTTCCTTTCAGAATAGCATCTGCACTAATTTCTACAGCACGGAGAGAACCCGCGGTATCTGTCGTAAAATAGGGGTTACCTGTCCCTGCACCAAAAATAACCACTCTTCCTTTCTCCAAATGCCGGATGGCACGACGGCGGATAAACGGTTCAGCGACCTGATCCATACGGATAGCACTTTGCAATCGTGTTTTCACACCTACTTTTTCCAGCATGCTCTGCATGGCGATGCCATTGATAACCGTGGCCAACATCCCCATATAGTCGCCCTGGGCACGTTCTATACCGGTTTCTTTTTCATTCATACCACGGTAAATATTACCTCCGCCAATGACGAGGGCTACTTGTACACCGATATCCGTAATCGATTTAATATCTTGGGCATATTGGGCCAGCATTTGCGGATCCAAACCAAAACTTTTCTCGCCCATCAGGCTTTCGCCGGACAGTTTCAGGAGCACTCTTTTATATTTGGGAAGCATGAAATGAATAAATTTGGGCAAAGATAATTGGAATGTTGGCAATATGCTAGTGGTCGGCCCTTTATTGTACGACTTGGTTAAATAACAAACTTACTATTACTGCAAATAGCAAATCCGAAAATAAAAACCAGCACGGAAGACGCCAGCATAGACTGCCCGAAAACCCTGGTGCGTGGGAAACAGAGAAAAACGATGCCGGCAATAAACAAAAGCGGTCCGCAACAAAGAAAGTACAATCCTGTGCCGGCAGAGATAAATCCTTCACCGCCGATAATGAGTATGACAGCCAACAACGCAGCAATCCCTATAAAAATATAGGTCATGTATTTGTAAAACTGATTCATACCCCAAAATTACAAACTATAACTACAATAGAAAAATCCAACTAAAGCGACGATGGCCGATGCAAGCATCAGCGGAAACCCCTTTTCCTTTTGACCTGTGATCATCAGTACTAAACCGGAAAACAAATAGGCCACCGGAATCAGGATAAACAACAAAATGCTCATTTCATTCATTCGGGAAAGAATGATACCCGCAACAATCGCCACGGCACTCCATATCAGAGTCAGTTTTAAAAAGTTATTCATGGTTGACTTGTTTTTCAATGATCCTGTTCAAAACCTCTTCTTTCTCATCACGGTAAAATAAGTTCATCGTTTCAAAGGGTATGATCTTCCCCTTTTTGGATACGATATGCACACAACTTTTTTTAATGGCCCTCACATCAAAATCCCAGGCATCGATAAATCGCATGATGATGATGCGGAACAAATTTTGATAACCCAGTCCGGGTGCCGATACATTGGGCAGGCAACAAAGTAATTGATTGATGTTCTCCTGGACCTTATCGACCGAAATACCGGTACTGAATATAGAAAGCAACTGACTATGCAGCCCTTTATCCTGTTCGTAAACAATGGTATTTCTCGACTGGTCACTCAACAACATAGCCGGATCAATAAATCGGGTCATCGGCAAAACCTGTCCGTTTAATTTGAGGGCATAGGCCATGGCCAATGCGTCCGGATTGCAAGGAACCGGTATCAAATCATTGGGTTGAAATAAGGGACTTTGTTCTAATATTTTACGACGTACTTCAGTCAGGGTCAGTCGGTCGGTATGATTGTTGAAATGTTCTAATCGGCCCGCAGATTGTATGGGCTGAAAGGTCACTCCCCTTACGCAAGGCTGCTTTAAAGCGTATTCAATGATGCTGCCGATCTCATCGTCATTTAATCCTTTTTGTAGTGTGACCACCAAAGTAGTACTCAAATTAAATTCATTCAAATGGTCGATGGCTTTCTTTCGGGTTTCTGATAAATCCTCACCACGCAGATGAAGGAGTGCATCGGGTTTAAAACTATCGAACTGCAGATAGACTTCAAAATCGGGCATATAAGTCGCCAGCTTTCTCACAAACTCTTTATCCTTGGCGATGCGGATGCCGTTGGTATTCAGCATCAGATGTTTGATGGGTTTGGATTTTGCGATATCCAGTATCTTAAAAAAATCCGGATGAACCGTCGGTTCGCCTCCACTGATTTGTACCACGTCCGGCTCACCTTCATTGGCCACGATGATGTCAAACATTTCCGCTATCTCTTCAAGTGTACGATGGCGTCCGTAATGCGGACTGCTCATAGCATAACAAGTCGGACAGGTGAGATTGCATCGATCCGTGACTTCGATGAGGGTTAGACAACTATGCTGTTCATGATCACGACATAGACCACAATCATAAGGGCAGCCATAATTGGTATGTGAATTCACTTTTAGCGGATACTCACCGGTCTTATTATAATTACGAATGTTTTTATAGTAGTCTATATCATCGGCCAGCAATACCTTGAAATGCCCATGCGATTTACATTGCTTGGTCATAAACACCTTATCCTCTTCAAAGATGATTTTGGCGTCTATTCTTTCCAGGCATATCGGACACAGGGAAACTGTAAAATCGTAATAGGTATATTTTTTATCCGGCATGTGAAAGAGGTTGAGAGGATTTAGTTTTTCGTAAAGAGAAGATAAAAAGGCAAGCATAATAGATCAGACCGATCAAACAAGTGATTTGAATCGCACCCATTCCCAAAATATAATGAATGTCCGGCTTCAAATACTCCATGACAAACCTAAAAATCAAATAGCTGATCAAAAAAATCTTAAACAAATTTCCGTTTGGCAATGACCCCTTTCGCTTGATCTGAAATAATATGATCCACAGAAGACCCAAGAATAAAAGTTCATACAACATCACCGGATGTCGGTGAATTCCATCACCAAGGTCCATCCCTAAAAAACTATTCGTAGGAATGCCATAAGTCGTTTCATGTATCCCCATACTGAAACACCCGATACGACCAATGATCATAGACAGTAATAATGGGAAGACAAACAGGTCTCCACTATTATTTTTTTCACCAATCCATTTTTTTACGATTTCGACGCCAAATAATCCACCCACCAGTCCTCCGGCAATACTCTTGTTTTGTAATATGGTTTGCCATAAATGAGCCTGATCTTTGAGCTGAGATACATCTTCGAGTATGCCGGTCAAACGACTACCGAACAGGGCGCCAAACAAGGCGCCGAGAATGATCACAATTCTATTGTTTACCGGAATAATGTCCGTGCTTTTGTTTCTGAGGAATAGAAAATACCGAAAGCCAACAAACATGCCCAACAATTCTGTGAGTGCATGCAATTGAAAACTAAAGTTTCCAAGATTGATGGTTACAGGAAAACTCATGGCGTTGATTGTTTCCATTTCCCTGTACCATCATCCAATATTTCTTTACCCCAAATGGGCACTTCCTTTTTAATTCGTTCGACAAGTACAGAACAAGCTTCAATGGCTGCGGCCCGATGGGCTGAAGAAGTAAATACAAACAGAGAAATTTCTCCTGCTGCCACATGACCCAAACTATGATGGACATGCAAACAAGTCAGAGGATAGTTCGCGAATATATCTTCCCGAATCTGATGCATGGTTTCGTTGGCCATGTCTTCATAGGCTGTATATTCTATGCCTGTAACTTCCCGGTCATTGATTTGATCATTTCGTACTTGTCCCATAAACATACTATGGGCACCAATATTTTTTTTCCGGCTGTGGTGTAACAAACTTTCCGCAATAAATGCAGGGCTGATCGGGCCTTGAATGAATATCGATTTTACTTTCCGTTCGCTCATTTGATGGCATTTTGTTTTTGCTGTAAAGCGTGATACAATTTCACCAATCCACCGCGCAGATGAGACACATTTGGGAAATGATACTCATCACTTAAAATTTCCATGGCTTCCAGGCTTCGGATGCCGGCATGACAAAATAATACGATTTCCTTTTCAGGATCCAGGGATTTGATCCGGCTATGTAATTCCGATAAAGGAATACAAATATGCTGAAAGGAATCAATGATGGGTTGTTCGCCTTCATTTCGCACATCCACCAACTGCACATGATCTTTTTTCAGTTTTGCTAAAAACCCTTCTGCGTCGAGTTCAACAGGTGGCTTATAGTTACTCTTGTTAGGCGCGTTCATTGGATCTTGTTTTACCACCTTCATCGGCGTTTTTTTTATCTGTATAATTTCCCGGGTATGTTGAAGGGTATTATAAATCAACAAGGCATTATTCAATGAGGTCGGCATCTTGGCAAGAAACTTGATCGCTTCTAAAGCTTGCATGGAACCGGCTATGCCGCATACAGCACCCAGAATACCGGATTCTTCACAAGAGGATACAGGATTACTTTTCTGCGGGAAAATATCCCGGAGTTCTGTTTTTTCGTGTGCTGCCCCCACGTTCAACAATGCAATTTGAATTTCATATCTGTAGATGGCACCAAAAATGTACGGCTTGTTGAGTTGTATACAAGTGTCATTGATCAGGTATCTTACTTTAATTTGATCGGTACAATCGATCACCACGTCATAGCCTTCGATCAGACTAGTTGCATTACTCTCCTTCAGAAAATAGGGTGCATTGACGATATGAATATCCGGATTTTGTTTGAGAATATAATCTTCTATGCAATCCGTTTTTTTTCGTCCTATATCTTCAGGGGTATAAATCATCTGACGATGTAAATTATTTTCGGCTACATCATCTCCATCCACGATACCGATATGTCCAACTCCTGCCCCGACCAGAAATTGAATGCATGGGCAACCCAGTCCACCGGCACCAATCACCAACACTTTGGATTGTTCCAATAACTTTTGTGCTTCCATGCCGAAACCGGGAAGGATTATTTGTCGTTGATAGCGATGATATTTATTTTGATCCTCCATATCAGCCTCCTGAAAATGGGGGTAAAAAGGCCAGGGATAAAATGTCTTCCGGCATACTGTCCTCTGTGACTAAAATATTGTTGACGGCAATCGAAAAATCTTGATTTGCCAATGCCGGATAATGTTGAAAAACCTCCTTTTTTAATCCCTCAATATTTCGGCATGGCCGGATCTCAATACAGGCAGCTCCGGCCAATTCGGCCAGCACCCCAAATAAATGTATACGCATCATTTTTTCCATCTCAGAGCCTGTTCAAATTCTGTGGGTGTATTCATGTTGACAAAAAAATGTGGATACTGTTCCATGATCTTTTCACCGCTCACAAAAGTAGTGGGAAACTTGGAAATCAGCTCACTCATTTTATACACGCCCGACAATACAGTTGTACGCCAGAGTGCTGCACAATGACTCGGATAGATCCCGGGAAAAACCTCAGGATATCCATGAAGTTTGGCGATTGTAATGTTCGAAGGATCTTGTTTTAAAAATACCTCCAGCGCATCCGAAACCACAAAAGGCATATCACAACTCAGGATCAAATTTTGCCGGGCCGTACTATGTTGCAAGATGGTATCGATGCCTCCGGCGGGTCCTATATTCGGAAGAGTATCTTTCAGAAGCGGAATGCCCATGGATAAATAGTCTTCATTTTCGGTGATGATCCATATTTTATCACTGAGGGGTTTAACCGTTTCTATCAAATGCTGAACAATAGGCTTGTCTTGCATCTGAAGTAATCCTTTGTCTTGCCCCATGCGGCTGCTTTTACCTCCGGCGAGGATATAAATATTCAAGCTCATAGTAAAATCAATTTGAGCGAAGCAATACCCAACACGATACCCAAAACCCGGTTAAGCACAGGAATATTCAAATATCGGGCACCGAATAAACTACCCAACAAACCACCACCAACAGCCAGAACCACCATGAACATCATATTCTCAGACACCTGAAATCCTTTTTGGGAAAGCGCGGCTAATCCGGAAAGCGAATTGACAAAAATAAATAGTGCACTAATACCTGCACTCGTTTTCAAATCACTCCACCGAAACAGAATCAGCAAGGGTGACAAAATGATACCCCCTCCAATGCCAATCAATCCGGATATCAATCCTATGATGGCACCCATACTTAAAATATAGATCATGTTAGGCTTGCGCAATTCTCCAGAAGTATTCTCTAAAGGAATGAAAAAACGTAAGGCCGTCAATAAGAGCAATACACCTAATATCTGTTTATACAGATGTTCATTTAAAGTAAATAATCCACCTATATAAGCCATAGGCACTGAGGCAGCAGCGAGACTGACAAATAATTTAAAATTGAAATATCCGCTTCGATAATACTGTATGAAAGCAATGACAGAAACCACGCAATTCAGTATCAATGCTGCCGGCCTGGCGCTCGTTTGGCTGATACCCCAAATACCCATTAGGGCCAGATAACCGCTGGCACCTCCATGACCAACAGAAGCATACAACAGTGCGACGATAAAAATGAGAAAGTAAAAAAGCAAACTGATGTCCATCACAAATTATGTGTACAGCAAATATACTTTCACAAGTTCACCTTTTTCCGTGCTATTCTTTTCTTCGGGTATTTCTATGAGTGCATTGGCCCGAGCAAAGGCATTCATCTTATATGATTCCTGATGATCCAAAATGTATACTCCATCAGGATATAATTTGGCCTTGAGAAAATGAGTCAGACTTCCTTTTTTCTTAATCGGCTGAAGGGAGGGCAAGTAATAATGCGGCATGGTGATCTCTTGGTATCCCATCAATCTTCTCATCACAGGCACGACATACATGTAAAAGCAGGTCATTACAGAACCCGGATTTCCCGGCAGTCCAACGATATACTTCTTGTCTTTTTTTCCAAAATATAATGGCTTGCCCGGCTTTTGCCGGATTTTATGAAAGATGGTTTCTATACCATTTGCCTGTGCAGCCGGAATCACAAAATCATAATCACCTACCGAGACACCACCGGTCAGTAACAATACATCACATTGTTCAAGTTCCTCTGCAATGGCTTGTTGCAAAAGTTGCACATCATCGTCAACCATTCTGACCCGATCCACCTTCAATGACATAGATTGTAATGCCTGAATAAGCGCCACAGAATTGCTTTCATAAATTTGTCCCGGCTGAAGGTCGGATCCTGCAGGCATCAATTCTTTACCTGTATTGATGATTCGTATGACAGGCTTGCGACATACCGGGACCCATTCCATACCCAATCCGGTTAAAAAAGCAGAGGCTCCCGGACTGAGTCGATCACCCTTCTGCATTACTTTTTCACCTTTATGACATTGGGAAGCGACCGGACGGATGTTGGCACCCATTTGAAGTTCATGCGGTTCTATTAATAAATGAGTATCTGATTGTGTAACACGTTCCTGCATCACTACGGTATCTGCACCCTCGGGAACCATGGCTCCTGTAAAGATTCGAATGGCCTGTCCGGACGAAAGGTTAAAAGCATGTACATTTCCGGCTTGAGTTTCTGCTACCAAGATGATTGGCACTCCCTTCTCATAATCTTCATACCGAATAGCATATCCATCCATCGCTGATTGTCGAAAAGATGGAAAATCGATTTCGGAGCATACATCTTCGGATATGGCGTAATCCAATGCTCCATCAGTCCTTATTCGTATGGCCTCTAATGGTTCTGTGTTTTGAAGAATCAATTGAAGTGCATCCGCGACTGAAATCATACCGCTATTTTTTGTAAATCTAATTGCATAATTTCATTCGATGAAGATGGATTAATGTTGAATTTGAATTTTCATATACTTCACTTCATTTGAAAGTGAAGTCAGTTTCAAAACATAGATTCCATTCGCCCAATGGTCAGTTGATTCATTTAATATTTGATCCACTTGATTTGCCTGAAACTTGATACGACCGGAAAGATCATAAACTTCGGCATTAAATGTTTTACCGGACCACTGAACGGTAAATTGATTCAAGACGGGTAAAGGATAAACTTTTGGCAAAGGGTCTGGTTGACTTTCTGTAACCTCTGCCGGGCTGCACATCACTGCATTTAATTTGATCCAGATTTCATTACAAAATGCTGCAGGCACATCTACGATATTGGTTCCGGGCGCATCACCCATACGAATGAACAATATCCCTTTCGAAGGACTGATACTTAGGATCTGACCATTCTTCCCCAACGCGGCGATCATATCCGTTGGTGCCTGCGGCGCATAGGATCCCGGAAAAACGGTTTGTAATCCCGGCAGCATAAATGAAGATTTTCCATTGAGCCACCAAAGATATCCGTAACTAAGATTAAGGTTTTGTGAGGTATTGACCATTTGATTGAAATAATTGCTGTCATGCAATAATGTATCACCATTCCATATACCGTGATTTTGGATCAGCAGACCAAAACGGGCCATGCTTCTGGGCTTACTAAAAAATACATTGTCGAAATCGGACATATACCATGCCCCGGTCATCCCCGTTTGGTTTTTAAGTTTGAGTTGGGTATAGGTATTGATGGGTTGTGCCGTTGCGTTTTCCAAAACAGTTTCCAGCAATGTATAGGGTGCATTATGATAAGCCCACCGTGTACCGACAGGGGCCAAATATTTCAAACAAGTATCGATGGTGCAGTGGTTATCCGGCACACCGTCATCCAGCCCGCTGGTCATGGTGAGTTGGTGAAGAATGAGAATACTGTCCTCCTGACTTGGCGGCAAATCGGTCCAACCTGCTCCTTGATACATGGATGATGGGTCATTCAAAGATAGAAGGGCTTCTTCCTGTGCTTTACCCACAAGAAATGAAGTGATGGTCTTTCCGGCAGAAGCCCAATACCAGGCACTGTCGGCAGTAAATGTGCCGAAATATTTTTCAAGTACGATCTTCCCGTCTTTCAAAACAATGAACGCTTTTGTATTGGCTTGTTGTAAAAAATCATAAAGCGTATCGATGGGATCCGGACACCAACCCAGGGAGGCCGGACTCAGGGTATCCCATTGTGCCGTAGGGACCAAGGGTGGAAAATAAAGGGTTTGCGCCTTGGCATGTGAACAGAAAAAGAGAAGCACAAGAAAGGAATAAATAGATTTCATACATCAAGTTTGGGGTTAAGACATTTATTCTGATCACAAGTTGAACCTTGAAAATAAATATTTTCTGTCACACGATTGTAAATTTTTACTGAGGATTAAATAGGTAGAACTTCTTTTTGATTAAATTCACAGGATAAAACAAACCTAATTCATACACATGAAAAAAATTATACCAGTATACATCTCCTTGTTGATTTGTACACTTTTTAGCTATTTGAATTCTGAAGCACAGGTATTTTGGACAGAAAATTTCACTACCAGTACATGGACTATGAATGTGATTACCGGTGCAAATGATCCGGATTATAATTACTTTTTCATTGGTGACGCTGAAGGTGGAGGTATTACGCCAAATTTAGGCGCACCCTCCAGTTGTGGTGTAGCCAGTAACGGAAATAATACCATGCATGTGACCAATACCCTTTTAGGTAGTGGAGCTACCTATAATGCCGGTGGCCTATGTCCTATTTTTTGTGTCGAAACCAACCGACGTTCAGAATCACCGATCATTAATTGTACCGGCAAAACCAATATCAGTGTCAACTTCAACTATATCGAAAATGGCGACGGTGTAATCGATAATGCGACGCTATGGTATTTTGACGGACTCAATTGGTCGCAAATCGATGATATGCCAAAAACATTAACGGGTTGCAGCGGGCAGGGCCTGTGGACATCACGTACTGTCGCTTTGCCTGTTTCTGCCAATAATAACCCCAATATTAAAATCGGATTTAACTGGACGAATAATGACGACGGGGTTGGTACCGACCCTTCATTTGCTGTTGACGACATTACATTAAGTACACCCCTTGTAACTGTCAATACGATTACGACCAATCCTATTTCTTCACTTTCACTATGTGCATGTCAATCTCTATCTGTGTCTTTTACAAGCACCGGAACTTATAATTCAGGAAATGTATATACCGCTCAGCTATCAGATGCGATGGGCAGTTTTGCTTCACCGATTTCCATCGGAACCCTCAACAGTACAGCCAACAGTGGTACGATATCTACCGTAATCCCATGCACTTCTATGGCCGGTACAGGATATCGTATTCGTGTGATAAGTTCTAACCCGGCTATCACCGGAACGGATAATGGAAGTAATCTGATGATTAATCAGGCCACTAGTCCTCAAGTATATGTCAGTACCTCTCCCTTGGTTTTCTGTACCAATACTACGGTCTATTATAGTGCTACGATTGTAAATGGAGGCACAAATCCCACGATTACCTGGAAGAAAAATGGTTTGGTTGTAGGCACAGGACCAAACTATTCTACTACATTGGTCAGTGGTGATGTGGTTGTTTGCATAGTCGTTTCCAATGCTCCTTGTGCAAATCCAAATATCGACTCCACCATAACACAATTTTTCAATGTGCCCGTGGCACCAACGGTGACGGCTTCTGCAGCCCCCTCAGCGTCTGTTTGTACAGGTGAACCGGTGACCCTAACCGGAGGAGGGGCCCTAACATATACTTGGACCAATGGCGTTACGAATGGGGTCGCATTTACCCCATCCGGGAATCAAATCTATCAGGTGACCGGAGTGGATGCGAACGGATGTAGCAATACATCGACCATTCAGGTGACAGTCAACCCGAATGTAACTCCACCACCGGTAACCATCAGCAGCAGTCCATCTATCGTCACCATAGGAACTCCTGCAACCTATACAGCTGCGGTTCCGGGCTCCATACCGGTTTATCAGCTGAAATGGTATCGCAACAATATGTATTTCCAAACCACGAATAGCCCGACGAATTTTATCAGTTTTACACCTGCTAACATGGATGATTCTGTGTACGCCTGGTTGATCCCTAACGGTTGCTACAACCCTGACAGCGTGAAAAGCAATACCATTACAGTGAAATATGCGGAAGGCCTCAACACCTTCAATATCCCGGATGGGTTTATTCTCTATCCGTCGCCGGCAAGTTCGGTGCTGTTGATCGAAGGTGTGCAAAAGGGTGACCAATATGTCATTACAGATATGATTGGACAAATCGTCCGTCGAAAAGATGATTGCCACCAAGATCATGAGCAAATTGATGTTCGTAGTTTAGCACCCGGACATTATTTGGCTACATTTAAACGTGGGAATAAAATCTGGGGAATGAAGTTTGTGAAGGAATAGAAGCCCTTCATACCTGAATTTCAAGATCATGATGCGTCATGGATAATCTGCTATCTTAGGATTTGGTAAGAATAGTATAGATTGCACGACACACGATCACCTACTTTACTGTAATTTTATCGTTTTAAAACACCATGAAAAATACAATCATTTTCTCTTGCTGCATATTTCTGCTCTTTGCCTGCAGTAAGGGAAGTATTGTAGTTCAGGAAGCTCCTGAGTTTGGTCCTATTACCGACACGGCTCCGGACCCTATAGAATTGCCCGGCCCGGAGTCGGTTGCGGTGTTAAAAAAGATTCAGCAGGGAGTCCCTCAATATATGATTGCACTTCAACATAAGGGATATGCCATTGCTTTCTCTGTAGGTAATTTACAATCAAATGCAGGCGCACCCAGTCCGGAATTAATACGCTATGATTTATTGCGCATCTTGGGTGGACAAAAAGCAGCTCAAGCGATCCGTAAAGGATTATGGTCGCGGGTGAGCAGCACCGGGTATTGTGGTGAGGCCTTGCTTACATCAGATGTGAAGTCGAGTATCACATTTACCACGGGTAATCATGCCACCCGTATCGGGCTTTATGATATGCCCGATAATACCTGCCCTGTAATGGTCGTCGAAATTGATGGCGATAAAACGAAGGCCAATCATTTGCCTACGGCTGCGGAACTTGTACAGCAGGGCGTAATTCCCGCTTCGGCCCTCAGCACAAATGGTGGCACTCTGAATGTAACGGATAGAATTTTAAACCGAAGAACGCCTCAGGATGTTGTGACCATGGATGCTTATTATGGCAGCTCACGCCGTATTTTATTGGCCGATCAGCTGACGTCCACAACACATAAAATCACATTTTACCATACCCCATATATTACTCCGGGCACCATGACCGGTACCAATACCCTCGGTGGTATCTGGTATGATGACAGCACCATGACCATAGGTCATTTTCCAATCGCTCAATTTGAACCCGTTGATGAGGGTATAAGTTTACAAACATTATCGGATATCAATTTTGCATTTTCTTACACACCTTCGGGTGATTCGGTAAAAACTTGGCTTGGCCATACGAATACTCAATTTCTAAATAGCCTGAGCCTGAATATAGACGGAGTACCCGTAACCATCAAAGATTTGGGGCCTTCCACTATATGCAATCGTGCGGTATTATCGGTGAATGGTTATTGTATGGCCAGTGGGCAGGAAGTGCTTACCTATACTCAGTCTATGGAATTTACTGCTGAAGCCGGTGTTGAAACTACGTATTCTTTTCTTTGGAAGAAACAGGGCTTTATTGGATCCGGCTATCTTCCACAGTTATCGGTAAACAATGCTGTGAATACAGGCCTCATGAATGGAATCAGTTATTTACTGACAGCCGATGATGGAAAATCGTATACCGATTCTACAAAAGAAGTCAGTATAATCAATCCACTCACGCATTGGAAAATCACCTGTTCTTCACCTTCGCATACGGGTAAAGTATTTTTTGAAGACCGCACCGGTGGCACTATGAATAAAATTTATTTTGTGAAATATTTTCAGGATACCGTAAAAGTGAACGATGCCTTCACAACGAAGGTCCAATATCAATTTCAGAAAAACTGATAGGATGAACGCGGATGAAAATTGATTCTTAGCTGAATGGTGCCAACGCCCATTGGATGAAGAAAGCAATTGGCTGACCCCAAAAAAATGCTGAGTTTTTAATTTTTAGTTTTTAGTAATCAGTGAGAGGATTGTCTAGAGATAGATCTTATTCCTTCACAAACCGTCCGATGTATTCCTTGCCTTCCTGACTTCGAATTTTGATCAGGTACAATGCTGCCGGTATGCCCGACACATCAATGGTCGATTCACTGCCCGACCGGAATATGATACGACCTGTGGCATCGTAAATCGTCACTTCTTGGATGTTGAAATCACATTGAATAAAGAGTTTATCTTTTACCGGAGACGGATAAATGGTCATACTGTTAAGCTCTTCATCATTGACGCCTGAACAGGTTTGAATGGTAATCGGATGAATATCGGTATCCGAACAAGTCGCGGTGAGCGATTGCTTAACGGTCACCATGCAGAATGTAGGATTGCCCCATTGAACGGTACAGAAACTATCAGCTGCACCACAACCGGCTATGGGCGTTCCTCCGTTTACCGTCCATACATAATTGGCTCCTTGTATACTCATAACAGTATACGTTTCAGCGGTATTGCGGCAAGGATAGGCATTCCCCATGATGATGGGATCAGGATGCGGCGTGATGGTAAATGTTTGAAGCGTCTTACATCCGTAATTACTTCCGACCTCGGCCTGGTAAGTACCCGCAACCGGTGGTACATAATATGAAGTATCCGGACCCGGTATAAAATTATAGCTGTATTGATTTCCGATAAAGATATCGACCGGCGAACCCTGACAATAACTGACGGTCGTAAGCGGCAGTGGTGGAAAGACTGTATTCGGAAACTGACTTTGCATCCAGGCTAAACGACCGGTAACATTATTTTTCAGATCCACAATATTGTACAAAGTATTCTGCCAGCGATTGACATTTCGTTGTACGGCATCTTGTATGATTGTTTGTGTACTATCGATGTAATTGAGAAAGGCAGCGTCGGTCAGCACATTTTGACGTAAAGACATAAATCGGCAAGCAAGACGTTCATTAAATAAAGTATCCGTTCTGAGCTTTTGCCACCAAAAAGGAAATATCCAATAACCATGAGTCACTATATGAACCCAATCATTGGTGCAGCAATATCCTCTGTCTGAATCCCATGGAGGACCACAATGTATTTTATTTCCATCTGTACTCTTTTCTTTATACAAATAAGTACTGCGGCCATAGGTATCGTAATTAGTAGAATATTCACTTACGATGAGAAAGTCAATCAAATCATCTTCATCGGCATATTTTCGCCAGCCAATATTCGGATCCTGAAAATTGGGCCCAGCAAGTGCATCTTCAAAACTATCCACAAATGAATGAATGTAATTTAGTTGTTGAATGGGCAAGGTAGACTGCTTGGGGTAAACCACTTTATACTCATAGGTGCTGGTCAGATTCTGATATTGATAACCGAGGTAATTGGAATACCATGCCGGCGGGTCACCGTTCGGATTAATTTCAAAGATATAACCGCCGGTCAATTCAACCCCGCTCGTATCCCATGGATTGAGTTTGGCAATATTGATCCGGGCTGAATCGCGTTTCATTTTCTCTGTGAGGATATACATGCCCACATATTCGCCATTCAGCATCACTTCTACGAAGCGGGTACGTGGCGCATAATATTTCATGCGTCGAGACATTTCGAAGGTGAGCGGATCCTTCATCATATACTCATCCGTTACACAAGCTTTGAGAATCCAATCGCTCTCTTTGGGCATACCGAGGAGTGCCACAGAGGTATCACTACTATAATTATAATTCTGAAATTCGAAGTCATAGTTCGGCTTATCGTTCCAAGCAGAAGTAAAACCTTGCTTTTCTATGGCCAGATTAAATTGCTCTGTATAGACTGTTGCATTAAAAGCATTCACGGCAGATGCATTATTGATGATCTTCAAAGTACCATTGGTCTTTGGATCGTCAGGCACATATCCTAGTGGCACATCAATTTTGAATATTGGCAGATTGGTATTACTGGCATTGATAGACGCCATATGGGGATTGGGAGCAAAGGTGACACTCCAACTCACCAAAGTGCCGGTGATACTATTTGTATTATTGTCGAGATAATGAAGTTTCCAAGTACCATTGGGGTTTTGACCATCAGTATAATTCCGCAGGTCATCATAAGCCATATAACTACCACTGAACGGAGCACTTTGATAGCGAATGGAATGATCGGCATAGAGCCTAAAACATGCAGAAGTAAATGCATTATTTCCACCATTGTTATACGTCAACCATTTATAAGTACCTGAAGGTGATTCTAAAGCTATTCTCACATCAGCCGCTTGATTATGGTTGAGGGTGATACAAACCTCATAAAAGCCATTATTTACATTTGAAGTAGGATTGACGCCGCTTACCGGCAAATTGAAAACCAAATTGCTCCCTTCGCCACAAGCTTGATTGGGCGTGGCTGTAAAGGTTTGTGCATGCAATTCGAAGACACTGAGCAGACTCAGCGCTAATAAAATGATCCTGTAATTCATCAATTATTGTTTCACTATTTTTAAAATATGATTCTGATTTTTTCCTATACAATGTAGAAAATAGATGCCGGATGGAAACTGATTCATGTCAATTTCGTAGACGGCATGTTGAGTCGAAAAGATAGTTTGCCCCATACCGTTCAGGAGCTTTATTTCTTGCAGACTGACATTGCTGTTGATATACAATACTCCGGTGGTAGGATTAGGATAGGCATTGATCAATTCGTCCAATGCGTCGAGATCATTTGTAGCTAAAGGAATGCAATTCGGATCATAGGCATAGCCCGGTGTTCCACCAAGACATCCGCCAAACCATGATGATGCTGCATTATGATTACCATTGTACTGACTATTTTCTAAGGTTCGACCAAGGCCATTTGGACTTGTTGGCCAAGGTGAAGTGACCCCGAAACAAACACTATATCTAAGGATATCATTTTGGTCGAAAAGCCTTACGACATCACCGGTAGCATTTAATCCAAATCCCAGCGGACCGATTTTATTGCTCACCAGCGGATGTTGTCCATTGAATTTTACCGCATCCGAATAGAGCACCACATATTGTTGTGCACCCAACATGGTGCCTGAAGGAAATGTGAATACATTATTGTCGCTGCCATCGCGGAGTTTCCATCCACTCAGACTGACCGGTACTGAATTTTTATTAAAGATCTCCACCCAATCACCGGCATCGGCAGTGGTCGCAGAATTATAATTGAGTTCCGAATAAATGGTATTCTCTACACAAGGTGTATAAGCCACTCCCGGTGAACCACCCATACAGCCTGCATACCACGACGTGTTGAGATTAGGGTTGGCGGTCGTTGAAACCAGTTGAAGGGTACGTCCATTCCCATCGGTCACACATTGCCAGGTATCATAATAATTGACAGAAGTGATGAGCTTATTGTCTTTGTCGCGTATGACTATTTTCTGTCCGCTGTTACTTAAATTGAAACACAATGGACCAATCTTATTCGTTACACCGGGAAATTTCGAATTGAATTTTGTAAGATCTGCACAGACCACCAAACGGGCTCCCGGTGCAAGCGTGGTATTGTTTGGAATGACACAATATTGTTCATACTGATCTCCATCGAGTATGACCGCGTTGGAAAGGTTCAGGGTTGTGGAACCATAATTATACAATTCCAACCAATCCCCGGCATCTGTGCTCAGATCGCTGTGAAAATTAATTTCATCAATCACCAGACTCATATTGGCCGATGTATTACAGGCTTGTGTCGATGGATACATATTGGCATCGATCCAATTCATCCGGTTGTTGATCCAGAGCTTCATGGAATCGATTTCACCTTGCCAACTGTTGGCGACCCATCCATTGGGCCATACATAATTTCCAATGGTTTGCCATAAAGTTGAATCTCGCACCGAGGCAGCCCTAAGATAATTGGCTATAGTATCGACGCGTGCGAGTAAATTACCTGTACTGAGGGTGCTTGAACGCAATTCATTCCAGCGGCAATTCAACAGGTTCTTAAACCATTGATCCTGCAACATCCGATTGACCCATTTGCTACTACCATCCCCACAGCCCTGATACATTTGCCATCCGGTATAAGGATAGCCGTTGCAATAGTCGCCATTGCCAAAACTCAAATTGAAATCCCATAAAGGACCCATGGTAAATCGTCCGCACTTACTGTCGCGATCTTTATGGATGAAGGTACTTAATCGGTAGCCATCAATATTATTACTAATCTCATTCAAGATAAAAAAATCGACAAAGGAATACACATTGGCGTATTTTCGATAACCTGTATTCGGATCATTGCTGTTTGCACTCCAAAGGACATTTTCAAAATTGTTGATATAATTCTCCAAATAAGTATGTTGTGCCGGTGTCACCTCGTCCCAATTAGGATCGTGATGTTGAATGGAGACGCCCTGTGTAGTACCCCACCAATTTCCACTATTCCCGGTGATTTTATCTACTTTAAATATATAGCCCCCGGTGAGTGCATCGCCGGTATTCATGGTTGAATCTATTTTCTCGATATCCACCCGATCGCCATCTCTTTTAATTTTTTCTAATAGTACATATACTCCCTGATACTGTCCATTGATGATTAATTCTACAAATTGAGTACGACTGGCATACCAATTAAGCGCGGCTCCAAGGTTATAAATCAGTACATCCCGCATAAAGGTTTTATCGGTATATGGATTTAGCAATACCCAATCATGTTCTTGGGGCATACCCAATAAGGAGGCATCGAGATCATTCCCGGCAGCATCAACCGTACTGAAGCCATAAGGCTTCTTAGGAAAACCTTGAGAGGATGAACCACGGTACTCTAATGAAATTTTTCCATTGTAATTATTGAAGGGATCGGTAATACAGTTCCATGCGCCCGGTCCATTATAGATGATACCCATATCACAAATAATTCGCGGATCATCCATAATGGTTTGCCCTAAAGTATTTATGGACATGATGGGGACTTTGGTTTGTAATGTCATTGGAGCACTGAACCAAGCCGGAACCGGACTATAATTGGTACTTGTATTGAGTATCCCTAATTGCAAAAATGGTCGCGACGTTATATCCGAAGATCCTGCGGTAAGGTTGTGGACTTCCACGGTAAGCACATTGATTCCATTTTTCAGTAAAGTATCAATGGCACTCGGATTCAGTGTTACATAATCAGGCTGCAAACCCTGATAGATCCTTGCCTCATGATCCGCCGTGGCAAAATCATTCCATGCCGGATTCGGATTCATATTACTACGGGCTATTTCCACCCCATTCAAATAGGCTACATATCCATCGTCGTAGTCCATACAAAAAATAGCATATGCGATCTGAGATGTATCGATGATGTTGAAACTTTTGCGCATATACACACTCACATTGGAAGTCGGTATCAAGGTATTATCATCTCCGTCACCAAAGCCCATGCCCCCAATACCCGAGGACCATGAGGCATCATTAAATGTGGGTAAAGTCCAACCCGAAACAGGCCCTGTCGGTGCCTTATACTTCCAAGTGGTATTATCCAGGACGGCTGATTCCCAATGATTGACATTATTCCCGCATTGTGCTTGTGCAATATGGGCTAGCGCAATTAAAAGGGAAAAAAATAATGATTTGGTAATGTATTTTCTTTTCACCTGATGAAATTACCCTTTCATCGGGTTTTATCCAATAATAATGCGGTAAACGAGCCTTTTTTACTCTTTACCCAATTGCTTCAAATAGTAAGTGGCACTCTCTTCTTCCAGTACCATTTCACCGTCCAGCAACATTTGAATGTTCAAATTCCGGGTTTGAGTACCTTCTTTGATTTGGAGCACTTGATTTACCACTTCGATCAGTACATCTGCTGAATACACGGAATCCATATTATGACGCGTCATGGTTCCATAATATTCATTGGTCTTACTACCGGTTTTCAGGTTCAACACTTTTAGATAAAATCTTTGTTTACTAAATTGTCCGTCCGTCTTTTTGTAGCAAGTCCATTTGCCTGCCAAACTTTGATTAGAAATAGGTTTGAGTTTTTGCTGATCTTCAGGTTTAACCCTTACTACGGGCGCATTGGCAAATTCTTCCACTTTTTGAAGATGATATATCACATCATCTTCCCGGATGACCAGGTGTTTATCTTCCAGACTAACGATATCGAAGCGATAGGATTTGAGAATAAGAATTTCTTTATTCAATTGAGCATCTCCCATATAGGTTGGACCAATCTGATGACGAACGACGGTATAACCATCCGGGCGAAATTGAAAACGAACAACATCCTTAGTTTCAATCACTTTTTTCTTTTTGTTGGTACGGTGGGTTTCTTCCCATTTGCCGGCAAGCTGATCAAAAGAGAATTGGGCATGTAGGCCAAGTGGAAATAATAGCAGGAATAGAAAAATCATTTTCATGAGGAGCTTATTGGTTAAAATCAAAGGTACAGGCTATATCCATAATAATAACAAAGGTTCACTGGAATATAACAGGCTATGGGGCGGCGAACACGCTTTCCGCTCCAAGCTCCATAGCGCCAAAGCGCTGCTATGCAGGCTTTCCACTATCTCATCAATACTTGAAGAGACCGCGGCACCATTAACCGGATAGTACATCTTTGGTTATATTCTGATCAAATCCTGAACCTCATCACAAACTACAAATTCGCATTGATAAATTTCGTGGCATTGGAGTAAAATAGTTTATTCACCAGCATCCGACTATCGAATGTCCCGAAATATACCTTCAAATGATCACGCTTTCGTTCTGCTTCAAATACTTCAAACATCGCTTCGCGGAGATCATCAAAATTCGTGGCATTTTGATATTCCTTAATGGGTTGTATCAATCCATCAGAATCGGAGCCTATACAGACATGATCCCAGGCTTTGAGATTATTGTGCTGTTTGTGATAGGTGCGTATAATGTGTAATAAGTTGGCAAATAAATGCATGGTACTTTTTAAACCCACAATACTATCAATATCTACAGTATCGGTAGGGTCAGTTATGGGTGTCGTATCCGGATTGGTATTGAAACGATTTTCAGCCTTCAAACTTTCATATGAAGCCTTGCTGAAATATTCTGAACCTTCCGGATCCATATCACCGAAATCATCTCCTTTACTGCCCAATACACGCATATCGAGAATCAAACCGATGATGCCTTCCGATAGGATAATGTTTTCTATCTCTTCATCAAACAGATTCAAACTCCAGGGATTGAAATCAACATACTCCAGTTGCGGACTCGTTTCATACTTATAGACCACATCTGAAGAGGTGTGTTGGTAACTCACTTCTATGCAATCTTCATATTTGTCACTGGCATGGGCACTATTGATCTTGATATTATTGAAGCTGCAACCGGTAACGGCAACATGGGATGCGACTATTGGAATAGAAGTGTAATTTTTGTGCTTCCGATATTCGTAAAACTGAAGTCTGGAATTGAGACCCATATGTTTAATATCGATGAGTACTTTTTTTCCAAACTTTGCGGTTCCACTATAGCAGAGATCAATCATCGCACGGGCGGTATCAGTAAGTCCCGATCCTTCCGGAATAAAAGCCTGATCATTGATCATCTTCATGGCATAACTATGGGTACAGATCGGATTACGGGTCAGATGAGAAAGGCCTACATAGAGTACTCTATTTTGAATTATGAAGTCCGTAAAATTTTTGGTAATGGCAGCAAGATGAGCTTGAACACTGTCTATATATTTATCTTGAAAACTATGAAGACCTTCCAGCGCCAAGATCAGATTCATTTTACCCGGATCAAAACTATCAATCGATTCAATGAGCACCATATTTGAATTTTCTGCATCACGTACATGTTGCAATTCCTCACAAAGATTTGCATAAGGTGAAATCTGATTATCGCGAATTTTGGTGAGATACTTTTTACTGAGTTTTTTTTCAATTTTGGTTACGACATCCTTGAGCAACCAGCTCTTAGAAAATGCATGTTCCAGGCTGTAAAGCGGTGTGACCGCCATTTGAATATTACCGGACTTCATTTGATTCAGGCTACTTTGTGAGCCCAAGATCCCACCGGATAAGGCATCGAGAAAATTACTTTTCAAGGTATACCAGCAACTGTTACGTTCAGCATTCTTCACGGCACCCAACATGGTTTTCAGACTCACATGGGTATGGAGATCAACATTCATAGGATTTGGATTTGAATACTAATGTAAGCATTAAACGATTTCCAAAATTGGAAAAATCATTGAACAAAGAGTTACAGGGAGTTTAATGCGCAGTTATGCCGCGCTTAAAACGGAATGATGCGTTGTTTGACACGAAGATTGACACGGTGTTGCGTGGGGTTTAACACGGGTTGCCCCGAGTTTAATACAGAGTTGCTCAGCGTTTATTACAAAAGTTACTCAGAGTTGCCCAGGGTTAAACCTGGACCAAATCATCGCTATAAATAGGCGATACGATGACATCTAATTGATCGTTTTCACGTTCCTGATTTCTCAGCGTCAATTTATTTCAGCTCAAAGCTTTCCATAAACTTGGTCGTGAAATTACCGTTACGGAAATCTTCGTTCTGCATCAATTGCTGATGGAAAGGGATCGTTGTTTTAATCCCTTCGATCACATATTCACTCAGCGCACGACTCATGGTATTGATGGCTTCATCACGCGTTTGAGCCACTGCAATAATTTTTGCAATCATTGAATCGTAATAAGGAGGAATCGTATATCCGGCATAGATATGAGAATCGATTCTCACACCATGTCCACCGGGGGTATGTAATACCGTAATCTTACCGGGTGAAGGACGAAAATCGTTATATGGATCTTCGGCATTGATACGGCATTCGATGGCATGCATTTTAGGTTCGTAGTTTTTACCGGAGATTGGCACACCCCCTGCAATTTTAATTTGTTCTTTGATCAGGTCATAGTTGATCACTTCTTCCGTCACGCAATGTTCTACCTGTATACGGGTATTCATTTCCATGAAGTAGAAATTGCGATGTTTGTCGACCAAAAACTCAATGGTACCAACGCCTTCATAGTTGATGGCTGCAGCCGCCTTAATGGCAGCATCTCCCATTTTTTTACGAAGTTCAGGGGTCATGAATGGGCTAGGACTTTCTTCCACCAATTTCTGATGACGACGTTGAATAGAACAATCACGTTCGCTCAGGTGACATACTTTTCCGAATTGATCACCGGCTACTTGTATTTCAATATGGCGAGGTTCTTCTACATATTTTTCCATGTAGATCCCGTCATTTTTAAAAGAAACTGCTGCTTCAGATTTTGCATTTTCGAAGGCCTTTTCCATTTCATCTTCCTTCCAAACAAGGCGCATACCCTTTCCACCACCACCTGCAGTCGCTTTCAAAATAACAGGATAGCCGATTTTCTTTGCCAGTTTTTTTGCTTCCGGGATACTTTCAAGCAAACCTTCAGACCCGGGAATACACGGAACCCCGGCTTTGATCATCGTTTCTTTGGCAGTGATTTTATCTCCCATGGAATTGATCATCTCCGGTGTTGGCCCGATGAATTTAATTTTATATTCTCCGCAGATCTCAGCGAATTTGGCATTTTCAGCTAAAAATCCGTAACCGGGATGTATAGCATCGGCATTCGTAATTTCAGCCGCCGCCATAATATGAGGAATATTGAGATAGGAATCCGTTCCGGAAGGTTTGCCGATACATACCGCTTCGTCAGCGAAACGGACATGCAGACTATCCTTATCAGCCGTAGAATAAACCGCGACGGTGGGGATGCCCATTTCTTTACAAGTGCGGATGACACGGAGTGCAATTTCACCCCGGTTGGCAATTAGTATTTTTTTGAACATAGCTTAAGGTTGTATAAGGAAGAGCGGCTGATCATACTCGACCGGACTGGCATCATCGATCAATACTTTCACGATTTTACCACTGTATTCACTTTCGATTTCATTGAAGAGCTTCATCGCTTCCACGATGCAGAGAACCTGACCGGTGCGGATATCGTCTCCGACATTCACAAAAGATGGTTTGCCCGGTCCGGAAGATCGGTAAAATGTGCCGATCATTGGCGATTTGATGGTGATGAGGTTATCACCTCCTGCATCCACAGCAGGCGCCGCGGAAGGAGCTGGCGTTGCAGGTGCTGCTGCCGGAGGAGCCGACACATGTACAGCAGGTGCGTGAGCCGGTGCAGCATGAGCCGGTGCAGCATGTATAACCTGAGTTGTGGTATTAGAAAATCCACCCTGACGAATGGTGATTTTAAAATCTCCTTTTTCAACTTTCAATTCACTCACATTGGAGTGATTGACGGCTTGAAGAAGCTCATTAATTTCACCGATATTGAATACCGGATTGGGCATCTTACCTGAACCGGATGTATCAGATTTTGTAGCAGCGGATGCCGGCTTTGCAGAGGCCTTCGCAACGGTTTTCTTCGCGGCAGGCTTGGAGCTAGATTTTACGGCTGATTTGGAAGCTGCTTTTTTAAGCACTGCCTTTTTTGCTGTTGCCATATGGTTTTTTTTTGTTGGATTAAAATTGTTCAGAAAACTAACTTAGCTCTTTACACGTTCTACATATTCACCGCTTTTCGTGTTGATGCGGATCATATCACCTTCATTCACAAATAAAGGTACGTTTACATTGGCTCCTGTTTCTATCGTGGCAGGCTTTAAGGTACGGGTAGCCGTATCACCTTTCATGCCCGGCTCGCTATACGTAACGAGTACTTCGATTTTCTCAGGAAGTTCTACACCGATAGGCATATCCGTTTCACCGTTGATCAATACTGTTACTGTCAAACCATCCTTTAAAAATTCCGGTGCATTCACCAAATTTTCAGGAACAGTGATTTGTTCAAATGTTTCATTATCCATAAAACTATATCCGGTTTCATCCTTATACAGGTATTGATAATCCTTTTTTTCAACACGAACGGTATGGATGGTTTCACCACTGTTCCATGTTTGTTCAATAGAGCGGGTATTATCTACACCCTTTAATTTAGCCCAAACCTTAGCCGCTGCACGGGCTGTTTTATTTTGCCCGAATTCTACCACGGAGTATAGACTTCCATCCAATTTGATAATCAGACCAGTCTTCATATCTGCTGTTGTTGCCATTCTTTTTGATTTTAACCCACAAATATAGACAGGGAAGTGATATTTTCCCGAAAAGTAATTCACATCCTCTTAGCTTGGGTATATTGATCACTGACTTATAGCTTTTAATACATGACATTTATTGTAATGTATTGAATAAAGTATATCAATATTATGAAGTGTGCGACAAAAAATAATGATGCTGCGGAAAGGCAGTTTGAGTATTAAAAAGTTGATTCCTCGTTCCCCACCAAGGAATTTAGGCATAACAAATTTTCCCCTTATATGACACATCAAACGAACTTTTAAGCATTGCATAATCCATCTTAAAAAAAATTTCAGTACCCAATGCTCGCACATGGCTTTCCATACATTGCTTCCCGCATTTCATTGCATAATCCTACCTTTGCCTCCGCATGAAAAAACCCTTACATGACATGAACTTTGAGGAAGGTGAAATGTTATTGATCGACAAACCCTATAGCGTCACCTCTTTCGGCATCGTGGCACAATTGAAAAAATGGACCAAAGCCAAGATTGGTCACGCAGGCACCCTCGATCCACTGGCCTCAGGATTGATGATACTCTGTACCGGACGATGGACCAAGAAACTGACAGAACTAACCGGTATGGACAAAGAGTATACAGGCATTATTCATTTGGGTGCAACAACGCCCAGCTACGATTTGGAAACTTTGCCCGAAAACTTTCAGGATATCAGCCATATCACAGAAGCTGAAATTATTGCGGCTACGGAAAATTTTAAAGGCCTCATCACTCAATTCCCGCCTATCCATTCCGCCCTCAAGGTCGATGGGAAACCGATGTATAAACTCGCCCGCAAAGGCGTGGAAGTGGAAATGAAAAGTCGACAAGTGATGATACATGCATTCGACATCACCAAAATTGACGGACCTGAGGTGCATTTCAGAATCCATTGCAACAGCGGTACCTATATCCGTTCCATGGCTTTCGATTTTGGTCAGGTGCTGGGATGCGGTGGCTACCTGCAGCAACTTTGTCGCACAAAAATTGGTCCTTATGCCCTGGAAGATGCATGGGATTTGGATAGTATGCGTGCCCATTTCGGTTCGGCCATGAATCTGAAACAAATCCTTCCGCGAACCGCGGAATGTTAAATCCTGAATGTTAAATGTTTAACAGGAACTATACCGAAAACCAGAACCTAATTACAACGAAACTATAATATCTTTGACCGGTGCAAAAAGATCGATCCTTAATGGCCACTGCGGCCCGTATTTTATCCATCCTCTTTCATCCTGTCTTCGTGCCGGCCATGGTTTTCGCCATCCTGATTTATGTCTGCCCGGAAGCTTTGTTTGGGGTTAATCCGAAGACCCAACAATGGTGGCTTATCACCATTTCTTATATCACTATCACCTTCCCTCTACTGACAGTCATCCTCTTATGGCGACTGAAATTCATCGAGAGCATTCACATGCATGAATTGAAAGAACGCTATGGACCACTCATTGCCAGTATGATGTTTTACTTCTGGGTCTTTTGGTTGTTTCATAAACAATTTCAAGCGCCCATCATCGTACAAAGTATGTTGCTGGGAATCTTCCTCACTACGGTCATGGTTTTTATGGCCTCCATCTTTTTCAAAATCAGCATGCATACCGCAGCCTGGGGTTGTGTGGCAGCGATATCCGTCATTTGTGGACTTTTGGGAATAAGCGGGTCCGTGTGGTTTATTGTCTTTGCGTTTATTATGGCCGGCCTCATTGGTTCTGCCCGGGTCTATCTCAAGGCCCATATCATGCCACAGATTTGGTCGGGATATGTAGTAGGAATCTTATCCCAAATTATTGCCTATTTCGTCATTAAAATCATTTGATCTCCTCATGTCACTGCCCAAAATAGAAACCTGTTTTTCGCCTTCCATGCTTCATCTTTATGACTTGCGCGATAGCATCGTGGTCATCATAGATGTTTTTAGAGCCACGTCGACCATTGCTGCAGCCTTGCATCAGGGTGCTAAAGAGATCATCCCTGTGGCACAAGTCGATGAGTGCATCCGGTTAGGATCCTCCATACCGAATGCGATAACGGCCGGCGAACGGGATGGTAAAGTAGCTCCCGGCTTACAACACGGAAATTCACCCCTGGAATACCCCCGTGAATTTGTATCGGGCAAGACCCTGGTTCTTACAACGACCAACGGTACACGACTGCTTCATATGTGCGGCGATGCGGGTGAAATCATCACCGGTTCTTTTTTAAACTTAGGCGCAGTTTGCGAATACCTTTCTTCACAAGGGCGCAATGTACTTCTGGCCTGCGCCAGTTGGAAAGACCGATTCAATTTAGAAGACTCGCTTTTTGCCGGCGCTGTATATGAGTGTATCGGTTCCCAATTTGAAATGAACTGCGACAGCACCCGTGCAGCTGTGGCCTTATATCGTCAGGCCAAAGGACAATTGTACAATTACATCCAGGATAGCGCTCATTTTATTCGTTTATCCAAATTCAACCTCCAATATGATATGGAGTATTGTTGTAAAATTGATCATCATAATGTACTGGTGAAATATATGGATGGGAAATTGATCGGGTCGTCATAAGGACAGACACTTTTTCTACTTCTAAGGATAGTAAGCCCATCACGCTATACAGTCATTTGCTTTAATATATTTCATACTTAAAAAGGACACCTCAATCCTTTCACTATTCATCCTCCCTTGATTCGGTTGACTGAGGTGTCCTTGTGTAGGTTATGCATTGGATGAACAATCTTTGGCACCCAATTTTTTACTATGTCTATGGGTGATGCCCGGATCTATTTTCATCCATACTATGACCCGGCATATCCCATCTATTCTTTCATCAATTTAAGATATCGTTTCGTGCCATTGCATTCGAAATAGATCATATAAAGACCGGATGCGGCCCGACGCAAGTCAATGGGCCATTCGTTGATTCCGCTTTGATACTTTCCTTGTTGCTGATGCACCAAATGTCCGGCGAGATCATATAGCATGAGATGATATTCGCCACTAGTCTGAGCATCGAATTGCACACTAGCCATCCCTGTGGTCGGGTTGGGATAGATGAGCAAACCATCCGAACTGCCGTCGATGCCAGACAGTCCGGATGGTTTGGCCACCACGGTATCACATATTATATTCTGATTGATGGGTATATTATAAATCGTATGAGGCATTAAAACCTGATAGGCAACCAAGGAATCATGCACACGATTGATCCAGGACAAAGTATCCTGAACGTAAGGAAACAGATTTGAATCAGACTGACAGCCCTGATTCGGGGTATAGGTAATTTCAAATAAAGAATATGCAGTACTATTCAAGTTGGTGAGCCCGACGACACGACCGGCAGTATTGAAGTCTATCGTCTTCCCATCGATCAGGGGATTACCCACATGATTATTCATCAGTTTGGGTGTCATCAAATTGGTGGCCGTATTGAAATTGATCTTGATAAGATACCCTTTGTTGGCAACATGATTGCCATAGACCCAAAGATGTCTATTCGCTCCGGATGTAGATTCATAAAGTAAGTCTTTGGGGACATCATTGCTGCCGGTACCTGACAACGTATTAAATTTCAGGGACTTCATCAGTAGCCATGTTCCGCTATTGGTTGGCACCACAGGATTCACGCGAATCAGATTACTGATATGATCCGGTTGAGTGGCACAGTTCAAACCAAAGGCATTGTAATATTTTGAAAGAATCACCAAGCCGGTATCAATCTTCACCAAGGAGATTCCATCATCCGCTCTTTGATTGAAATTGTTAAACGCACCCGTACCGATCGCCTTGCCCGTGATGGTATTATTCGGTAAATTATACATCGAAAAGATCACATCACTCTGAAGAGATTTTCCGCATCCGTCGGGTGCCTGATTGCAATAGCCCGTCAATGCATAATCGGTATTGGAATAAAAAACCACTTTACGATATTCCGAATTGACCGGCTTTCCTGACACCCATGGCTCATTTAGTTGTTTGGCATAAGTCATCACCGTGCCACTGCTATCGATACGCATCACGATGGCGCGACGAATGGCCAGGGAATCAATACGATAACCGCAAGCCAAATAGGACGTTGTCATCGTACCCGTTTTAACAGGCTCTATCGAATGAAAGAAGACACTCGATGAGGAAGGTATTTTATAGCGATAAAACCATTGGTACATTCCGGCTGTATTCACCTTCAAGACAAAGGCATCATTGAAAGGTGAAGCTGGCAGGGTGCAAATGATATTCCCGCAGATCACATAGTAGTTTCCATCAAACTTGATTTCAGAAACAGTATAACGATAACCTGTATTGATTGTAGATACATCGACGCCGGTGATGAGCGCAGCCTTCCTGAAATTGAAATTACCGGTGATATAATCCGTCAGGAAAATTCGTTGCGCATTCATGGGGTTGGTGATGGCGCCTATACTATAAGATAAAGGCGGGTAGGTACCGGCAATAGCCATGTGATTCGGATGTGCTTCGAAATCTGCTGCATTTACCCGTTGTTGCGTCGCATAAATATGCACATCATTGCGGTAATCGCCTTGTGCAAAAACGGTGGGCATGAGTAGCGTTAAAAATAGTAAGGTAGAGAAGATGTGTTTCATAACAAGTAGGGTTTAGTGTTTTAAAAATCGAAGTGCAGATGAATGAAATGGTCAATTCCTTCTGTATTTCGAAACAAAACTATTCCGCCCTTCACATCCTCACAAGCGATATCTTATATTCAATGAATATCAATTTATAATTCGGAAAATTTGGTTGCAGATGAGAAATTACGATCACATATTTTTTAGAAAATTACATTTCCAAGTTATACTTAATCTCTTTAATGAAAAGCCCACAGTGACGACGCAGGAGGCCTCGAGGCTAAGCTCCCGGCAGGAGCGAGGACTTGCAGCGAAAAGCCTGTCTGACTGTGCCAATCAGGCAGGCGTGTCTGCCGCCCAAATATTCATTCGGAAATAAGGTTGTAGTGGACTACTTCTCCTCCACCGCATCCAACTCCGGTGTGGCGATGAGCCGTGACATAAATGTCGTCGTGCCCACTTCCTTCCAAACTCGTGTGGCCCAGATGATGCCGAAGATGAGTCCGGCTAAAGCCAGTGAAACGCCCAAAATCATTCCCAACATACCGGGAAATTTCAAATAGACTATCCAACCCAATATACCACCGATCAGTGTGGGAGAGGCTGCGATCTTGCCCCAGTGCAGGACTTCGATCAAGGTTTCAAATATCTTCATCCTTAAACGTTTTTAGGTGAGTTATACAAATTTAAGGGTTTTCACGATACGGAATGAATTCCGTTGTTATTTTGTAACATGCATGCCCCCCTCGCCGAAAGACTACGCCCTACCCGACTCGATGAATTGTGGGGGCAACAACATTTGACGGGACAAGGCAGCATTCTGCGCACGGCCATCGAAAAGGGGCAGGTACCTTCGATGATCCTATGGGGACCACCGGGGGTGGGGAAAACCACCATCGCCAATATTATTGCGCATAGTTTGCAAGTTCCGTTTTATACCCTCAGCGCTATTTCGAGCGGGGTGAAAGAAGTGAGGGAAGTGATTGAAAAGGCACGTACAGAAGACAAGGCCATACTCTTCATCGATGAAATTCACCGCTTCAATAAAGGACAACAAGACGCCCTGCTCGGTGCCGTTGAAAAAGGCATCATCACCCTCATCGGGGCCACCACCGAAAACCCGTCGTTTGAAGTCAATAGCGCCTTACTCAGCCGGTGCCAGGTTTATGTGCTCAAATCTTTGGACTACGACGATCTGGTTGGACTGGTCAATGAAGCTTTGAGCAAGGATGTGGCATTGAAAACCAAGGCCCTCGTGGTCGATGAATATGAGGCCCTCATTCGACTGTCCGGAGGAGATGCGCGTAAACTCTTGAACCTGTTGGAATTGGTGGTGAACCATTTGCCCGAAGGACAATTGCACATCACCGATGAACTCGTGACCTCCGTGGCACAAAAACGAATCGCCCTTTACGATAAAAAAGGAGAGCAACATTACGATATCATTTCGGCCTTCATAAAAAGTATGCGGGGCAGCGATCCGAATGCCGCGGTATACTGGATGGCGCGGATGATAGAGGGCGGCGAAGAGGTCACCTTTATTGCCCGCCGTATGCTGATCTTTGCCAGTGAAGATATTGGCAACGCCAATCCGAATGCTTTGCTGCTCGCCAATGCCACCTTTGAAGCCGTGAGCAAAATTGGCTATCCCGAATCGCGTATCATCCTATCGCAATGTGCAGTTTATTTGGCCACCTCGGTCAAAAGCAATGCCTCTTATATGGCCATCGAAAAGGCGCTTTCACTCGTACGCAAACAAGGCGACTTGCCGGTACCTCTCCCGATCCGAAATGCCCCCACGGGTATGATGAAGCAAATGGATTATGGGAAAGGTTATCAATACGACCACAATCATGATCAAAGTTTTTCGGGACAAGAATTCCTGCCGGACGAAATCAGCGGAACCACTTTATACGATCCGGGTAAAAATGTGAGAGAAGAAGAAATCAGGCAGTTTCTGAAGAAGAGATGGGGGGAGAAATACAGGTATTGAGGAATGGTGAATGTTGAATGGTTAATGATTAATATATTTTCATCCGTTCAAGATCCATCCAAATAATGAAGAAACCTTTATTCTACAATTGTGTACCCGTTGCAAGAGGCAGTAGAGTCATTGCAAGGGGGAGTTACGTCGTTGCAAGAGCGAGTTGCGTCGTTGCAAGAGGTAGTTGCGCCATTGCAAGAGCGAGTTGCGTCGTTGCAAGAGGCAGTTGCGTCGTTGCAAGAGCGAGTTGCGTCATTGCAAGAGGCAGTTGCGTCGTTGCAAGAGCGAGTTGCGTCGTTGCAAGAGGCAGTTGACCCCTCCTAAAATTACTTGACACTTTTCGGGGTTAAATTAATAATTGCTTGTCAAGGTATTTTGTTGTTCGGAATACAAGTTTACAGCTTTTTTGTTTAACCCTAATGGTGATCATCATGGTCACTGTTATTACTAG